>NZ_JBHTCF010000017.1:0-211836 GCF_042665355.1 Streptomyces monticola | reverse complement strand
GGCCGCCACCGGCGGGGGCGCCACCGCCCTGGGCGCCGCGGCGCGCGGCGGCCACACCGGCGGCTGCCTGCGCCGCCGCGGGGCCACCGGACGGAGCGGGCGCGCCGGACTTGCCGCCCGGGACCTTCTTGCCGCCCTGGGCCACGTCCACGGGCAGCATGACGAGTGCCGTCGTACCGCCGGAGTCGGAGGGGCGCAGCTGGATGCGGATGCCGTGCCGCTGCGAGAGCCGGCCGACCACGAACAGGCCCATGCGGCGCGAGACGGAGACGTCCACGGTGGGCGGCGAGGCGAGCCGCTCGTTGATCGCGGCGAGGTCCTCGGGGGAGAGGCCGATGCCGGTGTCGTGGATCTCGATCAGCACGCGCCCGTCGGGCAGCGCGTGACCGGTGACCTTGACCTTGGTCTGCGGCGAGGAGAACGAGGTGGCGTTCTCGAGCAGCTCCGCGAGCAGGTGCACGAGGTCGTTGACGACGCGGCCCGCGACCTCGGTGGTGGGCACCGCGGCCAGTTCGATGCGCTCGTACTGCTCCACCTCGGACGCGGCGGCACGGAGCACGTCGACCAGCGGAACCGGGCGGGTCCAGCGACGCCCCGGCTCCTCACCGGCGAGGACGAGGAGGTTCTCACCGTTACGGCGCATACGCGTCGCGAGGTGGTCGAGCTTGAACAGCGAGGACAGCTGGTCCGGGTCGGCCTCGCGGGACTCCAGCTCGGAGATGAGCGAGAGCTGGCGCTGGATGAGGCCCTGCGAACGGCGCGAGAGGTTGGTGAACATCGCGTTGACGTTGCCCCGCAGAAGGGCCTGCTCGGCGGCGAGGCGGACCGCCTCGCGGTGCACGTCGTCGAAGGCCGCGGCCACCTTGCCGATCTCGTCCCGGGAGTGCACACCGACCGACTCGACGGAGGTGTCGATGTCCTGCGGGTCCGACTCGGAGAGCTGCTTGACCAGCTCGGGCAGCCGGTCCTGGGCGACCTGGGTGGCGGTGTCCTGGAGCCGCCGCAGCGAGCGGATCATGGACCGGGCCACGACGAACGCGCCGACGAGCGAGACACCGAGGACGAGCAGGATCAGCGCACCGTTGATGATGGCCTCGCGCTGCGACTCGTCACGCAGCTTGCGGGCCTCCTGCTCCATGTCGTTCAGGAGCGTCTGCTCGATGAGCGCCATCTGCTTGAGCTTGGCGGTCGAGGCGTCGGTCCAGTCCTTGTAGGACCGCCGCTCCCGGTTCTTCATGCCGTTGGGGCTCTCGAGGACGCGCTCCGCGTAGTCGTTGGCGTCCTTGATGACGGCGTTGTTGTCGTCGAGCGGCTTGGTCAGCTCGGCGGCGTTGCCGCCGGTGCCCTCGTAGGACCGCTGGAAGCTCTTGATCTCCGCCTTCTCGTTCTGCAGCGCGGAGAGCGCGTAGAGCCGGTCGTTGTCGGAGAGCTTGCCGAACTCGTCCTTGTTCGGCGGCAGGGCGGCCGCGATCACGGCGCGCTGCACCGAGGCGTACTCCTTGGCCGACGAGAAGGCCGCGAGGGTACGGGTGCGCTGGATCATCTCCGGGTTGCTGGTGGCGAGCGCCATGTCCCGGGAGAGGCTGAGCAGTTGTTCGACCAGCTGGTTGTAGCTGGCGACGGTCTGCGAGGTCGGCGCGCCCTTCTTGTAGGCGTCGCGCCGGATGTCCTTCAGGGCCCGCAGCTGCGTCGAGATCTGGACGACGTTGTCACGGATGCTGTTGATCGCCTGGTCGCCGCGGGCGTCGTCGATGTCCGACGTGCCCTGCAGGAACGAGTCCCTGGCCCGGTCGGTCTTGCCGCGCGAGCCCTTGACCGTGAAGTCCGACGACTTGCCGCCGTGGGCGAGGGGGCCCGCCGACTGGTCGCGCTCCTCCTGGAGCGCGGCGGCCAGCTCGGTGGCCTGCTTGGTCATGTCGGTGAGCAGCTTCATCCGGTCCAGCTGCTCCATCTCGTCCATGGAGTCGCCGATACGGATCGCGCCGAGGGTGGTGGCGGCGACCACGGGAAGGGCGAGCAGCGAGACGAGACGGGTCGAGATGCGCCAGTTGCGCAGGGCTATTCGTGAGCCGGCGCTGCCCGCTCCCTTGGCGCCCGCCGACGGCCTGCCTGTGGACGCACCGGTGCCCCCGGCGCGGCCCGAGCCGTCGGCGCCCGGGGTGTCGGCCGGCGAGGAGCTGCTTGCCATGGGGTTAGTCCCGCCGCGCAGCTCCGGCTCCGCCGCAGCGCTGCCTTCCCTCTTGAAACGTCCCTGCACTAGCGTCGCAACCTCTGGACCAGGCGTCCCTCCGTACAGACGGTGGGACGGTGTCGGCGTCGTGGGCCCGAAGGGCCCGGGTGGTCGTGAGTGACCGGCGCGTCTCCCCCTCTCCCACCGCCACTCGGCGCTGCGTTGCGCCCGTGCGCGCCGGTTCATACCTGCGGCGGTTTGGGGAATTCCAGCACAGTGCCGGATCTCCAACAAGGCCCGGGTACCCGGCCGTGACCTCTGTGACAGCCGGTGAGCACCGCGCTACGAGACGTGTAGCCGTATCTCGTACATACCGGACGTTTGCGTACGAGTTATCGAGGCCTGGCAGGTGTCCCAGTCGCCATGATCAGGAGCGGAATCGGCACTTCAATGGCGGAATGTCCGTTCCGCTGAGGCGAGTTGGCCGCCCGTTCTGTCCGCTTCGTCTGAGCGCTCGTGAGCAAACTCACATGGAGATCAAGGGGAGTTCCCGTCTTTGCCGGGAATTCGAATGTTTAGCCTGACGCTTTACAGGGATGGCTAAACCGTCAACCCCCAGTCCGCAGAGATCCAATCCACAGAGATCCAAGAGGTCGAAGCCGCAGTGAAGACGACGATGATGTTCCGCAACATAGCCAACCCGCGGCGCACCACCCTGGCGCACCTGGAAGACGCCGAGGAGCTGCAGACGGCTCCCGAGCAGCCGGAGCAGCCCGTCGACCTCACCGCCCTGCCGGCCAACACGGCCAACCCCCGGCGCACGGTCCTGATGGAGGCCCCGGTCACCGTTCCGGCGGAGTAGTCACGCGGGCCCCGGCCACCGCCGTCGCGGAGTAATACGGCGAGGTCGTCCCCGCTGTGCGCGTTAGCCTGGAGCGTCAGTCTCCAGGAGCTCCGAAGTCTCCGGGAGCCCAAGCAGCGCAAGCAGAGGGGCCCGCATTCCGTGCGCATCGCCAGGTTCTCCATCGACGGCAACGTCGCCTTCGGCGCGGTCGAGGGCGCAGGCCCCGGCGACGAGGGCGAGCCGGTCCTCGACATCATCAAGGGCATTCCGTACGCCGACTTCGAGCTCAGCGGCGTCAAGGTGCCGCTGAGCAAGGTCCGGCTGCTGCCCCCGGTGCTCGGCAACAAGATCGTCGCCTTCGGCCGCAACTACGCCGACCACGCGAAGGAACTGGGCAACGACGTCCCGGAGACCCCCTTCGCCTTCTTCAAGCCGACCACCTCCATGATCGGCTCCGGCGACGCCATCGAGTACCCCTCCTTCTCCAGCGAGCTGCACCACGAGGCCGAACTGGCCGTCGTCATCGGCCGGATGTGCCGTGAGGTCCCGCGCGAGCGCGTCAAGGACGTCATCTACGGCTACACCTGCGCCAACGACGTCACCGCCCGTGACGTGCAGAAGCGCGAGAAGCAGTGGGCCAGGGCCAAGGGCTTCGACACCTCCTGCCCCATCGGCCCCTGGGTGGAGACGGACCTCGACATCGCGGCCGCGTCCGACCTGGCGATCCAGTGCACGGTCAACGGCGAGCAGCGGCAGCTCGGCTCCACGAGCCAGATGACCCACTCCATCGAGGACCTGATCGTCAACGTCACCGAGGCGATGACGCTGCTCCCCGGAGATGTGATCCTCACCGGCACCCCCGCGGGCGTCGGCCCCCTCAACGTCGGCGACGAGGTCGCCGTCACCATCCAAGGCATCGGCACTCTCACCAACAAGGTGATCAAGCGTGGCTAACGCGACCAACGTCCGCGTACGTTTCTGTCCCTCCCCGACCGGCAACCCCCACGTGGGCCTGGTCCGCACCGCCCTGTTCAACTGGGCCTACGCCCGGCACACCGGCGGCCAGCTGGTCTTCCGTATCGAGGACACGGACGCGGCCCGGGACTCGGAGGAGTCCTACGAGCAGCTCCTGGACGCCTTCCACTGGCTCGGCTTCGACTGGGACGAGGGCCCGGAGGTCGGCGGCCCGCACGCGCCGTACCGCCAGTCGCAGCGCATGGACATCTACAAGGACGTCGCGCAGAAGCTCGTCGACGGCGGCTACGCCTACCCCTGCTACTGCACCACCGAAGAGCTGGACGCCCGCCGCGAGGCCGCCCGCGCGGCCGGCAAGCCCTCCGGCTACGACGGCACGTGCCGCACGCTGACGCCCGAGCAGAAGCAGGCCTACGAGACCGAAGGCCGCAGCCACATCATCCGCTTCCGGATGCCGGACGAGCCGATCACCTTCACGGACGCGGTCCGCGGCGAGCTCACCTTCACCCCGGAGAACGTCCCGGACTACGGCATCGTGCGCGCCAACGGCGCCCCGCTGTACACCCTGGTGAACCCGGTCGACGACGCCCTGATGCAGATCACCCACGTCCTGCGGGGCGAGGACCTGCTCTCTTCGACCCCGCGCCAGA
Source organism: Streptomyces monticola (assembly GCF_042665355.1). Taxonomy (NCBI): domain Bacteria; kingdom Bacillati; phylum Actinomycetota; class Actinomycetes; order Kitasatosporales; family Streptomycetaceae; genus Streptomyces; species Streptomyces monticola. The sequence continues at coordinate 207,197 of NZ_JBHTCF010000017.1, read as the reverse complement.
TCGCGCTCTACCGCGCCCTGATCGAGCTCGGCGTCGCGCAGCAGATCCCGACCTTCGGCCACCTGCCCTACGTCATGGGCGAGGGCAACAAGAAGCTCTCCAAGCGCGACCCGCAGGCGAATCTGAACCTCTACCGGGAGCGCGGCTTCCTGCCGGAAGGCCTCCTGAACTACCTCTCCCTGCTCGGCTGGTCCTTCTCGGCCGACCAGGACGTCTTCTCGATCAAGGAGATGATCGAGAAGTTCGACCTGGCGGACGTGAACGCCAACCCGGCCCGCTTCGACCTGAAGAAGGCCGAGGCGATCAACGCCGACCACATCCGCCGCCTGGACGTGAAGGCCTTCACCGAGGCCTGCGCGCCCTGGCTGCAGGCCCCGCACGCCAACTGGGCCCCCGAGGACTTCGACCAGGCCGCCTGGGAAGCCATCGCCCCGCACGCCCAGACCCGTCTGACGGTCCTCTCCGACATCACGGCGAACGTCGACTTCCTCTTCCTGAAGCAGCCGGTCGAGGACGAGGCGAGCTGGACGAAGGCCATGGGCAAGGGCGACCCGGTGGCCCTGCTCACCACGGCCCGCGCCAAGCTGGAGGCGGCCGACTGGACGAGCCCGGAGTCCCTCAAGGAAGCCGTCCTGGCCGCCGGCGAGGAGCACGGCCTCAAGCTCGGCAAGGCCCAGGCCCCGGTCCGCGTGGCCGTCACCGGCCGCACGGTAGGCCTCCCCCTCTTCGAGTCCCTGGAGATCCTGGGCAAGGAGAAGACCCTGCAGCGCATCGACGCGGCCCTGGCGAAGCTGGCGTAACCCGACATCCGGAGACGGCGAAGGGGCGGGACCGGGAAACCCCCGGCCCCGCCCCTTCGCCGTACCGTCGCTGTGTCCTTGGCTACTGTCGGCGGTATGCCGATCCGAGCCATCGTCTGGGACATCGACACTGTGTTCTTCGGGGGATGACCCCCGAGCCCCCAGCCGGGTCGGGTGCGGCCGTTACTGTCGGCGGTATGCCGATCCGAGCCATCGTCTGGGACATCGACACTGTGTTCTTCGGGGGATGACCCCCGAGCCCCCAGCCGGGTCGGGTGCGGCCGTTACTGTCGGCGGCATGCCGATCCGAGCCATCGTCTGGGACATCGACGACACGATCTTCGACTACGCCACGGCTGACTCCGTCGGTATGCGCGCCCACCTGGAAGCCGAGGGTGCCCTCGACCGCTACGGCACCGCGGTCGAAGCCCTCGCCCTCTGGAAGCAGATCACCGAACGCCACTGGGCCCGCGTCGGCACCGGCGAGATCGACTTTCTGACCCAGCGCCGCGACCGCGTCCGTGAGTTCCTGGACGCCGCCCTCGACGACGCCGAGGCCGACGCCTGGTTCCACCGCTATATACGGCACTACGAATCCGCCTGGTCCCTCTTCCCCGACACCGTGCCCGCCCTCGACGCCCTCGCCGACGGCTACCGGCACGCGGTCCTCTCCAACTCCGCCGCTTCCGTCCAGGAGCGCAAACTCCGCACCCTGGGAGTCCGGGACCGCTTCGAGGCCCTGCTCTGCGCCGTGGATCTCGGCGTCTCCAAGCCCGCCGCCGAGGCCTTCCACGCCGCGTGCACGGCCCTCGCCCTCGACCCCGCCGAAGTGGCGTACGTGGGCGACCAACCGGAGATCGACGCGCGCGGCGCGCACGACGCAGGACTGCTAGGCATCTGGCTCGACCGGAACGGCGCCGGGCGCACGGACGCCGAAGTCCCGTGCGGGGTGCGCCGGATCACCGGCCTCGCGGAGCTCCCGGCCCTGCTCGCCGCCGATACCCGTTTTGGAGCGCCGTCCACCTTCGGGTAATGTTCTTCCTGCGCCGCCCGCCGGGCCGAGAGGCCGGAGCGGGAAGCGCAAGCCGAACAAGGCTCCCAGCGGGGGTTGCGTTTTGGTGGCCTATGGTGTAATTGGCAGCACGACTGATTCTGGTTCAGTTAGTCTAGGTTCGAGTCCTGGTAGGCCAGCTCGCAGAGCTCATCTGCAAAGCCCCCGTTGTGTAGCGGCCTAGCACGCCGCCCTCTCAAGGCGGTAGCGCCGGTTCGAATCCGGTCGGGGGTACAGATCCTTCCCGCGGGGACAGATCGGGTCGCACCCACTGTTTCTGATGCAGGATCGCTAGGGCCCCCGTTGTGTAGCGGCCTAGCACGCCGCCCTCTCAAGGCGGTAGCGCCGGTTCGAATCCGGTCGGGGGTACCAACTGGTCTAGACAACCAGTGGCCTATGGTGTAATTGGCAGCACGACTGATTCTGGTTCAGTTAGTTTAGGTTCGAGTCCTGGTAGGCCAGCTGATCACGTGAATGCACGCGATCATGCCCCCGTTGTGTAGCGGCCTAGCACGCCGCCCTCTCAAGGCGGTAGCGCCGGTTCGAATCCGGTCGGGGGTACGCATGGAAGAGGCTCTTCGCACTTGGTGCGGAGGGCCTCTTCTCTTTCCCGTCTCCTCCGGTGTGAATCACGTCCGGTGTGAATCGCGCCACCAAGTCCAGGTCCGTGACGGCCAGTTGGGCCGCCGCGCGGGCGTACGGCGGCAACTCGTCGACGCCGCACGGGAATCCGGGTGCGGGGAGCGGCACACGGATGCGGAGCCGGTCGGCCGGCGTGGAGAGCGGGGCCGCCGACCGGCTGCAATCGGCTTGACGGAGAAGGGGAGTTGGAGCGGGCGCCCGATGGACGGTTCGGGTGCCCGCGGGCAGGTCCGCCGCGGCGTTGAGGCGGACCCTCGCCATGTGAGCCGGACCGGCAGGTACGGCGTGTGCCGGACTCAGCCGGTGCGGCGCAGGGCCTCGGAGAGACGGCCGGCGGCGTCGATGACCGCCTGGGCGTGCATCCGGCCCGGGTGGCGGGTCAGGCGCTCGATCGGTCCGGAGACCGAGACGGCGGCGACCACGCGGTTCGAGGGGCCGCGCACGGGCGCCGAGACCGAGGCCACGCCCGGCTCGCGCTCGCCGATCGACTGGGCCCAGCCGCGGCGGCGTACACCGGACAGGGCGGTGGCCGTGAAACGGGCGCCCTGCAGGCCGCGGTGCAGGCGCTCCGGCTCCTCCCAGGCCATCAGGATCTGGGCCGAAGAACCGGCCTTCATGGTGAGCGTGGAGCCCACCGGCACCGTGTCCCGCAGTCCGGACAGGCGCTCCGCCGCGGCGACGCAGATACGCATATCGCCCTGGCGGCGGTAGAGCTGGGCGCTCTCGCCGGTCACGTCCCGGAGGTGGGTCAGTACGGGCCCGGCCGTGGCGAGCAGGCGGTCCTCACCGGCCGCGGCGGCCAGTTCGGCGAGCCGCGGGCCGAGAATGAACCTGCCCTGCATGTCCCTGGCCACCATGCGGTGGTGCTCCAGGGCCACGGCGAGGCGGTGTGCAGTAGGTCTTGCGAGTCCTGTGGCCGCGACCAGCCCTGCGAGGGTGGCCGGACCGGACTCCAGGGCGCCCAGGACAAGGGCTGCCTTGTCGAGGACGCCAACGCCGCTAGAGTTGTCCATGCAACGATACTCGCGTCTCACTCTGTGAAACGCAAGTTCAATTTCCCAGGGAACTTGTCACCCTGTACGGACAGCGGCCCGCAGACCAACGGGCCCAGCGGAGCACGTCCGGTACGTGGGGTACGGACGTCGCCGCTCACATCTCTAGTTGGGCCGGCGCACACTTCCGGCCGGAGGGAAAGCGATGGGTAGGACACTCGCGGAGAAGGTCTGGGACGACCATGTCGTCCGGCGCGCCGAGGGCGAGCCCGACCTCCTTTTCATCGATCTGCACCTGCTGCACGAGGTGACCAGCCCGCAGGCCTTCGACGGCCTCCGCAAGAGCGGCCGGCAGGTGCGGCGCCTGGACCTCACCATCGCCACCGAGGACCACAACACCCCGACCCTCGACATCGACAAGCCCATCGCCGACCCGGTCTCGCGGGCGCAGCTGGAGACGCTGCGCAAGAACTGCGCCGACTTCGGGGTGCGCCTGCACCCGCTGGGCGACGTCGAGCAGGGCGTCGTACACGTCGTAGGGCCGCAGCTGGGTCTGACCCAGCCCGGCACCACGGTGGTCTGCGGTGACTCGCACACCTCCACCCACGGCGCTTTCGGGGCCCTGGCGTTCGGCATCGGCACCTCCCAGGTCGAGCACGTCCTGGCCACCCAGACGCTGCCGCTGGCCCGCCCGAAGACGATGGCCATCACCGTCGACGGCGAACTGCCCGACGGCGTAACGGCCAAGGACCTGATCCTCGCCATCATCGCGAAGATCGGCACCGGCGGCGGCCAGGGCTACATCCTCGAATACCGCGGCTCCGCCATCGAGAAGCTCTCGATGGAAGCCCGCATGACCATCTGCAACATGTCCATCGAGGCCGGTGCCCGTGCGGGCATGATCGCCCCCGACGAGACCACCTTCGCGTACATCGAGGGCCGTGCGCACGCCCCGCAGGGCGAGGACTGGGACGCGGCGGTCGCGTACTGGAAGACCCTGAAGACCGACGACGACGCCGTTTTCGACGCCGAGGTCGTCATCGACGCCGACTCCCTGGCGCCGTTCGTCACCTGGGGCACCAACCCCGGCCAGGGCGCGCCGCTGTCGGCGAACGTCCCCGACCCTGCTTCGTACGAAGACGCTTCGGAGCGCATGGCCGCCGAAAAGGCCCTGGAATACATGGGCCTGAAGGCCGGGCAGCCGCTGCGTGACATCAAGGTCGACACCGTATTCGTCGGCTCCTGCACCAACGGCCGGATCGAGGACCTGCGCGCCGCCGCCGACATCGTCAAGGGCCGCAAAGTCGCCGACGGCGTACGGATGCTGGTCGTGCCCGGCTCCGCGCGGGTCGGGCTGCAGGCCGTCGAAGAGGGCCTGGACGTGGTGTTCAAGGAGGCCGGCGCCGAATGGCGGCACGCGGGCTGCTCGATGTGTCTGGGCATGAACCCCGACCAACTGGCGCCCGGTGAGCGCTCCGCGTCCACCTCGAACCGCAACTTCGAAGGCCGGCAGGGCAAGGGCGGCCGCACCCACCTGGTGTCGCCCCAGGTCGCCGCCGCCACCGCGGTCACCGGCCAGCTGTCCTCGCCCGCCGACCTGTCCGACGTCCGTACCCCCGCCGGAGTCTGAGAACCATGGAAGCTTTCACCACACACACCGGCCGGGCCGTCCCGCTGCGCCGCAGCAACGTCGACACCGACCAGATCATCCCGGCCCACTGGCTGAAGAAGGTCACGCGCGACGGCTTCGAGGACGGGCTCTTCGAGGCCTGGCGCAAGGACGAGACCTTCGTCCTCAACAAGCCCGAGCGGCAAGGGGCCACGGTCCTGGTCGCCGGCCCCGACTTCGGCACCGGTTCCTCCCGCGAGCACGCGGTGTGGGCGCTGCAGAACTACGGCTTCAAGGCCGTCATCTCCTCCCGCTTCGCCGACATCTTCCGCGGTAACTCGCTGAAGAACGGCCTCCTGACGGTCGTACTCGACCAGAAGGTCGTCGACGCCCTGTGGGAACTGACGGAGAACGACCCGCAGGCCGAGATCACCGTCGACCTGGAGGCCCGCGAGGTGCGCGCCGAAGGCATCACCGCCGCCTTCGACCTCGACGAGAACTCCCGCTGGCGGCTCCTGAACGGCCTTGACGACATCAGCATCACGCTGCAGAACGAGCCCGACATCGCGGCCTACGAGGCGAAGCGCCCGGCACACAAGCCGCGCACCGTCCAGGTCTGAATCGGCCATTCGGGCAACCGAATCGGCACCCCCTTCCGAACCGCGGCCTGCGAGCAGGCCGCGGTTCGGCTTTTTGGCTTCCAGGTGTCGTAACCCCCCGCCCCAGCAGGGGAGTTGAGCCCCGCGGCGGCCGTCGTCACGCAGCCCGCGGCCACGGCGACTTAGGAGCCGTGAGAGGCTCGAAAACCCCATTTGGGCGGCACGCTGAGACCTCGTGAGGCGACAACTCGCCCCAGATGGCACAATCGGTGCATGGACCGCGACAGCCAACTCGAGCTCTACGGGCTCGTCGCGGACCGGCTGAAAGAAGCGCACGCGAAGGTGCGCACACTGCAAGTCCCGGAGGGCGTACGGATGGCGCTGACCCGGAAGCTGCTGGTCATTACGGCCGCGGCCAAACACGATCTCACTGATGCGGCAAGGCGTCTGGACCAGTTCACAGCTGAGCTGGATGCGGGTCGATTCCCCACAGATGGCGCTGCGGACCGAACTGATGGAACTCCCTGACAGTCCAGTTCGTTGCGGCACAAGGGTGATTAGCCCGTTTCGTGTTTGATTTGCGGTATATATCTGCCTAACGTGCGAAAAAGCCTGAACAGATTCGTTCCGGCAATGTCTCCGAAGGGGAAGACGTGAACAAGGCGCAGCTCGTAGAAGCGATTGCCGACAAGGTTGGTGGCCGTCAGCAGGCCGCCGACGCCGTCGACGCGGTACTCGACGCCATCGTCCGCTCGGTCGTCAGTGGCGACCGTGTCTCGGTCACCGGCTTCGGCTCGTTCGAGAAGGTCGACCGTCCGGCCCGTTACGCCCGCAACCCGCAGACGGGTGAGCGGGTCCGGGTCAAGAAGACCTCGGTGCCGCGCTTCCGCGCGGGCCAGGGCTTCAAGGACCTGGTGAGCGGCTCGAAGAAGCTCCCGAAGAACGACGTCGCGGTCAAGAAGGCCCCGAAGGGCAGCCTTTCGGGCGGCGGCACCAAGGCGACCGTCAAGAAGGCCGCGGCCAAGAAGGCCACCGCCAAGAAGGCGACCGCGAAGAAGACCACCGCCAAGAAGACCACGGCGAAGAAGACCACGGCCAAGAAGGCGACGACGGCCAAGAAGGCCACCGCCAAGAAGGCCACGGCGAAGAAGACCACGGCCAAGAAGGCGACGGCGAAGAAGGCCGCACCTGCGAAGAAGGCGACGGCGAAGAAGACCGCGCCCGCGAAGAAGGCCACGGCGAAGAAGGCGCCCGCCAAGAAGTCGACGGCGCGCAAGACCACCGCCAAGAAGGCCACTGCCAGGAAGAAGTAAGGGTCGGCAGGGCTCACTCACGCGCCGGGCCGGGCTCCCCTCGGGGAGCCCGGCCCGCGGTGTGTCCGGCCACGGCAGGGGAGTTCGGGAGCCGGGGCGAACGTGCCCCGCGTACCGCCGCTACGCTGCTGGCATGCAGGCGACCGCGTACACATACGACTCCGAGACCCGCAGCGGCAGTGTGCTTCTCGACGACGGCACCCCGGTGCCCTTCGACGCCCCCGCCTTCGACGCGGGCGGCCTGCGGCTGCTGCGGCCCGGGCAGCGGGTGCGCATCGAACTCGACGGTACGGCCGGGGCGGACGCGCAGCGGCGGATCACTCTGGTGACGCTGCAGACCTTCTGAGCAGCCCCGCCCGCCGCCCGCGTGCGGCGGCCGCGGCGGTGTACGGGCCCACACCCAGGGACAGCGCCGCCTCCAGGTCGTCGAGGGTGTCCACGTCCCGGCGCACGCTCGGCACGTCGGAAAGGGCCAGCTCCACGGCTCCGGACGCCCTGTGACGGGCTCGTGAGGCGCCGCCGAAGCCCGGTGCCAGGGTCACTCCCGGAGCGGCGCACAAGAGCGTTGTGCCGATTCCGGCGGCATCCGCCAGAAAAGCGCGCGGAAATGCGGCGGCGTAATCGAGAACGCGCGCCAATTCGCCGGACCGCAGCGCCGGCAGATCCGCATTCAGGGCCGCGACGGCGCCGGAGGGCCGTAGCGCACGGGCCGCCCGCGCCCCATGTGCCAGAGCGGCGTTCAAGCCCCCCGCGGGTTCGTCCCGCACGGCACGGGCCCCGAGAGCGCCCAGTTCACGCACGGCACGGGCGTCGTCCGTGACGACCACCACATCCCGCACCGACGGGCAGGCGACCGCCGCGGCCACCGTGTCCTGGGCGAAAGCCAGCGCCAGCGAGGGGCGCAGACCCGCGTCGGCGGCGTCCGCGAGCCTGCTCTTCGCCCGCAGCAAGGGCTTCAGGGGTATGACCAGGCTCCATGCCGGGGGAGCGCCACGGTCGGTGTAGGTGCGCATCGCGGCCATTCTCACCTGTCGCCGTGCCAGGCGTACGGCCCTCCCGGCAGGGCGGGCACAACGCGTTGGCATACGGTGTTCTCGACAGACGGGGGACCTGGGGCGACACTTGTGCGGCGCACCAGCGCGTGTCAGGTCAGCAGAGGAAGGTGTCCGAGTGTCCCGCCGCAGAATCGGCTTCTGGTACCGCCTGGCGGCGGTCATCGCTAAACCGCCCCTGGTGCTACTCATCAAGCGGGACTGGCGCGGCATGGAACACATTCCGGCCGACGGCGGATTTATCACCGCGGTGAACCACAATTCGCATGTCGACCCATTCGCGTACGCCCACTTTCAGTACAACACTGGACGAGTTCCGCGATTCCTGGCCAAGCACGGGCTATTCAAGCGCGGATTTGTCGGCGCCGTGATGCGCGGCACCGGCCAGATCCCCGTCTACCGCGAGAGCACCGACGCGCTCAGCGCCTTCCGCGCCGCCATCGACGCCGTGGAGCGCGGTGAATGTGTGGCGTTCTATCCCGAAGGAACGCTTACCCGCGACCCCGATCTGTGGCCCATGACCGCCAAGACCGGTGCCGCCCGCGTCGCCCTGCAGACCAAGTGCCCGGTGATCCCTGTCGCGCAGTGGGGTGCCAACGAACTCCTGCCGCCGTACGCGAAGAAGCCGCACATCTTCCCGCGCAAGACGCACCATGTGCTCGCCGGTGCACCGGTCGACCTGACGCGGTTCTACGACAAGGAGATGACGCCCGAACTCCTCAAGGAGGCAACGGAAGTCATCATGGCCGCGGTCACCCGGCTCCTGGAGGAGCTGCGCGGTGAGAAGGCGCCCGCGACGCCCTACGATCCACGCCAGGCACGTATCGAGCAGCGCCGCAAGGCGCGCGAGAAGATCGCGGCCGCCGCCGCGGCCGAGGACAGCACGGCCGGCGGCCCCGGTACGACGACAGCCGGCACTCCGGGTGCGACAGCGGCCGGTACGCCCGGTGTGACGGCGGCCGGCACGCCCGGCGAGAACACGACCGGCACGTCCGGGGAGGACACCAAGTGACACCGCCTGTGAAGGCAGCCGTCTTCGGAACGGGCTCCTGGGGTACGGCTTTCGCCATGGTGCTCGCGGACGCGGGCTGTGACGTGACCCTGTGGGGCCGCCGCCCCGAACTCGCCGAAGCGGTCAACTCCACCCGTACCAACCCCGACTACCTGCCGGGCGTCGAACTCCCCGAGCGGGTAAGGGCGACCACCGACGCGGCCGAGGCGGCACAGGGCGCCGAGTTCACGGTGCTCGCCGTGCCCTCGCAGACGCTGCGCGGCAACCTCGGCACCTGGGCCCCGCTGCTCGCCCCCGACACCGTCCTCGTATCGCTCATGAAGGGCGTCGAACTCGGTTCCGCGATGCGGATGAGCGAGGTCATCGAGGACGTCACCAAGGCACCCGCCGAGCGGATCGCCGTCGTCACGGGTCCCAACCTCGCCCGTGAGATCGCCGCCAGGCAGCCCGCCGCCGCCGTGGTCGCCTGCCGGGACGAGTCGGTGGCCAAGCGCCTCCAGGCCGCCTGCCACACGCCGTACTTCCGGCCGTATACGAACACCGACGTCGTCGGCTGCGAACTGGGCGGCGCCGTCAAGAACGTGATCGGTCTGGCCGTCGGCATCGCGGACGGCATGGGACTCGGCGACAACGCCAAGGGCTCCCTGATCACCCGCGGCCTCGCCGAGACCACCCGGCTCGGCCATGTCATGGGCGCCGACCCGCTGACCTTCTCCGGACTCGCGGGCCTCGGCGACCTGGTGGCCACCTGCTCGTCGCCGCTCTCGCGCAACCACACCTTCGGCACCAACCTCGGCAAGGGCATGACCTTGCAGGAGACCATCGCGGTCACCAAGCAGACCGCCGAAGGCGTCAAGTCCTGTGAATCCGTGCTGGACCTGGCGCGCAGGCACGGCGTCGACATGCCCATCACGGAGACCGTCGTGGACATCGTGCACGAGGGCAAGCCGCCGGTGGTCGCGCTCAAGGACCTGATGGCGCGCAGCGCCAAGCCCGAGCGCCGCTGATCCGGGCGGGCACCGCGGCCCGCCCGCGCACCCGCTGACGCGGAGACGTGCACGCACTGACTCGGGTCGTACCAACAGGTACGCTCAACGCGATATGAGCAGCGAGACCTCCTCCCAGAGCCCGGTCCCCTCCCAGCCAGGAGGGGAATCCCGTAAGCCGCGCGTGGCCGTCGTGTTCGGCGGACGCAGTTCCGAGCACGGCATCTCGGTCGTCACGGCCGGCGCCGTGCTGCGCGCCATCGACCGCACCAAGTACGACGTCCTGCCCATCGGCATCACCCACGACGGCCGCTGGGCACTGACCGCCGACGAGCCCGAGCGGATGGCGATCACCGACCGCAAGGTGCCGGACGTGACGCAGCTCGCCGAGTCCGCGGAGGGCGGCGTGGTGCTTCCAGTCGACCCCGCCAACCGCGAGGTCGTCTACGCCGAGCCGGGATCCGTCCCCAAGGCGCTCGGCGAGGTCGACGTGGTCTTCCCCGTCCTGCACGGCCCGTACGGCGAGGACGGCACCCTGCAGGGGCTGCTCGAGCTGTCCGGGACGCCGTACGTCGGCTCGGGTGTGCTGTCCTCCGCGGTGGGCCAGGACAAGGAGTACATGAAGCGGGTGTTCACCTCCTTCGGGCTCCCCGTCGGCCCGTACACGGTGATCAAGCCCCGTGAGTGGGCCGCGGACCCGTCCGCCGCCCGCAAGAAGGTCGTGGACTTCGCCGGTGAGCACGGCTGGCCGCTGTTCGTGAAGCCCGCCAGGGCCGGCTCCTCGATCGGTATCACCAAGGTCGACTCCCTGGACGGCCTGGAGGACGCCATCGAGGAGGCGCAGCGCCACGACCCGAAGGTCATCGTGGAGGCGCTTCTTCGCGGCCGTGAGATCGAGTGCGGCGTCCTGGAGTTCGAGGACGGGCCGCGCGCGAGCGTGCCGGCCGAGATCCCGCCGGTCTCCGACCACGCCTTCTACGACTTCGAGGCCAAGTACATCGACTCGGCTTCCGGCATCGTGCCCGCACCGCTCACCGACGAGCAGACCGCCGAGGTGCAGCGGCTCGCGGTCGAGGCCTTCGAGGCGGCGGCCTGCGAGGGTCTGGTGCGCGCGGACTTCTTCCTCACCGAGGACGGCGAGTTCGTGATCAACGAGATCAACACGATGCCCGGCTTCACGCCGATCTCCATGTACCCGCGGATGTGGCAGGAGAGCGGCGTCGACTACGCGGAGCTGGTGGACCGCCTGGTGCAGGCGGCGCTGCGCCGCCCCACGGGCCTTCGCTGACGTCCGGGGCGACCGCGACCGAAGCGTCAACTACGAGGAGGGGCCCGGCCGTTGGACGGCCGGGCCCCTCCTCGTGCGCGGGCCGGGAGCGAGGTACGCCACCTAGCTGGCGACCCCCTCCGGGACCGTCTCCTTGATCGGCTTCGCGAAGTCGACGAGCGAACCCGCGCCCTGCTTGGCCTGGTCCGGGTCGAGGGTGATCTCGACATGCGCCTCGCGCATACCCGACGTGAAGCGGTACGCGCCGTCCTTCTGCTCCTCGACCAGCCAGGCCACGCCGTTGATCTCGGTGGTGGACTCCTTGGGGTCGAGCATCGCGGCGGGCTTCGGTACACCGCAGCGCAGTATGATCGCCGAGCCTCCCCATCCCGCGGTGAGTTCGGACTGCGGCGTCGGGTCCTCGCGATCGAGCCCGTCGATCCGCTCCGGCAGCTGTTTGTGCAGGTTCTGGCACAGCTGTGCGGTCTTGGCGTCGGGAGAGGGAACCGGGACCGCCCCCTCGTCGTCCGTCGAAGAGCAGCCCATGGTCACCAGGAGCAGGCCGAGGGCGGGCAGACAGAGGAGCCGGCGACGGTATGAGTTCACCGGCCAAGCGTAGACGGGGGCTACAAGTGCACGACCGGGCAGGTCAGGGTGCGGGTGATGCCGTCCACTTGCTGGACTTTCGCCACCACCATGCGGCCGAGCTCATCGACGGTGTCCGCCTGGGCGCGCACGATGACATCGTAGGGACCGGTCACGTCCTCGGCCTGGATCACTCCCGGGATCTTGCCGATCAGCTCGGCGACGACCGATGCCTTGCCTACCTCGGTCTGGATCAGGATGTACGCCTGTACCACGGAACCTCCAGGGCGGCCACGAGGATCATGTGGGGAGAAGGGACGCCACGGTATCGCGTCGCCGTGCGTCGCGGGGAGACCCGCGGAACCTGTGGCGCAGACACCACGGCGGAGCCGCAAGCGAAGTTGACGTATCCGTTGACGGTACCCGTGGCCGGGGCGCCCCGCGACCGCACGCACACTGGGGCAGTCGGCACAACAGGAAGAGGCGAGACTCGATGAAGGGCACCGTGGGCGAGCTCGGGGAGTTCGGGCTGATCAGGGAGCTCACCTCCCGGCTCACCACCACTCCGGCGGTACGCCTCGGCCCCGGCGACGACGCCGCGGTCGTGGCGGCACCCGACCGCAGAGTGGTGGCCAGCACGGACATCCTCCTTGAGGGACGGCACTTCCGCCGCGACTGGTCCACCGCGTACGACGTGGGACGCAAGGCAGCCGCGCAGAATCTGGCCGATATCGCCGCCATGGGCGCGGTGCCGACCGCTCTGCTGCTCGGCCTCGTGGTGCCGGCCGAACTGCCGGTGACCTGGGCCAGCGAGCTCATGGACGGCCTGCGCGACGAATGCCAGGTGGCGGGCGCGGCCGTGGTCGGCGGCGATGTCGTACGCGGGGACACCATCACCGTCTCCATCACCGCGCTCGGCGATCTGCGCAACCACGAACCGGTGACGCGCGCCGGTGCGCAGCCCGGCGATGTCGTCGCGTACACCGGCTGGTTGGGCTGGTCCGCCGCCGGGCACGCGGTGCTCTCGCGCGGCTTCCGCTCGCCCCGGGCCTTCGTCGAGGCGCACCGCAGGCCGGAGCCGCCGTACCACGCGGGCCCCGCGGCGGCCGGGCTCGGCGCGACCGCGATGGCCGACGTCAGCGACGGACTGATCGCCGACCTCGGCCATATCGCCGAGGCCAGCAAGGTGCGGATCGACGTCAAGTCCGGCTCGATCGACATCCCCTCGCAGATGAACGACATCGGTCAGGCCGTCGGCGTGGACCCGCTGCAGTGGGTGCTCACCGGCGGCGAGGACCACGCGATCGTCGCCACTTTCCCCTCGGACGTGAAGCTTCCGGCCCGCTGGAAGGTGATCGGCGAAGTGCTCAACCCCTCGGCGCTGCCGCAGGTGACGGTGGACGGCGCACCCTGGACCAGCAAGAGCGGCTGGGATCACTTCGGGGAGATCGAGTCGTGAGCAGGCCGACGGCGCCGCCCCGTGTCCTGACCGTCGCGGGGTCCGACTCCGGCGGCGGCGCGGGCATCCAGGCCGACCTGAAGACGATGCTGGCGCTCGGCACCCACGGCATGAGCGTCCTGACCGCCGTGACGGCACAGAACTCCCTGGGCGTACAAGGCGCTTGGGAGCTTCCGGTGGAGGCGGTGCGGGCGCAGTACCGCAGTGTCGTCGACGACATCGGCGTCCAGGCCGTCAAGACCGGAATGCTCTCGTCGGCCGAACTCGTCGAGACCGTCGCGGAGTTGCTGGCCGGTACGGGAGCGCCCGCCGTGGTGGATCCGGTGGGTGTGTCCAAGCACGGCGACTCACTGCTCGCCGCCTCGGCGCTCGACTCGGTCCGCACCAAGCTGCTGCCCGTCGCCACGGTCGCGACCCCGAACCTCGACGAGGTCGCCCAGATCACCGGCGTACGCGTCGAGTCGGAGTCCGACATGCGGCGTGCGGCGGCGGCGCTGCTCGCCTACGGCCCGCAGTGGGCACTGATCAAGGGGGGTCATCTGGCGGGCGACGCCGTGGACCTGCTCACCGACGGCTCCGCCGAGCACTGGCTGCGCGCCCCGCGCCACGACAACCGGCACACCCACGGCACCGGCTGCACTCTCGCCAGCGCCATCGCCTCCGGGCTCGCCAAGGGCATGACGGTGCCGGCGGCGGTGACGGCCGCCAAGGAGTACGTCACGGGGGCCATCGCCGCGGGCTTCGCGCTCGGCGGCGGCATCGGGCCGGTCGATCATGGCTGGCGGTTTCGCGGGTAGCGGTTACGCGGGTTCGCGCGCAGTGGCCATAGGGGCGGCGTACCCCGCGTAGCGGTGGGGTGGTACGGGCGGCGTGCGTACGTCGTCCGGTACGCCATGAGGAGACGTACGCCATGAGGGCACGGCAAAGAGCCGGCCCACCCTGAGGTGGACCGGCTCTCAAGCAACCAGCTAGGTGGCCGCGCTAAGCGTTGCGTCAGCGCGAGACCTTGCCGGCCTTGATGCACGAGGTGCAGGCGTTGAGCCGCTTCGGCGTCCCACCGACCACGGCACGCACGCGCTGGATGTTCGGGTTCCAGCGACGGGGCGTACGGCGGTGCGAGTGCGAGATGTTGTTGCCGAAGCCCGGCCCCTTGCCGCAGACGTCGCAGTTGGCAGCCACGGGTCACTCCAAAGACTTCAGATGCACTTACGGTTAAACCCGGCATGCCGGATCCAGTGATCTGAGTGGCGGTGCCAGGGGAATGTCTGCCCGATTGCGTCGGGCCAACCGAAGCAGCATACAACGGCCGCTTCGGTACAACGAAACTACCATGACCGGCCAGGGGCCCGCCCCGGGCACCTCCCCGACCGGGGACTACGCTGCGATACGACCCCGCAGCTAGGAGGCAGCCGGTGCCGAAACCCGACGCCGAGGTGGTGCGCACCTGGTGCGGACTGGCGCTTGACGCGCTCGGGAGGGCCCGCGAGGAAATCGACGCGATCAACGTCTATCCGGTCGCGGACGGGGACACCGGAACCAACCTCTATCTGACCGTGGAATCCGCCGCACGCGCGGTGGAGGCGGTGTTCGCGGGGCATGAGGCGGCGGGTTCCGGAGAGGGCCCCTCCCTCGCCGACGCGGTCCGCGCGATGGCGCACGGCGCCCTCATCGGGGCGTGCGGGAACTCGGGCACGATCCTGGCGCAGCTGCTGCGCGGCACGGCCCAGGTGATGGCCACGGCGACGGCCCTGGGGGAGTCGACGGAGCCGGGCGAAGGTGACGCGACTCACAGCCCAGGGGGCGGCGAGGACGGTCACGGCCGGACCGAGCCGCACCGCGACGGCGGCGTCCTGCTCAGGCTCGCCCTGCGCCGGGCCGCCGAGTCCGGCTACCAAGCGGTCGCGCACCCCGTCGAGGGCACCGTCCTGACCGTGGCCACGGCGGCGGCCGAGGCGGGGGACGCGGTGGACGGCGACTGTGCCGCGGTGGCGGCGGCGGCCTACGAGGGCGCGAGCGCCGCCCTGAAGGCGACGCCGGGGCAGCTGGCGGTCCTGGGGCGCGCGGGTGTCGTCGACGCCGGAGGACAGGGGCTCGTGGCCGTTCTCGGGGCGCTCGTCGAGGCGCTGACCGGACATGCGCCACGGCCGGTGCGCACGGCGGCCGGGCACGCGATGGGCGGCGGGCACGGAACGGGCGGGCACGCGCGCGTGCCGCAGGCATCGGCTGCCGGGGGAGCGGCGACCGGCCCGGACACACAGGACGCGGACACAGAGGCGGTGGACTGCGCTGCCATCGAGGCGACGGGCGACGGCACCGGGCCCGCCTTCGAAGTGATCTTCCTGCTCGAGGCCGACGACCCCGCCGTGGACCGGCTCCGAACCCGGCTCGACGCGCTCGGTGACTCCCTGGTCGTCGTCGGCGGCGACGGCCTGTGGAACGTCCACGTACACGTCGACGACGCGGGCGCCGCGGTCGAGGCGGGCGTCGAGGCGGGCCGTCCGTACCGCATCCGGATCACGCACTTCGGGGCGCAGGACGCGCACAGCGGGGGCCGCACCCCGCCCCCGCGCGAGCCGGCCCAGCGCGCCGTCGTGGCGGTCGTCCCGGGCGAAGGACTCGCCGACCTGTACGCCGATGCGGGGGCCACCACCGTGTTCGCACGGCCCGGAGAGCCGCCCGCGAGCGGGGAGTTGGTCGACGCCATCCGGCGCGCCCACGCGCGCGAAGTGGTGCTGCTGCCCAACGACGCGGAGCTGCGGCACACCGCGGCGGCCGCCGCGGACCAGGCCCGCACCGAGGGCGTACGGGTCGCGCTCATCCCCACCCGCTGCGCGGTGCAGGGGATCGCGGCGCTCGCCGTGCACGAGCCCGAGCGCCGCTTCGACGAGGACGTGGTCGGCATGACGTCGGCGGCCGGCGCCACCCGCTACGCCGAACTCGCCGTCGCCGAGCGGCAGTCCTGGACCATGGCGGGCATCTGCCAGGCCGGCGATGTCCTCGGGCTCATCGACGGCGACGTGGCGGTCATCGGCGCCGATGTCGCGGCCACGGCCACCACCGTCCTGGACCGGATGCTCGCGGCGGGCGGCGAGATGGTCACGCTGGTACTCGGCGACGACGTGCCGGACACCGTCGCCGACGGCCTCGAAGAGCACGTACGCGAGCACCACCTCGCCGTGGACACCGTCGTCTACCACGGCGGACGGCAGTCGCCGCTGCTGCTCATCGGCGTGGAGTGAGCGGCGCCCCGGTCATCGGCGTGGAGTGAGCGGCGCCCCGGTCATCGGCGTGGAGTGAGCGGCGCCCCGGCGCGGTCGGCCGCACGGCGCCACGGGACGGGTTTTCCACAGGCACGGGGCCGCTGTCGGCGCCGTGGTGTGCAATGGATCCCGTGCCTGCGCTCGAAGAACCCCTGAAGAAAGTGCTCGGCCCCGCCACCGCGAAGGTGATGGCCGAGCACCTCGACCTGCACACGGTCGGCGACCTCCTGCACCACTACCCCCGGCGGTACGCGGAGCGGGGCGAGCTCACCCACCTCGCCGACCTCCCCCTGGACGAGCACGTGACCGTGGTCGCCCAGGTGGCGAGCGCCCGCATCCTGAAGTTCAACGGCGGCCGTGGCCAGCGCCTCGAAGTCACCATCACCGACGGCAGCGGCCAGCTCCAGCTGGTCTTCTTCGGCCGCGGCATCCACAAGCCACACAAGGACCTGCTGCCCGGCACGCGCGCGATGTTCGCGGGCAAGGTCTCCGCGTTCAACCGCAAACTGCAGCTGGCGCACCCGGCGTATGAACTGCTGCGCGGCGAAGACGCCTCAGGCGCCGTCGACGCCTGGGCCGGAGCGCTCATCCCGATCTACCCGGCCACCGCCAAGCTGGAGTCCTGGAAGATCGCCAAGGCCGTGGACGCGGTGCTGCCCAGCGCCCAGGACGCCGTCGACCCGCTGCCGCCGGCGCTCCGCGAGGGCCGCGGGCTCGTCCCGCTCCCCGAGGCCCTGCTGAAGATCCACCGGCCGCACACCAAGGCGGACATCGCCGCTGCCAAGGACCGCCTGAAGTGGGACGAGGCCTTCGTCCTCCAAGTCGCCCTCGCCAGGCGCCGGTTCGCCGACACCCAGCTGCCCGCCGTGGCCCGCAGGCCCGTGCCCGGCGGCCTCCTCGACGCGTTCGACGCCAAGCTGCCCTTCACCCTCACCGAGGGCCAGCAGCGCGTCTCCAAGGAGATCTTCGACGACCTGGCCACCGAGCACCCCATGCACCGTCTGCTGCAGGGAGAGGTCGGTTCCGGAAAGACGATGGTCGCGCTGCGCGCCATGCTCGCCGTCGTGGACGCGGGCGGACAGGCCGCGATGCTCGCCCCCACCGAGGTCCTCGCCCAGCAGCACCACCGCTCGGTCACCGAAATGATGGGCGAGCTGGCCGAGGGCGGAATGCTCGGCGGCTCCGAGCACGCCACCAAAGTGGTGCTGCTCACCGGCTCGATGGGCGCCGCCGCCCGCCGCCAGGCGCTGCTCGATCTGGTCACGGGAGAGGCCGGCATCGTCATCGGCACCCACGCGCTGATCGAGGACAAGGTGCAGTTCCACGACCTGGGCCTGGTCGTCGTGGACGAGCAGCACCGCTTCGGCGTGGAGCAGCGCGACGCTTTGCGCGGCAAGGGCAAGCAGCCGCCGCACCTGCTGGTCATGACCGCGACCCCCATTCCGCGCACGGTCGCCATGACGGTCTTCGGCGACCTGGAGACCTCGGTCCTCGACCAACTCCCCGCCGGGCGCTCGCCGATCGCCACCCATGTCGTCCCGGCCGCGGACAAGCCGCACTTCCTGGCCCGCGCCTGGGAGCGCGTCCGCGAGGAGGTGGAGAACGGCCACCAGGCGTACGTGGTGTGCCCCCGCATCGGCGACGACCTCGACGACAAGGCCGCGGCCAAGAAGAAGTCCGCCGAGGACGAGGCGGAGAAGCGTCCCCCGCTCGCCGTCGTCGAGGTCGCCGAGCAGCTGACCGCGGGCCCCCTGCGCGGCCTGCGCGTCGAGGTCCTGCACGGCCGTATGGCGCCCGACGACAAGGACGACGTGATGCGCCGCTTCGCCGCGGGCGAGGTGGATGTCCTGGTGGCGACGACGGTCATCGAGGTGGGGGTGAACGTACCGAACGCGACCGCGATGGTGATCATGGACGCCGACCGCTTCGGTGTCTCCCAGCTGCACCAGCTGCGCGGCCGCGTCGGCCGTGGCTCGGCCCCCGGCCTGTGCCTCCTGGTGTCCGAGATGCCGGAGGCCAGCCCCGCGCGGGCCCGGCTCGGCGCGGTGGCCGCCACCCTGGACGGTTTCGAGCTCTCCCGTATCGACCTCGAACAGCGCCGCGAGGGCGATGTGTTGGGCCAGGCCCAGTCCGGAGTGCGGTCCTCGCTGCGGGTGCTCGCCGTCATCGAGGACGAGGAGGTCATCGCCGAGGCCCGCGAGGAGGCGGTGGCGATCGTCAGCGCGGACCCGGACCTCGATGACCTGCCCGCCCTGCGCACCGCCCTTGACGCGCTGCTCGACAAGGACCGGGAGGAGTATCTGGAGAAGGGCTGAGGGCGCCTGCGCGGGGCCCGGAATGTCAGTGCCCGCTGCGAGACTGGAAGCACCCGCCGGACAGCTCCGGAAACTCCACCGGGCAGCTCCGGCACCGGCCTTGGACCTAGGGGCACTCCATGGCATTCCGGCATCTCAATGAACTCCCGCTCGGCGACAAGGTGTTCCGCATCGAGCTCGTCAGCGAGGACGACACCACCGTCACGCTCACCCTCACCGGCTGGCGCGAGGACACCCCGGAGACGCTCCTTGCCTCTGGCGCCCTCACCCTGCCGCTCGCCGAAGTCCCACCGCTGCGCATCGCCCTCAACCGCGCTCTGCGCGCCCTCGCCCTGGTGGCGGATGTCGCCGAGCCGATCCCCGACCGCGACGTACTGCGCGAGCTGTTCCCCGGCCACGGCGCACCCTGGGTGCCGCAGCACGAGGAGGACCTGGCCCGCCGCTTCCACGCGGGCGAGACGGTCGCCCGGATAGCGGCCCGCTTCGGCCGCACCCCGGACTCGGTCCGCACGAAGCTGCGCGAGCTCGGCCACGACCCCCGCCGCCCGGAGTACTGCCCGCCGGACGGCTGCCTGTCCTGGTCGCGTTACGCATCCCCGGCGCTCCTCGGCACCGTCGAGGAACAGGACCCCACCTGACGCCCCCACCCGACGGCCTCACCGGACAGACACCACCCGACGGCCTCACCGGACAGACATCACCCGACAGACCCCACCCACCCGACGGCCTCACCTGACAGCGGCCGCAATTCCCGGCCGACCCCCATCCGGACGGGCCTTCACCAGGCGCACCCCATATCGTGGGGTGACCGCACCCTCAGCCCGAAGGACGCAGACGCAGATGACCCGCGTGATCGCCGGTCGTGCCGGCGGACGCCGCCTGGCCGTACCACCGGGGACCGGCACCCGCCCCACCTCCGACCGGGCACGCGAGGGCCTGTTCTCCACCTGGCAGTCGCTCCTCGGCGGCCCGCTGGAGGGCGAGCGGGTACTCGACCTGTACGCGGGTTCCGGTGCCGTCGGCCTCGAGGCCCTGTCCAGGGGTGCCGGGCACACCCTGCTCGTCGAGGCCGACGCCCGAGCGGTCCGCACGATCAGGGACAACGTCCGCGTGCTCGGTCTGCCGGGCGCCGAGGTCCGCTCCGGCAAGGCAGCGGCGATCATCGCGGGCGCGGCCCCCCAAGACCCGTACGACCTGGTGTTTCTCGACCCTCCCTACGCCGTGAGCGACGACGATCTTCGAGAGATCCTGCTCACACTCCGCACCCAAGGCTGGCTCGCGGGCGAAGCCCTCGTCACCGTGGAGCGCAGCACCAGAGGCGGCGTATTCGACTGGCCGGACGGCTTTGAGGGGCTCAAGTCCCGACGTTATGGCGAGGGCACATTTTGGTACGGTCGCGCCGCCTCGACCAGCGAGGAAAGCACCTCATGACCGCACCGTCAGGACCCGAGAGCGAGGGACTCAAGTTGCGCCGCGCCGTCTGTCCGGGGTCGTTCGACCCCATCACCAACGGACACCTCGACATCATCGCCCGCGCCTCCAAGCTCTACGACGTGGTCCATGTCGCGGTGATGATCAATCAATCCAAGAAGGGTCTCTTCGAGGTCGACGAGCGGATCGAGCTGATCCGCCAGGTCACCGCCGAGTTCGGCAACGTCGAAGTGGAGGCCTTCCACGGCCTGTTGGTCGACTTCTGCAAGCAGCGTGACATCCCGGCCATCGTCAAGGGCCTGCGCGCCGTCAGCGACTTCGACTACGAACTGCAGATGGCCCAGATGAACAACGGCCTCTCGGGCGTGGAGACCCTCTTCGTCCCCACCAACCCCACCTACAGCTTCCTCTCCTCCTCCCTGGTGAAGGAAGTGGCGGCCTGGGGCGGCGACGTCGCCCATCTCGTCCCGGCGCCCGTTCTCCAGGCGCTGACCGAGCGCCTGTCCAAGGAGGCCTGACCGGGCCGAACAAGCCCGCTACAGCTGACGGGCCGTCACCTGGTGTCGGCGGGGCACCCGCTGCCCTTACAGTCGCCTTGTCCGTCTCCCAACCAGGCAGAGAGTGGCGAGCACACGGTGGACGTGCAGAAGAAGCTGGACGAGATCGTCGAGGCGGTCATGGGCGCCAGGTCCATGCCGATGTCGGCCTCGTGCGTGGTCAACCGCGCCGAGCTGCTCTCGCGGCTCGAAGAGGTACGCCAAGCCCTGCCCGGCTCCCTCGCCCAGGCCCAGGAGCTCATCGGCGGCCGCGAGCAGCTCGTCGAGCAGGCCCGCCAGGAGGCGGAGCGCATCATCGACTCCGCCCGCGCCGAGCGTGGCTCGCTGATCTCGGACACCGCGGTCGCCCGCCAGTCCCAGGACGAGGCCGAACGCATTCTGGCCAAGGCCCGCCAGGAGGCCGACGAGATCCGTCAGGAGGCCGACGAATACGTCGACTCCAAGCTCGCCAACTTCGAGGTCGTCCTCACCAAGACCCTCGGCTCGGTCGGCCGTGGCCGCGAGAAGCTCCTCGGCACCGGCCAGGGCCTGGACGCGCAGGGTTATGAGGACCCGGACTTCACCGAGGCCCCCGAGCGCAGCCACGACCCCGAGACCCAGCGCCTGCGTGCCGACGAGTACGTGGACGTCAAGCTCGGCTCCTTCGAGGCCGTCCTGTCCAAGACCCTGGAGGCGGTGGGCCGCGGCCGCCAGAAGCTGCAGGGCCGGATCGCCACCGACGACCTGAGCCTGCTCGGGTCGGCCGACGAGCAGGGCCACCAGCAGCTCACCAGCGACTCGGACTACCTCGCCGACCTGGCCGAGCCGCAGCAGCAGCCTTCGCCCCAGTCGCAGTCACACTCGCAGCAGCAGGCCCCGGCGGTGGCGGCGGCCGTCCCGGCGCAGCCCCAGTACGCGCAGCAGGCCCAGCAGGACCCGTACGCGTACCAGCAGCACGACCCGTACGCCTACCAGCAACAGCAGCCGCAGCAGCAGTACGCGCAGCACGACCCGTACGCCTATCAGCAGCAGGACCCGTACGCGTATCAGCAGCAGGGATACCCGCAGCAGGGGCAGGGCGGGTACGGCGACGTCGCGCAGCAGCAGGGGGGCGCCGGCGGGCAGGCCGATCAGGCCGCGGCGCTCGACGAGACCAGCCTCTTCGATACGAGCATGATCAGCGTCGACCAGCTGCGCCAGTACGAGCAGGGCCGCGGGCAAGGTCACTGACTCGCCGCCCGGCTCACGGACCGCTTCTGGCCAGCGGTAAGAGACCGGATTGGGCCGACAGCGAAAGGTCCAGTATCCTGGCTCTTCGGTCGCGCGTACGCCCGCGATCAAGGCTGTCCGCTTCAAAGCGAGGTCAGTCTCCCCACGACTTCGATGATCGAAAGCAGGAAAAGCCCTGAACGCCCGCCTTGACCACCGCAACCCGCTCGTGTTCGACACACATGAGCTGGGTCGGCGTCCTGGTGCGCTCCAGCGGCTGACCCGCACGATCGAGGCGCCTTCCGGAGACGCTGTCTTCGGGATCAAGGATGTCATCGGAGTGCCTGGCGGCGCTTCGGTCGACCTTGATCTGCGGCTCGAGTCGGTCATGGAAGGGGTGCTTGTCACAGGCACCGCCCGTGCGCGGGTCGAGGGGGAGTGCGTAAGGTGTCTGGAGCCGCTCGAGCGAGAGCTCGAAGCGGACTTCCAGGAGATGTTCTCGTACCCTGACGCCGATGACCGGGGCCGCAGCAAGCAGGCGGAACCCGGCGACGACGCCGAGGACGAGGACATGATTCCCCTCGAGGACGGCATGTTCGACCTCGAGCCCGTGCTGCGGGATGCGGTGGTGCTCGCACTGCCCATGCAGCCGGTGTGCCAGGACGACTGCCCGGGTCTGTGCTCCCAGTGCGGAGCGCGGCTCGCGGACGACCCGGACCACCACCATGACGCCGTCGACATCCGTTGGGCGGCATTGCAGGGACTCGCCGGTTCGCTCCAGGACGGCGAGAAGGACGAGATGAGCGGCGCCGAAGCGGAAGCGGGCGTCGACGAGAAGCAGGAGAAGTAGCCGTGGCTGTTCCGAAGCGGAAGATGTCGCGCAGCAACACGCGCCACCGCCGGTCGCAGTGGAAGGCTGCGGTCCCCACCCTGGTTTCGTGTGAGCGTTGCCAGGAGCCCAAGCAGCAGCACATCGCGTGCCCCGCTTGCGGCACCTACAACAAGCGCCAGGTCCTCGAGGTCTGAGCGGCTGGTGAGAGGCACGATGTCTGACGCCAAGGCGGAACACGCCAAAAAGCAGGCGGAGAACACGGCCTCGTCCCACACGCTTCTGGAAGGGCGGCTCGGGTACAAACTCGAGTCCGCCCTTCTGGTGCGTGCACTGACCCACCGTTCCTACGCGTACGAGAACGGCGGTCTGCCGACCAACGAGCGCCTGGAGTTCCTCGGGGACTCCGTGCTCGGCCTGGTCGTCACGGACACGCTGTATCGCACCCACCCCGATCTGCCCGAAGGCCAACTGGCCAAGCTGCGGGCCGCGGTGGTCAATTCGCGTGCGCTTGCGGAGGTGGGCCGCGGCCTCGACCTCGGCGCCTTCATCCGGCTCGGCCGGGGCGAAGAAGGCACGGGCGGCCGGGACAAGGCATCCATCCTCGCCGACACCCTTGAAGCGGTGATCGGCGCGGTCTATCTCGACCAGGGCCTCGAGGCGGCATCCGAGCTGGTGCACCGTCTCTTCGACCCGCTGATCGAGAAATCCTCCAACCTCGGTGCCGGCCTGGACTGGAAGACCAGCCTCCAGGAACTCACCGCGACCGAAGGGCTCGGCGTACCCGAGTACCTGGTCACGGAGACCGGCCCGGACCACGAGAAGACCTTCACTGCTGCTGCCCGCGTCGGAGGCGTCTCGTACGGCACCGGCACCGGCCGCAGCAAGAAGGAGGCGGAACAGCAGGCCGCCGAGTCCGCTTGGCGCGCGATCCGCGCAGCCGCCGACGAGCGGGCCGAGCGAGCCAAGGCAGAGGCCGAAGGGGCAACCGCTGACAGCGCCCCCGACACGGCCACGGCCTGAGTCCGCCGCTTCCAAGAAGGCTCTACGACGGTCCGTCCCGCCACGCGCGGGGCGGACCGTCGCGTTGCAGCAACCCATGTACCGGGGGAGGACCCGTGCCCGAGCTGCCCGAAGTAGAAGTCGTCCGCCGCGGCCTCGAACGCTGGATCAGCGGCCGCGTCGTCAGCGGTGTCGATGTCCTGCACCCGCGGGCCGTACGCCGTCATCTCGCCGGCGGCGCCGACTTCGCGGCCGGTCTCAAGGGGCACCGGATCGGGCTCGCCCAGCGTCGCGGCAAGTATCTGTGGCTGCCGCTCGCCGACTCCCCGGCCGCGGTCCTGGCCCACCTCGGCATGAGCGGCCAGCTCCTGGTGCAGCCCGCCGACGCCCCGGACGAGAAGCATCTGCGGATCCGTGTCCGCTTCGACGACGCACAGGGGACGGAGCTGCGCTTCGTGGACCAGCGCACCTTCGGCGGCCTTTCCCTGCACGGCACCGCACCGGACGGCCTGCCCGAGGTCATCGCGCATATCGCCCGCGACCCGCTCGACCCCGCCTTCGACGAAGAGGCCTTCCACCAGGGCCTGCGCCGCAGCCGCAGCACCATCAAGCGGGCCCTGCTCAACCAGTCACTGATCAGCGGAGTCGGCAATATCTACGCGGACGAGGCGCTGTGGCGCGCCAGGCTGCACTACGAACGCCCCACCGCCACCTTCACCCGCCCCCGCACGACGGAACTCCTCGGCCATGTCCGGGACGTCATGAACGCGGCGCTCGCCGTGGGCGGCACCAGCTTCGACAGTCTCTACGTGAATGTGAACGGCGAGAGCGGATACTTCGACCGGTCCCTGGACGCGTACGGCCGTGAGGACGAGCCCTGCCGCCGCTGCGGCACCCCGATGCGCAGACGCCCGTGGATGAACCGCTCCAGCTACTTCTGCCCCCGCTGCCAGCGCCCGCCGCGACCGGTGAAGGCACGGGCCTGAACGCGCTGTGGGGCCCAGCCGCTCAGAAGCCGAAGTCCTGCGTCCACCACGGGCCGCCGGACGCGAAGTGGGCGCCGACGCCGAGGGTTTTGTAGTCGCAGTTGAGGATGTTCGCGCGGTGGCCCGGGCTCTTCATCCAGGAATCCATCACGGACTGGGCGTTGGCCTGGCCCCTGGCTATGTTCTCGCCGCCGAGGTTCGTAATGCCGGCCTTGTCGGCGCGGTCCCAGGGGGTGTCGCCGTCGGGGTCGGTGTGGTCGAAGAAGCCGCGCGCGGCCATGTCCTTGCTGAAGTCGCCGGCCAGCTCGGCCAGGTCGCCGTCCTGGCGCACCGGGCCGCAGCCTGCCTTGATCCGCTCCTGGTTGACCAGGGAGAGCACCTCGGCCTCCGCGGCCTTCGCGGTGTCGGGCGACTGGGGCGCGGCGGGCTTCTCGGGCTTCGCGGACTCGGTCTTGCCGGTGTCCTTGTCAGCGTCGTTCCCGTCGCCCTTCGCCTTGTCCGGCGCGGAGCTCGCCGATGACTTCTCCGGCGTCGGCGACTCGGAGGGCTCGGCGGAGCGGGACGGGGCGGAGGAGGACGGCTCGGGGCGCGCGGAGTCGCGGCTCGCGGCGCTCTCCTCGCGGTCCGGGGACTTCGACGCCTCGCTCTGGGTCTGCAGCTCGGTGGGGCTGCCGGCGGACTGCACCTTGCCGGCGTCCTTGCCGCCCGAGTAGTTGTCGGTGCCGGGGATCAGGCCGGACGCGACGGCCACGGCGCCCATGGCCACGGCCGCGGAGGCGCCGAGCAGGCCGGTGCGCACCGGTGTCGACGCGCGCTTCATGCGGCGGTGTGATCGGGCGCCGCGCGAAGTTGCGGGGCCCGCCGGGTGCTGCTCATCGGCGGCGCCCTCGGCGCCGACGCGTCGGTGGCGTCCCATCTCTGGCCTTCCTGGTTCCTACGGTCAACGTGCTTCACCCGAACGGGTGAGGCTCATCTTTCGCGACTGTACGCGATGACAGGAGGGGGCGAAGTGCCTCCAGAGCAATTGGCCGGTTAGCTTTCCCACATGAACGAAGAGGTACGGCTCACCGCCTGGGTGCGCGGCCATGTACAGGGAGTGGGCTTCCGCTGGTTCACCAGGGCGAAGGCTCTCGAGCTCGGCGGCATCAGTGGATTCGCGCTCAATCTGGCCGACGGCCGCGTCCAGGTCGTCGCCGAGGGAACGCGCGCCGGCTGCGAGAAGCTCCTGAACTGGCTGCGCGAGGGCGACACACCCGGCAGGGTCGACGGTGTCACTGAGATCTGGGACACCCCTCGCGGGATCTATGACGGGTTCGCCATCCGCTGAGGCCGGACCCGGTTCGCATCGCCCGGACCGCGCCGCGGGCCTTCGGCAGATGCCGGAGGCAACTGTGCTGGGCAGGAACGACCTGGTGGTTGCCAATAAGGGCTTGCCGTGCCAGGCTGCGCAAGGAAGGATGATCTCCACGCCTCAAGGGCCCCGCAGAGTAGCCGCGCCGCTGGTTCGACAGCCGCGCGCCCCGGGTTTGCCCGCCAATACGGGGCGTGATCGTGTTGACCGTCAAACATTTTGGTGAGACTCTGGAAGTCCCCGCGCACCCTAGCTGTTTGGCATGTGGGAACGGCAGTAAGAACAACCAGTGCCATTCACCGCGGGTGCTTCCCTCACGACCCACACCACTTCGGTCGGTCACTCAGTGTGGAGGACCATCCATCATGGCAAAGGCGCTTCTCGGTTACGTCGGCGGCTCCGACCCGCGACTCCTCGCCGAGATGCGACGGCTCCAGCAGCGCGTCCAGGACCTGGAATCAGAGCTCGTACGAATCCAGGCCGAGAATGACGCGCTGGCTACTGCTGCCGCTTCTCACCACGGCGACTCGCTCCTGGAGAGCATCGACGTACCCCAGGCTGAGCCTGCGCTGACCTGATCCAACGCCCCGCAAGGCATCGGTCGGGGCAGTTCGTGTCAGCCGCTTATCAAGATCTGCAAGGGACGCTTCGGCGTCCCTTCTTTCTTTTCCCACCCGGCCCTCCGGGCCGCTCTTAACGTCTGATGTGCCCTGCACCTTCCTCGGTGAAACCGCGTGTTCATGGAGTGAGACCGGGAAACCAGCGGTGCGACGCGCAGCGCCTGCCGTGTACGGGCGGCGGTGGGCGAGGGGCGGAAGGTAGAGTCCGGCGGCGTGCACCTCAAGGCCATGACCCTGCGCGGGTTCAAATCCTTCGCCTCGGCCACGACGCTGAGGTTCGAGCCGGGCATCACTTGTGTGGTCGGCCCCAATGGCTCGGGCAAGTCGAATGTCGTGGACGCGCTCAGCTGGGTCATGGGCGAACAGGGCGCCAAGTCGCTGCGCGGCGGCAAGATGGAGGACGTCATCTTCGCCGGCACCACCGGGCGCCCGCCGCTCGGCCGGGCCGAGGTGTCGCTGACCATCGACAACTCCGACGGTGTGCTGCCCATCGAGTACGCCGAGGTCACCATCACGCGGATCATGTTCCGCAACGGCGGCAGCGAATACCAGATCAACGGCGATACCTGCCGGCTGCTCGACATCCAGGAGCTGCTCTCCGACTCGGGCATCGGGCGCGAGATGCATGTCATCGTCGGGCAGGGGCAGCTCGACTCCGTTCTGCACGCCGACCCGATGGGGCGCCGGGCCTTCATCGAAGAGGCGGCCGGAGTCCTCAAGCACCGCAAGCGCAAGGAGAAGGCGCTGCGGAAGCTCGATGCGATGCAGGCCAATCTGGCGCGCGTACAGGACCTCACCGATGAGCTGCGGCGGCAGCTGAAGCCCCTGGGCCGGCAGGCCGCGGTGGCGCGACGGGCCGCCGTCATCCAGGCCGATCTGCGCGATGCCCGGCTGCGGCTGCTCGCCGACGACCTCGTACGTCTGCGGGAGGCGCTGCGTACCGAGATCGCGGACGAGGCCGAGCTGAAGCGGCGCAAGGAGGAGGCCGAGGGGCGGCTCAAGGCGGCGCTCACGCGCGAGGCCGATCTCGAGGACGAGGTGCGCCGGCTCGCGCCGCGGCTGCAGCGCGCGCAGGAGACCTGGTACGAGCTGTCGCAGCTGGCCGAGCGGGTGCGGGGCACCGTCTCGCTCGCCGATGCGCGGGTGAAGAGCGCCTCCGGTGCGCCGGCCGAGGAGCGGCGTGGGCGCGACCCCGAGGACATGGAGCGAGAGGCCGCCCGGATCAGGGAGCAGGAGGCCGAGCTGGAGGCCGCTCTCGAGGCCGCCGAGCGGGCGCTCGAGGACACCGTCGCCCACCGTGCCGACCTGGAGCGGGAGTTGGGGCAGGAGGAGCGGCGCCTGAAGGACGTGGCGCGTGCCATCGCCGACCGGCGTGAGGGCCTTGCCCGGCTCAACGGCCAGGTCAACGCCGCCCGCAGCCGGGCCGCATCCGCGCAGGCCGAGATCGACCGCCTTGCCGCCGCGCGGGACGAGGCGCAGGAGCGGGCGGTCGCAGCGCAGGAGGAGTACGAGCAGCTCAAGGCCGAGGTCGACGGCCTGGACGCGGGGGACGCCGAGCTCGGTGAGCAGCACGACGCGGCCAAGCGGGAGCTCGCCGAGGCCGAGGCCGAGCTGAGCGCCGCACGTGAGGCGGTCACCGCGGCGGAGCGCAAGCGGGCCGCGACGGCCGCCCGGCACGAGGCGCTGGCCCTGGGCCTGCGCCGCAAGGACGGCACCGGAGCGCTGCTCGCCGCGAAGGAACGTCTTGCCGGGCTGCTCGGCCCTGCCTCCGAACTGCTCACGGTGGCACCGGGCTTCGAGGTTCCGGTGGCGGCGGCGCTCGGGTCCGCCGCGGATGCCATCGCGGTGGCCAACCCGGCGACGGCCGCCGAGGCGATCCGACTCCTGCGCAAGCAGGACGCGGGGCGCGCGGCCATACTGCTCGGCGGCGCCCCCGGTGACGTGACGCCCGAGAGCGGTGACGGGCCACCGTTCGCCGCTGAACTGGTGCGCGGGCCCGAGGAGTTGCTGCCCGCGGTGCGGCGGCTGCTGCGCGGAATCGTGGTGGTCGGCACACTGGAGGATGCCGAGGACCTGGTCTACGCGCAGCCCGGGCTGACCGCGGTGACGGCCGAAGGTGACCTGCTCGGGGCGCACTTCGCGCAGGGCGGGTCCGCGGGCGCGCCGAGTCTGCTCGAGGTGCAGGCGTCCGTGGACGAGGCGGCGGCCGAGCTCGAAGAGCTCGGGGTGCGCTGCGAGGAGCTGGCCGGGGCGCAGCACCGGGCGACCGAGCGGCGGCGTGAAGTGGCCGCGCTCGTCGAGGAGTTGGGGGAGCGGCGGCGGGCCGCCGACCGGGAGAAGTCGACCGTCTCGCAAGCCCTTGGCCGGCTCGCCGGGCAGGCGCGGGGCGCCGCTGGTGAGGCCGAGCGGTCCACGGCCGCCGCCACGCGCGCGCAGGAGGCCCTGGACCGTGCGCTCGAAGAGGCGGAGGAGCTGGCGGAGCGGCTTGCCGTCGCCGAGGAGGCACCGGTCGAGGAGGAGCCCGATACGGCGGTACGCGACCGGCTCGCGGCCGACGGCGCCAACGCGCGGCAGACCGAGATGGAGGCCCGGCTCCAGGTGCGTACGCACGAGGAGCGGGTCAAGGGGCTCGCGGGCCGGGCAGACGGTCTGGACCGGGCGGCGCGCTCCGAACGTGAGGCACGCGCGCGTGCAGAGCAGCGCAGGGCCCGGCTCCGGCACGAGGCGACGGTCGCCGAAGCGGTCGCCTCGGGTGCCCGGCAGCTGCTCGCGCATGTCGAGGTGTCCCTCGTACGGGCCGAGGAGGAGCGCGCCGCGGCCGAGCGCGCCAAGGCGGAGCGGGAGCGGGAGCTCACAGCCGAGCGGAACGCCGGACGCGACCTGAAGGCCGAACTCGACAAGCTGACGGATTCGGTCCACCGCGGCGAGGTACTCGGTGCCGAGAAGCGGCTGCGGATCGAGCAGCTGGAGGCCAAGGCGCTGGAGGAGCTCGGTGTGGAACCGGCGGGACTCGTCGCCGACTACGGACCCGGCCAGCTGGTGCCGCCCTCGCCCCCCGCCGAGGGCGAGGAGCTGCCCGAGGACCCGGAGCATCCGCGGAACGCGCCGAGGCCGTTCGTCCGGGCCGAGCAGGAGAAGCGCCTCAAGGCAGCCGAACGGGCGTATCAGCAGCTGGGAAAGGTGAACCCGCTCGCCCTTGAGGAGTTTGCGGCGCTGGAAGAGCGGCACAAGTTCCTGAGCGAGCAGCTGGAGGACCTGAAGAAGACCCGCACCGACCTCCTTCAGGTCGTGAAGGAGGTGGACGAGCGCGTCGAGCAGGTCTTCACCGAGGCCTTCCGGGACACGGCCAGGGAGTTCGAAGGTGTCTTCTCGCGGCTCTTCCCGGGCGGCGAGGGGCGGCTGATCCTGACCGACCCCGAGAACATGCTGACCACCGGCGTGGACGTGGAGGCGCGGCCGCCGGGCAAGAAGGTCAAGCGGCTCTCGCTGCTCTCCGGCGGTGAACGGTCGCTGACCGCGGTGGCCATGCTGGTCTCCATCTTCAAGGCCCGGCCCAGCCCGTTCTACGTGATGGACGAGGTCGAGGCGGCCCTGGACGACACCAACCTGCAGCGGCTGATCCGGATCATGGAGGAGCTGCAGGAGTCCTCGCAGCTGATCGTGATCACGCACCAGAAGCGCACGATGGAGGTCGCCGACGCGCTGTACGGCGTCTCCATGCAGGGCGACGGCGTCTCGAAGGTCATCAGCCAGCGGCTGCGCTGACCCGTTCCGCACCCTTTACCCCTACATAAGTTCAAGCCTTGAACTCTAAGGGCCTCGATGCGCCTCTAAATTCACAGCCTTGGACCTATTGACTTCGAAACTTGAAGGCATAGTCTCTGCAACGTTGTTTTTACCTTCAAGTGGTGAGCGGCGCGAAGTTGTGCGCCACTTGAAGATGCCCCCACAAGCCCGGCACCGCGGCCGGGTCCCCCAGGAGACGCACGTGACCAGCACCGCGCAGGCGCCGTCGTCCGGAGGCCGCCAGGCCCAGCCGGACCACCTCGGCCATGTCATCTTCATTACGGCTGCGGCCGCGATGGGCGGGTTCCTCTTCGGCTACGACAGCTCCGTGATCAACGGCGCGACCGTGGCCATCCAGCACAGGTTCGACGTCAACGCGAACATGCTCGGCTGGATCATCGCCACCGCCCTGCTCGGCTGCGCCCTGGGCGCCGCGCTCGCCGGCCGGATCGCCGACCGGATCGGCCGTATCCGCTGTATGCAGATCGCGGCCGTGCTCTTCGCGGCCAGCGCCGTCGGCTCCGCACTGCCCTTCGCCGCCTGGGACCTGACGGTCTGGCGGCTCATCGGCGGTATCGGCATCGGTATGGCCTCGGTCATCGGCCCGGCCTATATCGCCGAGGTCGCCCCGCCGGCGTACCGCGGCCGGCTCGCCTCGTTCCAGCAGGCCGCCATCGTCATCGGCATCGCGGTCTCCCAGCTGGTCAACTGGGGCATCCTGAACATGGCCGAAGGCGACCAGCGCGGCAAGCTGATGGGCCTCGAGGCCTGGCAGTGGATGCTCGGCGTCATGGTCGTCCCGGCCGTCCTGTACGGCCTGCTGTCCCTCGCGATCCCCGAGTCGCCGCGCTATCTGATCTCCGCCGGCAAGCACGCCGCCGCCAAGAAGGTCCTCGCGGAGGTCGAGGGCTCGGGTGTCGACGTCGAGGCCCGCGCCGCCGAGATCGAGCACGGTCTGCGCAGCGAGCACAAGCCCTCGTTCAAGGATCTGCTCGGCAAGGTCGGCTTCCTGCCGATCGTCTGGATCGGTATCGGGCTCTCGGTCTTCCAGCAGCTCGTCGGCATCAACGTGATCTTCTACTACTCGAACCAGCTGTGGCAGTCCATCGGCAAGGACCCCTCCAGCTCGTTCCTGTACTCCTTCGAGACGTCGATCGTGAACATCGTCGGCACCGTGATCGCGATGATCTTCGTCGACCGGATCGGCCGCAAGCCGCTCGCGATCATCGGTTCCGCCGGTATGGCAGCCGCCCTGTTCACCTGCGCCTGGGCCTTCTCGTACCGCACGGGCACCGGTGACAATGTCTCGCTGCCGAACGCCCAGGGCCTGACCGCGATCATCGCCGCCAACGCCTTCGTGCTGTTCTTCGCGCTCTCCTGGGGCGTGGTGGTCTGGGTGCTGCTCGGCGAGATCTTCCCCAACCGGATCCGCGCCGCCGCGCTCGGTGTGGCCGCGGCCGCCCAGTGGCTCGCCAACTTCGCGATCACCAAGACGTTCCCGAGCATGTCCGAGTGGTCCCTGACCGGCTCGTACATCATCTACGGCGCCTTCGCGGCGCTCTCGATCCCCTTCGTCATGAAGTTCGTCAAGGAGACGAAGGGCAAGACCCTGGAAGAGATGGGCTAAATCCCCCGCTGCCCCTCTCTTCCAGCTAGGTCGTGCCCCGGTTCAGTCCTTGAACCGGGGCATGACCCGTTCCGCGAACAGATGCAGGCTGCGCCAGCCCTCGTCCAGGGGCATACCGCCGCACAGCGGGTGCAGGACCAGATTGTCGAGGCCGCTCTCGTTGAGGGCCACGCACTCGTCGGGCGTGAGAATCCGGTACACGCCCTCGGCGCGCAGCTCCTCGACGGTCGTCGCGCCCGAACGCACCGCTGAGCGGATGTCCTTGGACTGCCAGGAGGCATACGTCTGCGCCTCGTGCAGGAAGTGCTCGCCGTACTCGGCCCAGGTGCGGTCCGGGTCCTCGGAGATATGCAGCAGCGGGGTCTCGGCGGCGGGCATCATCGTCCAGCCCTCGGTGCCGTACGAGGCCAACTGCTCCTGGTAGTACGCGTCGAGGTCGGGCAGATGCGCGCTCGGGAAGAACGGCAGGCCGAGCCGGGCCGCGCGCCGCGCCGCCGCCTTCGACGAACCGCCCACCAGGAGCAGCGGGTTGGGCTGGGTGAACGGGCGCGGCGTCACTCGCACCGTGCGGCCGCGGAACTCGAACGGCTCCCCGGTCCACGCCTTGAGCAGCGTCTCCAGGAGCTCGTCCTGCAGCTTGCCGCGCCGCCCCCACTCCACGCCGAAGGCCTCGTACTCCTCGGGCCGGTAGCCGATCCCCGCCACCGTCACCAGGCGCCCGCCGCTGATCAGGTCGAGGACCGCGATCTCCTCCGCCAGGCGCAGCGGATCGTGCAGCGGGCCGATGATCGCGGAGACCGTGACGGCGATCCGCCGCGTCGCCCCGAACACCGCGCCCGCGAAGGAGAACGGCGACGGCAGCCAGGAGTTGGCGGCTCCGTGATGCTCCTCGGTCTGGATGGTGGTGATGCCGCGGTCGTCGCAATACGCGGCCATCTCCACGGCGGTGCGATAGCGGGCGGAAAGAGACTCGGGCTGCGCTGCGGGGTCGACGAGATTGAAGCGTACGACCGTGACGGCCATGACAGACGTCCCCCTTCGCCGGGAACACGGGAACACGGGAAGCCGTGGGCTGGCGAAGGGGGACGTTAGCTGACGTAGCGTCAGATGAATAGGGGTGTGCCGGAGGGGCGTCCCGGCCGGGTCAGACGGGCAGCTCCGCCGGGGCGGGCGCTTCCTCATCCGCCTTCACGGCGGCGGGAGTTGCGGGCGCCTTGGTGCGCGGCAGCACCGCGTACAGCAGAGCGGACACGACGATCCCGGCCAGCCAGCCGAGGCCGTGCTCGCCGATCCACGACGAGGCCAGCGGGCCCGCGAACCAGTCGACCTTGGTGAACAGCAGACCCGTCACCAGGGCCACGGCCCAGGCGGTCATGGCCTGCCAGGCGAAGCCGCCCTTGTACCAGTAGGCGCTGGTGCGCGTCGTGTCGAGCAGGGCCGCGCCGTCGTACGACGTCCTGCGCAGCATGTCCACGCCGAAGACACCGATCCACGCGGAGAACGCCACCGCGAGCAGCGTCAGGAACGAGATGAACGAGCCGATGAAGCTGGTCGCCACCACCATCAGGAGGAAGCCGAAGACCAGGCTGATCACGGCGTTCACGCTCACCGCCCAGGCGCGCGGCACCTTGATGCCGAGGGTCTGCGCGGTGAAGCCCGCCGAGTACATCGACATCGAGTTGATCAGCAGCATGCCCACGAGGGCGATCAGCAGATACGGCACCGCGATCCAGATCGGCAGCAGCTCGCCGATGAACGCCACCGGGTCCTGCGCGCTCGCCAGGTTCGGCGTCGCGACCGCCATCACGGCGCCCATCAGGACCATCGGCAGGACGACGATGCCGGCGCCGCCGATCGTCGTGCCGACCAGCTTCCCGGAGGAGGCCGACCGCGGCAGGTAGCGCGTGAAGTCCGGGCCCGACGGGACCCAGCTGATACCGCCCGCACCGATCATGCCGATGCCCGCGACCACCATCGCCGCCGATCCGGCGGGCTTGTCCAGGACGGCCGACCAGTCGGTGTCGACGATGAGATAGCCGAGCACCAGGACGCTGAACGCGCCGAACAGATACGTCGACCACTTGCTGCACACCCGCAGCGCGTTGATGCCGAGACCCGACACCAGGAACGTGCCGGTGACGAAGAGCAGCAGCGTCACCACGATCAGAGCGGTGTTGGACTTGATGCCGAAAAGCAGGTCGAGCACGGTCAGGATGGCGTACGCACCGGTGACCGCGTTGATCGTCTCCCAGCCCCAGCGGGCCACCCAGATCAGCGAGCCGGGGAAAAGGTTGCCCCGCTGGCCGAAGACCGCCCGTGAGAGGGCCATACCCGGGGCGCCGCCCCGCTTGCCCGCGATCGAGATCAGCCCGACGATGCCGTAGGAGACAATGGGCGCCACGGTCGCGACGACCAGCACCTGCCAGATGTTCAGGCCGTTGAAGACGACCAGGCCCGCGCCCATCGTGAGCAGCAGCACACTGATGTTGGCGGCCACCCAGGTCGGGAAGAGATCGCCGACCTTGCCGGTGCGCTCCTTGTCCGGCACGGGCTCCAGGCCCCGGGTCTCGATGGCGCTCTCGATCTCGGCGGCTATGTGGGACGGCTCGGCCGTCTCGGAGTGGGCAGACGCGCTGCGGGACGCGGGGGGCATGCGTAGCTCCGTGGGGGGAGAAGTGGGGGAATCACAACTATCGTACGTTCGCCCCAAAAATGGCAAATAGTGCCCTAGGTCCTTTGTGTCATCGCACGAGTAGCAGCTCCCGGCGGGGGCGTGACTGATACTGGACGGGTTATGGACATCGTCATCCTTGCTGTAGTCATCGCCGTCGTCGTGATCGGCGCCGTCAGCGGGCTCGTGGTCGGCAGCCGCAGGAAGAAGCAGCTGCCCCCCTCGGCCCCGTCGAGCACCCCGGTCATCACCGAACCCCCGGCCGAGCCGCACGTCGGCGAAGAGGCCGAGGAGCCGCGCGAAGAACCGCGCCGCACGATCGAGGAGGTCGAGCTTCCCAAGGCGGAGGCTCCCGCGCCCGAAGCGCCCGCCGCCGAGGAGCCCGCCGCTCCCGCCGCACCCGAGATCGAGGTCCCCGAGCCCACCGCGGGCCGGCTCGTGCGGCTGCGCGCACGTCTGGCCCGCTCCCAGAACTCCCTCGGCAAGGGCCTGCTCACCCTGCTCTCCCGTGAGCACCTCGACGAGGACACCTGGGAGGAGATCGAGGACACCCTCCTCACCGCCGATGTCGGTGTCGCCCCCACCCAGGAGCTGGTCGAGCGGCTTCGCGAGCGTGTGAAGGTACTCGGCACCCGCACCCCCGACGAGCTGCGCGCCCTGCTCCGTGAGGAGCTGCTCACCCTGGTCGGCACCGACTACGACCGGGTCGTGAAGACCGAGTCCGACGCGGAGATCCCGGGCGTCGTCATGGTCGTCGGCGTCAACGGCACCGGCAAGACCACCACCACCGGCAAGCTCGCCCGGGTCCTGGTCGCCGACGGCCGCACCGTCGTCCTCGGCGCCGCCGACACCTTCCGCGCCGCCGCCGCCGACCAGCTGCAGACCTGGGGCGAGCGCGTGGGCGCCTACACCGTGCGCGGGCCCGAGGGCGGCGACCCCGCCTCCGTCGCCTTCGACGCGGTCAAGGAGGGCAAGGAGATGGGCGTCGACGTGGTGCTCATCGACACCGCGGGGCGCCTGCACACCAAGACCGGTCTCATGGACGAGCTCGGCAAGGTCAAGCGGGTCGTCGAGAAGCACGGCCCGCTCGACGAGGTGCTGCTCGTGCTCGACGCCACCACCGGTCAGAACGGACTGGTGCAGGCCCGGGTCTTCGCCGAGGTCGTCGACATCACCGGCATCGTCCTGACCAAGCTCGACGGCACCGCCAAGGGCGGCATCGTCGTCGCCGTCCAGCGTGAACTGGGCGTCCCGGTCAAGCTCGTGGGGCTCGGCGAGGGCGCGGACGACCTGGCGCCGTTCGAGCCGGAGGCGTTCGTGGACGCGCTGATCGGCGACTGACCGGCGTATGGCTGTAAGCCGTTTCGCCCCAGGGCGTCAGGCGACAGCGAAGGGCCCGCCCCGGGGTGCAGCCGGGGCGGGCCCTTCGGTTTGTGCGGCCGGTGCGGCCGGTGCGGCCAGGGCGGTCGGGGCTATGCCGCCGACCGGTGGCATACGTACGCCAGCGTCCCGAGGAGCAGCCGGGCCGGCGGCGGGTTGCTGGTCGAGTCCAGGGCGGGGGCGCGCAGCCAGCGGACCGGGCCGAGGCCCGCGTGGTCGGACGGCGGGACCGTGATGTGCCCGCCGGGGCCGATACCGCGCAGATCGAGGTCGGCGTCGTCCCAGCCCATGCGGTAGAGCAGCGCGGGCAGTTCGGCGGCGGCGCCCGGGGCGACGAAGAACTGGGCGCGGCCCTCGGGGGTGGCGGTCACCGGGCCGAGCGGGATGCCCATGCGTTCCATCCGGACCAGGGCGCGGCGGCCCGCGGCCTCGGCGACGTCCAGGATGTCGAAGGTGCGCCCCGTCGGCAGCAGCGCCGCGGCGCCGGGGAACTCGCCCCAGGCGCGGGTGACTTCGTCGAGCGTGGCGCCGGCCGGGATCTCGGGGGCGAAGGCGAGCGGATGGGCGCCCGGGGCGGGGCAGTCGGCGGCGCCGCAGGAGCAGCGGCCGTCGGAGGCGCGGGCACCGGGTACCACGGCCCAGCCCCAAAGACCGGTGAACTCGGCCACCGCGGTGCAGGCGGAGGTGCGTCCGCGGCGCCGTGAGCCGGCCCGTGCAGGACGGCTTTCGCGGATGCTCCGGCTGCCGCCGATCGTGAAGCCCATGCCCCCTCCAACGGGTCGAGCGTCTTCGTGGTTACGAGCCGGAGCTGTTCCGTGACCCTCCGTCGTGTCGCCTCCGGTGTGGCGGCGCCCGAGGGGGGGGTCGCGGGGTGGTGCGGGCGGACCGGTGCGCCCCGGTTCGCATCGCTCCGCCCACTCCCGGCTGCGCTGTGTCAAGTCAATCGCGTGCAGCCGTCCATGAGTTCATTCGAAGGGGTGGCGAATGGTGGCGTTTCCGAGAACGCCCTCGCCGGGAGGGTGATCGTAGGATTACTTTCGGTGCACGAACCCAGGGGGCGCACTCGCTCATGGGTATGCCGGAGGCAAGTCGGTTCCTTGTTCGACGGGTGAGAACCGGCAGACGAACGACTGCAACTCACGGCATTCTGTTAGTGCTTGGCGCACGGCGCGCACAAGCGGCTTGAGGGATGGGGGCGTTCCAGTGGGCGGCAATGGCGGCAGCGGCGTGACCGCTGACAAACGCCCCAACGAACAGCTGAGTTCATGGTTCGTGCGCAGCGGCTGGTCGAAGGGCGAACTCGCCCGGCAGGTCAACCGCAGAGCACGGCAGTTGGGCGCGAACCACATCTCGACCGACACCTCGCGGGTGCGCCGCTGGCTCGACGGGGAGCAGCCGCGTGAGCCGATTCCGCGGATCCTGTCCGAACTGTTCTCCGAGCGCTTCGGTTCCGTCGTCGCCATCGAGGACCTCGGCCTGCGCTCCGCCCACCAGTCGCCGTCGCTCTCCGGGGTCGACCTGCCCTGGACCGGGCCCCAGACCGTCGAGCTGATCAGTGAGTTCTCGCGCAGCGACCTGATGCTGGCCCGGCGTGGTTTCCTCGGCACCTCGCTCGCCCTGTCCGCCGGACCCGCCCTGATCGAGCCCATGCAGCGCTGGCTCGTGCCCACACCCGGGCACACCGCCGACCGCGCCGAGCCCGCCGCGTCCATCCGGCGGGCCTCTCGCCTGTCCAAGCCCGAGCTCGACCTCCTCGAGTCGACCACCGTGATGTTCCGGCAGTGGGACGCCCAGTGCGGCGGCGGTCTGCGCCGCAAGGCCGTCGTCGGCCAGCTGCACGAGGTGACCGATCTGCTGCAGGAGCCGCAGCCCGCCGCCACCGCGAGCCGGCTCTTCAAGATCGCGGCCGAACTGGCCGAGCTGGCCGGGTGGATGAGCTACGACGTGGGGCTGCAGCCCACCGCGCAGAAGTACTTCGTCCTCGCCCTGCACGCCGCGAAGGAAGCCGGGGACAAGCCGCTCGGCTCGTACATCCTCTCCGGCATGAGCCGCCAGATGATCCACCTCGGGCGACCCGACGACGCCCTTGAGCTGATCCATCTCGCGCAGTACGGCAGCCGTGACTGCGCGACCCCCCGCACCCAGGCGATGCTGTATGCGATGGAGGCCCGCGCGTACGCCAACATGGGCCAGCCCAGCAAGACCAAGCGGGCCGTGCGGATGGCCGAGGACACCTTCGCCGACGCCACCGACGTCCAGGAGCGCGAGCCGGACTGGATCCGCTTCTTCTCCGAGGCCGAACTCAACGGCGAGAACGCCCACTCGTACCGCGACCTCGCCTATGTCGCAGGCCGCAGCCCCACCTACGCCTCCCTCTCCCAGCCCGTGATGGAGCGCGCCGTCGCACTCTTCAGCAACGACCCCGAGCACCAGCGGTCGTACGCACTGAACCTCATCGGCATGGCCACCGTGCACCTTCTGCAGAAGGAGCCCGAGCAGAGCGCCGTCCTGGCCGAGAAGGCCCTCGGCATCGCCAGGAAGGTGCGCTCGGAGCGGGTCAACACCCGCCTTCGCAAGACCGTCGACACCGCCATGCGGGACTTCGGCGAGGTCGGCGAGGTGCTGCATCTCACCGACCAGCTCGCCGTCCACCTGCCCGAATCCGCCGAAGCGGTCTGAACCCGGCCGCCTCACCCCGAGAACTCCGGCCGCGGCCGGTCCATCCCTAACTGCCCGACTCGGCTCCCCCACGCCAGGTCAGCCGGATGGCCCGCCGCGGCCGGTTCACGTCCACCGCCCGCACCACAGGGCTCTTCAGCGCAGAGGATAGAAACCCCGCCCTCCGCGATCCGGCAGTTCATGTATGCGTAACACGCACGACCTCTTCGTCACTGCGGCGAAACATCGAGGGGCATCGACGGAAACCGCGCTGCGCCAATGTCGGGGCGCATAACCGGCCCACCCCTCATGACCGCTCAGGCTCCGCCCGCACGGGCCGCACGCGCCACCAAGACAAAGAGGAGACGCCGATGCCTCCAGGCATCACGCTTGCCGCAGAAGCCCCCGAGCTCTCTGCCGCCAACACCGGATTCATGCTCATCTGCTCCGCACTGGTGATGCTGATGACTCCGGGTCTGGCCTTCTTCTACGGAGGCATGGTCCGGGTCAAGTCCACCCTGAACATGCTGATGATGAGCTTCATCAGCCTCGGGATCGTCACGATCCTGTGGGTGCTCTACGGCTTCAGCGTCGCCTTCGGCACCGACAAGGGCTCCCTCATCGGCTGGGACTCCGACTTCGTCGGGCTCAGCGGCATCGGCAAGACGGAACTGTGGGGGACCTACACGATCCCCATCTATGTCTTCGCCGTCTTCCAGCTGATGTTCGCCATCATCACGCCCGCGCTGATCAGCGGTGCCCTCGCCGACCGCGTGAAGTTCACCGCCTGGGCGCTGTTCATCGCCCTGTGGGCCACGATCGTCTACTTCCCCGTCGCGCACTGGGTATGGGGCGAGGGCGGCTGGGCGTACGACCTCGGTGTCATCGACTTCGCCGGCGGCACCGCCGTGCACATCAACGCCGGTGCCGCGGCCCTCGGTGTGATCCTCGTGATCGGCAAGCGCGTCGGCTTCAAGAAGGACCCGATGCGGCCGCACTCGCTGCCGCTCGTGATGCTCGGCGCCGGCCTCCTGTGGTTCGGCTGGTTCGGCTTCAACGCCGGCTCCTGGCTCGGCAACGACGATGGCGTGGGCGCCGTGATGTTCGTCAACACCCAGGTCGCCACCGCCGCCGCGATGCTCGCCTGGCTCGCCTACGAGAAGATCCGGCACGGGGCGTTCACCACCCTCGGTGCCGCCTCCGGCGCGGTCGCCGGCCTCGTCGCCATCACCCCGGCCGGCGGCGCGGTCAGCCCGCTCGGCGCCATCGCCGTCGGCGCCATCGCCGGTGTGCTGTGTGCCATGGCCGTCGGCCTGAAGTTCAAGTTCGGCTACGACGACTCCCTCGACGTCGTCGGCGTGCACCTCGTCGGCGGAATCGTCGGCTCCCTGCTCGTCGGCTTCTTCGCCACCGGTGGCGTCCAGTCCGAGGTCAAGGGTCTGTTCTACGGCGGTGACGCCGCGCAGCTCGGCAAGCAGGCGGCCGGAGTCTTCGCGACCCTCGCGTACTCCCTGATCGTTTCTGCCATCCTCGCCCTCGTCATCGACAAGACGATCGGTATGCGAGTCCCCGAGGACGACGAGGTCACCGGCATCGACCAGGTCGAACACGCCGAGACGGCCTACGACTTCAGCGGAGCGGGCGGCGGCACGGCCCCGCGCACCGCGGCCGTGGGGCCGCCCGCCAGGGACGAGAAGCCGGCCGGGCCGCAAGCGGCGAAGAACAAGAAGGTGGACGCATGAAGCTCATCACGGCGGTTGTGAAGCCGCACCGCCTCGACGAGATCAAGGAGGCCCTGCAGGCCTTCGGAGTCCAGGGACTCACCGTCACGGAGGCCAGCGGCTACGGCCGTCAACGCGGCCACACCGAGGTCTACCGAGGGGCCGAATACACCGTCGACCTCGTGCCGAAGATCCGGATCGAGGTCCTGGTGGAGGACGATGACGCCGACCAGCTCATCGACGTCGTCGTCAAGGCCGCCCGCACCGGCAAGATCGGCGACGGCAAGGTCTGGAGCATCCCGGTCGACACGGCCGTCAGGGTGCGTACCGGCGAGCGCGGACCCGACGCGCTCTGAAATGCACAGGCAAGGAGCTGCTGGGTGACGAGCGTGGAAGTCAAGACCGAAGCGGAAGACTCCGGCCCCGGCGGTTACGCGGCGGCCCGGCTGCACCTCCTCCAAGGAGAGGCGCAGTCCGGGCCGCCGCGCCGTGCGGCCCTCGCCGAACTCACCGACGACTGGCTCGCGGGCCTCTTCAAGGCGGATGCGGCCGGGGTACGCGGAGCCGCACTCGTCGCCGTCGGTGGCTACGGCCGCGGCGAACTCTCCCCGCGCAGCGACCTCGACCTGCTCCTGCTGCACGACGGCAGCGCCGACGCCGCCGCCATCGCCGCCCTCGCCGACCGCATCTGGTACCCCGTGTGGGACCTGGGCCTAGCCCTCGACCACTCGGTGCGCACCCTGGGTGAGGCCCGGAAGACCGCGGGCGACGACCTCAAGGTGCAGCTCGGCCTCCTCGACGCCCGCCATATCGCGGGCGACCTCGGCCTCACCGCGTCCCTGCGCACCACCGTCCTCGCCGACTGGCGCAACCAGGCCCCCAAGCGACTGCCCCAGCTGCGCGAGCTGTGCGAGGAACGAGCCGCCCGCCAGGGCGAGTTGCAGTTCCTCCTCGAACCCGACCTGAAGGAAGCCCGCGGCGGCCTGCGCGACGCCACCGCCCTGCGCGCCGTCGCCGCGTCCTGGCTCGCCGACGCCCCGCGCGCCGGACTCGCCGACGCCCGCCGCCGCCTGCTCGACGTACGCGACGCACTCCACCTGGCCACCGGCCGCGCCACCGACCGGCTCGCCCTGCAGGAACAGGACCAAGTGGCCGCCGACCTCGGCCTGCTGGACTCCGACACCCTCCTTCGCCAGGTGTACGAGGCGGCCCGCACCATCTCGTACGCCAGCGACGTGACCTGGCGCGAAGTCGGCCGGGTCCTTCGCTCACGCGCCGTACGCCCCCGCCTGCGCGCCATGCTGGGCGGCGGCAAACCCGCGCCCGAGCGCACCCCGCTCGCCGAAGGGATCGTCGAGCAGGACGGCGAGGTCGTCCTCGCCCGCGCCGCCCGCCCCGACCGCGACCCCGTCCTGCCGCTGCGCGCCGCCGCCGCGGCGGCCCAGGCCGGACTTCCGCTCTCCCTGCACGCGGTACGCCGCCTCGCCGCCGTCGCCCGCCCGCTGCCCACACCGTGGCCGGCCGAGGCCCGTGAACAACTCGTCACCCTGCTCGGCGCCGGCCGCGCCACCGTCGAGGTGTGGGAGGCCCTGGAGGCCGAGGGGCTGATCACCCGGGTCCTGCCCGACTGGGAGCGGGTGCGCTGCCGGCCGCAGCGCAACCCCGTGCACACCTGGACCGTCGACCGCCATCTCGTCGAGACCGCCGTCCAGGCCGCCGAGCTGACCCGCCGCGTCAGCCGCCCCGACCTGCTGCTCGTCGCCGCGCTCCTGCACGACATCGGCAAGGGCTGGCCCGGCGACCACTCCGTGGCAGGCGAGACCATCGCCCGTGACGTGGCCGCGCGGATCGGCTTCGACCGTGACGATGTCGCCGTACTCGCCAGTCTCGTACGCCATCATCTGCTGCTCATCGAGACCGCCACCCGGCGTGACCTCGACGACCCGGCGACGGTGCGGGCCGTCGCCGAAGCCGTGGGCTCCGCCTCCACCCTGGAGCTCCTGCACGCCCTCACCGAGGCCGACGCCCTGGCCACCGGGCCCGCCGCCTGGTCCACGTGGCGGGCCTCGCTCGTCGCCGACCTGGTCAAGCGGGTCGGCGCCGTCCTGGCCGGCGGTCCGCCGCCCGTTCCGGCGGCCGCGCCCGCGACCGTCGAGCAGGAGCGGCTCGCCATCGAGGCCTACCGCACCGGCGGTCCCGTACTCGCCCTGCGCGCCCAGACCGAGGCGACCGAGCCCGGCGCCGAGGAACCCCTCGGCGTGGAGCTGCAGATCGCCGTGCCGGACCAGCCGGGTGTGCTGCCCGCCGTGGCCGGTGTGCTCGCCATGCACCGGCTCACGGTGCGGGCGGCGGAGCTCAGCGTCATGGAGCTGCCCGACGGGGTGTCCGCCGACGGTGCCACGGTTTCCGGTGGCTCCGTGCTGTTCCTCGACTGGCGGGTCGCCGCCGAGTTCGGCTCCCTTCCGCAGGCCGCCCGGCTCAGGTCCGATCTGGTGCGGGCGCTCGACGGCACCCTCGACATCCCGGGCCGCCTCGCCGAGCGCGAGGCGGCCTACCCGCGCAGGCGCGGGGCGCCCGCACCGCCGCCGCGCGTGACGGTGGCGCCCGCGGGCTCGCAGCTGGCCACGGTCATCGAAGTGCGGGCCCAGGATGCCCCCGGTCTGCTGCACCGCATCGGCCGGGCCCTGGAGGCGGCGGACGTACGGGTACGCAGCGCGCATGTGTCCACCTTGGGGGCGAATGCCGTTGATGCCTTCTATGTCACGGGACCCGAGGGGGCGCCGCTGCCGGGGGCCGACGCGGCGGCGGTGGCGCGGGGACTCGAGGAGGCTCTGCGGGGGTGAGCGGCCCCCGCTGACGCGGGGTTTCGGCCTCCGCCTGCGGATTCAGCGGGCGGGGGCTACATGTTCGGCAAGCCAGATACTCTTGAGGGCAGCCCAGACTGTTCCCAACGCCGAGGACCGACGCAGCCGTGTTCGATACCCTTTCCGATCGCCTCGCAGCCACCTTCAAATCCCTCCGGGGCAAGGGCCGGCTCTCCGAGGCGGACATCGACGCCACGGCACGGGAAATCCGTATCGCCCTGCTCGAAGCGGATGTCGCGCTTCCGGTCGTGCGGGCCTTCATCAAGCAGGTCAAGGAGCGAGCCCTCGGAGCGGAAGTCTCCCAGGCGCTCAACCCGGCGCAGCAGGTCATCAAGATCGTCAACGAAGAGCTGGTCGGCATCCTCGGCGGCGAGACCCGCCGCCTGCGCTTCGCCAAGAACCCGCCGACCGTGATCATGCTCGCGGGTCTGCAGGGTGCCGGTAAGACCACGCTTGCCGGAAAGCTCGGTCTGTGGCTCAAGAGCCAGGGCCACTCGCCGCTGCTCGTCGCGTGTGACCTGCAGCGCCCCAACGCCGTGAACCAGCTGAGTGTCGTCGCCGAGCGCGCCGGCGTCTCGATCTACGCGCCGGAGCCGGGCAACGGCGTCGGTGACCCGGTCAAGGTCGCCAAGGACTCCATCGAGTTCGCCAAGCAGAAGGTGCACGACGTCGTCATCGTCGACACCGCGGGCCGCCTCGGTATCGACCAGGAGCTGATGCAGCAGGCCGCGGACATCCGCGACGCCGTAAGCCCCGACGAGGTCCTCTTCGTCGTCGACGCGATGATCGGCCAGGACGCGGTGAACACCGCGGAGGCCTTCCGTGACGGCGTCGGCTTCGACGGTGTGGTCCTGTCGAAGCTCGACGGTGACGCCCGCGGTGGTGCGGCGCTCTCCATCGCCCATGTCACCGGCAAGCAGATCATGTT
This sequence comes from Streptomyces monticola, assembly GCF_042665355.1. Taxonomy (NCBI): domain Bacteria; kingdom Bacillati; phylum Actinomycetota; class Actinomycetes; order Kitasatosporales; family Streptomycetaceae; genus Streptomyces; species Streptomyces monticola. The sequence goes on along the minus strand of NZ_JBHTCF010000017.1, from coordinate 162,656 downwards.
CGCCTCCAACGGCGAGAAGCTGGACGACTTCGACGCGTTCCACCCGGACCGCATGGCGTCCCGCATTCTCGGCATGGGCGACATGCTCACGCTGATCGAGAAGGCCGAGCAGACCTTCAGCCAGGCCGAGGCCGAGAAGATGGCGGCCAAGCTCCAGAAGGGCCCCAAGGAGTTCACGCTCGATGACTTCCTGGCCCAGATGGAGCAGGTCAGGAAGATGGGCTCCATCTCCAAGCTGCTCGGCATGATGCCGGGCATGGGCCAGATGAAGGACCAGATCAACAACCTCGACGAGCGTGACGTCGACCGTACGGCCGCCATCATCAAGTCGATGACCCCGGTCGAGCGCGCCGAGCCGACGATCATCAACGGCTCGCGTCGCGCCCGTATCGCCCGTGGTTCCGGTGTCGACGTCAGTGCCGTGAAGAACCTCGTGGAGCGGTTCTTCGAGGCGCGCAAGATGATGTCGAAGATGGCGCAGGGCGGCGGCATGCCCGGGATGCCGGGCATGCCCGGCATGGGCGGCGGCGCCGGCCGGCAGAAGAAGAAGCAGAAGCAGGCCAAGGGCAAGCAGCGTTCCGGTAACCCCATGAAGCGCAAGCAGCAGGAGCAGGACGCTGTGGCGCGGCGCGAGCAGGCTCAGCAGGAGGGCGGGGCGTTCGGCCTTCCGGCCGGCGGGAAGGACCAGAACTTCGAACTGCCCGACGAGTTCAAGAAGTTCATGGGCTAGGTTCCGCGGCCCTCGGGGCTTTCGGTTGTACGGGCTGGGGCCCGGGTCACCTGCTGGTGGCCCGGGCCTTCGCTCTCAGCGCCGGACGGGGCTCTGAGCGTGGGACGGCACGGCTCTGATCAGGGTGCCGTTGGCGAGTTCCGCCGGGTCGAGGCCGAGGGACGCCGCTGCCGCGGCTCCGACATCCGCCAACGAGTCCGCGTCCGGGAGGAGTTCGAGGCCGGGCGCCTCGGGGCGGTGGATGAGGACCGGGACGTATTCGCGGGTGTGGCAGGCGTGGCCGATGGTCGGGTCGTTGCCGTGGTCGCCGGTGACGATGAGGCGGTCGCCGGGGGAGCCGAGGGTCTCGATGAGCTGCGCCAGGCCCGCGTCGACCTGCTCCAGGACCTCCGCGTAGCGCCGTACGTCCTGCTGGTGGCCGGCCAGGTCCGTCTCCTGGACGTTGGCCACGACCAGGCCGCGGGGAGCGCGCGCCGCGGCCAGCGTGTGGGCCAGTACCTCCGCCGTGGCCACCGCGGGGCGGCGCAGAGCCGTGTCGCACTCCAGGATGTCCGCGGCCTTGCCGACCAGGGTGACCGGCACTCCGGCCCGCGCGGCGAGCGACGGCAGCTGCCGGTGGTGGTCCAACTCGGCGCCCAGGTGTTGCACTTGGAGCCCACCGCCCGTGTAGAAGCCGCTCGCCGGGGTGTCGAGGCCGACCGTGCCCGCGTCGCCTTCGCGTACGTACGACGACAGCGGGGCCTCGGCATGGCCGCCGACCGCGATCACCCGGGCGACCGGAGCGACCGCGCGGACCGTGCGGGCCACGGACAGGATGCGGTCGAAGGAGAAGTCCTCCAGGCGGCCCGAAGCGTTCCAGTTGATACCCGGGTCGGCCTCCAGGTTGTCGTGCACCAGGAGGGCGCCGTCGACCGCCAACAGGGGCCGGGAGCCCAGGAGTTCGACGGTGTGACCGGCCCGGCGAAGAGCGCGCGTGACGTCGTCCAGGTGCTCCGCGAGCCGCGCCACGGTCACTTTGCTGAAGTCGGCGCCCATCATCGTCTGGTGGCCCGCGAAGGTGTCCGCGCCCGGGTAGCCGAGCGCGGCCCGGCCCACGGCCACCGGGAGGCGGGTGGTGCGGGCGAGGTCCGGGTGCGGGTGCACGAGGCCGAGGCCGAGGGCGCCGAGGGCCGGCAGACGCAGCGGCCGGCCGTAGCCGTCCAGGGTGTGCCCGCAGGTGTCGGCCGCGAGGTCGCCGGGACGCAGGGTGCCCGCGTCCGGCATGGCGCCGATGCCGAATCCGTCGATGACGACGATGACGGTCGTGGGTCCGGTGCTTGCCCTGGTCATGCGTGCACCTCTGGCTGCGGGCGGCCGAGCGCGTCGTAGAGCCCGACCAGGCGTGGCGCACCCCGCGAGAGTCCGGCGACGACCGCCACGGTGCTGCGCGTGACGAAGATCTGGGTGCGGAAGGCCAGGACGGCCGGGTCGCCCGCCCGTACTCCTTCGCCCTTGGCGGGCGCGGCGAGCAGCCGGTAGTAGTCGATGTTCTCCGCCGGGGCGTCCTGGACGGCGAGGCGGGTGCCGGTGCGGGGGAGCAGCGCCTGCTTGATGCCGGCGCGCGGGTAGAAACCGCCGCCGAACAGGGCCGGGCGGCCGTCGGCCAGTGTGTGGGCGACCTCGGATACGTAGACGTAGGCGGGCCGCTCCGGCTGGGTGGGGTCGACGGCGTGCAGCGGGGTCGTGCCGGTCAGGGCGTGGCCCGGCTCGCCGTGGGTCGCGCCCAGGGCGGCGAGGAGCGGGAGGGTGGCCATGGAGGTGGCGCTCGGGGCGCTGAGCTTGAGGTTCCGGTGGCCGCGTGCCGTCAGCAACTCGCGTGCCTTCAGGGCGAGTTCGAAGTTCGGTGTGGGGTGCGGCGTGCCCGTGGCCGGGTCGCAGAGTACGCACGGGAAGGCGGTCACTCCGGCGATCCGTACCCCGGCGAGCTGCTCGGTCCGTTCGGCGAACGCGTCCAGACGGTCGAGCGGTACGCCGCCCTCCTGGCCCGGGTACACCGAGCCGTCCGCGCCCTCCAGGCGGATCAACACATCCTGCACGACGCCGAGTTCGCGGGCGGCTTCGGATACCGCGCGGGCGTTGTCCAGGTCGAAGACGGTCACGGTCTCGGGGCGCCGGGCCAGCATCCGGGGCAGGTCGCGGCGCGCGAGCTGCACGAGGTGGCCGAGGTTGCCCGCCCGGGCGCCGGAGGCGTGCAGTACGCGGGCCTCGGGCGGGTCGATGGCGGCGTACTTCGGGATGTGCCGGGCGATCGCCCTGATCAGCTCGGGGTTGCGGCCGAACTGTTTGGCCACGAACCAGAGGGTGAGGCCGAGGCGTTCGGCCTCGGCGGCGAGGAGCGCGGCGTTGGCCTCGACGGTGTCGAGGTCGAGGACGTAGGTGTCCGGGGGGATCTCGCCGGAGCGGTGCAGCGCGGTGGCCGCCTCGACCAGTGCGGGATTGCGGGTGAGCAGGGTGTCCAGGAACACGGTCAGTCCTCGCGGTGGTGCGGGTGGCGCGGCTCGGGTGCCTCTACTGCCTGTTCTGGCTGTTCTGCCTCTACTGGCTCGGCAGCGTCGGTCAGTTCCGCCAAGGAGCGGCGCAGGATGTCGAGGACGAGATCGGCTCCCGCCCGCATGGGGTTGATGCGTACGGTCCAGTCGGCGAGCCCTGGGGCGTCGTCCAGGGACGAGCTGGACATGCGGTAGAAGAGCGGGGCCACTTCGTAGCGGGAGTTGGAGCCCACCGGGTAGGGCGCGGCTCCGTGCCGGGCCGCGACTGCGGGCAGCTCACGGGCGACGGGGGAGTCGAGGCGTACGAGGAGACAGCGGTCCTGCGCGTTGGCGATCCGCACCTCGGCGACCCCGGGTACCTCGCCGGCCGCGAGCCGTTCGGCGACCTCGGCGCCGACCTGTGACTGCACCGACCACATCACCGGGACGTGGGTGAGGGCGCGCAGTGCGTCGAGTGCCTGGTGGCCCTGTACCTGGCCGCCGCCCGAGTAGTTGTCGCGCCGTACCTTCCCGACCAGGTCAGGGGTGCCGGCGACGACACCCACGCCCTCGGGGCCGTGCAGTTTGAACAGGGAGAAGCAGGAGGCGTCGGCGCCGAGTTCCACTCCGCAGGCGGGCACGCGCAGGACGGCGTAGTTGTCGTCGACGACCGTGCGCACCCCGGCGGCGCGGCAGGCCGCGATGACCTCGCCGGGGTCGTAGGAGTCGGCCAGGCGCTGGCGGGTGTGCTGGATGTACGCCCAGGAGAACCTGCCGGTGGCGAGGGCCTCGTGGAGCGCTGCGGAGTCGTTGAAGTCGACTTCGGCGGTCTCGAAGCCGAGGCCGCGCAGGGTGACTTGGGTGGTGCGGTAGACCGGCGCCTTGTGGATGAGCAGCGGGCCGTCCGCGTGAGTGAGGGCGGCGCGGATGGCGCCGGTGCCCGCGCCCTGCACGAGTGCGGCGCCCTCAGCACCCAGGAAGTCCGCCAAAACCGCCTCCACGCGCGCGGTGGTGCGCGGACGGCCCAGCTCCGGTACGACTCCCGCGTCGGCCTCGAAGAGCTGCTGGCCCTCGAAGTGCCCTGCCGTGCACTCCAGGAGGCGGAACTGCCGGGCGATGGCGTCCTGGAGGGGGACGGTGGGCAGAGGGAAGGTCTCGGGGAGCTTCATGCCGGGGCCGGGGCCGGGGCCGGGGCCGGGGCCGGGGCCGGAGTTGGAGCCGGGGCCCGGGCCGGGGGCGAGGTCGGGGGGTGTGCGGTCGCGGTCCATTTCACGCCTCTTCCGTCGTACGGCCGGTCAGGAACCGCACCGGGTTGCGCCGGGTCATCAGGTCGATCAGGTCCTCGTCCACGCCCGCGGCCCGCGCCTCTTTCAGGAAGGAGCGGAACAGATGCCCGTACCCCTGGCCGCCCTCCGACTCCAGATAGCCGTGGCGTGAGATGTCGCAACTGAGCAGGGCCCGGTCGGCGTACCCGGCCTCGATCAGGCCGACCAGGAGGCGCAGGCGCGTGGTGTCGCTCTGGTAGCTGTCCTTGCCGACGGTGTCGAAGGCGACGTACGCCCCCGAAGCCGCGAGCTCCCGGTGCACGGACGGGTCGTCCAGCAGGTCCTGGTGGCCGATGGCGATGCGGTGCGGGGCCAGGCCCGCGCCCGTCAGGAGGTCGAGCTGTGCGAGTCCGCCGCGTCCGAGCTGGGCGTGGGTGGACACGGAGAGGCCGGTGGTGACCGCGGCGCGTGCGGCGGCGAGCAGGGAGCGGGTCTCCGGTTCGCTCGGGGTGTCGCCGTGGCTGCCGACCTCGCCGATGACGCCGGGGCGGATACCGCTCGTGCCGATGCCGCCGTTGATCTCCCGGATCAGGGTGCCGGCGAGGCGCTCCACGCTCGCGTCGCCGATCTCCTCGGGGTGGAACGGCTCGTAGTACCAGCCGGTCGCGGCGATCACCGCGACGCCGGACGCCGCGGAGATCCGGGCCAGGGCCGCGGCGTCGCGTCCCATGCCTCGGCAGGTCAGCTCGACGACGAGAGCGAGCCCGAACTCCTCGCGCAGCGCGGTCAGCTCGCGGGTGATCTGCGGTCCGTGCGCCGCCGGGTCGAGCACGGCGGCGCGGTCACGGTCACGGGTGCGGGTGCGGGTGCGGGTGCGGTCACCGTCAAGGTCACGGTCGCCGTCGAGCTCACGGTGACCGGTGCGGTCGAGGTCGAGGGCGAGGTGCTCATGGGCGAGCACCGGGCCCCGGATGCCGGTGGGGGAGAGGGGGCCGAGGACGGTCCGCAGGGGGTGCGGGGGGTGGTTCATGACTGTGCTGCCTTACGCGTTCGCTGTGTCGCCGTATCGGCCCTGGAGTCGAGGAGCCGTATCGGCCCGGGAGCCGCCGGATCAGCTCTTGACCGGGGTGAACAGGTCGAGCCAGTACAGGAGGTTGAGGATGACGCCGCCGACGATCACCGCGGTGGGGGCCGCGGCCATCCGCACGATGGGGCGTCCCGTCGCCTCGTTGAGGAGGTAGAGGCCGCCGCAGACGAGGATGCCGAGTCCGCCGCCCATCTGGTTGGCGGCCATCAGCGAGCCGAAGAGGATCGCGAGTCCGAGCGCTTCGCCGATCGCGCTGCGCAGATGCTCCGATGAGTCGCGCACGCTGGGCAGCCGGCCGAGGACCTTGCCGATGTAGGAGAGCGCGAGCACCTCGACGGCGAAGACCGCCGCGCCCGCGAGCAGCGCGACGAACGGGTTCGGCATCAGGTAGCCGATCGGGTACGCCAGCGTGAACCCCGCGATGCCGTACGCGCCGGAGGCCAGAGCCGTCGTCGCGATCAGCGGGACGAAGCCGAACACCCGGTAGAAGTCGACCTGTGCGGCCTCCGCGTACTGCCCCTTGGCGATGAGGAAGCTGGTGGCCTCACCGCCGCCGAATATCTTCATCTGCGCGAGGACGCAGATGCCGGCGCCGAGCACCATGAACAGCGGCAGATACCGGCGTAGGCGGGCCGCGCTCGCACTGAACAGCGAGGCCATCGGGTCGTCGGCGCCCTCGGGCAGCTCGTGCGGGACACCGGCCGCCTTGTCGGCCCTGCGCTGCTTGAGGTCCTTGTCGACCGCGAAGCCGATCAGCATCAGCACACCCACCGCCATGGCGAGGGCACCGGCGAACATATTCGGCCAGAGCCTCATCGTCAGGACGACGAGGGCGAGTTCGACGACGCCGACGATGCCACCGCGAAGGCGCCCGAACTGCTTGGTCACCGCGAGCACCGGGAACACCGTGAACAGGAACAGGATCGGCGTCGACATCTGCTGCATCGCGGTCAGGAAGTCGACCGGCAGTTCGTGCGCCAGCTCGTTGGCCCCGCCGAGCCCGAACACCACGACCGCGCCCCAGCCCGCGCCGAGCAGCGGTGCCAGCCACTTCTTCGGCGCGAGGATGCCGAGGATGTCGGTGGGCAGGAACAGCAGCCAAGGGTTGAGCACCCCGGAGGTCAGGGCCATCGGGGCGCCGAGGCCGAAGATGAAACCCGCCGACAGGCCGAAGGACACCGCGGTCGTCGCGTTGCGGGTGGTGCGGCCCTGGATGAAGTCGAGCATGAAGGGGCGTACGCCGTCGTTGAATACGGCGAGTGCCATGTGCGAGATGAACGCGGTCAGGGCGCACAGGGCGATGACGGTCAGCTTCTGCGTCAGCGAGAAGTCGAGTCCGTCGCCGGCTGCGAGGGCGCTGCCCATGGCGGGGGCGGTGGCGGTGCTCACGGGGTCACTCCTTCGTGCCCGAGGGGGAGTTCGGCCTCAGCTGCGGCGTGTGCCTCAGCTGCGTGTGCCTCAGCCGCGTGTGCCTCAGCCGCGTGCGGCGATGGCGCGGGCGAGGAGCGGGGCGATGGCGTCGATCTGGTCCATGGAGAAGCCGAAGACCTTCTTGCCGTCGGCGAGCAGGGCGTCGACTTCGTCCGCGGCCGGCACGCTGCGGCCGAAGGTGTGGCAGGCGGGCTGCCCCATCAGGCCGACCAGGACGCCGAGGGAGGCGCCGGCGCCGGTGTGGCAGGTGCCGAGGAAGTAGTCGGCCTGTCCGGCACGCAGCTTCATCGCGGCGTCCATGTCGCTGGAGACGGTGACCTCGACGCCGTCGAGGCCGAGCTGCTTGACGGTCTCGGCGACCTCGACCTTGCCGACGCCGCCGGTGAGGATCTTTGCCATGGTGATGGGTCCCTTCGGATTCAGTGGGTGGACCGCTGGGTGAGCACGGCCAGGTGCATCCCCAGGAAGTTGACTTCGGACTCGGGCAGCGCCGCGCCGAGCGCCTCCTGTGCGCGTACGGAGACGGCGCGGGCGCGCTCCACGGCCTCGGGGTGCCCGGACAGCTCGGCGGCGACCTGCTCGTCGGTGAGGAACTGCTCGATCGGCTCGCCGTTCACCAGGCGGGTGAGCGCCATCATCAGATGGCTGGTGAGCATGCCCGCGCTCTCCTCGGTGACGGTGCGGCCCTCGGCGTCGAGCGCCGCCAGCTCCGCGGCCACGAAGTCGGCCACCTCGGGCCGGACTTGGCCGCTGTCACGGAACAGCTGGATGCGGAGCGCGAGCTGGTCGTCCATGGTTTTCCTTTCCGCGCTTCGGTCTGAGGTCCAGGCGGTTCAGACAGTAACCAGGATTCTGGTTTCTCTTGAGGGGCCTGGGTCCCGTCGTTATGGGGCCCTTAGGAGGCGCCTTTCGTGCGAGGGGATCCGCTCCCCGGTACTAGGGATCCGCTCCCTAGTACGAAGGAATCCGCTCCCCACACAGCACCTCCGACTGCAGCGTGGTCACCGCCGACAGATCGAGCCGGTCGCGGACGGCGGCCAGGGCCCTGGCACCCTCGGCCCTGCCGACGATGGCCGCGCTGGAGTTGCGCAGGGACAGCTCCCGCGTCACTTCGTCGCCGAGCGGCAGTACGTCCGCCACTTCCTCGCCGAGCCGGTCCTGCACCTCGTCCAGATTCCATACGGTCACATCCGCCTCGCCCCGCGCGAACAGATCGCGCAGCTGCATGTACGAGGCCTCGACCCACTCGATGTCGTCGCGCCCGGCGAAGGCCCGCTCGGCCAGCAGCGACTGGTCCTCGGAGCTGTGGTCGACGGCGACCTTGAGGCCGGGGGAGTCGAGGCGCGCGCCGCGTCGCAGCAGCAGCCCGTGCGCGCCGACGTAGGTGGCGGGCCCGAGGTCGGCGACCAGTTCGAGTTCGTGCTGCTTCATCAGCCGGTCGGCGGCGAAGCGGGACAGGACGACCAGGTCGACCTTGCCTTCGAGCAGTGCGCCGACCCGTGCGGTCGAACCGCGCATGAACGTGATCGCGAAGGGTGCCCCGGCCTCCTCGAAGGCCCCGCGCAGGCCGGTGGCCAGGCCCTCGTAGCGGCGTGAGTAGGGCAGCGGCATCGCGGCGAGCAGGGTGCCGAGGCCGGAAAGACGCCACAGTATGGAGCGGTCCGAGCGGACCAGGAACGTGCCGAGATGGCCGCGGGCCTGGGTGGTGATGGCGCCGGACGCCTCCAGGAGCTGGAGTGCGGCCTGCACGGTGCCGTTGCCCACCCGCAGCTCCTCGGCGAAGTCGCGCAGCCGGGGCAGCCGGGTGTCCTGCTCGTGGTGGAGCAGCAGCACCGCCAGCTGCCGGGCGGTCAGTCCGTTGCGCGTGAGGAAACGCTCGTCGAAGCCGGTCACGGACGCGACAGTAACCAGGATCCTGGATATTGACAATGGGCCGACGGTCTCAAGGGGATCCAGGTGGCGGACTCGAAATGCCCGATTAGTTCGATCCGCCAATAATGGCGAGCGTGACCAGCCCCGTGCCGCCCCGTGACCGCACCGACCAGCCGTGGCGCTCCGAGGGCGCGCCTCCGCCGCCGCCCCCGAAGAAGAAGCTGAACTGGCGCAGCCTGATCTGGACCGCGCTGCTCGTCTACCTCATCACCAATCTGCTGCTGTCCTTCTTCGGCGACGAGGCGCCCGCGAAGGTCTCGTACACGGAGTTCAGCAAGCAGGTCAACGCGGGCAACGTCTCCAAGATCTACTCCAAGGGCGACCAGATCCAGGGCGATCTGAAGAAGGCCGCGGACATCCCGGACGGCGACGGGGACAAGAAGGGCACCTACGACGAGTTCACCACCCAGCGGCCGAGCTTCGCCGACGACAAGCTCTGGGACGAACTGACCAAGCAGAACGTCACGGTCACCGCCGAGCCGGTCTACAAGGAGCCGAGCCTCCTCACCAACCTCCTCCTCTCCCTCCTCCCCATCCTGCTCCTGGTCGCCCTGTGGGTGTTCATGGCCCGCAGGATGGCCGCCGGCATGGGCGGCGCGGGCGGCGGCATGCTCGGCAAGAAGCAGCCGCCCAAGCCCGTCGAGCTGGAAGCCGGCAAGCGCACCACCTTCGCGGACGTCGCCGGCATCGACGAGGTCGAGGGCGAGCTGAACGACGTCGTCGACTTCCTCAAGAACCCCGACAGCTACCGCAAGATGGGCGCCAAGATGCCCGGCGGCGTGCTCCTCGCGGGCCCGCCCGGCACCGGTAAGACCCTGCTCGCGCGGGCGGTTGCGGGCGAGGCCGGGGTGCCGTTCTTCTCCGCCTCCGCGTCCGAGTTCATCGAGATGATCGTCGGCGTCGGCGCCTCACGCGTACGCGAACTCTTCGCCGAAGCCCGCAAGGTGGCCCCCGCGATCATCTTCATCGACGAGATCGACACCATCGGCCGGGCCCGCGGCGGCGGCTCCGGCATGGGCGGCCACGACGAGCGCGAGCAGACCCTCAACCAGATCCTCACCGAGATGGACGGCTTCACCGGCTCCGAGGGCGTCGTCGTCCTCGCCGCCACCAACCGCGCCGACATCCTCGACCCCGCCCTGACCCGGCCGGGACGCTTCGACCGCACCGTCACCGTCAGCCCGCCCGACCGCAAGGGCCGCGAGGCCATCCTCAGGATCCACACCCGGGAGATCCCGCTCGCCGGAGATGTCGACCTCGCCCAGGTCGCCCGTACGACACCGGGCATGACCGGCGCCGAACTCGCCAACCTGGCCAACGAGGCGGCCCTGCTCGCGGTCAAGCGCCAGCAGTCCGAAGTCACGCAGTCCGACCTCTCCGACGCCCTGGAGAAGGTCCAACTCGGGGCCGAGCGGCCCCTGGTGATGCCCGAGGAGGAACGCCGCCGCACGGCCTACCACGAGTCGGGGCACGCCCTGCTCGGCATGCTGCAGCCGGGCGCCGACCCGGTCCGCAAGATCACCATCGTGCCGCGCGGCCGTGCGCTCGGCGTCACCCTCTCCACGCCGGACGCCGACAAGTACGCCTACACGGAGGAGTATCTGCGCGGCCGCATCATCGGCGCGCTCGGCGGCATGGCGGCCGAGCAGGTCGTCTTCGACGTCATCACCACCGGCGCCGAGAACGACCTGGAACAGGTCACCAACATCGTCCGCGGCATGGTCGGCCGCTGGGGCATGAGCGAACGCGTGGGCCGCCTCTCCGCCCTGCCCAACGACGCCCAGCAGGCCTACGGACTCGCCGCCGCCCCCGAGACCCTCGACGCCATCGACGGCGAAATGCGCCGCATCGTCGACGAGTGCTACGACAGCGCCTGCCGCCAACTCCGCGAGAACCGCGGCAAGCTGGACGCACTCGCCGAGGCCCTGCTCGCCAACGAGACCCTCGAAGAGGCGGAGGCGTACCGGGCCGCGGGCATCACACGGCTCACCAAGACGGACTAGGCGCAGAGCGGGCGGGACGGTCGGCCGGCCCCTGCGCCGTACGCGGAACGCCTACTTCGCACGCGGAACGCTTACTTCGTACGACGCGGACCCCTCCTTCGTACGCGGACCCCTCCTTCGTACGAGGAGCGCCTACGTCGTACGCGCGATGAAGTACCGGAACACATTGGCCATCCACACGGTCCCGTCCCGGCGCAGATGCGGATGGAGCGCCTCCGTCAGCTCCTTCTCCACCTGCGCGTGATCGGTCGCCTCGACCGCCGCCTCGAACAGCCCCGTCGACAGCAGTCCGCGCACCGCGCTGCGCATGGTCGCGTACCCGAAGGGGCACGCCACCCGCCCTGAGCCGTCCGGCTTGAGGCCGGCCCGCTGCGCCACGTCCTCCAGGTCGTCCCGGAGCGCGGGGCGCCAACTGCCGCCGCCACGAAGGGGATCCGCGAGCCGCGTCGCCACCCTGAGGACCGCCGACGTGGTGCAGCGCTCCGGCGGGCCCCACCCGGCGAGCACCACCGGGGTGCCGCGCTCGGCGAGCGGGGCGGCCGCTTCCAGGGTGGCGGCAAGACCTTCGGAGTCGCCCGCCATGCAGCCGATCGGATGGAAGGCGGTCACCAGGTTGTATGCCGGAAGGGCCGGGTCCGCCGCGTCCCCGGGGGTGCCCTTCACAAGACGGGTGGCGTCGCCCCGGCAGTCCGTGCCCCAGGGGCCGTCCGGAGTCAGACGCTCACGGGCCAGCGCGAGGCGTTCGTGTGCCGCCGGCTCCACGCCGGTGACGGCCGCGCCGCGGGACGCCGCTATGAGCAGGGCGAGCCCGGAGCCGCAGCCCAGGCCGAGCAGCCGGGTGTGCGCGCCCACTTCGAGCCGCTCGTAGACGGCCTCATAGAGAGGCACGAGCATCCGCTCCTGGATCTCCGCCCAGTCACGCGCGCGTGCACACGCTTCCGTGTCGCGGGGCGTCGCCGTACCCGGGTGCGGAAGGTGCTGCTGCACGAGCGTAGGTGTCATGGAATGCGCCCCAATCGCCGAGAGGTTCCAGGGTGCCGAGAGAAACGGCTGTGGTGTGTTTCTACGGTTCGTCCGCCCCCGTGCGGTGCGCTCGTACTCCCCCCGTATGCCAGGGAACTCCGCATCCGTCTCCGCGTCCAGAGCCTGTGGGGTAATGCTTGCGTGCCCCCGCCGTGCGCCCCCCGGAGGCGCCGGTGCCGCCCCCGGCCCTGACCCGCGGCGGCCTGGAGAACTCCCGTCCGGAGCAGGCCGCGCCGTACCATGCGCGCCATGGCAAAGGCTCCCGTTCTCACGCCCCGGGCGGACGATTTCCCCCGCTGGTACCAGGACCTGATCAGCAAGGCCGAACTGGCCGACAACGGCCCGGTGCGCGGCACCATGGTCATCCGACCGTACGGCTACGGCCTGTGGGAGCGGATGCAGCAGGAGATGGACGCCCGCATCAAGGAAGCCGGCGCCCAGAACGCCTACTTCCCGCTGTTCATCCCGCAGTCGTACCTGACGAAGGAAGCCGAGCACGTCGAGGGCTTCGCGCCCGAGCTCGCCGTCGTCACGCACGGCGGCGGCAAGGAGCTGGAAGAGCCCGTCGTCGTCCGCCCCACTTCAGAGACGATCATCAACGACTACTTCGCGAAGTGGGTGCAGAGCTACCGCGACCTGCCCCTGCTCATCAACCAGTGGGCCAATGTGGTCCGCTGGGAGATGCGCCCCCGCCTGTTCCTGCGCACCAGCGAGTTCCTCTGGCAGGAGGGCCACACCGCGCACGCCACACAGGAGGACGCCCGGGACTACGCCGCGCACATCCACAAGAACGTGTACGCGGAGTTCATGGAGAACGTCCTCGCCATGGATGTCGTCCTCGGCCGCAAGACCCCCAAGGAGCGCTTCGCCGGCGCCGTCAACACCCTCACCCTTGAGGGCATGATGGGCGACGGCAAGGCCCTGCAGATGGGCACGAGCCACGAGCTGGGCCAGAACTTCGCGAAGGCCTTCGGCACCCAGTACCTGTCCAAGGACGGCAAGCAGGAGTACGTCTGGCAGACGTCCTGGGGCTCCACGACCCGCATGGTCGGCGCCCTGGTGATGATGCACGGCGACGACAACGGCCTCAGGGTCCCGCCGCGCCTCGCGCACACCCAGGTCGTCGTCATGGCGATCAAGGGCGACGAGGCGGTCGCCAAGGTCCGCGAAGTCGGCGCCGTACTGAAAGCGGCCGGACTGCGCGTCCACATCGACGACCGCGTGGACACCCCCTTCGGGCGCCGTGCCGTCGACTGGGAACTCAAGGGCGTCCCCGCGCGCGTGGAGATCGGCCTGCGCGACCTGGAGAACGGCACCGCGATGCTGGCCCGCCGTATCCCCGGTGGCAAGGAGCCGGTCGCCCTCGACGCCCTCGCCGAACTGCTGCCCAAGGCCCTGGAGGACGACCAGGCGCAGCTCCTGCGCGAGTCCCGCGAACGCCGCATCGCGCGCACCAGGGACGTGTCCACCCCGGAAGAGGCCGTCGAGGCGGCGGCCACCGGCTGGGCGCGCATCCCGTGGGCGGCCCTCGGCCCCGAGGGCGAGGCGAAGCTGGCCGAGCAGTCGGTGACCGTACGGTGTCTGGTCGCCGAGGACGGGTCGGTGCCCGAGGCGGACGACGCTCCCGGTACCGTCGCCATCGTGGCGCGCGCGTACTGAGCGGTCCCACCGGGCGGCCCCACCGGGCCGCTCCCGCCGACGTGAAGAGCGTAAAGAGTCCTAAAGGTCTCTTGCGCACCTGCTGACAACTGCCGCCCCGGCGTGTGGACTTGGTCTACGCGCCGGAGCGCACGCACTCATCACGGGGGCGTACGCGGTACTACGTACCACCTTGGTGTGAGCTGTGAGCCTTCTCCGCAGATCAGCGCACCCGCCCTCGTCAGGACGCATCAGCGGCAACTGACTGGTACGTGCAAATTATTTGGGATGCCCCGTAATAGGAACACCGAGGGCCCCCGGCTCGTTGTCACGACGTGAGCACGACACCACCTGTTCTCGCCGCAGAGCTGGCGCAGGCGTGGGCCGACATTCAGCGGCACCACTCCGAGCTGCCGGACCTTGCCGCGCCCGAGTCCCTGATCGGAGAGTCCTCGTCCGCCTGCGGCGCCGAGCTCTCCTTCGAGCGACTGCTGCACGAGGCAGTCCACGGCATCGCCGCCGCCCGCGGCGTCCGCGACACCTCACGCGCAGGCCGCTACCACAACCGCCGCTTCCTGGCGATCGCCGAGGAGCTGGGCCTTGACCATCCCGAGGAGCCACATCCCAGCAGCGGCTTCTCGCTGGTCACCCTGAACCCGGAGGCCAGGAAGCGCTATCGCCCGACGATCGAGAGACTCCAGCGCGCCGTCAAGGCGCACTCCGCCGCGACCTCGGAGGACACCGCCCGCAGCTTCCGCGGCCCGGCCGCCCGGCACGGCTCGTCCGGCGGCGGCGTCCGCGTCAAGGCCGTCTGCGACTGCGGCCGCAATGTCCGCGTGGTGCCCTCGGTCCTCGCCCAGGCACCCATCATGTGCGGCGGCTGCGGCAAGCCCTTCCGTATCCCGGAGGCCGTCGTGGCCGCCGCGAGCTGAGCCAGGAGCCCCTGGTGGGGCGGCCACCGCCCGCGGTCGGCCGCCCCGGCGTCTTATGGCACAATGGCTAGCTGTACTCGACAGCCGCACAGGACCCCTCTCTCCTCCGGCTGACGCGTCCATCGGGCACTCCGAGTACCGCAACCCCACGTGGCATCCCGTTGTGCCCAACCACGTCAAGACCAGGAGACACCACTCCAGTGGCAGTCAAGATCAAGCTGAAGCGTCTGGGCAAGATCCGCGCGCCTCACTACCGCATCGTCGTCGCCGACTCCCGTACCCGCCGTGACGGCCGGGCCATCGAGGAGATCGGTCTGTACCACCCGGTGCAGAACCCCTCGCGCATCGAGGTCAACGCCGAGCGCGTGGCGTACTGGCTCTCCGTCGGCGCGCAGCCGACCGAGCCCGTCATGGCCATCCTCAAGAAGACCGGCGACTGGCAGAAGCACAAGGGCGAGCCCGCCCCGGCGCCGCTGCTCCAGCCGGAGCCGAAGGCGGCCCGTCCGACCTTCGACGCCGTGAGCACCGAGGACGAGCCCAAGGGCGAGGCCATCACGCAGAAGGCGAAGAAGGCCGACAAGAAGGCGGACGAGGCCCCGGCCGAGTCCACCGCCTCTGAGTCGACCGAGGCCTGAGCATGCTCGAGGAGGCTCTCGAGCACCTCGTGAAGGGCATCGTCGACAACCCCGACGACGTGCAGGTCGCATCCCGCAACCTGCGCCGCGGGCGCGTCCTCGAGGTCCGGGTCCACCCCGACGACCTCGGCAAGGTGATCGGCCGTAACGGCCGCACCGCGCGTGCCCTGCGCACCGTCGTGGGTGCCATCGGTGGCCGTGGCGTCCGCGTCGACCTCGTCGACGTCGACCAGGTCCACTGAGCACAACGCAGCACCGGCACGGGCCGGGGAGGGCCTTCGGGTCCGCCCCGGCCCGTCGTCGTACGACAGGAGAGAACAGCAAGTGCAGCTCGTAGTCGCACGCATCGGCCGCGCCCACGGCATCAAGGGCGAGGTGACCGTCGAGGTACGCACCGACGAACCGGAGCTGCGCCTCGCGCCCGGTGCCGTCCTGGCCACCGACCCCGCGGGCACGGGACCGCTCACCATCGCCACCGGCCGGGTGCACAGCGGCCGTCTCCTGCTGCGCTTCGAGGGGGTACGCGACCGCACCGCCGCCGAGGCCCTGCGCAACACCCTCCTCATCGCCGACGTCGACCCCGGGGAACTCCCCGAGGACCCCGACGAGTACTACGACCACCAGCTCATGGACCTGGACGTCGTGACCGTCGACGGCGAGGAGGTCGGCCGGATCACGGAGATCTCCCACCTCGCCTCGCAGGACCTCTTCATCGTCGAGCGGACCGACGGCACCGAGGTGATGATCCCCTTCGTCGAGGAGATCGTCACCGAGATCGACCTGGACGAGCAGCGCGCGGTCATCGACCCGCCGCCCGGCCTCATCGACGACCGCGCGGAGATCGCGTCCGCGCGGGACGCGGAGAACGCCGAGAACGCCGAGAACGCGGACGCGGGGGATGCCGGGGACACAGCGGAGGCGGGGGCCGCCCCAAAGGCCTCGAAGGCCTCGAAGGCCCCGAAGGAAGAGTCCTGATGCGGCTCGACGTCGTCACGATCTTCCCCGAGTACCTCGAGCCCCTGAACGTCTCCCTCGTGGGCAAGGCGCGCGCCCGCGGACAGCTCGACGTCCACGTGCACGACCTGCGGCACTGGACGTACGACCGGCACAACACCGTCGACGACACCCCCTACGGCGGCGGCCCCGGCATGGTCATGAAGACCGAGCCCTGGGGCGAGGCCGTCGACGCGCTGCTCGCCGACGGCTACGAGGCGGGCAGGGGCGGCCCGGTCATGGTCGTCCCCACCCCCAGCGGCCGGCCCTTCACCCAGGAACTCGCCGTAGAGCTCTCCTCCCGGCCGTGGCTGGTCTTCACCCCGGCCCGCTACGAGGGCATCGACCGCCGCGTCATCGACGAGTACGCCACCAGGATGCCGGTCTACGAGGTGTCCATCGGCGACTACGTCCTGGCCGGCGGCGAGGCCGCGGTCCTGGTGATCACCGAGGCCGTGGCCCGGCTCCTGCCCGGTGTCCTCGGCAACGCGGAATCCCACCGCGACGACTCCTTCGCGCCCGGCGCCATGGCCAACCTCCTCGAAGGACCCGTCCACACCAAGCCGCCCACCTGGCGCGGCCGTGACATCCCCGAGGTCCTTGTCAGCGGCCACCACGGCAAGATCGCCCGCTGGCGCAGGGACGAGGCGCTCAAGCGCACCACCGCCAACAGGCCCGACCTGATTGAGCGTTGTGAACCCACGGCCTTCGACAAGAAGGACCGCGAGATGCTCTCCATCCTCGGCTGGGAACCGGACCCCGAGCCGGAGCGCAGCGGACGATTTTGGCGCAGGGCCGAGGCCGTGGAAGAATAGACAGCTGTTGTACGTCCAGCGCGGCGCCCCTGCCACAGGGGGAGACGACGTCCCGCCCGACGCGGCAGCACCCCGAAACTCATCACGATATTCCGCTGATGACCTGTGGCATCAGCGAGGAAGCAGACGATCATGGCTCACCTGCTCGACTCCGTCGACTCCGCTTCGCTGCGCAGCGACGTCCCGGCCTTCCGCCCGGGCGACACGGTCAACGTCCACGTGCGCGTCATCGAGGGCAACCGCTCCCGTGTGCAGCAGTTCAAGGGCGTAGTCATCCGCCGCCAGGGCGCCGGTGTCCGCGAGACCTTCACGGTCCGCAAGGTCTCGTTCTCCGTCGGCGTCGAGCGCACCTTCCCGGTGCACACCCCGATCGTCGAGAAGATCGAGCTCGTCACCAAGGGTGACGTCCGCCGCGCCAAGCTGTACTACCTGCGCGAGCTGCGCGGCAAGGCCGCGAAGATCAAGGAGAAGCGCGAGAACTGATCTCGCGCCAGGACCCAGGACCCCTACGGGTCCTCGGATCCAGGTCCCACGGGGCGGCCGGATAGGCTCTGACCCCGATGGACACCGAAGCAGCACAGCACGCGGAGCGCGACCGCTCCTTCGAACCCCGGGACACCGAGGGGGAGGAGGAAGGGTCGCGCTCTTCGTGTACGCCGGACCGGTCCGCCGATACGCCGGACTCATGCGGCGGGCCGTCGCCGGAAGCGTCCACCGGGCCGGCGTCGGACGCACCCGCCGGGCTGATGCCGGAGCCGGAACCATCCGCCGGGCCGGCGCCGCACGGCTCCGCCGCCGCTGTGCCGGACGAATCCGCTGCTGCTGTGCCGGACGACTCCGCCGCCCCGCGGCCGCCGTTGACGCCCTCTGCGCGACGCTGGCGCCGGGCCGGTGTGACCGGTGTGCTGTGCCTGGTCTTCCTGCTCCTCGTCAGCACCTTCGTGATGCAGCCCTTCCTGATCCCCAGCAGCTCGATGGAGCCCACGCTCACGGCCGGAGACAGGGTGCTGGTGAACAAGTTGGCGTACCGTTTCGGTTCCGAGCCCCGGCGCGGCGATGTCGTCGTGTTCGACGGCAGCGGCTACTTCGGCGACTCCGACTACATCAAGCGTGTGGTGGGCGTCGGCGGTGACCGGGTGGTCTGCTGCGGCAAGCAGGGGAGGGTCGAGGTGAACGGGGAGCCGGTGGACGAGGCGTATCTGTATCCGGGGGATGTCCCGTCGACGGTGCCGTTCGACGTCGTGGTGCCCGAGGGGACCCTGTTCGTCCTCGGCGACCACCGCAGCGACTCCAGTGACTCCCGCGATCACCTGGGCTCACCGGGAGGCGGCATGGTGCCCCTCGACACCGTGGTGGGCCGGGCCGACCTGATCGGTCTGCCCCTCGACCGCTCCGGCTCCATCGACCGCCCCGACGCCTTCGCCGGGGTGCCGAGGCCGGACGGTGCTCATGGGTAGCCGTGGCAAGCCGCGGTCGAGCCACCGCCACGACACCCGCCTGCCCACCGGAACCCGGCCCACCAGCGGCCCGGCGCGCCCCGGACGGGCCGAGCGGCGCAAACTGGCCCGCAAGGTCAAACGCCGCAGAAGGCGCTCCGCGATCAAGGAGATACCCCTCCTCATAGGTGTCGCCGTCCTCATCGCGCTCGTCCTGAAGACCTTCCTCGTCCAGGCCTTCGTGATCCCCTCGGGCTCCATGGAGCAGACCATCCGCATCGGGGACCGGGTGCTCGTCGACAAGCTCACCCCCTGGTTCGGCGCCGAACCACAGCGCGGTGACGTCGTCGTGTTCAAGGACCCCGGCGGCTGGCTGCGAGCCGAGCAGCAGCCCACGAAGAAGGACGACCCCATCGGCGTCAAGCAGGCCAAGGAAGCACTGACCTTCATCGGCCTGCTCCCCTCCGACGACGAGCAGGACCTCATCAAACGCGTCGTCGCGGTCGGCGGCGACCGCGTGAAGTGCTGCGACAAGGACGGCAAGGTCACCGTCAACGGCGTCGCCGTCACCGAGCCGTATCTGCACCCCGACGACCTCGACAAGCCCTCAAACAGGACTTTCGACGTCAAGGTGCCCGAAGGCCGGCTGTTCGTGATGGGCGACCACCGCTCCGACTCCGCCGACTCCCGCTTCCATATCGACTCGGCCTTCAAGGGCACCGTCTCCCAGGACCAGGTCGTCGGCACCGCCAAGGTCATAGCGTGGCCCGTCGGGCACTGGCGCACACTGGAAGAACGAGCGACCTACGCCTCCGTACCGGATGCGACGGACGCGCCCGGCGGGTCGGACACCGCTCTGGGCACGTCGCATAGGGTGGCACCCGAGGATTTGAACGTGAAAGTCCCCCTCCCGAGCCCTGCGGAACTCCCGCTCGTTATGGGAGTGGTAGGCCTGCATCGCGCACGGGGCAGGCAGCGGCACAGAACGAGGAGTGGATGTGGGGGATTTGGCCGTCGGCGCACGATCCGGACACGACGAACCCGAGGATGAACGCGACGTGATCAGCGGCGGCTCCGCCGGCACCGACGGCACCGCGATGCCGGGCCCCGCATCCGACGAGGAGCCCGGCGGCCGCACCGGCAAGAACCCGGGCAAGCACCGTTCGTTCTGGAAGGAGCTCCCGCTCCTCATCGGTATCGCGCTGCTGCTCGCGCTGCTCATCAAGACGTTCCTCGTGCAGGCGTTCTCGATCCCCTCGGACTCGATGCAGAACACCCTGCAGCAGGGCGACCGGGTCCTCGTGGACAAGCTCACGCCCTGGTTCGGCTCCGAGCCCGAGCGCGGTGAGGTCGTCGTCTTCAACGACCCGGGCAACTGGCTGCGCGGCGAGCCCACCCCCACTCCCAACGCGGTGCAGAAGGCCCTCAGCTTCATCGGCCTGATGCCGTCCGCCGAGGAGAAGGACCTCATCAAGCGGGTCGTCGGCGTCGCGGGCGACACCGTCGAGTGCAACGGCACAGGACCCCTCAAGGTCAACGGCCACGCGCTCAACGAGAAGGAGTACGTCACCCGCGGCACCCCCTGCAGCGACGACGACCAGGGCGGCCAGTTCAAGGTCACCGTGCCCGACGGCAAGATCTGGGTCATGGGCGACAACCGCCAGAACTCCCTGGACTCCCGCTACCACCAGCAGGACCCGGGCGGCGGCTTCGTGCCCGTCGACAACGTCGTGGGACGTGCCTTCGTGAAGGCCTGGCCCATCGACCGCTGGGGCACGCTGCCCGTCCCCGACACCTTCGACCAGCCCGGCATCAACGCCGCCGCGCCGCTCTCCGCCGACACCAGGGCGGCCGTCGCACCGGGTGCCCTGGTGCTCGCGAGCGTGGTGCCGGTCGTACTGTGGCGCAAGCGAAGGGTTTCTGGCGGAGGTACCGCCGGGTAGGGTGCCGTCCCAGATCGCCGATCTTCCGCGTGTGTCTTCCGCGAGCTGGATCGATTCTCCGAGGTGGGGACTGGGATGAGCAGAACGCGTCGTACGGACGAGGGCCATGGCAACCTCGGCAGCAAGCTGTCGGGCCTTGCCGTGGCCCTCGGCTGTGTGCTGTTCCTCGGCGGATTCGTATGGGGCGCGGTCCTCTACCAGCCGTACACCGTCCCCACCCAGTCGATGTCCCCGACGATCGGCGCCGGGGACCGGGTCCTGGCCGAGCGCATAGACGGCGCGGATGTGCGCCGCGGGGACGTCGTCGTCTTCAACCAGAAGTCCTGGGGCGATCTGCCCATGGTCAAGCGCGTCGTCGGCATCGGCGGCGACAAGATCGCCTGCTGTGACGACAACGGCCGCCTGACCGTCAACGGCAAAGCGATCGAAGAACCGTATCTCCCCAAGGACGCACAGGCCGCCACCACCGGAATCCCACCGACGACGGTGCCCGAGGGCCGGCTGTTCCTGCTCGGCGACGAGCGCAGCGGCTCCCTCGACTCCACCGTCCACCTCGACGAGGCCGGCAACGGATCCGTGCCGCGCAGCTCCGTCAGCGCCCGCGTCGACGCCGTGGCCTGGCCGATGAAGGGCATGCTGGAGCGCCCCACCGGCTTCGAGGCGCTGCCCGGCGGACTCTCCGAGCCCGGACCGCTCCGCCTGGTCATCGCCTCGGTCGTGGCCGGAGTCCTCCTCATCCTCGGCGGCGCCGCCTACGGCCCGATCGCCAAGAGGTCCGCACGCAAGGCGCGGCCCGCGCGGCGCAGGGAGCCGGCCGGTGTCCGCTGAACCTGCGGACCGGTCTACGACCGGGACGCAGCTGGGCGGGGCCGTCGGGGCGCCGCTGGGCGAGGGCGCTGGGGCGCCGCTGGGCGAGGGCGCGGGGGCGAGGCTGCGCAAGGTGGCGCGGGTCGTTCTGCTCGACCCGCAGGACCGCATCCTGCTCATGTCAGGGCACGAACCGGAGAACCCGGCGGACAACTGGTGGTTCACCCCTGGAGGAGGCCTCGAGGGCGACGAAACCCGCGAGCAGGCCGCACTGCGGGAACTGGCCGAGGAAACCGGCATCACAGACGTCGAACTCGGACCCGTCCTCTGGCGGCGGATCTGCTCCTTCCCCTTCGCCGGAAGCCGCTGGGACCAGGACGAGTGGTACTTCCTCGCGCGTACGCGGAAGACCTCGGCCACCACACGGACAGCCACCGCCATGCCTGGCCTCACCGAGCTTGAACAGCGCAGTGTGTCCGGAATGCGGTGGTGGACGTGCCGGGAACTCTCGGCCACACATGAGACGGTGTATCCGACCAGGCTCGCCGAGCTGCTCCGCAGGCTGCTCGACGAGGGTCCTCCGAGCAGTCCGCTGACCCTGGACACGGAAATCGTCTAGGGGCGGGCGGGGCTGGCGCACAATAGGGGGACGCACGGCTGAAGGGGAACATGCCATGAGCGCCGAGGACCTCGAGAAGTACGAGACCGAGATGGAGCTGAAGCTCTACCGGGAGTACCGCGACGTCGTCGGTCTGTTCAAATACGTGATCGAGACCGAGCGGCGCTTCTATCTCACCAATGACTACGAGATGCAGGTGCACTCCGTACAGGGCGAAGTGTTCTTCGAGGTGTCCATGGCGGACGCCTGGGTCTGGGACATGTACCGGCCGGCCCGGTTCGTGAAGCAGGTCCGCGTCCTCACATTCAAGGACGTGAACATCGAGGAGCTCAACAAGAGCGACCTGGAGCTTCCCGGGGGCTGAGAGCTGCAACTAGCCGGCTACTCGTCCGCCTGGCTGCACGGCTGCACGGCTGCTGCGTGGCTGACGGGTGAGGCCTGTGGGGCGACGATGAGGCCCGTGGGGCGCCTGTGGGTGAGGGAGTTATCCACAACCCGCGGGTTATCCACCAAGATCAACAAGTTGTGTGCAGGTGCACCACCTTCGAGTCCGGAGGTGGTGCACGACATGAACGCACGCGGAGCACTCGGCACATACGGCGAAAACCTCGCCGCCCGACGCCTCACCGAGGCAGGCCTGGCCATCCTGGCGCGCAACTGGCGCTCCGGCCACGGCGGCGAGATCGACATCGTCGCCCTCGACGGGGACACCCTCGTCATCTGCGAAGTCAAAACCCGCAGAGGAGCCCCGGCAGAACCCCGTCCCGCCGACGGCCCCGCCCGCTCGGCCGCAGCCTTCCAGCACCCCATGGCCGCCCTCACCCCGGCCAAAGCAGACCGGCTGCGCACCATGGCCGAGCGCTGGCTGCACAAACACGGCGGAGCACCACCCGGCGGCGTCCGCATCGACCTGATCGGGATCACCCTGCCCCCACGCGGCGCACCCGTCGTCGAGCACGCCCGGGGGGTGGCCTGATGGCCTTCGCCCGCACCTGCTCCGTCGCCCTGGTCGGCGTCGAAGGCGTCGTCGTCGAGGTCCAGGCCGACCTCGAACCCGGCGTCGCCGCCTTCACCCTCGTCGGCCTCCCCGACAAGAGCCTCACCGAAAGCCGCGACCGCGTCCGCGCCGCCGTCGTCAACTCCGGCGCCGACTGGCCACAGAAGAAGCTCACCGTAGGCCTCAGCCCCGCCTCCGTCCCCAAAGGCGGCAGCGGCTTCGACCTCGCCGTGGCCTGCGCCGTCCTCGGCGCGGCCGAGCGCATCGACCCACGCGTCCTCGCCGACGTCGTGATGATCGGCGAACTCGGCCTCGACGGCCGCGTCCTGCCGGTGCGCGGCGTCCTCCCCGCCGTCCTCGCCGCCGCAGACGCCGGATACGACCAGGTCGTCGTGCCCGAACGAGCCGCCGCCGAAGCAGCACTCGTACCCGGGGTCTCCGTCCTCGGCGTGCGCAGCCTGCGCCAGCTCATCGCAGTCCTCACCGACGAAGCCGTACCCGAAGAAGAACCCGACGACGACAGCCGCCCCGACCCCACCCTCTCCGGCCTCATGGCGCCAGGAATGGGCCTCGGCGGCGCACTCGCCGCCATCAGCTCCGCACGCGGAGACACCGGAGCCGACCTCGGCGACGTCGTCGGCCAACCCGCCGCACGCACCGCACTCGAAGTGGCCGCAGCCGGCGGCCACCACCTCTTCCTGCAAGGACCACCAGGCGCCGGCAAGACCATGCTCGCCGAACGCCTCCCGTCGATCATGCCGCCGCTCACCAGACAGCAGTCCCTCGAAGTGACCGCCGTCCACTCCGTCGCAGGCATGCTCCCCCCAGGCCGCCCCCTCGTCGAAACCTCGCCCTACTGCGCCCCACACCACTCCGCGACCATGCAGTCCCTCATCGGCGGCGGACCAGGACTGCCCCGCCCCGGCGCCGTATCTCTCGCACACCGAGGCGTCCTCTTCCTCGACGAAGCCCCGGAATTCAGCGCCAAAGCCCTGGACGCCCTGCGCCAGCCCCTCGAATCCGGGCAAGTCGTCGTCGCCCGCGCCGCCGGAGTCGTGCAACTGCCCGCACGCTTCCAGATGATCCTCGCCGCCAACCCCTGCCCCTGCGGCCGCTGCACCCTCCTCGGCGAGACCGGCAGCTGCACACCCGGCGCCATCCGCCGCTATCAAGCACGGCTCTCCGGACCCCTGCTCGACCGCGTCGACCTCAAAGTCGAAGTCGAACCCGTCACCCGCGCCGACCTCACCGGCGCCACCCTGCGAGGCGACAGCACCGACCAAGTCGCCGACCGCGTACGACAGGCAAGAGAACGCACCACGGCACGCCTCACAGACACCCCCTGGACCACCAACAGCGAAGTGCCGGGACACACACTGCGCACCCGATGGCGCACCACCCCCGGCGCCCTCGACGAAGCCGAACACGACCTGGAGCGCGGCCTGCTCACCGCACGCGGCCTCGACCGGGTACTGCGCATCGCCTGGACCATCGCCGACCTGGCCGGACGCGACCGCCCGGAAGCCCCCGACGTGAACCTCGCACTGCAACTGCGCACCGGCATCCCCCGCGGCGCCCCCATGGCGGTCAGCCCATGACCCCACACAGCCAGGCACCGAACCCACAAGAGGAGCGGCTGGCCAGGGTCGCCCTCACCCGAGTACTCGAACCAGGCGACGAAACCGGCGGCCGCTGGCTGCGCACCCACGGCGCCGCCGGCCTCCTGCGCCGCCTCACCGAAGATGGCCCGCCCCTGACCGGCGCCACCACCCGGCACATCGCAGGGCTCCGCAATCGCGCCGCGGCCGCACAACCCGAGGCGGACCTGGAGACCGCCCACGCCGCCGGAGCCCGGTTCATCTGCCCAGGCGACCCCCAGTGGCCGGGCCAGCTGGCCGACCTCGGCGACGCCCAACCCATCGGACTCTGGGTACGAGGCCGCCCGGACCCACGGATATGGGCCCTCCGCTCCGTCGCCGTGGTCGGCGCCCGCGCCTGCTCCGACTACGGCGCCCACATGGCCGCCCAGCTCGCCACAGGCCTGGCCGAACACGGCTGGGTCGTCATCTCCGGCGGCGCCTACGGCATCGACGGCGCCGCACACCGCGGAGCACTGGGGGCCGGCGGAGCCACCGCCGCGATCCTCGCCAGCGGAGTCGACACACCCTACCCGCGCGGACACGCAGAGCTCCTCGACCGAATCGCCGAACAAGGCCTGCTCATCGGCGAGTTGCCACCCGGAGCCCACCCCACCGCCTACCGCTTCATCCAACGCAACCGCGTCATCGCCGCCCTCACCCGCGGCACCGTCGTCGTCGAAGCCGCACTCCGCAGCGGAGCACTGGTGACGGCCCGCAGCGCACAGCGGCTCCGGCGGCACACAATGGGAGTACCGGGGCCCGCCACCAGCGCACGCTCCGCAGGTGTGCATCAACTCCTGCGCGGCGAAGGTGTCCTCGTCACCGACGCCGCCGAAGTCATCGAACTCGTCGGAGAAATGGGCCAGCTCGCCCCGGAGCGGCGCGGCCCCGTCGTGCCGCGCGACCTTTTGGCGCCGCGCACCGCACGCGTGCTCGCCGCACTCCCGGCGCGCACCACCGCCCGCGTGGACGACATCGCCCGCGGCGCGGCGGCAACCGAGGACGACACCGTCGCCGGCCTTTACGAACTCCAGTCCCTCGGCTTCGTCGAACGACACGGCGACGGCTGGCAGTTGACACGCCAGGCGTTCATATCCGACTTTCACTCACCGAAAGAGGCCTGACAACGAGCATTGCGCTCTCCGGACGATCCCCGATGACCTTGGCAGATTCTGCGTCGCGGCCCTCACCACAAGTCCGCCGCGATACCCGAAAAGGAGGGAACCACCGAGCAACTGAACGTATCCGCGCACCCGCGATCCCATACTCTTCGCACACTGCGACACTCCAGTCACGCTACGCTCACAAGGCTTCCGACTTCGACAAGCAATCTCGGTTCACGGCAGAACGGCTCAAGGCGACGAATGCCCCAGCACACCTCCGGGTCCGACCGGGCGGCGGCGGTTACTCCCGCCGCCCGTGACGGTGCGCGGCCGCCCGCACCCTCGTCGCTCGACGAGCTGTGGCGGTCGTACAAGGCGACGGGCGACGGACGGCTGCGCGAACAGCTGATCCTGCACTACTCGCCGCTGGTGAAATACGTCGCGGGCCGAGTCAGCGTGGGTCTGCCGCCCAACGTGGAACAGGCGGACTTCGTCTCCTCGGGAGTGTTCGGACTCATCGACGCCATCGAGAAGTTCGACATCCAGCGCGAGATCAAATTCGAGACCTACGCGATCACCCGCATCCGCGGCGCGATGATCGACGAACTGCGCGCCCTCGACTGGATCCCCCGCTCCGTCCGGCAGAAGGCACGCAACGTCGAGCGCGCCTACGCCACCCTCGAAGCCCAGCTCAGGCGCACCCCCTCCGAGACCGAAGTGGCCGCGGAGATGGGCATCGCCATCGAGGAACTCCACGCGGTCTTCAGCCAGTTGTCCCTCGCCAACGTCGTCGCCCTCGAAGAACTCCTGCACGTCGGCGGCGAAAGCGGCGACCGCCTCAGCCTCATGGACACCCTTGAGGACACCGCCGCCGAGAACCCCGTGGAGATCGCCGAGGACCGTGAGCTGCGCAGACTGCTCGCCCGGGCCATCAACACACTTCCGGAACGCGAGAAGACCGTAGTGACCCTCTACTACTACGAAGGGCTCACACTCGCCGAGATCGGCAATGTACTCGGCGTCACCGAGAGCCGCGTCAGCCAGATCCACACCAAGTCCGTACTGCAACTCAGAGCGAAGCTGGCAGGCTTCGGACGCTGAATCGGTCCTGCCACGGCAAGGCCGGACCCCATGCCCCGGCAGCGCACGGCACAGCACCACGGCGGGCAGCGCCCAGCGCCCCAGCCGATCCGCGCACCCCGCCCGAGACGCTCCCTCGAAGCCACCCCGGCCGCTCCTGCGCCCCCTGACCAGCACAGCTCAGCCCAACCGGTTCCCCTTGGTGCCCGAGCCGACTCCCGTGACAGGCGTCGGCTCCGTAAAGTGGAACCGTGCCAAGGATTCGAGCGGCCTCAGTGGCCGAGCACCGGTCGATGCAGCGCGGCGCCCTGCTGGACGCCGCGCGCTCCCTCCTGTCCGAAGGCGGTACGGAAGCGCTGACCTTCCCCGCCCTCGCCGAGCGCACAGGCCTCGCCAGATCCTCCGTCTACGAGTACTTCCGCTCCCGCGCCGCCGTCGTGGAAGAGCTCTGCGAGGTCGACTTCCCGGTCTGGGCGGCCGAGGTCGAGACGGCGATGGAGCAGGCCCAGGAACCCGAGGGCAAGGTCGAGGCGTACGTCCGCTCCCAGCTCGCCCTCGTCGGCGACCGGCGTCACCGCGCCGTGGTCGCCATCTCCTCCAGTGAGCTCGACGCCGGCGCCCGCGAGAAGATCCGCGCCGCGCACGGCGGCCTCGTCGCCATGATCGTCGAAGCCCTCGAAGCGCTCGGACATCAGCAGCCACGCATGGCGGCCATGCTGCTGCAGGGAGTCGTGGACGCGGCCGTGCGCCGGATCGAACTGGGAGCCGCAGAGGACCCCGGAGCGATCACGGACGCCGCGGTCCGCATGGCACTGCGGGGAGTACGGGGCTGAGGGGCTGGGGCCACGCTGCACTTCTGGGGGCCGCGCCGCACTTCTGACCAGGCTTTCCATTTCGCCTTCTGGGGCCCCACCCCCTCCCTCCCCCCCCACCCCCCTCCCGCCCCCTCCTCCACCCCGCCCTCTCCCTCCCTCACCCCATCTCAGGCACCCCGAATACCGGCAGGAGCCGGGATGGGCCGCGGCGCAGGAGCCAGGGGGGTAGCAGGGTGAGGGGGTTCAGGTAGGTCTTTGCTCTGCGCAGGCCCCAGTGGAGGCAGGGCTGTGTGCAGTGGAAGGGGCCGTCTTCCAGGGTGCCGAGAGGGTCGCCGGTGGTGACTCGGGTGCCCTTCTCGACCGTGGCCCGTACTGGTTCGTAGGTGGTGCGCAGGGGTGTGGTGCCGGTGCCGGTGTGGTCGACGGAGATCACGCCTCGGCCCGCGACCCGGCCGGCGAAGGTGACGCGTCCTGGTGCGGCTGCGCGTACGGGGCTGCCCGGGGGTGCGGCGAGGTCCACGCCGCGGTGGCCGGGGCCGTAGGCGGTCGCGGGGGGTCGCCAGGCGTGCAGGATGCGGGGTCTGCCGGGGGGTTCGGGGCCGACGGGCCAGGTGCGGTCGCCGGCTGGTGTGTGGGGGGCTTCGCGCGGGGGCGGGATTTTGTCGCGTGCGTTGATCTGCGGGGCGTGGCTGCTGTTTGCCGGTGTGGTGGCGGCGGCCAGGAGCAGGGCCGTGGCCAGGGCGTATGTGGTGGGGCGTGAGGGTTGGGGCATGGGGGAAGTCTTCCGGGCGGGGCTTTGGGGCGGGGATCATGGTCTGGATCTGTGGAGTACTGGCCGGTTGTGGATAGCGGCGTCACCCGGTGCCTCGCGGGTCCCGTACACTTCTTGTGGCGATCCGGGTCACCGGGTCGACTTCGCACGCCCCGACACCTGGCTGAAGAGCCGGTAGGTGTCAGCGCCCCTCGGTCCCGTACGGACGTCTTCGGACGGATGTCACGTGGCACGGCGCGCGCTGGGGTGTCAGGACATAACCGAGAACACCAAGGAGTACGGCCATGGCCGTCGTCACGATGCGGGAGCTGCTGGAAAGCGGCGTCCACTTCGGTCACCAGACCCGTCGTTGGAACCCGAAGATGAAGCGTTTCATCTTCACGGAGCGCAACGGCATTTACATCATCGACCTTCTCCAGTCGCTGTCGTACATCGACCGCGCCTACGAGTTCGTCAAGGAGACCGTCGCCCACGGCGGCACGGTCATGTTCGTCGGCACGAAGAAGCAGGCGCAGGAGGCCATCGCCGAGCAGGCCACCCGCGTCGGCATGCCCTACGTGAACCAGCGCTGGCTGGGCGGCATGCTCACCAACTTCTCGACCGTCTACAAGCGTCTGCAGCGCCTCAAGGAGCTTGAGCAGATCGACTTCGAGGACGTCGCCGCGTCGGGTCTCACCAAGAAGGAGCTTCTCGTGCTCTCGCGCGAGAAGGCCAAGCTGGAGAAGACCCTCGGTGGTATCCGCGAGATGCAGAAGGTGCCCAGCGCCGTCTGGATCGTGGACACCAAGAAGGAGCACATCGCGGTCGGCGAGGCCCGGAAGCTCAACATCCCGGTCGTCGCCATCCTCGACACCAACTGTGACCCCGACGAGGTCGACTACAAGATCCCGGGCAACGACGACGCGATCCGCTCCGTCACCCTGCTCACCCGTGTGATCGCCGACGCTGTCGCCGAGGGCCTCATCGCCCGCTCCGGTGGCGCCGGTGAGGGCAAGGGCGAGAAGGCCGCCGGCGAGCCGCTCGCCGAGTGGGAGCGCGACCTGCTCGAGGGCGAGAAGAAGGCGGAGGCCGAGAAGGCCGAGGCCGACAAGCCCGCCGAGGACGAGAAGCCGGCCGAGGCCGCCGCCGAGGCTCCGGCCGCTGAGGCGCCCGCCGCCGAGGCCCCTGCCGCTGAGGCTCCGGCCGCCGAGCAGGCCTGACCCGTCCGGACCCCTTCGCAGGGTCTCAGGTTCGGTAGTTGACGGCGGGGGCCGCAAAGCCCCCGCCGTTCACCCGTCACCGTAGATCTCCGGCCGCCCATCGCCCAGGCGGAGTCCAGGCGGCCGTCACAGACTTCAGAAAGATTCACTGAATCATGGCGAACTACACCGCCGCCGACGTCAAGAAGCTCCGGGAGCTCACCGGCGCCGGCATGATGGACTGCAAGAAGGCGCTCGACGAGGCCGAGGGCAACGTCGACAAGGCCGTCGAGGCGCTCCGCATCAAGGGCCAGAAGGGCGTCGCCAAGCGCGAGGGCCGTTCTGCCGAGAACGGCGCCGTGGTCTCGCTGATCGCCGACGACAACACCTCCGGTGTCATCGTCGAGCTGAAGTGCGAGACGGACTTCGTCGCCAAGGGTGACAAGTTCCAGGCCGTCGCCAACGCCCTTGCCGCGCACATCGCCGCCACCTCCCCGGCCGACCTCGAGGCGCTGCTCGCCTCCGAGATCGAGGCCGGCAAGACCGTGCAGGCGTACGTCGACGAGGCCAACGCCAACCTCGGCGAGAAGATCGTCCTGGACCGTTTCGCGCAGTTCTCCGGCGCCTACGTCTCCGCGTACATGCACCGCACCATGCCCGACCTGCCGCCGCAGATCGGTGTTCTGGTCGAGCTGGACCAGGCCAACGCCGAGGTCGCCAAGGGCATCGCGCAGCACATCGCCGCGTTCGCCCCGAAGTACCTGACCCGCGAGGACGTCCCGGCCGAGGTCGTGGAGTCCGAGCGTCGCGTCGCCGAGGAGACCACCCGCGCCGAGGGCAAGCCCGAGGCCGCGCTCCCGAAGATCGTCGAGGGTCGCGTCAACGCGTTCTTCAAGGACGCCACCCTTCTTGGCCAGCCCTACGCGCTGGACAACAAGAAGTCCGTCGAGCAGGTCCTCAAGGAGGCCGGTGTCACCCTGAAGCGCTTCTCGCGCATCAAGGTCGGCATCTGAGTCCGTACCGCGATCGACTCAAGACCCCGCTAGGGTCGACAGCAGCCGTCCGGGTACCGGATGAGTCCGCGTAACGCCGCGGACGCCGGGCGACCGCAGTTTTGACGAGGAGGCCATTGCCGCAGAGGGACGTAAGTACCCCCGGCAATGGCCTTCTTGTATGTGCACCACTAGGAGATCTTCATGACCAAGGCCGACCACAGCGACGACGGGAAAACGCCCGGCCGTTTTCTGCTGAAGCTCTCCGGCGAGGCTTTCGCCGGCGGCGGAGGCCTCGGCGTCGACCCCGATGTGGTGCATGCCATCGCCCGCGAGATCTCCGCCGTGGTGCGGGACGGCTGGCAGATCGCCGTTGTCATCGGCGGCGGCAACTTCTTCCGCGGCGCGGAGCTGCAGCAGCGCGGCATGGACCGGGCCCGCTCCGACTACATGGGCATGCTCGGCACGGTCATGAACTGCCTTGCCCTGCAGGACTTCCTGGAGAAGGAAGGCATCGACAGCCGCGTGCAGACCGCCATCACCATGGGCCAGGTCGCCGAGCCGTACATTCCCCTGCGCGCCGTGCGCCATCTGGAGAAGGGCCGCGTCGTCATCTTCGGCGCCGGTATGGGCATGCCGTACTTCTCCACCGACACCACCGCCGCGCAGCGCGCCCTGGAGATCGACGCCGAGGCGATGCTGATGGGCAAGAACGGCGTGGACGGCGTCTATGACTCCGACCCGAAGAAGAACCCCGACGCGGTGAAGTTCGACGCGCTGGAGTACGGCGAGGTCATCACCCGTGACCTCAAGGTCGCCGACATGACGGCGATCACGCTGTGCCGGGACAACAAGCTGCCCATTCTGGTCTTCGAGTTGCTCGCGGAGGGCAATATCGCCCGCGCGGTCAAGGGTGAGAAGATCGGCACTCTCGTGAGCGACCAGGGCACCCGGGCCTGACCCGCATCTCCCGGGGCAGGCCCGGGGGATGGACAATGTCCTGCCGGTCGGACACCGTGCAGGAAGAGACGCGACGCAGCCGGCGCCGAGCAGTTCCCTCCGGGATGTGCGGGCGCCCCCAGCCCACTCAAGACACGCAGGAGCAAGTGGTGATCGAAGAGACCCTCCTCGAGGCCGAGGAGAAGATGGAGAAGGCCGTCGTGGTCGCCAAGGAGGACTTCGCCGCGATCCGCACGGGGCGTGCGCACCCGGCGATGTTCAACAAGATCGTGGCCGACTACTACGGCGCGCTGACGCCGATCAACCAGCTGGCCTCGTTCTCGGTGCCCGAGCCGCGGATGGCCGTGGTGACCCCGTTCGACAAGAGCGCGCTGCGCAATATCGAGCAGGCGATCCGTGACTCCGACCTGGGCGTCAACCCGAGCAATGACGGCAGCATCATCCGAGTGACGTTCCCGGAGCTCACCGAGGAGCGCCGCCGGGACTACATCAAGGTCGCCAAGACCAAGGCCGAGGACTCCAAGATCTCGATCCGCTCCGTACGCCGTAAGGCTAAGGAGACCATCGACAAGGCCATCAAGGACGGCGACGTCGGCGAGGACGAGGGCCGTCGCGCCGAGAAGGAGCTCGACGACACCACCGCGAAGTACGTCGCGCAGGTGGACGAGCTGCTCAAGCACAAGGAAGCCGAGCTCCTCGAGGTCTGATGAACGACTCTTCCTGGGGGGCTCCGCCGCAGGCCGGCTACTGGGGACCGCCCGAGATGGGCCCTGTCCAGGGGCGCCCCCCGGCGGGTCCTGCCTACGATGAGGCCGATGCGCAGCAGACTCGCCCCATGCCCATCGTGCCCGAGGTGCCTGACACAGGTGGAGACGCTGCAGACCGCGACGACCGCGAGGCGGGGGCCGCTCGGCTGAGCGGCCCCTTGTTCCGCGATGAGATGTTGCAGGAGCCCATGGCAAGCCCGACACCTCAGGCCCCGCAGCCGGCCCCGCAGCCGCCTCAGAAGAAGCGCGCGGGCCGTGATCTGCGGGCGGCCATAGGGGTCGGTGTGGGACTCGGCGCGGTGATCATCGCGTCGTTGTTCATCGTCAAGGCGGTCTTCATCGGCGTCATAGCGGTCGCCGTGGTGGTCGGCCTGTGGGAGCTGACCTCGCGCCTGCAGGAGCGCAAGGGCATCAGGGCGCCGCTGGTTCCGCTCGCGGTGGGCGGTGCCGCGATGGTCGTCGCCGGCTATGTGCGCGGCGCCGAGGGCGCCTGGGTGGCGATGGCGCTGACCGCGCTCGCGGTCCTCGTGTGGCGGATGACCGAACCGCCCGAGGGCTATCTGAAGGACGTCACGGCGGGTGTGTTCGCCGCGTTCTACGTCCCGTTCCTCGCGACGTTCGTGGCGCTGATGCTGACCGCGGGCGACGGGGCGCAGCGGGTCCTCACCTTCCTGCTCCTGACGGTCGTCAGCGACACCGGTGCGTACGCGGTCGGCTGGCGCTTCGGCAAGCACAAGCTGGCGCCGCGGATCAGCCCCGGCAAGACCCGTGAGGGACTGCTCGGCGCGGTGTCCTTCGCGATGGTGGCGGGCGCGCTGTGCATGCAGTTCCTGATCGACGGTGGCTCCTGGTGGCAGGGGCTGCTGCTCGGTCTCGCGGTGGCGGCGAGCGCGACGCTCGGCGATCTCGGCGAGTCGATGATCAAGCGGGACCTGGGCATCAAGGACATGGGCACGCTGCTTCCGGGCCACGGCGGGATCATGGACCGCCTGGACTCGCTGCTGCCCACGGCACCGGTGGTATGGCTGCTCCTGGTGGTGTTTGTCGGCTCCGGCTGACCTGCGTTTTCTTACGGTGACGGGTCTGTTGTCCACAGGGCGGCGGGCCCGTCTTCGGATGTCTGCGACACTGGATGGGTTATGCCCAAGCCCGGAGAACTCACTTTCGTCGCGCCCCGCGGAGCCAAGAAGCCGCCGCGGCATCTCGCCGACCTCACGCCCGCCGAGCGCAAGGAAGCGGTGGCCGAGACCGGCGAGAAGCCGTTCCGTGCCAAGCAGCTCTCGCAGCACTACTTCGCGCGGTACGCGCACGACCCGGAGCAGTGGACCGACATCCCCGCCGGTTCGCGCGCCAAGCTGCAGGAAGCGCTCCTGCCCGATCTGATGTCGGTCGTACGGCACATCAGCTGTGACGACGACACCACCCGTAAGACGCTGTGGAAGCTGCACGACGGCACGCTCGTCGAGTCGGTGCTCATGCGCTACCCGGACCGGGTCACCATGTGTATCTCCTCGCAGGCCGGATGCGGGATGAACTGCCCGTTCTGCGCCACCGGGCAGGCCGGCCTCGACCGCAATCTGTCGACCGCGGAGATCGTCCACCAGATCGTGGACGGGATGCGCGCACTGCGCGACGGCGAAGTGCCGGGCGGGCCCGCGCGCCTTTCCAACATCGTGTTCATGGGCATGGGCGAGCCACTCGCCAACTACAACCGCGTCGTCGGTGCCATCCGCCGCCTCACCGACCCGGAGCCCGACGGCCTGGGCCTTTCGCAGCGCGGTATCACCGTCTCCACCGTGGGCCTGGTGCCCGCGATGCTGCGCCTCGCCGACGAGGGCTTCAAGTGCCGTCTCGCCGTGTCGCTGCACGCGCCCGACGACGAGCTGCGCGACACCCTCGTACCCGTCAATACGCGATGGAAGGTGCGGGAGGTCCTCGACGCCGCGTGGGAGTACGCGGAGAAGTCCGGCCGCCGTATCTCCATCGAGTACGCGCTGATCCGTGACATCAACGACCAGGCGTGGCGCGGTGACCGGCTCGGGCGGCTTCTCAAGGGCAAGCGCGTCCATGTGAACCTCATTCCGCTGAACCCGACGCCTGGCTCGAAGTGGACCGCGTCGCGGCCCGAGGACGAGAAGGCGTTCGTCGATGCCATCGCCGCCCACGGTGTGCCGGTGACCATCCGGGATACCCGTGGTCAGGAGATCGACGGGGCCTGCGGGCAGCTCGCCGCGTCCGAGCGGTGACGACCTGAAGGGGCACCCCGTGATGCGGGGTGCCGGTCACCTGTGCAGTACCGTGCATTCGTACAAATGAATTCCGACAGGGGAGCGCCACCAGGGCGCTGAGAGTGCGGCACCGCCGCAGACCCTCGGACCTGATCCGGGTCATACCGGCGTAGGGAGTCAGCACCAGTCATGAACAGCACCATTCGGCGTGCCTGCACGGCCGCGCTCTGCGGAGCCCTCGGCGTCCTCGTCCTCGCCGCCTGCGGCAGCGGCTCGGGATCGTCGTCCTCCGGCGGGGACTCCAAGACCGTCACGCTCGTCACCCACGAGTCCTTCAATGTGTCGCCGAAGGTCCTCAAGGACTTCGAGAAGCAGTCCGGTTACAAGGTCGACGTGCTCAAGAGCGGTGACGCGGGCGAGATCGTCAACAAGGCCGTGCTCTCCAAGGGCAACCCGCAGGGGGATGTCCTCTTCGGCGTCGACAACACGCTCCTGTCGCGGGCCCTCGACAACAACCTGTTCACGGCGTACGAGGCCAAGGGGCTCGACCGGGTCCCCGAGGACGTGCAGCTCGACGCGGGCAAGCACCGGGTCACGCCCGTCGACACCGGCGACATCTGCGTCAACTACGACAAGAAGTACTTCGCGGACAAGAAGCTCGCGCCGCCGAAGACCCTCGACGACCTGATCAAGCCCGAGTACAAGAACCTGTTGGTCACGGAGAACGCCGCGACATCCTCACCCGGGCTCGGCTTCCTCCTCGCCACCGCCGCGAAGTACGGCGACGAGGGCTGGCAGGACTACTGGAAGAAGCTGAAGGCCAACGGCGTCAAGGCCGTCGACGGCTGGGAGCAGGCCTACAACGAGGAGTTCTCCGGCTCCGCCGGCGGCAAGAAGGCCAAGGGCGACCGGCCGCTGGTCGTCTCCTACGCCTCCAGCCCGCCCGTCGAGGTCCTCTACGCCAAGCCGCAGCCCAAGGAGGCGCCCACCGGCGTCGCCACCGGCACCTGCTTCCAGCAGACCGAGTTCGCCGGACTGCTCGACGGCGCAAAGAACGAGAAGGGCGGCAAGGCCCTGATCGACTTCCTGATCTCCAAGAAGTTCCAGGACGACATGCCGCTCAACATGTTCGTCAAGCCGGTCGCCAAGGACGCCGAACTGCCCGAGCTGTTCACGAAGTTCGGCGTCACCGCCGACAAGCCGTACACCGTCGACCCCAAGAAGATCGCGGACCACCGTGAGGACTGGGTCAAGACGTGGCAGTCCCTGGTCCTGAAGTAGAAGTCCCGCCAAGGGAAGCGGAGGCCACCGCGCGGGCGGCGACGGCTCCCGCGCGGGACCTGCGCGGCAGCGCGGTGCGGCTCGGTCTGATGACCGTGCCCGTCGCGTTCTTCGCGCTGTTCTTCGCCTACCCCGTCGCGTCGATCGTCGCGCGCGGCCTGAAGGCGGACGGCGTCTGGCAGTGGGGGCGCCTCGCCGACGTCCTCACCGAACCCGGGATCCTGGACGTCCTGTGGTTCACCACCTGGCAGGCCCTCGCCTCCACCGGGCTCACCCTGCTGATCGCACTGCCCGGCGCATATGTCTTCGCGCGCTTCGAGTTCCCCGGCAAGCAGCTGCTGCGGGCCGTGGTGACCGTGCCGTTCGTGCTGCCCACCGTCGTCGTCGGCACCGCCTTCCTGGCGCTCCTCGGACGCGGCGGCGTCCTCGACGAGACATGGGGGGTGCGCCTGGACACCACGGTGTGGGCGATCCTGCTCGCCCATGTCTTCTTCAACTACGCCGTGGTCGTGCGCACCGTCGGCGGCCTGTGGTCCCAGCTCGACCCGCGTCAGGAAGAGGCCGCCCGGATGCTCGGCGCATCCCGGCTCACCGCCTGGCGCAAGGTGACCCTGCCCGCGCTCGGACCCGCCGTCGCGGCGGCCGCGCTGATGGTGTTCCTGTTCACCTTCACCTCCTTCGGCATCGTGCAGATCCTCGGCGGGCCCGCCTACTCCACCCTCGAAGTGGAGATCTACCGGCAGACCGCCCAGCTCCTCGCCCTGGACACCGCGGCCGTCCTCACCCTGGTGCAGTTCGCCGCCGTCGGCGCGATCCTCGCCGTGCACGCCTGGACCGTGCGCCGCCGAGAGAGCGCCCTGAAGCTCGTCGACGCCGCGCACACCGCGCGCCGTCCGCGCGGCACCGGCCAATGGGCGCTCCTGGGCGGGGTGCTGCTCACCGTCGTCCTGCTCGTGCTCGTGCCGCTCGGCGTGCTCGTCGAGCGCTCCCTGCACACCGCCGGCGGCTACGGCCTCGGCTACTTCCGGGCGCTGACCTCCGCCGACGGCGGCGCCTTCCTCGTACCGCCGATCGAGGCCATCGGAAACTCCCTGCAGTACGCGCTCGCCGCCACTGCCATCGCCCTCGTCATCGGCGCACTCGCCGCGGCCGCTCTCACCCGGCGGGCCGGACGTCTTGTGCGCGGCTTCGACGCGCTGCTGATGCTGCCCCTCGGCGTCTCCGCGGTCACCGTCGGCTTCGGGTTCCTGATCACCCTCGACAAGCCGCCGCTCGACCTGCGTTCCTCATGGATCCTGGTGCCGCTCGCCCAGGCCCTGGTCGGGGTGCCGTTCGTCGTCCGCACCATGCTGCCGGTGCTGCGCGCCGTGGACAGCCGGCTGCGTGAGGCCGCCGCCGTGCTCGGCGCCTCACCCTGGCGGGTGTGGCGCGAGGTCGATCTGCCGCTCGTACGGCGCGCGCTGCTGATCGCCGCCGGGTTCGCCTTCGCCGTCTCCCTCGGCGAGTTCGGGGCGACCGTGTTCATCGCGCGGCCCGACAACCCCACCCTGCCGGTCGCCGTGGCCACCCTGCTCGGCCGCGCCGGCGAGCTCAACTACGGGCAGGCCATGGCCCTTTCCACGATTCTGATGCTGGTGTGTGCGGTGTCCCTGCTGCTGCTCGAACGCATCCGCACCGACCGGACGACCGGGGAGTTCTAGATGCTGCGACTCGACGGAGTGAGCGTGCGGTTCGGGGCCCACGAGGCGCTGGCCGACGTCGATCTCGCCGTGGCCGAACACGAGATCGTCTGTGTGCTCGGGCCCAGCGGCAGCGGCAAGTCCACCCTCCTGCGGGCCGTCGCCGGACTGCAGGACACCGGCGCCGGGCGAATTCTGCTCGGCGGCCGCGACCAGGCCGGGGTGCCCGCGCACAAGCGGGGCGTGGGCCTGATGTTCCAGGACCACCAGCTGTTCCCGCAGCGCGACGTCGCCGGCAATGTGGCGTTCGGCCTGCGCATGCAC
Source organism: Streptomyces monticola (assembly GCF_042665355.1). Taxonomy (NCBI): domain Bacteria; kingdom Bacillati; phylum Actinomycetota; class Actinomycetes; order Kitasatosporales; family Streptomycetaceae; genus Streptomyces; species Streptomyces monticola. The sequence goes on along the minus strand of NZ_JBHTCF010000017.1, from coordinate 125,044 downwards.
GGCGTATCCCGCTCCGAACAGGACGCACGTGTACGGGAGTTGCTCGACCTCGTGGGCCTGCCAGGCGCCGGGCGGCGGGCCGTGGCCTCGCTCTCCGGCGGCGAACAGCAGCGCGTCGCGCTCGCCCGTGCCCTCGCGCCCCGGCCCCGGCTGCTGATGCTGGACGAGCCCCTCGGCCAGCTCGACCGGTCCCTGCGCGAACGGCTCGTCGTCGAACTGCGGGAACTCTTCGGCGAGCTGGGGACGACGGTGCTGGCCGTCACCCACGACCAGGGCGAGGCCTTCGCGCTCGCCGACCGCGTCGTCGTCATGCGGGACGGGCGGATCGCCCAGTCCGGTACGCCCCTCGACGTGTGGCAGCGGCCGGCCGACGAGTTCGTGGCCCGCTTCCTCGGCTTCGACAACGTGGTGCCCGCGACGGTCAGCGGCGAAGTCGCCGACACCGCCTGGGGCAAGGTGCCGGTGCCCGCCGGATCGGCGCAGGGCACCGGCTGCGTCCTGGTGCGGCCCGCCGGAGTACGGCTCGTCACCGCCGACGAAGGGCTCGCCTGCACCGTCGCGGGACGTACCTTCCGCGGCACCCACGTCGCCGTACACCTGCAGCCCGACGAGCCGTCGGCGCCCCGCCTGGAAGCGGCCTGCTCGCTGCGGGACGCGCCGGATGCGGGGGACGCGGTGGGAGTGGCCTTCGACGCGGCGGATGTCGTCGTCCTCGGCTGACCCGGCCCACGGCGGTCCCCGGGCGGCCGGAAAAATCCCGGTGCCGCCCGCCCGCCCCGTCGCTTACGGTGCCGATATGACGGCACTTGACCACGCGCGCTACTGCGACGAAATCGTCGAGCAGACCCGGCTGTTGAGGCAGCACATCGCCGGCGCCGACCTGACCGCGACGGTCCCCACGTGCCCCGACTGGAGCCTGCGCGAACTCGCCGTGCACGTCGGCGGCGCACACCGCTGGGTGCTGCACATCGTGGCCACGAAGGCCACCGAAGCCGTACCGCAGGAACAGGTACCGGACTTCACCGGACCCGACAACGACGACCCCGCGGCCCTCGACGGCTGGCTCGCCGACGGCGCCGAGCGCACCGCGGACGCGCTGCGCGCCGCCGGACCCGAGGCCGAGGTGTGGACCTGGGCGTGGGAGCGTACCGCCGGATTCTGGGCCCGTCGCATGACCCACGAGACGGTCGTGCACCGGGCGGACGCGGCGCTCACGGCCGGCGCCGCCTACGACGTCGAGCCCGAGGTGGCTGCGGATGCCATCGACGAATGGCTGCAGATCGTGCGCCATGTGCAGCAGGCCCACCCCTTTGACAACGCGAACGAACTGCGCGGCGACGGCCGCACCCTCCATCTGCACGCCACCGACACCGCACCCGGCCTCAACGCCGAGTGGCTGATCGAACTCGGCGCGGACGGAGTGCGCTGGCGCCGCGGCCACGAGAAGGCGACCGTCGCCCTGCGCGGCCCGCTCACCGACGTCCTCAACGTCTTCTACCGCCGTCTGCCCGCCGACAGTGACCGCGTGGAGGTCCTGGGGGAGCGGGAGTTGCTCGACTTCTGGCTGGAGCGGGCGAGCTTCGGATAGCGACCGGTCCACAGGCGGCACCCCCGCCCACAGGCGGCCCCGCCCGTCCACAGGCGGCCCCGCCCGTCCACAGGCGGTACCCCCACCCTCCGACGGCGCCTGTTTCGGGGAGAGCCTGTGAGGGTTGGTACGGCGTCCCTCGGGGTGGCATTGACCCCGTTGATAACTTGTCCCTACATATTTCGTACCGCCCACGGGGGATCCATGAGCCAGCCCTGGCAACCCGCTTCTCAGCCGCAGCAGCCACAGCCGCCGCAGCCGGCGAGCGGCAACCCGTACGCCCAGTCGTCGCCGGATGCCGGGGCCGGCGCGCCGCCGCCCATGCCGCCGCAGCCGCCGGCCGGCCCGCCCGGCCCGCCGCCCGGCGCCCCGGGGGTGCCGCCGCAGCAGGGGTTCCCCGGACAGGCACCGCCCCAGCAGCCGTTCCCGGGGCAGCCCGCACCGGCGCCCGGCATGCAGCCGCAGCCGTATCCGTACCAGGTCCCGCAGTCCGGCGGCGGCAGCCCGGTCGGGGCGTTCTTCCTCGGCCTTCTGGTCTCGTTCGTGATCTCGCTGATCTACGGCGGCCTGATGTTCGCCACGTACAAGGACCAGTCGGAGTCGACCGCCACGACCCTGTACCTGGTCCACGCGGTCATCAACGGCGCCGCGGTCGGCGCCGTGGCGGGGCTCGTGGGCCGGCGCAGCAGCGGCGCGCACATCTCGGCGGGCATCGTCGCGGCCCTCGGCGCGTTCTTCGGCTACACCAACGCGCTGATGATGGTCCAGATGGACATCGCCGGGAGCGATGTCTACTACCTGCTCCGGGAGCGGCCCTTCTTCCCCGCCGAGGCCTGGTGGCACATCGGTGACGGGCCCCTCGCCCTGCTCGGACTCGTCCTCGGCGGCGCCGCCGGCTGGGGCCTCGCCAAGCTCATCGGCTCGCGCCGCTGAGAGCGGGCGGATCCGGCAACTACGGCAGCTGTGGCACCCAACTCCCGTGGAAGCCGAGCGGCACCCGTCCCGGCAGGTGTACGCGGGCCACGGGCTCGCCGTCGAAGTCCTGGGCGGCCAGGATCAGCAGATCGCTCGCGCCGCGCCGGGGGTTGTGGACGTAGGCGAGGGTGTAGCCGTCGTCCTCGGCGGCGTCGGTCGCGGACGGCACGAACACCGGCTCGCCGGCGGCCGCGTCCCGCTCCAGGTGGTGCACCCGCGAAGTGCCGTTCCGCAGATCGTGCTTGATGAGGGCGCTGCTGAACGCCCGGTCGGGCGGGACGCCGTCGACCGACTCGTACGCGGAGAAGAACGTCGCCGCGGCCGCCGCGTAGCCGAAGCGGTGCGGCCGCGAGACCAGGGACTCGCGCAGGCGCGGGAATTCCTGCGGGCGGTCGTCGAGCGTGTGCTGCCGCACCCGGCCCGTTCGCAGGTCGATCACCCAGCGGTCGAGGGACGGCGTGCCCGTCGCGCCGGGGCCGCCGGAACCGCGGCCTGCGACGTGGAAGGGCGCCGGGTAGGTGGTGAGGTCGACGACGACGAAGTCCCCGTCGTCGTAGGCGTTGAGGGTGTGTGAGTAGTACGTCGGCGCCACCTCGAACCAGCGGATCCCGCCGCCCGCCCGCGGCAGCACCCCGACCCGCGCCGGGTGCGCGTCGTTCCAGATGTACGGGACCCGCTCGCCGCGCGCCGCCGCCTGCGGGTCGAAGGTGACGGGGATGTCGAAGACCACGAGGCGGCGTTCGGTGAGGCCGAAGTCGTGCACCATCGCGCCGCCCGCCATGGGGATCCGCGTCGTGCGCGCCACCCGGCCCGTGGCGTCCACGACCAGGTGCCGCACATAGTCCCAGGACGGGTCGTAGGCGAGGGCGTGCAACTCGTCGGCGGCCGCGTCGTACTTGGTGTGCGCGGTGAAGGCGCCCTCAAGGGAGCCGCCGAAGTCGCAGGGCCCCACGGTGTTCAGCTCGCCGTCCAGTTCGTACGGCAGCGGGCCGCTCTCCTGCAGTGCGAGGAAGCGGCCGCGGTGGCCGATGACATGGGTGTTGGGGGCGAAGTCGGCCGGCGGGGGCGGGTTCGGCCCCGGGTAGGGCTCGCCCAGCTTGTGCGCCACCGCCGCGGAGCGCACCCACCGGTTGCGGTACCACTCGGCCCGCCCCTCGCGCAGCCGCACCCCGTGCACCATCCCGTCGCCGAGCATCCAGTGGTGCGCGCGGGCGTCCTCGACACCGAGGGCGTTGGGCCCGGTGCGCAGATAGCGGCCGTTGAGCTCCCGCGGGATACGGCCGGTGACGGGCAGATCGAACGCCGTCACCTCCTCGGTCACGGGGGCGAAGGCACCCTCAAGAAAAGGGTGGGCGGCGTGCGGCTTGCGCGTGGTGTCGCCCACGCGTGCGGTCACGGTGGTGCGCTTGGGATCGGTCATACGCCGAGTCTGTGCCGCGACGGCGCTCACGTCGCTGGGCCCCGGCCCCCGGTGCGGGTGGTGCCAAGTCCACTTCCCGGGACGGGGGCTGCCCCCCCTGGGGCCCCGCACTCCGACTCTCTTGGCGCCCCCTCAGCTGGGGGCCGCTCAGACGGCGAGCCGGTGCAGGGCGTCCGCCGCCTCTTCCACCGAGTCGACCAGGGCGATCCGGGACTCCATCGCACGCTCCTCGGCCAGGGAGCGCAGCAGCGGCCAGGCGGGCAGCCGTTCCGTCCAGTGGTGGCGGCCGACCAGGACCATCGGGGTGGGTTCGCCGCGCGACTCGTAGTAGTTGGGCGTCGCGTTGTCGAAGATCTCCTGGACCGTGCCCGCGGCCCCCGGCAGGAAGATGACGCCGGCGTTGGAGCGGGCCAGGAGGCCGTCCTCGCGGGTGGCGTTGGCGAAGTACTTGGCGATGTGGCCCGCGAAGGCGTTCGGCGGCTCGTGGCCGTAGAACCAGGTGGGGATGCCCACCGACGTACCGCCGAAGGGCCAGCGCTCGCGGACGGCGAAGGCGGCCTGCGCCCAGTCGGTGACGGAGGGCGTGAACGACGGGGCCTTGGCGAGGAGTTCGAGGGCCTCGTCCAGCATCTCGTCGTCGTGGCGCGAGGAATAGGCGCCCAGGTTGGCGGCCTCCATCGCGCCCGGGCCGCCGCCGGTGGCGACGGTCAGGCCCATGACGGACAGTGCGCGGCCGAGACGGGCGGCGCCCGCGTAGGCATCGGTGCCGCGGGCCATGGCGTGGCCGCCCATGACCCCCACCACCCGTTCACCCGCGAGGAGTTCGTCCAGGGCGTCGGAGATCGAGTCGTCGTGCACGGCGCGCAGCATCGACGCGAAGATGTCGCCGTCCGCCTTCGTCTCCTGCAGCCAGGCGTACGTGGCGGAGTCCGGGGTGGCGTCGTAGCCGTCGGCGAGCCGGGCGAACAGCTCGTCGGGGGTGTAGAGCAGACCGCGGTACGGGTCGAAGGGCAGCCCGGGCACCGGCGGGAAGACCAGGGCGCCGCCCGCCCTCACCTTCGCGGCGGCGTCCTCCTGCATGGGGCAGCCGAGGAACACGGCGCCCTCGGTGTCGGCGGTCAGCAGAGCGAAGGTGCGCTCCGTCAGATCGATGCCCTGGACGCGGTGGTGGGCGAGACCGCGGTGGGCCGCCAGGGCGGCGTCGAACTCGGCGAGCGTCTCGATCTCGCGGTCGGCCGAGGGGTGCGGGGCGGGGGCGGGTCGGTCGGACACGGGCCCATGCTAATGGCGTCCGCCTCCGGGATCCGGCGCTCCCCGCCCCTCGCACCACCGGGGGACGGGTACCGGTCAGCCCTGGACCGCGCTCGGGTCCATCCACATGACCTCGAAGTGATGGCCGTCGGGGTCCAGGAACGAACGGCCGTACATCATGCCGTAGTCCTGGGGGTCCTTGGCGGGGGAGCCGCCCGCGGCGAGGGCCTTGTCGGCGAGCTCGTCGACCTTGTCGCGGCTCTCGGCGCTGAGACAGATCAGCGTCTCGGTGGACTTCGACGAGTCGTTCAGCGGCTTCACGGAGAAGTCCGCGAACCGCTGCTCCGTCATGACCATCAGGACGATGGTGTCGCTGATCACCACGGAGGCGCAATTGTCGTCGCTGAACTGCGCGTTGATGGAGTAGCCGAGCTCGGTGAAGAACTTCTTGGAGCTGTCCAGGTCCTTCGTGGCGAGGTTGATGAAGACCATCTGCTGGTAGGTGTTGGCGGCCATGGCCGGCTCCTCCGTGGGTGTCGTCGCGGTGCGGTGCGTGCGGTACGCAGGGATAGACCGCGGGCCCGCGCGGAACTCATCGCTCGTCCGGAAACTTTTTTCGCGAGAGCTCCCCTGAAGGCCCGCAGGACGTCTCCTGGCGGCCTTCAGGACGTCAGCGGCACCGCTGCCAGCGTGCCGATCGCCCAGGTCAGCGGCGCGAAGACGGTGAACAGTGCGATGGCGCGCAGGCCCGCCGCGCCGCGCAGAAGCGACATGGGAGCGCCGAGCCTGAGCAGTGCCGCCGTGGTGTGGGCCCGCGCCTGGCGGGCCTCGACGGCGGCGGTCAGGAGCGTCAGGACGGTGCAGCCGCCGACCAGGGTGACCCCGAGCAGCGTCAGCGGGCCGGTGCGCGGTGCGCCGTCGCCGTACAGCGAGACGGCGGCGATCGCACCGGAGGCGACCGCGCACACCACGCCGAGGGGGCGGCCGATACGGCGGGCCTCCTCCTGCAGCACCCGGCCCGCGAGCAGCCGGGCCGCCCCCGGCCGCAGCGACTGCAGGACCCGCCCGCACAGGAAGGTCAGACCGGGGCCCGCCAGGGCGAGGCCGAGCGCGGTGACGGCCCAGCCGGCCAGGACGGCCGCGGAGGCGGCCGCCACGGGGCCGGGCAGGGGCAGGCCGCCGGTGCCCGTGCCGCGGGCGGCGTATGTCTCCACGGCGAGGCCGGCGGCCATGAGGGCGACGCCCCAGGGGAGTCCGCCGGGTGCGGGCGCGGGCGGTTCGGGGGCCTGCGGGTCCTGTTCGTCGCCGGGTTTGAGCTGGCGCGGGCGCAGGGCGACGGCGCCGGCGGCGGTGGCCGCGAGCGGCACAAGGAGCAGCAGCGTGAAGACGGCCGGAAGCGGCATCGGGCGCCCGGCGCCGAGGAGTTCGGCCGCCCCGCCGTCCAGGGGAAGGCCGCTGATGTCGCCGCGCAGATGCAGGAAGAGCGCCAGGGCCAGGAGGGAGCCGAGAAGGCAGGAGACGGCCGTGGAGATCGCGGAGAGCAGCATCATCCGGCCGGGTCCGAGGCCGACCGCGGAGAGTCCGGCGCGCGGCCGGGTCGCCGGGTCGGTGCGGGCCACGGCGACCGCGAGGTGCACGGTGGCGGCCAGGGGCGCCGCGCACCAGGCGAGCCGCAGTGCCGAGGCGCGGGCGGCGTCGGGGTGCCCGACGGCGTACCCGAGGGTGCACAGCAGGAGGAAGCCGGTGCCCGCGGAGGCAGCCGAGACCGCGAGCCGGCGGAGCAGGACGAGAGGGTGGGCGCCGCGGGCTAGACGGAGAGCGAGCACGCCGCCCCTTCCACCGTCATGTCCCCGGGGCCCGCGGGCAGTCGGACGGTGTGGACGCGGCGGCCGTCGAGCAAGGACACCGAGCGGTCGGCGAGGGCGGCGACCTCGGCGTCGTGGGTGGCGAGGACGACGGTGATGCCGTGCGAGCGGGCGGCCGTCGTCAGGGTCCGCAGGACATGGGCGCGGTCGGCGCGGTGCAGCGGCGCGGTGGGCTCGTCGGCGAACAGGACGGTGGGTGCGGTGACCAACGCGCGGGCGATGGCGACGCGTTGGCGTTCGGCCTGCACCAGGGCGTAGGGGCGTTTGCGGGCGCAGCCGCCGATGTCGAGGCGCTCCAGCCACTCCAGGGCGGCCTTGCGTGAGGCGCGGTTGGAGGCGCCGCGCAGCATCAGGGGCAGGGCGGCGTTCTCCCAGGCGGTGAGTTCGGGGACGAGCTGTGGCTCGGGGTCGATCCAGCCGAACTTGTCGCGGCGCAGGCGCTCGCGGACGAGGGGGCCCATGGTGTGCACGGGCGTGGAGTTGAACCACACCTCGCCCTGGTGGGGGACGAGTTGGCCCGACAGGCACTGCAGCAGGGTCGTCTTGCCGCAGCCGCGCGGGCCGGTGACGGCGAGGATCTCGCGTTCGCGGACACCGAGGGAGACGCCGGTGAGCGCGGGCGAGCCGTTGTGGGAGAAGTGCAGGGCGCGTGCCCAGAGCACGTCGTTGTCCGGCGGGGCCACCATGGCGTAACACCTCGGTTCCATTGCGAAGGGCCGTCCCCCGTATGGGGGAACGAGAAGAAGGCCGATCGGTCACTGGAACCGTAGGGACATAGGCGGACACAGCGGACAGCACGCGGCCCGGGGGCACCCGTTCTCACTCGAACGGGGCACCCGGGCCGGGTACTTGGAACTCCTGGAGCGGTGCCTACAGCTTCGTCCAGGCCTCCGTGAGGACGGAGCGCAGGATCTGCTCGATCTCGTCGAAGGTCGACTGGTCGGAGATCAGCGGCGGCGCCAGCTGGATGACCGGGTCGCCGCGGTCGTCGGCCCGGCAGTAGAGGCCGTTGTCGAAGAGCGCCTTGGAGAGGAAGCCGTACAGGACGCGCTCGGTCTCCTCGTCGTTGAAGCTCTCCTTGGTGACCTTGTCCTTGACGAGTTCGATGCCGTAGAAGAAGCCGTTGCCGCGGACGTCGCCGACGATCGGCAGGTCGTGCAGCTTCTTGAGGGTGTCGAAGAAGTTGCCCTCGTTGTCGAGGACGTGCTTGTTCAGGCCCTCGCGCTCGAAGATGTCGAGGTTGGCCACGCCGACGGCGGCGGAGACCGGGTGGCCGCCGAAGGTGTAGCCGTGCAGGAAGGTGTTGTCGCCCTGGTAGAAGGGCTCGGCGATGCGGTCGGAGATGATGCAGGCGCCGATCGGGGAGTAGCCCGATGTCATGCCCTTGGCGCAGGTGATCATGTCCGGTACGTAGCCGAACTTGTCGCAGGCGAACATCGTGCCGAGGCGGCCGAAGGCGCAGATGACCTCGTCGGAGACGAGCAGCACGTCGTACTGGTCGCAGATCTCGCGGACCCGCTGGAAGTAGCCGGGCGGGGGCGGGAAGCAGCCGCCGGCGTTCTGCACCGGCTCCAGGAAGACGGCCGCGACGGTCTCGGGGCCCTCGAAGAGGATCTGCTGCTCGATCTGGTCGGCGGCCCAGCGGCCGAAGGCCTCGGGGTCGTCGCCGTGGATCGGGGCGCGGTAGATGTTGGTGTTCGGGACCTTGTGCGCACCGGGCACGAGCGGCTCGAACGGGGCCTTCAGGGCCGGGAGTCCGGTGATGGACAGGGCGCCCTGCGGGGTGCCGTGGTAGGCGACCGCACGCGAGATGACCTTGTACTTGGTGTGCTGGCCCTTGAGCTTGAAGTACTGCTTGGCGAGCTTCCAGGCGGTCTCGACCGCCTCGCCGCCGCCGGTGGTGAAGAAGACCTTGTTCAGGTCGCCGGGGGCGTAGCCCGCGAGGCACTCGGCGAGTTCGACGGCCTTGGGGTGGGCGTAGGACCAGACCGGGAAGAAGGCGAGCTCCTGCGCCTGCTTGTACGCGGTCTCGGCGAGCTCCACGCGGCCGTGGCCCGCGTTGACCACGAACAGGCCGGAGAGGCCGTCGAGGTAGCGCTTGCCCTTGTCGTCGTAGATGTAGGTGCCCTCGCCGCGCGCGATGGTGGGCACGGGTGCGTTCTCGTACGACGACATGCGGGTGAAGTGCATCCACAGGTGGTCGTAGGCGGACTTCGAGAGGTCGCTGCGGTCGCTGAGGTCCTTGCTCACGGCTATCGGGTTCCCCACATATAGGTCTGCTTCTTGAGCTTGAGGTAGACGAAGCTCTCGGTGGAGCGCACGCCAGGGAGGCTGCGGACGCGTTTGTTGATCACTTCGAGCAGGTGGTCGTCGTCCTCGCAGACAACCTCGGCGAGGATGTCGTAGGAGCCCGCGGTGAGGACCACGTACTCGACCTCCTGCATGGCTGTCAGCGCGTCCGCCACCGGATCCAGATCGCCCTCGACGGTGATGCCGAGCATCGCCTGGCGTCTGAAGCCCACGGTGAGCGGGTCGGTGACGGCGACGATCTGCATCACGCCCTGGTCGAGCAGCTTCTGGACGCGCTGGCGCACGGCCGCTTCGGACAGGCCCACGGCCTTGCCGATCGCGGCGTACGGACGGCGTCCGTCCTCCTGCAGCTGCTCGATGATGGCGAGGGAGACGGCGTCCACCGAGGGGGAGGAGCCGTGCCCTGATCGAGAGGTGTCGGTTCTGGGGGAGTCTGCGCTTCGACTGGCCACGTCCCTCACTGTGCATGACGAGTCGTTGGTCCCGCAAGTGGAAACCGATGAAATTCGTTGCTCAGGGACCTTGGGCCCACCGATTCCGTCGTTATAGGGCTGTGGGTATGTTGAAAGCGTGGGACCTTTGGTTAGGGTGGCCATGTCTCACCCATTGGACTCCAGCCGTACGCGAATCTCTCGAAGGAGGCCGCAGTGACCACCGAACTGCGTCGTCTGCGCAACTACATCGACGGAGAATTCCGGGACGCCGCGGACGGGCGGACCACCGAGGTGGTCAACCCGGCTACCGGCGAGGCCTATGCCACCGCGCCCCTGTCGGGCCAGGCCGACGTCGACGCCGCGATGGCCGCCGCCGCGAAGGCCTTCCCGGCCTGGCGCGACCTCGTGCCGGCCGAGCGCCAGAAGGCACTGCTCAAGATCGCCGACGCCTTCGAGGAGCGCCAGGAGGAGCTCATCGCGGTCGAGTCGGAGAACTGCGGCAAGCCCGTCGGGCTCACCCGCTCCGAAGAGATCCCGATGATGATCGACCAGATCCGCTTCTTCGCGGGCGCCGCGCGGATGCTCGAAGGCCGCGCCGCGGGCGAGTACATGGAGGGTCTGACGTCGATGATCCGGCGCGAGCCGATCGGCGTCTGCGCGCAGGTCGCGCCGTGGAACTACCCCATGATGATGGCCGTATGGAAGTTCGCCCCGGCCCTCGCCGCGGGCAACACGGTCGTCCTCAAGCCCTCCGACACCACCCCGGCGTCGACGGTCCTGATGGCCGAGATCATCGGCGCGATCGTGCCGAAGGGCGTCTTCAACGTCGTCACCGGTGACCGTGACACCGGCCGCGCGATGGTCGAGCACCCCACCCCCGCGATGGCCTCCATCACCGGCTCCGTGCGCGCCGGCATGCAGGTCGCCGAGTCCGCCGCCAAGGACCTCAAGCGGGTCCACCTGGAGCTCGGCGGCAAGGCCCCGGTCGTCGTCTTCGAGGACGCCGACCTCGCCAAGGCCGTCGAGGGCATCGCCGAGGCGGGCTACTTCAACGCCGGGCAGGACTGTACGGCCGCGACCCGCGTCCTCGTCCACGAGTCGGTCCACGACGAGTTCGTGACCGCGCTCGCCAAGGCCGCCGCCGACACCAAGACCGGTATGCCGGACGACGAGGACGTGGCTTACGGCCCGCTGAACAACCCCAACCAGCTCGCCCAGGTCGAGGGCTTCATCGAGCGTCTGCCCGCGCACGCGCGCGTGGAGGCCGGTGGCCAGCGCGTCGGCGACAAGGGCTACTTCTACGCGGCGACCGTCGTCTCCGGGCTCAAGCAGGACGACGAGATCATCCAGCAGGAGGTCTTCGGCCCGGTCATCACCGTGCAGTCCTTCAGCGACGAGGACCAGGCGATCGAGTACGCGAACGGCGTGGACTACGCCCTGGCCTCCTCGGTCTGGACGAAGGACCACGCCCGCGCGATGCGGCTTTCCAAGGCCCTCGACTTCGGCTGCGTATGGATCAACACGCACATCCCGCTGGTCGCGGAGATGCCGCACGGCGGCTTCAAGAAGTCCGGCTACGGCAAGGACCTCTCGTCGTACGGCTTCGACGACTACACGCGTGTGAAGCACGTGATGACGTCGCTGGGCTGATGACGTCGCTGGGCTGACAACGTCGCTGGGCTGATGGCGTCGCTGGGCTGAGGTCCCCGCGGATACCCCCCAGACGGGCTGGTAATCGGGGCGGGCAATGGACAACGTGTCCATTGCCCGCCCCGCTCCCGTCAAGTGAGGCTTGGATCATGACCGTTGCTTCACGTCGTACGTTGCTGAAAGGGCTCGGTGCCGCGGGCGCCCTGGCCGCGCTGAGCGGGTGCGGGGTGCCGTCCGCGTACATAGCCGCCGACGAGCGCGGCGCCGCGGACCGCTCGGCCCGTGACAAGCGGCTCGCCTTCGCCAACTGGCCGCTCTACATCGACACCGACGACGAGGACGCCGCGCGCCGCCCGACCCTGGAGGCCTTCGAGAAGCGCACCGGGATAGCGGTGACGTACACCGAGGAGATCAACGACAACGACGAGTTCTTCGGGAAGATCAGCCCGTCCCTGATGAACCACCAGGAGACCGGCCGCGATCTGGTCGTCGTCAGCGACTGGATGTGCGCCCGCTTCGTCCGGCTCGGCTGGGTGCAGGAGATGGACCGCGCCCGGCAGCCGCGGGTCGCCAAGTACCTCGATCCGCTGCTGCGTTCACCGCACTTCGACAAGGGCCGCCGCTACTCCGTGCCCTGGCAGTCCGGGATCACCGGCATCGCGTACAACCGCGAGCAGCTCGGCCGGGAGATCCGGCACGTGAACGATCTGTGGGCGGATGACCTCAAGGGGCGGGTCACGCTGCTCTCCGGCCTCGACGAGGCGTTCGCGCTGCTGATGCAGGGCGACGGCGTGGACATCACACGATGGACGGCGGACGACTTCCACCGGGTGTGCGACCGCGTCGAGAAGCTGGTCCGGGGCCGGCACATCCGCCGTTTCACCGGCAACGACTACATCAAGGACCTGGAGAGCGGCGACGTCCTCGCCTGCCAGGCCTACTCGGGCGATGTCATCCAGCTCCAGGCGGACCGGCCGGAGATCGAGTTCGTGGTCCCCGAAGAGGGCGCCGAACTCTGGGCCGAGTCCCTGATGATCCCCAACCTGGCCCGCCACAAGCGCAACGCCGAGGCCCTGATTGACTACTACTACGACCCCGAGGTCGCCGCCGAACTCGCCGCCTGGGTCAACTACGTCTGCCCCGTCCCCGCCGCCCGCGACGTCCTCGCCTCGGCCAAGGACAAGGAGACCGCCGCCCTCGCCGATGACCCGCTGATCTTCCCGGACGGCGCGATGCGCAAGCGGCTCGCGATCGCCCGGGACATCACCTCGAAGGAGCGGCCCGAGCTGGCGAAACGGTGGAACGGGATCGCCGGGCTCTGACGCGCTCGCCGGGGCCCGGGGGCCGTCAGCTGTTGAACGCGGGGAAGGCGAAGCGCTGGGCGAGGGCCAGGCCGTCCTCCTTGGCGCTGGTCGCGGTGACCGAGTAGACGACCGTGCGGGACAGGTCGCGGGTCGCGGCAAGCACGGCGTGATAGCCGGGGCGCGCGCCCGTCTTGCCCCAGATCTCACGGCCGTTGACCTCGAACCGCTCCAGAGCGGCGCCGTAGCGCGCCCCCGGCACGTCCGGGACGGTGAACATCTCCTTCAACTGGGGCTGCGGCAGGAGCCGTCCGCTGAAGAGGCCCACCAGGAGACGTTCCATGTCGGCGGCCGTCGAGATCATGTCGCCCGCCGCCCAGCGGTCCGACATGTTCCACTCCGTCACATCGACGAGCTTGCCGTCCATGTCCTCGTAGCCGCGGTTGTGCGGGCCGTGGATACGCGGGTCGGGGCCGTCGGGGAAGGAGGTGTGGCGCATGCCGAGGGGCTTGAAGACCTTGACGGCGGCCTGGTGTTCGTAGGTGTCGCCGGTGACCTTCTCGATCAGCATCGCGAGTACGAGGTAGTGGATGTTGCCGTAGTGCTGTGCGGCGCCCGGCGCGTGCCGCGGTCCCTTGGCCACGGACGAGGCCACGACCTCCTCGGGCGTGAGCGTCTCGAAACGGTGCGGGTACTCCTCGTCGACCGTGTCGCCCAGGGACTTCCCGCCTTGCAGGCCACTGGTGTAGTTCAGCAACTGCCGTACGGTGATGGGCTCGAAGGCGTCCGTGAGCAGGCCCGGCAGATACGACTGCACCGTGCCGTCCAGATCGATCCGGCCCTCGGCGGCGAGTTTGAGGACGACCGCGGCGGTGACCGCCTTGGTCGTGGAACCGGCCCGGAAGCGGGCGTTCTCCAGGGCTTTCGCCCCGGTTCTCAGATCGCGGACCCCGGCGCTGCCGTGCCAGCTCCCCTTGCCGCCCACGCGGACGATCGCCGAGGTGGCGTCCTTGTCGGGCAGGCCCTCCAGTGCCTTCTCCAGGGCGGCCACGTCCGGACCGCCGTGCTGTCCTTCGGAGGCCGGGGCGGCGGAGGCCGGGGCGGCGAAGGCGGTGGCGTCGGCAGACGTGGCGGCGAGTGCGGGGGCCGCGAGCGGGCCCGCGGTGAAGGCGAGGACGAGCGCGGTGGCCAGGACGGTCGTACGGGCGCGGCGGCGCATGGGCTGCTCCGGGGTGTGTGACGGGTGGTGGTGCGGTACGCCTCACATCCTGTGCGGCCAGGGGGAGTTGTGGATCACCTTCAGGGAGGGGGCCGACCCTGGCCGGGCCCCGGGCCAACCCCCGCCCCGTGTAAGGGGGTTGTGGGGGACGCCCCTTAAGGGGGCGGTCGTGAGCGGGGGAGGGCTGCAGGTCAGGGGGCGGTCGTGAGCGGGGGAGGGCTGCCGGTCAGGGAGCGGTCGTGAGCGAGGGAGGGCCGTTCAGCCGGTGGCCGTGCGCAGGGCGCACAGTGCGCTCACCCGGTTCGTGGTGATGGAGTCCACGCCCGCGTCGAGCAGCCGGCGCATCGAGCGGCGGGTGTCGGGGGTCCAGCAGGAGACGAGCTGTCCGTCCTTGTGGATCCGGGCGACGAGTTCCCGGTTCAGCAGCCCGAAGCGGTAGTTGAGCCAGCGGGGCCGCACGGCGTCGAGCAGCACCGGGCGCGCGGGGGCGAGCGTCGTCCAGGTCAGGGCGATCTCCGCGGCCGGGTCCGCGGCCCGTACGGCCAGCATCGTCGAGGCGCCCGCGCAGTAGTACGCCCGCTCGGCGGCCCCGCAGTCGTGCACGGCGCCGACGACGGCGCGGACCGCTTCGGGCGTCGCACCCGGCAGGTCGATCATGACCCGGTGGCCCGCGGTCGCCCGGAGCGCCTCCTCGAAGGTGGGCACCCCGCCCCCGGTGAGCCCGCGCAGCTCGGCCGCGGAGAGCTGCGCGAGGGGCCGGTCGTGGCCCCACAGGCGCTTGAGCGTGTCGTCGTGCAGGAGCACCGGCACGCCGTCGCGGGTCAGCCGGACATCGATCTCCACACTGTCCGCGCCCGCGGCGAACGCGGAACGCAGGGACGGCAGGGTGTTCTCGCGGGCCAGATACGGGTCGCCCCGGTGGCCCACGGCGGTGACGGTCTGCATGCGCCCATTGTCACCAGGGGTGTTCACCGGGGCGAACCCGACGCGGGGAAGGCCCGTCAGGGGGCGAGCCAGTTCGCCGTGTACGAGTCGATCTCGGCGGCCAGCTCCGCCTTGCCCGTGTCGTCGAGGAACGAGACGGCGACGGCGTTCTTGGCGAGCTCCGCGAGGCCGCGCTCGTCGAGGTCCAGGAGACGGGCGGCGACCGCGTACTCGTTGTTGAGGTCGGTGCCGAACATCGGCGGGTCGTCGGAGTTGATGGTGACCAGGACCCCGGCGGCGGTCATCTCCTTGACGGGGTGCTCGTCGAGTTCGAGGACGGCGCGGGTCGCGATGTTCGACGTGGGGCACACCTCCAGCGGGATGCGGTGCTCGGCGAGGTGGCGCAGCAGGTCGGGGTCCTTCGTGGCGCTGGTGCCGTGGCCGATGCGCTCGGCCCGCAGGTCGTTCAGGGCGTCCCAGATGGTGCCGGGACCCGTGGTCTCGCCGGCGTGCGGGACGCTGTGCAGACCCGCGGCGATGGCGCGGTCGAAGTACGGCTTGAACTGCGGGCGCGGTACGCCGAGTTCGGGCCCGCCGAGGCCGAACGAGACCAGGCCTTCGGGGCGCAGCCGGTCGTCGGTGGCGAGCCGGGCCGTCTCCTCGGCGGCGTCGAGACCCGCCTCGCCGGGGATGTCGAAGCACCAGCGCAGGACGGTGCCGAACTCGGCCTCGGCGGCCTTGCGGGCGTCCTCGATGGCGTCCATGAAGGCACGGGCGTCGATGCCGCGGCGGGTGGAGCTGTAGGGGGTGATGGTCAGCTCGGCGTAGCGGATCTGCTGGCGGGCCATGTCACGGGCCACCTCGTAGGTGAGCAGACGGACGTCCTCCGGGGTGCGGATCAGATCCACGACCGAGAGATAGACCTCGATGAAGTGCGAGAAGTCCGTGAACGTGAAGTAGTCGGCCAGGGCCTCCGGGTCCGTGGGGACCTTGGAGTCGGGGTGCCGGGCGGCCAGCTCCGAGACGATGCGCGGGGAGGCGGAGCCCACGTGGTGGACGTGCAGTTCGGCTTTGGGCAGTCCGCCGATGAAGGCGTGCAGATCGGACAAGGGTTCCTCCCCGGAGAGGGCGCCCGGCGGGGGCGCGGATGATCGGCTGATCGGCGTATCGGGGATCATCGTAAGAGGCCGCCGGTGAACCGGGTTCTTGGGCCTTAGCATGACGGAACGTACTAAAGAGGGGACCGCCCATGTCCGACGAAGCACGGCCGACGCCGGGCGAGCCCGAACAGCACGACCCGTGGGCCGCGCCGCGGGAATCGGCTGCACGGCCCGAGGGGGGCCCGGGGGCGGGCGGCGGGGATGTGTCGCTCACGAAGAACTCCGGCACCGCGGGCTCCGGCTCCGGTTCCGGCTCGGGCACCGACTCGGGCTCGGGCTCGGGCACCGACTCGGGCTCGGGCACCGACTCGGGCTCGGGCTCCGGCTCCGCTGAGCCGCGGGATCCGTGGGCGCCGCCGCGGGACGGTGCGCAGGCGCCGGTCCGCGACCAGGCCGGGGTCTCGTCCGCGCCGGGCGCCGCACCGGGTCCGGACGCGTGGCAGAGCCCCGGTGCCGCCACCCCGGGTGTGCCTTACGGCTACCCGGGACCGGGCGGCGGCGCTGGCGCCGCGGAGGCCGTGCCCCCGCCGCCCGTGGCACCCGGCGGCCCCGCTCCTTCGCCGTACGGTGCGCCCGTACAGGGCGGCTATCCCGGTTACCCCGGCTACCCGGGCTATCCGGTCGCCGGGCAGGGCGGCTACGGCTGGCAGCACATGCCGATGCAGCCCAGCAACGGGATGGGTCTGACGGCGATGGTGCTCGGTATCGTCGCGGCGGCGATCTTCTGTCTGTGGCCGATCGCCATCATCGTCGGCATCCTCGCGATCATCTTCGGCGTGATCGGGCGGGGGAAGGCGAAGCGCGGCGAGGCCACGAACCCGGGCCAGGCGCTCACGGGCATCATCTGCGGCGCGGCGGGCACGGCCCTCGGCCTCGCGCTTCTCGTGGTGGTCATCGTGACGGCGGGCAGCTCGTCCGTCGACTCGGATGTGGACTTCGGGGTGAGCGGCACTTCGCTGTCGCTGTCCGTGGAGTCGGGGTGATTCCCCGGTCCCGCCCCTTCCCGTAACCGGGAGGGGGCCTCCATCCTCATCCCCGGAGGGGCTACATGTTCAGCCCTTCCGGGGGCGCCATCCAGCGGTGGCCGAGCCTCAGCGCAACCGCTCCCGCGCCTCCATCAGCGCGAACCCCAGCAGGTTCAGCCCCTGCCATCGCCGCGGATCCTCGGCCCGCTCGTCGTCGGCGGCGAGTCCGATGCCCCAGATCCGGTCCAGCGGGCTGGCCTCCACCAGGACCCGCTCGCCCGTTCCGACCAGGAACTCCCGCAGCTCCGGGGCCGAGGCGAATTTATGGACGCTGCCCTCGACCACGATGCCGTACCGCTCGCGCTGCCAGACCGTGTCGTCGAAGTCCCGCACCAGGCGCCCCGCCTTCTTCGCGGCGGCGGGGGACGTGGCGGTGAGAGCCGCGCGCTCGGCGTCCGCGTCGTCGAAGAGGCGGGCCTTCGCGGCCATCATCCAGTGCTCCGCCGAGGCGTACTCCACGCCGTCCACCGTGAACGGCGAGGGCCACCACTGACTGAGGCAACTCGCGCCCATCTGCCCGTCCTTACGCGGGCGGTGCCCCCAGAAGTGCAGGAACTTCACCCGCTGCCCCGACTGTCCCCGCTGCTTGCGCGCGATCTGCTCGACCAGTTCGTCGATCTTCCCCTCGGACATGCATGCGAGTCTCTCAGGAACCACTGACATTCCGTCCCTGGATTTTCCAGGTGACTCGACACGTGGTCGACCGATTCCGTCGCGTAATCAAAAGGCAACAACGGAATCCCTTGGCGGACGGGCAGCCCTCTGTCAGGATCGTCACTCAAATCGAGCTGGAGCTACGGAAGAGCGCGCGATGGGCAACAGCAGCAACAGCAACGGCGGCACGGCCGCGGCCGCACCCGGCTTCCCCGCACAGGACCGTTCCCCCGCACAGGACCGCTTCCCCGCACAGGACCGCTTCGCGGACGGCGCCCAGTACATCGGGGGGCGGCTGCGCCCGGGTACCTCGGGGCGCGATCACACCGTCGTCGACCCGGCGACCGGACACGACGTCCTGCGCTACGAGTTGGCGGGCACCGAGGACGTCGACGCCGCGGTGGCCGCCGCGAAGGACGCCTTCACCGGCTGGGCGGGCGCCACCCCGGGCGAGCGCTCCGACGCCATGCACCGCTTCGCGGCCGTACTGGCCGAGCGCGCCGAGGAGTTCGCACAGGCCGAGTCGCTGCAGTGCGGTAAGCCGATCAAGCTCAGCCGGGAATTCGACGTCCCCGGCAGCGTGGACAACACCGCCTTCTTCGCGGGCGCCGCCCGGCATCTGCAGGGGCAGTCCGCGGGGGAGTACAGCGCCGACCACACCTCGTACGTACGCCGTGAACCCATCGGCGTCGTCGGCTCCATCGCGCCCTGGAACTACCCGCTCCAGATGGCCGCCTGGAAGGTGCTCCCCGCCATCGCCGCGGGCAACACCATCGTCCTCAAGCCCGCCGAGCTCACCCCCTTCACCTCGCTGATGTTCGCCCAGGCGGCCACCGAAGCGGGTATCCCCGACGGGGTCGTCAATATCGTCACCGGGGCCGGACGGGACGCAGGCGAGCACCTCGTCGGGCACCCGGACGTCGCGATGACCTCCTTCACCGGGTCCACCGCCGTCGGCAAGCGTGTCGCCGAGATCGCCACGTCCACGGTGAAGCGGCTGCACCTTGAGCTGGGCGGCAAGGCACCGTTCGTCGTCTTCGACGACGCCGACCTCGAAGCCGCCGTGCACGGCGCGGTCGCCGGCGCCCTGATCAACACCGGCCAGGACTGCACCGCCGCCACGCGCGCGTACGTCCAACGCCCGCTGTACGACGCCTTCGTGGCCGGGGTCGCGGACCTGATGCGGACGGTCAGGCTCGGCGACCCCTTCGAGGAGTCCACCGACCTCGGCCCGCTCATCAGCCACGCCCAGCGCGACCGCGTCGCCGCCTTCGTGGACCGGGCCCGTTCCTACGCCCGGATCGTCACCGGCGGCGCGGCCCCGAAGCTCGACGGGGCGTACTACCACCCCACCCTCGTCGTCGACG
This sequence comes from Streptomyces monticola, assembly GCF_042665355.1. Lineage (NCBI taxonomy): Bacteria > Bacillati > Actinomycetota > Actinomycetes > Kitasatosporales > Streptomycetaceae > Streptomyces > Streptomyces monticola. The sequence goes on along the minus strand of NZ_JBHTCF010000017.1, from coordinate 105,901 downwards.
CCGCGCAGGACAGCGAGATCGTCCAGTCCGAGATCTTCGGGCCCGTCCTGGTCGTCCTGCCCTTCGACTCCGACGAAGAAGGGCTGCGGCTCGCCAACGACACCCCGTACGGCCTGGCCGCCTCCGCCTGGACCCGCGATGTCTTCCGCGCCGGGCACGCCACCCGCGCCATCAAGGCGGGCTGCGTCTGGATCAACGACCACATCCCGATCCTCAGCGAGATGCCGCACGGCGGCTACAAGGCCTCCGGCTTCGGCAAGGACATGTCCGCGTACTCCTTCGAGGAGTACACGCAGATCAAGCACGTCATGTACGACAACACCGCGGCCGTCAGGAAGGACTGGCACCGCACGATCTTCGGGGACCGATAGCAGTCAGGCCGACCGACCACCGGCCGCACCCTCCCGCCCCAGGTCCGCGAAGGGCCTCCCGCAAGGGTCATCCCGAAAGGGCATCACGCGCATGGAGTTGTACGAGCCCGACCGCCTGTCAGCCGCTCAACTGGCCGCCATGCGGCGCAGTTCGACCCGCGGCCGGGCCGCCGTCAGCCGGCGTTCCCTGCTGCGCGCCACCGGCGGCGGCGCACTCGCCGTCGGCGGTCTCGGCGCGCTGAGCGCCTGCGGCATCCCGGCCGCGTCCAAGGCGCCCGGCGGCGTCTCGGCCGACGACCACTCCAAGGAGGAGAAGCGCGTCAACTTCTCCAACTGGACCGAGTACATGGACGTCGACGAGAAGGACAAGAACCGCCGCCCCACCCTGGACGCGTTCGCGAAGCGCACCGGGATCAAGGTCGAGTACACCGAGGACATCAACGACAACACCGAGTTCTTCGGCAAGATCAAGCCGCAGCTCGCCGCGGGCCAGGAAACCGGCCGTGACCTCATCTGCGTCACCGACTGGCTGGCCGCCCGCCTGATCCGGTTCGGCTGGGTGCAGAAGCTGGACCCGGCGAACCTGCCGCACGCCTACGCCCATCTCGCCCCGCAGTTCCGCAGCCCCGACTGGGACCCGGGCCGGGCCTACTCGTACCCGTGGACCGGTATCTCCACGGTCATCGCGTACAACACCAAGGCCACCGGCGGCCGCGACATCACCTCCATCTCGCAGCTGCTCGACGACCCCAAGCTGAAGGGGCGGGTCGGCTTCCTCTCCGAGATGCGCGACAGCGTCGGCATGACCCTGCTCGACCAGGGCAAGGACCCGGCGGACTTCACCGACGACGACTTCGACAAGGCGATAGCCCGGCTGCAGAAGGCCGTCGACAAGAAGCAGATCCGCCGCTTCACCGGCAACGACTACACCGGTGACCTCGACAAGGGCGACCTCGCGGCGTGTGTCGCCTGGGCGGGCGACGTGGTGCAGCTCCAGGCCGACAACCCGGACATCAAGTTCCACATCCCCGACAGCGGCTACATCACGTCCACGGACAACCTGCTGATCCCCAACAAGGCCCGCCACAAGGCCAACGCGGAGAAGCTCATCGACTACTACTACGAGCTTCCGGTCGCCGCCGAACTCGCCGCGTGGATCAACTACGTCTGCCCCGTGGACGGAGTGAAGCCGGAACTCGCGAAGATCGACGAGGCGCTCGCCGACGATCCGCTGATCGTCCCCGACAAGGAGATGGCCGCGAAGTCGCACCCCTTCCGCTCGCTCAGCAGCAAGGAAGAGCAGCGCTACGAGGCGAAGTTCGCCCAGCTCACCGGTGCGTGAGAGCCCTCGCGCCGGGCGTGAGAGTCCCCTCACCGGTGCGTGAGAGTCCCCCGTCCTTCCCTCTCCCCAGTAGGAACCATGACTGACGACACGACGCGCAGCGACGTCCGCCTCAGCGGGATCAGCAAGACCTACGGCTCCTTCACCGCCGTCCACCCCCTCGACCTGACCGTCCCCGAAGGCTCCTTCTTCGCCCTGCTCGGCGCCTCCGGCTGCGGCAAGACCACCACGCTCCGCATGATCGCGGGACTTGAGGAGCCCTCGAGCGGCACCGTCCACCTCGGCGAGCAGAACGTCACCGCGCTGCCCCCGTACAAGCGCCCGGTGAACACCGTCTTCCAGTCGTACGCCCTCTTCCCGCATCTCGACATCTTCGAGAACGTCGCCTTCGGCCTGCGCCGGCGCGGCCTCAAGTCGGTGAAGAAGCAGGTCGGCGAGATGCTCGACCTGGTGCAGCTGGGCGAGCAGGCGCGCAAGAAGCCGCACCAGCTCTCCGGCGGCCAGCAGCAGCGCGTCGCCGTGGCCCGCGCCCTGATCAACCACCCGCGCGTGCTCCTGCTCGACGAGCCGCTCGGCGCCCTCGACCTCAAGCTGCGCCGCCAGATGCAGCTCGAACTCAAGCGCATCCAGACCGAGGTGGGCATCACCTTCGTGCACGTCACGCACGACCAGGAGGAGGCCATGACGATGGCCGACCAGGTCGCCGTGATGAACGCGGGCCGGGTCGAGCAGCTCGGCGCCCCCGCCGACCTCTACGAGAACCCGCAGACCACCTTCGTCGCCAACTTCCTCGGCACCTCCAACCTCATCGAGGCCGAGATCGCCGCGAAGAGCGGCGACGATCTGGTCCTCAAGGCGGGCGACAGCAAACTCGCCCTGCCCGCCGCGCGATGTTCGGCCCCCACCACCACCGGCGGCAAGGTCCTGGTCGGCATACGCCCGGAGAAGATCGCCCTCACGCACGCGGACGACGCGGCCGGGATCGCCGAGGGCCGCAACCGCATCACCGGACGCGTCACCGCCACCAGCTTCATCGGCGTATCGACGCAGTACGTCATCGACTCCCCGGCGGGCGACGGCCTCGAGGTGTACGTCCAGAACGTCGAACGCGACGGGCGGCTCACCCCCGGCGCCGAGGTCGTCCTGCACTGGAACCCGGCGCACACCTTCTGCCTCGACGCCGCCCAGGACATCGCGGCGGGCGTCGAAAAGGTCGAGGAAGAGGCCGGGGCATGACGACGGCCACCGACGCGCCGCCCCTGGCGCCCACCCCCGCACCCGAGCCCCGCAGGAAGAAGCGCGGCCGCCTCACTCCGTACTGGCTGCTGCTCCCCGGCATCCTCTGGCTGGTCGTCTTCTTCGCCCTGCCGATGCTCTACCAGGCGTCGACGTCCGTACAGACCGGCTCACTCGAAGCCGGCTACAAGGTGACCTGGCACTTCGCCACGTACTGGAACGCGCTCACCGAGTACTGGCCGCAGTTCCTGACCTCGATCCTGTACGCCGGGATCGCCACCGTCTTCTGTCTGCTGCTCGGCTACCCGCTCGCGTATCTCATCGCCTTCAAGGCGGGCCGCTGGCGCAATCTGGTCCTGATCCTGGTGATCGCGCCCTTCTTCACCAGCTTCCTGATCCGCACCCTGGCCTGGAAGACGATCCTCGCCGACAGCAGCCCGGTCGTCAGCGCCCTCAACTCGCTGCACATCCTCGACCTCACCAGCGCCCTGGGCATGACCGAGGGCGACCGGGTCCTTGCCACCCCGCTGGCGGTGGTCTGCGGACTCACGTACAACTTCCTGCCGTTCATGATCCTGCCGCTCTACACCTCCCTGGAGCGGATCGATCCCAGGCTGCACGAGGCGGCGCACGATCTGTACGCCAAGCCCGCCACCACCTTCCGCCGGGTCACCTTCCCGCTGTCCATGCCGGGCGTCGTCTCCGGCACGCTGCTCACCTTCATCCCGGCCAGCGGCGACTACGTGAACGCCCAGCTCCTCGGCTCCACCAGCGAGAAGATGATCGGCAACGTCATCCAGTCGCAGTTCCTCACCGTGCTCGACTATCCGACGGCCGCGGCGCTCTCCTTCATCCTCATGGCCGCGATCCTGCTGATGGTCACCCTCTACATTCGCCGAGCCGGAACGGAGGACCTGGTCTGATGCGCTGGCTTCGCCGCAACCTCGTCGTCATCGCGGGCCTGTTGTCGCTCGGCTTCCTGATCCTGCCGAACGTCGTCGTGCTCGTCTTCTCCTTCAACAAGCCCAAGGGCCGCTTCAACTACGCCTGGCAGGAGTTCTCCACGGACGCCTGGAAGGACCCGTGCGGCGTCGCGGACCTGTGCGGTTCGCTCTCGCTCAGCCTGCAGATCGCGCTGTGGGCGACCCTCGGCGCGACCGTGCTCGGCACGATGATCGCCTTCGCCCTGGTGCGTTACCGCTTCCGGGCCCGCGGCGCGATCAACTCGCTGATCTTCCTGCCGATGGCGATGCCCGAGGTCGTCATGGCCGCCTCGCTGCTCACGCTCTTCCTCAACATGGGCGCGCAGCTCGGCTTCTGGACCATCCTCATCGCGCACATCATGTTCTGCCTGAGCTTTGTCGTCACGGCGGTCAAGGCCCGGGTGATGTCGATGGACCCGAGCCTGGAGGAGGCGGCACGGGATCTGTACGCGGGCCCCGTGCAGACCTTCGTACGGGTCACGCTGCCGATCGCCGCCCCCGGTATCGCGGCGGGCGCGCTGCTCGCCTTCGCGCTCTCCTTCGACGACTTCATCATCACCAACTTCAACGCCGGCTCGACCGTGACCTTCCCCATGTTCGTCTGGGGCTCGGCGCAGCGCGGCACCCCCGTGCAGATCAATGTCATCGGTACGGCGATGTTCGCCGTGGCCGTGATCTGCGTCCTGGCCGGAATCCTGATCGGCAACCGGCGCAAGAAGACAGCTCAGTAAGTCCCATAGGTTCCAAAGGAGTTGGAAGTCATGGCCGCAAGCGCCATGAGCAGTGCGGAAGTACATCGATCGCTCGCGGACGTCCGGCCGGTCTCGTACTGGCTGGACGACCCGGGCCGCCCGGCCGCCGAAGGCGCCCTCACCGGCGACGAAAGGTGCGACCTCCTGGTGGTCGGCGGCGGCTACAGCGGGCTTTGGACCGCGCTCATCGCCAAGGAGCGCGATCCGCAGCGCGAGGTCGTCCTCGTCGAGGGCCGCGAGGCGGGCTGGGCGGCCTCGGGCCGCAACGGCGGCTTCTGCGCCGCGTCCCTCACCCACGGCTTCGGCAACGGCCTGGCCCGCTGGCCGGACGAGCTCACGAAGCTGGAGGAGCTCGGCGCCCGCAACCTCGACGAGATCGAGGCCGCCGTCGCCCGCTACGGCATCGACTGCGACTTCGAGCGCACCGGTGAGATCGATGTGGCGACCGAGCCGCACCAGCTCGGTGAAATCACCGAGCTGTACGAGGAGATGGACCGCCTGGGCCTGGCCGGCGGCGCCGAACTCCTCGACGCCGACGCGCTGCGCCGCGAGGTGGACTCACCGACGTTCCTCGGCGGTCTGTACGACCGTGACGGCGTGGCCATGCTGCACCCGGCGAAGCTGGCCTGGGGCCTCAAGCGCGCCTGTCTCGGCCTGGGCGTCCGCGTCTACGAGAACACCCCCGCCACCGCGCTCGCCCCGCACGGCGCCGACGGCATGGCGGTCCGCACCCCCTACGGGCGGATCTTCGCCCGCCGGGTCGCACTCGGCACCAATATCTACCCGTCCCTGGTCAGGCGGATCCGCCCGTTCACGGTGCCGGTCTACGACTACGCCCTGATGACCGAGCCGCTGACCGCCGATCAACTGGCCGCCATCGGCTGGAAGAACCGCCAGGGCCTCGGCGACTCGGCGAACCAGTTCCACTACTTCCGGATCACCGCCGACCACCGCATCCTGTGGGGCGGCTACGACGCGATCTACCCGTACGGCGGCCGCGTCCGCGAGGAGTACGACCACCGCCCCGAGACCTACGCCAGGCTCGCCGGGCAGTTCTTCGACTGCTTCCCGCAGCTGGCCGGGGTGCGCTTCAGCCACGCCTGGGGCGGCGCCATCGACACCTGCTCCCGCTTCTCGGCGTTCTTCGGCACGGCGCACAAGGGGCGGGTGGCGTACGCCGCGGGCTACACCGGGCTCGGTGTGGGCGCGACCCGCTTCGGCGCGGACGTGATGCTGGATCTGCTCGCGGGGGAGCGCACCGAACGCACCTCCCTGGAGATGGTGCGCACCAAGCCCCTTCCGTTCCCGCCGGAGCCGTTCGCGTGGGCGGGTATCGGCCTGACGAAGTGGTCGCTCGCGCGGGCGGACGCGGGGGGCGGCCGCCGGAACCTCTGGTTGAAGACCATGGACCGCCTCGGGCTCGGCTTCGACAGCTGATCGCCGCTTCTGAGATCCGGCCCGACCAGGGCTTTTGTGTGTGGCGCAGCTCACTGTCGACAAAAATTCAGAAACCCGCGTAAGGAACGGCGCCCGGCGCCCTCTCTCTCGTGACACGCATAGCGCGCTACGAAAGGGAGGCCCTGCCATGACTGGCTCGGGGGCGAAGTCGGCAGTGGAGTGGTTGGTTTCGGTGGCACCGGATCCGGACGCCTGTCGCTGGGAGTGGGAGCGCAACCCCCTGGGGGTCGCCCTGCTCCCGGCGGGCAAGCTCTGGGACGTACTGATTCTGCCGGGGGAACTCGGCTATCCGACCCTCGATGTGCTGACTCGCTGCATCGACCGCCCAGGCCCGGTGCTCGCCGACTTCGGCGACGCCCGGATGGGGTTCTTCGTGCCCGAGGGCACCGTGACCCGATGGGTCGGTACGGGGGTGCGCGGCGCCGGCCGCGGCACCTGGATCGTCGTCCCCTATCCGGGGCGGGCGACCGGAGGTGTGCGCTGGCTGGTGCCGCCGGACGGCTCCGGCACCCTCACCGACCCTGCCCTGCTCGAACTCGCGATGCATGAGGCGGCGGCACAACTGGCGCGAGAGGAGCCGAAGTCGAGGTGAAGAACGGCAACCATCGCCAGAGGTCTTGACAACTCGATTGGTCTGGACCAAGTTGACGGCGCTCCACCCTCCAAATCCCCCTTGTACGGAGGCAGTTGTGGAACGCTCCCCTCACACCGGACGGCGCATACGCACCGGACTTCTCGCCGTGTTCGCCGCCCTGACCCTGGCGGTGCCAGGGATCGCCACGGCACAGTCGGCCGCCCGTGCGGCCGGCGCCGAGCCGCAGGCGCTGCCCCAGCACGCCCTCGTCGGCTATCTGCACGCCAGTTTCGCCAACGGCTCCGGCTACACCAGGCTCGCCGATGTCCCCGACAGCTGGGACATCATCGACCTGGCCTTCGGCGAGCCGACCTCACCGACCTCGGGTGACATCCGCTTCGGCCTCTGCCCGCAGAGCGAGTGCCCGAACGTCGAGACCAAGGACGAGTTCAAGGCCGCGATCAAGGCCAAACAGGCGGCGGGCAAGAAGGTGCTGATCTCCATCGGAGGCCAGAACGGCCAGGTCCAGCTGACCACCGCCGCGGCCCGTGACACCTTTGTCTCCTCCGTCTCCGCGATCATCGACGAGTACGGACTCGACGGCCTGGACATCGACTTCGAGGGCCACTCCCTCTCCCTCAACGCCGACGACACGGACTTCAAGAACCCGAAGACCCCGTCGATCGTGCATCTGATATCCGCCGTGAAGACCCTCAAGTCGAAGTACGGCGACGGCTTCACGCTCACGATGGCCCCGGAGACCTTCTTCGTGCAGCTCGGCTACCAGTACTACGGCACCGGGAAGTGGGGCGGCCAGGACCCCCGCGCGGGCGCCTATCTCCCGGTCATCCACGCCCTGCGCGACGACCTGACGCTGCTGCACGTCCAGGACTACAACTCGGGGCCGATCATGGGCCTGGACAACCAGTACCACTCGATGGGCGGCGCCGACTTCCACATCGCCATGACGGACATGCTGCTCACCGGCTTCCCCGTGGCCGGCGACACCGGCAATGTCTTCCCCGCCCTGCCACCGGAGAAGGTCGCCATCGGCATGCCCGCATCGACCCACGCGGGCAACGGCCACGTCCCTCCGTCCGAGGTGAACAAGGCCCTCAACTGCCTGACGAAGGGCACCGACTGCGGCGGGTACCGGACCCACGGCACCTGGCCCGCGCTGCGCGGCCTGATGACCTGGTCCATCAACTGGGACCGCTTCAACAACGGCGAGTTCTCCAGGAACTTCGACGCCTACTTCGGCTGAGCCGCCGCAGTCGCTCCGCTACTCCTCGGCGGGATCCCCGGCGGGCCGCACCAAGTGCCGTGCCCCCAGCGTCATCACGATGAGGATCATCCCGCCGAGGAGCCAGCCGCCCACCACGTCCAGCGGCCAGTGGTAGCCGCGCCGCACCAGGCCGAGGCCCACCGCGGCCACCAACAGGCCGGCGCCGATGAGCAGTTCGCGGCGCAGATAGGCGGAGCGGACCAGCGGAACCAGGAGCAGGGCCGCCGCTCCGTACGCGACGGTCGCGGTGGTCGAATGGCCCGAGGGATAGAAACCGCCGTGCGTGCCCATGCCAGGCGGGCCCTGCCGGTCGAAGAGCGCCTTGAGCGCGCTGACCAGGACCGGCACCGAGGCCAGGGCGAGGAGGGCGGCGAACGGCGCCGCCCACCAGCAGGGCTCGCCGCTCGCGCCGCCGCGCCGGGCGACGTAGGCGAGGACCGCGACGAGCACCAGGGGCGCGACGGTGATGCCGCCGAGGTCGGCGAGAAGCTCCGCCGCCCGGTCGGGGAACTGGCTGCGCCCGACGAGCAGACCGAGCCCCTCGTCGGCGCGGCGCACCGGTCCTTCGAGGACGGCGAGGCAGCTGACGAGCAGGAACGCGAGGGCGCAGAGTGCCAGAAGAAGGGCCGGCCGCCTCGGAACAGGGGGGGTAGTTCCGAAGCGGCCGCCAGGACCGGTGTGCCGCGCGCCCCGGGGGGTTTGGGGCGAGCGGCCATCCGATCGGTGAGGAGTCCCGGAGCCCGAAGCTCCGGTGTTGTGCGCGAGGGCACGACCAAGACGGGGCTGGGGAGGCTCCGTCCCGGTGTCGCCCACAGTTCCCTGTGAGCGGGGTGTTTCTCTCATCTGGTCAGAACCTACGGCAGAGGGGAGCGAGTCCGACAGCGGGAAGCGCATCCCGCCACCCGCCTCGCACACGTTCTTCACACCCTCCGACTCTCCCCGTGGACCGCCGGTTCCGCACGCCGGGAGACGCCCAGGAGACGCAGTCGGCCGGAATGGTCCAGTCCGGCGAAACCTGGGCGCGGGCCGGCGTCAGATCTGTGCGAAGGCCTCTTCGAGGATGTCCAGGCCCTCGTTCAGGAGGTCCTCGCCGATCACCAGGGGCGGCAGGAAGCGCACCACGTTGCCGTAGGTGCCGGTGGTGAGGATCAGCAGACCCGCCTGGTGGCAGGCCTTGGCGACGGCGGCGGTCGCCTCGGGGGCCGGCTCCTTGGTGGTGCGGTCCTTGACCAGCTCGATGGCGATCATGGCGCCACGGCCCCGGACATCGCCGATGACGTCGAACTTCTCCTGCATGGCCGCGAGCCGGGGCTTCATGATCGCCTCGATCCGCTTGGCCTTCGCGGGCAGGTCGAGCTCCTTCATCGTCTCGATGGCGCCGAGCGCACCGGCGCAGGCCACCGGGTTGCCGCCGTAGGTGCCGCCGAGGCCGCCGCTGTGCGCGGCGTCCATGATCTCGGAGCGGCCGGTGACGGCGGCGAGCGGCAGACCGCCCGCGATGCCCTTGGCAGTGGTGATCAGGTCCGGGACGATGCCCTCGTCCTCACAGGCGAACCACTGGCCCGTACGGCAGAAGCCGGACTGGATCTCGTCCGCGACGAAGACGATGCCGTTGTCCTTGGCGAACTGCGCGAGCGCGGGCAGGAAGCCCTTGGCGGGCTCGATGAAGCCGCCCTCGCCGAGCACCGGCTCGATGATGATCGCGGCGACGTTCTCGGCGCCGATCTGCTTGTTGATCTGGTCGATGGCCTGGGCCGATGCCTCGGCGCCGCAGTTCTCGGGGCCGGTCGGCCAGCGGTAGCCGTAGGCGACCGGGACGCGGTAGACCTCGGGCGCGAACGGGCCGAAGCCGTTCTTGTACGGCATATTCTTCGACGTAAGGGCCATCGTCAGGTTGGTGCGGCCGTGGTAGCCGTGGTCGAAGACGACGACGGCCTGGCGCTTGGTGTACGCGCGGGCGATCTTCACGGCGTTCTCGACGGCCTCGGCGCCGGAGTTGAAAAGCGCCGACTTCTTGGCGTGGTCACCGGGGGTGAGCTCGGCGAGCTGCTCGGCGACGGCCACATAGCCCTCGTACGGCGTGACCATGAAACAGGTGTGGGTGAAGTCGGCGAGCTGCGCCGACGCCCGGCGTACGACGGCTTCGGCGGAGGCGCCGACGCTGGTCACGGCGATACCGGCACCGAAGTCGATCAGCCGGTTGCCGTCGACGTCCTCGATGATGCCGCCGCCCGCGCGCGCGGTGAACACCGGAAGCACGGAGCCCACACCGCCCGCGACCGCGGCGGTACGGCGGGCCTGCAGCTCCTGCGACTTCGGGCCGGGGATCGCGGTGACGACGCGGCGCTCCTGCGGAATTGCGCTCATTAGGGGCTCCTGAGGCGATGTGGGGGCGTTCAGAGTGTTCTGCGGACGCGTTCTCTTTTCGCAGGCTAGGGGCGTCCGGGGGGTGTGGGCATGCTCCGTTGGGGAGTAGTGGGCGAACCGGGTTGTCCGCGACGGATATGGCGGGCCGCCCGGGTGAGGGGGCGCAGCTCGCTGAACTCCCCGCGCACTGCTACTAGATTGAGCCCGCACGGTACGACGGAGCGGCAGGTCAGGGGGCAAGGCCATGGACACCGACGGCACACAGGACGCTCGCGGCACGCGGGGCACTCCGGTGCCGAGGCCCGCCACCCCGCCCGCGGTGCCGGGTACCCCGCCGCCCGCCGTACCACCCGTGCCCGCGCACGCCCCGGGCGTGGCGGCCGCGCCCGGCTCCGGCGACTTCCTGGCCTGGCTGCGCGCCCCGCGCCCCCAGGCGCCGCCCGGCATCTGGCGCTTCGGCCACCGGCCGCGGCCCGAGCAGGAGCCGGACGAGGTGCCCGCCCGGCAGCTGTTCACCGGTGCGCTGATCGCGTTCCTGTGTGCGTGGCTGGTGTGGTCGCTGCTGTGGAACGGCTATCTGGGGGGCTGGTGGATGTGGCCGTACTACGCGCTCGCCCCCGAGTCCTGGCTGCGCGGTGACGACGAGGTGATCGGCTCACTCTCCTCGTACCTCTATTACGGCCTGGTCGCCTTCGGCTTGATGTCCGCCGCCGGGCGCGTGGGCCGCTGGTCCGACATCTGGCGCCGCTATCTCGCCCCCCGCTTCAAGCGCCCCGCGCCGCGCGAGGCGGAGCCAGCCCCGCAGGAGGACCCGGCGCGCTGGCCCCAGCTGCGGGCCGCGGGCGCCGCCGAGGCCGCCGACACCTTGGCCGCCGAGGCGGGCGCCGGGCGGATGCGGGACGTGGACCACGCCAGGATCGAGCGCGCCTGGCAGTCCGTGCGCTCGGGCCGCCACACCCTGGCCGACTTCACGCGCACCGTCGTCACCCAGGGCGCCGCCGCCTGCCCGCACCCCTCCGGCGCGCGCGACCTGCCCCACCGCGCCGCCCGGCACGACCTGGCCACCGCCCAGGTGCGCCTGGGCACCGCGGTCGACGACGAGCGCAATCCGTACCAGTACCGCGCCGCGGGCCTCGCCCTCAGCCCCGAACTGCTCGGCACCTCGCTGCTCGCCGTCGGCCCCGCGGGCTGCGGCAAGACCGCCGGTGTCACCCGGCCCGTCGCCGAGGCGCTCTGCCTGCAGGCACTGGCGGGGCGCGCCGCCGTCGTGGTGGTCGCGGCCGCGGGCGCGGGACTCGGGCCCGCCGACGACTACGACGTCGTCGTGCGCGTCGGCCACCCGGACTCGGTGTACGACCTGGACCTGTACGGCGGCACCACCGACCCCGACGAGGCCGCCGCCGTCCTGGCCGAGGCCCTCACCGGTGACCTGGCCGACCCGAACCCGGGCGGGGAGAGGCGCCGTTCGACCACCGTCCTGGCCCAGCTGCTCGGCCCGTACCGCATGGTGCACGGCCGCTTCCCCGGCGTGCCCGAGCTGCGTGAGCTCCTGGACGGGGCCGCCGTGCCGCTCGCCCGGCTGCGCAAGGCCCTGGACGAGGGCGGCCACGAGGCCGGCCTGCGGGAACTCGACGCCCGCGAGCGGCAGTCGGGCACCCCGGGCGACCCGGGTGTGGTCCTCGCCGACCGCATCGCGCTCCTCGACCGCCCCGCTTTCGCCGGCTTCTTCGACACCTCGGGCAACGGCCGGCCCTTCTCGCTCCGGGCCCTCGACCACCCGGTGCGGGTCCGGATCGATCTGCCCGAGCGCGGGCACCCCGATGCGTCGCGGATCCTGGCGCGGCTGGTCCTGGCCCAGTTCACGGCGAGCGCCGCGCACCGCGAGGACCGTTCCCTGTTCGCCTGTCTGGTCCTCGACGACGCCTCGCGCACCGTCACCCCCGAGGCCGTGCGCGGTATCCAGCGCCTTCGCTCGGCGAACGCGGGGGCCGTGCTCACCCTGCGCACCCTCGACGACGTCGCCGCTCCGCTGCGCAGCGCGCTGCTCGGCGCGACCGGCTGCCGGATGTCCCTTTCCGGGGTGACGCCCTGGGACGGGCAGCAGTTCGCGGAGGTCTGGGGCAAGGAGTGGACCGAGGCCCGGGACATCACCGACCGGCAGATCGTCGCGGACGAGCCGCTGACGAAGGTCTCGCACTTCGTGCGCAAGGCGATCACCGGCAAGGCGCCGACGGCCCAGTCCGTGACGGTCCGGCAGGTGGAGCGGGAGCGCTGGTCGGCCTCCGAGCTCGCGCACGCCGTGCCGCCCGGGCACGCGGTGCTCTCGCTGACGACGGTCCGCGGTGAGCACGCGCCGCCGCTCCTCGTCGATCTGCGGGGCTGAGCCCGAACCCGCGCCCCACACGCGCGCTCAGCCCCTGTACCCGCGGACCGGTGCAGCGCACAAGGTCACACAAGAGCCCACACGAAATCGCCACGGGGCTTCCATACGGTGAGGCAGAATCGATACAGGCCGTTCATACAGGGCGGCCAAAAGATCCCGTTCGTGCATGATCTGCGCCCATACGCGCATGATCCGCACACCCGATCCGAGCCCGATCTGCGCACCACCCGACCGGAAGCCCTGAAGGCCCATGCCGCCCACGCTCGCCTCGCTCGTCCAGCACTCCGCGCTCAAACTGACCGTGCGCGCCGGTGAAGACCGCCTGGACACCCCCGTGCGCTGGGCCCACGCCAGTGAGCTCACCGACCCCGTGCCCTATATGGAGGGCGGCGAGCTCCTCCTGATCACGGCGCTCAAGCTGGACGCCGAGGACCCCGACGCCATGGGCCGCTATGTGAAGCGCCTTGTCGGCGCGGGCGTCGTCGGCCTCGGCTTCGCGGTCGGCGTCAACTACGACGACATCCCCGAGGCCCTCGTTCAGGCGGCGCGCGAGGCGGACCTGCCGCTGCTCGAAGTGCCGCGCCGCACCCCCTTCCTGGCGATCAGCAAGGCGGTGTCCGCGTCGATCGCCGCCGAGCAGTACCGCTCGGTGACGGCCGGCTTCGCCGCCCAGCGCGAACTGACCAAGCAGGCGCTCGCCGGCGGCCCCGAAGGTCTGCTCACGGCGCTCGCCGCGCAGGTCGACGGTTGGGCCGCGCTGTACGACGCGTCCGGCGCCGTCGTCGCCACCGCACCGGAGTGGGCCGCGCGCCGGGCCGGCCGCCTCACCTCGGAGGTCGAGCGCCTCCGGGACCGGCCCGCACCCGCGAGCGCCGTCGTCGGCGGCGCCGAGGACCGCGTGGAGCTGCACTCCATCGGCACCGGCCGCCGCCCCCGCACCGCCCTCGCCGTCGGCACCGCCGCCGCGCTCGGCACCGCGGAGCGCTACGCCGTGCACTCGGCCATCGCCCTGCTCACCCTCACCACCGAGCGCTCCCGCTCCCTGCACGCCGCCGAACAGCGCCTCGGCGCCGCGGTCCTGCGGATGCTGCTCGCCGGTGAACCGGACCACGCGCGCGCCGTGGCGGGCGACCTGTACGGCGGGCTCCTCGACGCCCCCTTCCGGCTGCTGCTCGCCGAGACGGCCTCCGCCTCGGCGCGGGCCCATGCCAGCGGCGCCGTACCGGTCGCGGCGGACGCGAAGCCGGGCGATCCGCTCGCCGACCTCGCCGATGTCGTGGAGTCCGCGGCCGCGCGCTCCGGCGAGACGGTGCTCGTCGTGCCGGACGGCGGCGACCGGCTCGTGCTGCTCTTCGTCGACGGCGGCAACGCGGCGGCGGCCTGCGTCCGGTACGCGGAGTCCCTGGAGACGGCCCGCACCGGCGGCCGTGACCAACAGCCCGCGGAGTCGGACGATTTGGTGCTCGGCCTGTCGGCGCCCGCCGGACCCATCGCCGCCGCCACCGCGTACAAACAGGCCGAGCAGGCGCTCTCGGTGGCCCGGCGCCGGGGCCGCGCCCTGGTCGAGCACGAGGAGCTGGCGGCCGGGTCCGTGCTGCCGCTGCTCGCCGACGACGCGGTCCGCGCCTTCGCCGACGGTCTCCTGCGCGCCCTGCACGAACACGACGCGACCGGCCGCGGCGACCTGGTGGCCTCGCTGCGCGCCTGGCTCTCCCGGCACGGCCAGTGGGACGCGGCGGCGGCCGACCTGGGCGTCCACCGCCACACACTGCGGTACCGGATGCGCCGGGTGGAGGAGATCCTGGGCCGCTCCCTGGACGACCCGGACGCCCGGATGGAGCTGTGGCTCGCGCTCAAGACGACCGCGACCGCGGGCCCGGCCACCGGCCCGTCCGGGGCGACTTCGTCGTCGTAGCCCGGGGGGACCGGGGGGACCGGGGGGACCGGGGGGACCGGGGGAAGGGGGACAAGGGGGAGGGCAGGGCGAACCTCTGCCATTCCGTAGTCCCCGCGACTCCAACTGCTACGCGCCGGACAAAAGGCGGGGGGATGCCGCGCCCCTACGGTGGGGGAAGACCTCTGGAAATCCCCAGAAGCACCCACCGCGGAAGGGCCGGGCCCATGACTGAAACCACCGCCTTCTGGCTCGCCGGCCGCCAGGCCACCGGCGAGACCACCCTCGACGTCACCTCGCCCTGGGACGGCCGGACCGTCGGCCGGGCGAGCGTTCCCACCGACGCCCAGGTCGAGGAGGCCGTGGCCGCGGCGTACGCCGTGCGCGACGAGTTCGCCGCGACCCCCGCCCATGTACGCGCCGCCGCACTCGACCATGTCTCGCGGCGCCTGGTCGAGCGCACCGAGGAGATCGCCCGGCTGATCTCCGCCGAGAACGGCAAGCCCATGAAGTGGGCCCGCGGCGAGGTCGGCCGCGCCGTCTCCGTCTTCCGCTTCGCCGCCGAGGAGGCCCGCCGCTTCAACGGCGGCGAGGCCCAGCGCCTGGACACCGACGCGGGCGGCGTCGGCCGTCTCGCCCTGACCCGCCGCTTCCCGCGCGGCGTCGTCCTGGGTATCGCGCCGTTCAACTTCCCGCTGAACCTGTGCGCCCACAAGATCGCCCCCGCCATCGCGGTCGGCACCCCGATCATCCTGAAGCCGGCCCCGGCCACCCCGCTCTCCGGCCTCCTCATCGGCGAACTGCTCGCCGAGACGGAACTGCCCGCGGGCTCCTGGTCGGTGCTGCCGGTCGGCAACGACAAGATGCCCGCCCTGGTCCAGGACGAGCGGCTGCCGGTGATCTCCTTCACGGGTTCGGACAAGGTCGGTTACGCGATCATGGACTCCGTCCCGCGCAAGCACCTCACGCTCGAACTGGGCGGCAACGGCGCTGCCGTCGTCCTCGACGACTTCTCCTCCGACGCCGACCTCGACTGGGCCGCCACCCGTATCGCGACCTTCTCGAACTACCAGGGCGGCCAGTCCTGTATCTCCGTGCAGCGCGTGATCGCGGACGCGTCGGTCTACGACCGGCTGCTGCCGCGGATCGTCAAGGCGGTCGAGGCCCAGACCACCGGCGACCCCTCCGACGACGCCACCGACGTCGGCCCGCTGGTCAGTGAGGACGCCGCCAAGCGCGTGGAGTCCTGGGTCGACGAGGCCGTCAGGGCGGGCGCGCAGCTCCTGGCCGGCGGCAAGCGCGACGGCGCCGCCTACGCGCCGACCGTCCTCGCCGACGTACCCGCCGATGTCACCCTCTCCTGCGAGGAGGTCTTCGGGCCGGTCCTCACGGTCACCAAGGTCGACGGCGAGAAGGCCGCGTTCGAGGCCGTCAACGACTCCAAGTACGGCCTGCAGGCAGGGGTGTTCACGCATGACGTGCAGCGCGCCTTCCGCGCCCACCGGGCCCTGGAGGTCGGCGGCGTGATCGTCGGCGACGTGCCCTCGTACCGCGCCGACCAGATGCCGTACGGCGGCGCCAAGCAGTCCGGCGTGGGCCGCGAGGGTGTCGCCTTCGCCATGGCGGACTACACGTACGAGCGCGTCATGGTCTTCACCGGCCTGGAGCTGTAGCGCGTACGTCCGCGAGAAGGCGGCCGGAACCCGTGCGGGGGTTCCGGCCGCCTTCGCGTTCCCCGGCGCATCCCCGGGTCCGACCGCCACCCGCCATGGCAAGTGACAATCATTTTCATGTAGGGTGCGGGACATGGCAGTTCCCAAGCGCAAGATGTCCCGCTCCAACACCCGCCACCGCCGCGCCCAGTGGAAGGCGGCCACGCCGAACCTGGTGCCGGTCTTCATCGACGGCCGCGAGCACTCCGTGCCGCAGCACCTGGTCCGCGCCTATCGGCGCGGGCTGCTCAAGCCGCACGACTGACGCCCGCACGCGAAGGGGCCCAGCCTCTTCGGCGTCAACTTCCGTACGCCGCTCTACGACTTGTGGGTGAGCGTGTTCCGGCCGAACATCCCCGGGGGCCGTGGCGCGGACAGCGGCGCTGCCGTTTCCGCCGTAGAGGGCGTCGTGCGGCAAACGCGACGCACCCTCTGGTGGGGATCTTCGGAATCGGGTACATACGTCCGAGTAGCACCGGTCGGTAACCGAAAGCCGCCCGGTTAGGACGCCCCTACTCGCGGCGAGGTGAGCCCCTCATGACCGCAGCATCCCCCCAGGAGCCCAAGGTCTCCGAGCGCGAAGCCCGTCAGGTGGCCGAGGCGGCGCGCGAGCAGGACTGGCGCAAACCGAGTTTCGCCAAGGAGCTGTTCCTCGGGCGCTTCCGGCTCGACCTGATCCACCCGCACCCGTTGCCCCCCGACGAGGACGCCAAGCGCGGCGAGGAGTTCCTCGCCAAGCTCCGCGACTTCTGCGAGACGAAGATCGACAGCGCCCGGATCGAGCGCGAGGCGAAGATCCCCGATGAGGTCATCAACGGCCTCAAGGAGCTCGGCGCCCTCGGCATGAAGATCGACACGAAGTACGGCGGCCTCGGCCTCACGCAGGTCTACTACAACAAGGCCCTCGCCCTGGTCGGCTCCGCCAACCCCTCGATCGGCGCGCTGCTCTCGGCGCACCAGTCCATCGGCGTACCGCAGCCGCTGAAGATCTTCGGCACCCAGGAGCAGAAGGACACGTTCCTGCCGCGCCTCGCCCGTACCGACATCTCCGCCTTCCTGCTCACCGAACCCGACGTCGGCTCGGACCCGGCGCGCCTGGCGACCACCGCGGTGCCCGACGGCGACGACTACGTCCTGGACGGCGTGAAGCTGTGGACCACCAACGGCGTGGTCGCGGACCTGCTCGTCGTCATGGCCCGGGTGCCCAAGTCCGAGGGACACAAGGGCGGTATCACCGCCTTCGTCGTCGAGGCGGCCGCCGAAGGCATCACCGTCGAGAACCGCAACGCCTTCATGGGCCTGCGCGGTCTGGAGAACGGCGTCACCCGCTTCCACCAGGTGCGGGTGCCCGCGGCCAACCGCATCGGTGCCGAGGGAGCCGGCCTGAAGATCGCCCTGACCACCCTCAACACCGGCCGCCTCTCGTTGCCCGCGATGTGCACTGGTGCCGGCAAGTGGTGTCTGAAGATCGCCCGCGAGTGGTCGGCGGCACGCGAGCAGTGGGGCAAGCCGGTCGCCAAGCACGAGGCGGTGGGCGGCAAGATCTCCTTCATCGCGGCCACGACCTTCGCCCTCGAAGCCGTACTCGACCTCTCCTCGCAGATGGCCGACGAGGACCGCAACGACATCCGGATCGAGGCCGCCCTCGCCAAGCTCTACGGCTCCGAGATGGCCTGGCTGATGGCCGACGAGCTGGTGCAGATCCGCGGCGGCCGCGGCTTCGAGACCGCGGAGTCCCTCGCCGCCCGCGGCGAACGGGCCGTACCCGCCGAGCAGGTCCTGCGCGATCTGCGGATCAACCGGATCTTCGAGGGCTCGACGGAGATCATGCATCTGCTGATCGCCCGTGAGGCCGTCGACGCCCACCTCAAGGTCGCGGGCGATCTGATCGACCCCGGCAAGTCACTCGGCGACAAGGCGAAGGCGGGCGCACGGGCCGGCGGCTTCTACGCCCGCTGGCTGCCCAAGCTGGTCACGGGCGCCGGTCAACTCCCGCGCACCTACGCCGAGTTCCACCCGGCGGGCCACCCGGACCTGTCCCCGCATCTGCGCTACGTCGAGCGCTCCGCCCGCAAGCTCGCGCGCTCCACCTTCTACGCCATGTCGCGCTGGCAGGGCCGGATGGAGACCAAGCAGGGCTTCCTCGGCCGGATCGTGGACATCGGCGCGGAGCTGTTCGCGATGAGCGCGGTCTGTGTCCGGGCCGAGCTGCTGCGCACGACCGAGGAGTACGGCCGCGAGGCCTACCAGCTGGCCGATGTGTTCTGCCGCCAGGCCCGGATCCGGGTCGACGAGCTCTTCCACCGCCTGTGGAGCAACACCGACGACCTGGACCGCAAGGTCGTCAGCGGCGTCCTGTCCGGTACGTACACCTGGCTCGAGCAGGGTGTCGTCGACCCCAGCGGCGAGGGTCCCTGGATCGCGGACGCGACCCCCGGCCCGGCGAAGACGGAGAACCTGCACCGGCCCATCAGCTGACCGCGGACCGGCCCTTCAGCTGACCGCGGACCGGCCCTTCAGCTGACCGCGGACCGGCCCTTCAGCTGACCGGCGCACCGGCCCTTCAGCTGACCGCGCCGGCCCATCCGCCGACCGTTGTGTCCCGTTGGACGGGCTCATTCCGGGCCCGTCACCGGGGCGCACTGTCAAAACTCACAGGGGATGCGGCAACAATGGGGGGATGAGCGACAGTCCAACCCCTCTGGCCGATCCGCATCTCGTGTTCGACCCCGTCGGCCCGCTGAGGGCCGCGGGCCCCCGGGACATCGTCGTCCTGGGCTCGACGGGATCCATCGGCACCCAGGCCGTCGACCTGGTCCTGCGCAACCCCGACCGGTTCCGGGTGACCGGTCTCTCCGCCGCCGGCGGCCGGGTGGGACTGCTCGCCGAGCAGGCCAGACAGCTGCGGGCGCGCACGGTCGCGGTCGCCCGCGAGGACGCGGTGCCCGCGCTGCGCGAGGCGCTTGCCGCCCAGTACACGGACGGCGAGCCGCTCCCGGAGATCCTCGCGGGACCCGACGCAGCGACCCAGCTGGCCGCATCGGACTGCCACACCGTCCTCAAC
The DNA here is from genome assembly GCF_042665355.1 of Streptomyces monticola. NCBI lineage: Bacteria > Bacillati > Actinomycetota > Actinomycetes > Kitasatosporales > Streptomycetaceae > Streptomyces > Streptomyces monticola. The sequence goes on along the minus strand of NZ_JBHTCF010000017.1, from coordinate 86,480 downwards.
GGCATCACGGGCTCGATCGGTCTGGCCCCGACCCTCGCCGCCCTCGAAGCGGGCCGCACGCTGGCCCTCGCCAACAAGGAGTCGCTGATCGTCGGCGGCCCCCTGGTGAAGGCCCTGGCCAAGCCGGGCGAGATCATCCCGGTCGACTCCGAGCACGCCGCGCTGTTCCAGGCCCTCGCCGCCGGCACCCGCGCCGATGTCCGCAAGCTCGTCGTCACCGCGTCCGGCGGCCCTTTCCGCGGCCGCACGAAGGCGGAACTCGCGGACGTCACCCCCGAGGACGCGCTCGCCCACCCCACCTGGGCGATGGGCCCGGTGATCACCGTGAACAGCGCGACCCTGGTGAACAAGGGCCTGGAGGTGATCGAGGCCCATCTGCTGTACGACATCCCCTTCGACCGCATCGAGGTCGTCGTACACCCGCAGTCCTATGTGCACTCCATGGTCGAGTTCAGCGACGGCTCCACGCTCGCGCAGGCCACTCCGCCGGATATGCGCGGTCCGATCGCCATCGGTATCGGCTGGCCCGAGCGGGTGCCGGACGCGGCCCCCGCGTTCGACTGGTCCAAGGCGTCGAGCTGGGAGTTCTTCCCCCTGGACAACGACGCGTTCCCGTCGGTCGGGCTCGCCCGGCACGTCGGGGAGCTCGCGGGTACCGCCCCGGCGGTGTTCAATGCCGCCAACGAGGAGTGCGTGGACGCGTTCCTGAACGGCGCCCTGCCGTTCAACGGGATCATGGAGACCGTCACCAAGGTCGTCGCCGAGCACGGCACACCCGCGGCGGGAACCTCGCTCACCGTGGCGGATGTCCTCGAAGCGGAGACCTGGGCCCGCGCCCGGGCCCGTGAACTGTCGGCGAAGGCGACCGCGGAGGCCCGTGCATGACGACCCTGATGATGATCCTCGGCATAGTCGTCTTCGTGATCGGGCTGCTGTTCTCGATCGCCTGGCACGAGCTGGGGCATCTCTCGACGGCCAAGCTCTTCGGCATTCGTGTGCCGCAGTACATGGTCGGCTTCGGCCCGACGATCTTCTCGCGCAAGAAGGGCGAGACCGAGTACGGCATCAAGGCCATCCCGCTCGGCGGCTACATCCGCATGATCGGCATGTTCCCGCCGGGCCCGGACGGCAAGCTGGAGGCCCGCTCCACCTCGCCCTGGCGCGGCATGATCGAGGATGCCCGCTCGGCCGCCTTCGAGGAGCTCAAGCCGGGCGACGAGACCCGCCTCTTCTACACGCGCAAGCCGTGGAAGCGCGTCATCGTGATGTTCGCCGGGCCGTTCATGAATCTGATCCTGGCCGTCGCGATCTTCCTCGGCGTCCTGATGACCTTCGGCTGGAACGAGCAGACCACCACGGTCAGCAAGGTCTCCGACTGCGTCATCGCCCAGACCGCGAACCGCACCACCTGTGAGAAGGGCGACAAGCCCGCACCCGCCAAGGCCGCGGGACTGCAGGCGGGCGACAAGATCGTCGCGTTCGACGGCACCGCCGTGAACGACTGGGGCACCCTGCAGACCAAGATCCGCGAGACCATCGGCCCCGCCACCATCACGGTCGAGCGCGACGGCGTCCGCAAGGACCTCAAGGCCGACCTGATCAAGAACCAGGTCACCAAGACCGACGACGACGGCGCCTACGTCGAGGGCAGTTACGTCTACGCCGGCTTCCTCGGCTTCACCCCCGCGTCCGGCATCGTCCAGCAGTCCTTCGGCGACTCCGTGCACCGCATGGGCGACATGATGCAGAACGGCGTGAAGTCCCTGATCGCCCTGCCCTCCAAGGTCCCCGATCTGTGGAACGCGGCCTTCGGCGACGGCGAGCGCAAGCAGGACTCCCCGATGGGCGTGGTCGGCGCGGCCCGGGTCGGCGGCGAGGTGTTCACCCTGGACATCCCGCCGGAGAACCAGATCGCGATGATGCTGTTCCTCGTCGCGGGCTTCAACCTGTCCCTGTTCCTGTTCAACATGCTGCCGCTGCTGCCCCTGGACGGCGGCCACATCGCGGGCGCCCTGTGGGAGTCCGTACGGCGCGGATTCGCGCGGCTCCTGAAGCGGCCCGACCCCGGCCCGTTCGACGTCGCGAAGCTGATGCCCGTCGCCTACGTGGTCGCCGGGATCTTCGTCTGCTTCACCATCCTGGTGCTGATCGCCGACGTTGTTAACCCGGTCAGAATCTCCTGATCGCACGGGGTTTACGGTGGCCAGGCACGCTGCGTGCCTGGCCACCACCATTGGGTGGACTTCACGGTGCGGTGTGCTCGGGCCTGTGGGCGTGCCGTAATCTCGACAGCTGGAGCCCGCCGATCTCCGGGGCAATGACCGCTCCGCTTCGATCCACCAGATCCACACCTTGGGGTTGCACAGCAGATGACTGCTATTTCTCTGGGAATGCCGTCCGTACCGACCAAGCTCGCCGAGCGCCGTAAGTCGCGGCAGATCCAGGTCGGAACGGTTGCGGTCGGTGGCGACGCCCCGGTCTCGGTGCAGTCGATGACCACCACGCGCACCTCCGACATCGGCGCGACGCTGCAGCAGATCGCCGAGCTCACCGCGTCCGGCTGCCAGATCGTCCGCGTCGCCTGCCCGACCCAGGACGACGCCGACGCGCTGTCGACCATCGCCCGCAAGTCGCAGATCCCGGTCATCGCCGACATCCACTTCCAGCCGAAGTACGTGTTCGCCGCCATCGACGCCGGCTGTGCGGCGGTCCGGGTGAACCCGGGCAACATCAAGCAGTTCGACGACAAGGTCAAGGAGATCGCCAAGGCGGCCTCCGAGACCCGCACCCCGATCCGGATCGGCGTCAACGCCGGCTCCCTGGACGCCCGCCTCCTGAAGAAGTACGGCAAGGCCACCCCCGAGGCGCTCGTCGAGTCCGCCCTGTGGGAGGCCTCCCTCTTCGAGGAGCACGGCTTCCGCGACATCAAGATCTCGGTCAAGCACAACGACCCGGTCGTGATGGTCAACGCCTACCGCCAGCTCGCCGCCCAGTGCGACTACCCGCTGCACCTCGGCGTCACCGAGGCCGGCCCCGCCTTCCAGGGCACCATCAAGTCCTCGGTCGCCTTCGGCGCGCTGCTCGCCGAGGGCATCGGCGACACCATCCGGGTCTCGCTGTCCGCGCCGCCCGCCGAAGAGGTCAAGGTCGGCATCTCCATCCTGGAGTCGCTCAACCTCCGCCAGCGCCGCCTGGAGATCGTCTCCTGCCCCTCCTGCGGCCGCGCCCAGGTCGATGTCTACAAGCTCGCCGACGAAGTCACCGCGGGCCTCGAAGGCATGGAGGTGCCGCTGCGCGTCGCCGTCATGGGCTGCGTCGTCAACGGCCCGGGCGAGGCCCGCGAGGCCGACCTCGGCGTCGCCTCCGGCAACGGCAAGGGCCAGATCTTCGTGAAGGGCGAGGTCATCAAGACCGTCCCCGAGTCGAAGATCGTCGAGACCCTGATCGACGAGGCCATGAAGATCGCCGAGCAGATGGAGAAGGACGGCGTGCTGTCCGGCGAGCCCGAGGTCTCCGTCGGCTGAGCCTGGCGCCCGCGGGCCGCTCCCGGCCGCGTAGCAGCCGCTTCGAGCCCCGCCCGCCCGTCTCCCGACCACCGTCCCTCACCGAAGCGCTGCGCGCTGCCCCGTCCTATTGGCTCGCGAGGACGGGGCTCGGCCATGCCAGGTACAGTTCGGAGATCGGCAGACAGACGGTGAGGCCCCTGCGAACGTGTTGACCCAGACCACCACCCGGGTCCTCGAACCCACTGACCTGAGCGCCGCCCTGGAAGTCCTCGGGCGCGAGCCGGTCAACAACGCCTTCGTCACCTCCCGCGTCCATGTCGCGGGCCTCGACCCGTGGCGGCTCGGCGGCGAGATGTGGGGCTGGTACGCCGACGGCCGACTGCGCTCCCTGTGCTACGCGGGCGCCAACCTCGTCCCGATCTGCGCGGGCCCCGACGCCGTACGCGCCTTCGCCGAACGCGCCCGCCGCGCCGGCCGCCGCTGCTCCTCGATCGTGGGCCCGGCCGAGCCCGCCGCCCTGCTGTGGCAGCTGCTCGAACCCCACTGGGGCCCCGCCCGTGAGATCCGCTCCCACCAGCCCCTCATGGTCACCGACCGGCTGCCCGACGACGTCACCCCCGACCCGCTCGTCCGCCGTATCCGCAAGGACGAGATGGAGGTGATCATGCCGGCCTGTGTCGCCATGTTCACCGAGGAGGTCGGCGTCTCGCCGCTCGCGGGCGACGGCGGGCTCCTCTACCAGGCCAGGGTCGCCGAACTCGTCGGCTCCGGGCGCTCGTTCGCCCGCCTCGACCCCGCCACCGGCAAGGTCGTCTTCAAGGCGGAGATCGGCGCGGCCACCCCCGAGGCCTGCCAGATCCAAGGCGTCTGGGTCGCCCCCGAATACCGCGGCCAGGGCCTCTCGGTGAGCGGCATGGCGGCCGTCGTGCGCTACGCACTGGCCGATGTGGCGCCAGTGGTGAGCCTGTACGTGAACGACTACAACACCGCCGCCAGATCGGCGTACCGCCATGTCGGATTCACCGAGGTCGGCGCCTTCATGAGCGTCCTGTTCTGAACGCTTCGCACTGTTCCGGCACGAGGGTGGGGACCCCCGCCGCGGCGAAGTAGGGTTCGCGCATGACTGACGACGACGTCGTGATCGGCCCGCTCGACCTCGCCTCCCGGGTGGACGAGGCGCTGGCGGTGCAGGCCCTGGCCTTCGGGCTCAGCGACGACGAGATCGGTGTACGCCGCCAGATCGTGCTGCGGCACATCACCTATCCCGGCGCCCGGGCGCTCGGCGCCACCACCGCCGAGGGCCGTCTCGTCGGATTCGTCTACGGCATGCCCAACGACCGGGCCCACTGGTGGTCCACCGTCGTCGAGCCGTATCTGCGCAGTCACGGCCATGACTCCTGGCTCGACGACTCCTTCGTCATCACCGAACTGCATGTCCACCCGCGCCATCAGAACCGCGGCGTCGGCCGCACCCTGATCACCACGATCACCGACGCCGCCGCCGAGCCGCGCTCGATCCTCTCCGCGATCGACATCGAGAGCCCCGCCCGCGGCCTGTACCGCTCCCTCGGCTACCAGGACCTGGCCAGGCATGTCCTGTTCCCCAGCGCCCCCAAGCCGTACGCCGTGATGGGCGCCCCGCTGCCGCTGCACCGCCGCCGCTGACCCGCCGTGCGGGCCCCGGCCCGCGATACGGATTTCCGAACCCGCACGGCCCCCGGCTAACCTCCAGGGAATTCGTAGGTTTCTTAAGCGGTCTCAGCAGGAGTTCACCATGGCAGCCCAGGTTCAGCGCATGTCCCGATTGATGGTCAAGACACTGCGCGACGACCCGGCGGACGCCGAGACGCTCAGCCACAAGCTCCTGGTCCGCGCCGGATTCGTACGCCGTAACGCCGCCGGTATCTGGACCTGGCTGCCGCTCGGCAAGAAGGTCTTCGAGAATGTCTCGCGGATCATCCGCGAGGAGATGGACGCCATCGGCGGCCAGGAGGTGCTGCTCCCGGCGCTGCTCCCCAAGGAGCCCTACGAGGCGTCCGGGCGCTGGGAGGAGTACGGCGACCTGCTCTTCCGCGTCAAGGACCGCAAGGGCGCCGACTATCTGCTCGGCCCCACCCACGAAGAGATCTTCACGCAGACGGTCAAGGACCAGTGCACGTCCTACAAGGACCTGCCGGTGATCCTCTACCAGATCCAGACCAAGTACCGCGACGAGGCCCGCCCGCGCTCCGGCGTGCTGCGCGGCCGCGAGTTCCAGATGAAGGACTCGTACTCCTTCGACACCACCGACGAGGGCCTCGCCGAGGCCTACGCCCTGCACCGCGCCGCCTACCAGAAGATCTTCGAGCGCCTCGGCCTCGACTACCGCATCTGCTCGGCCGTCTCGGGCGCCATGGGCGGCTCGGCCTCCGAGGAGTTCCTGGCCCCCGCGCCCGCCGGCGAGGACACCTTCGCGGACTGCCCCGCCTGTGACTTCGCGGCCAACACCGAGGCGGTCACCTTCGCGCTGAAGCCGGTCGAGGGCGCCGGGCACGGCCCGGTGGAGGACCTGGACACCCCGGACACCCCCACCATCGAGACCCTCGCCGAGCACCTGGGCGTCCCGGCCTCGGCGACCCTGAAGAACCTCCTGGTGAAGGTCGACGGCGAGATCGTGGCCGTCGGCGTACCGGGCGACCGCGAGGTCGACCTCGGCAAGCTCGCCGAGCAGCTGGCCCCGGCGGAGGTCGAGCTGGTCACGGCCGAGGACTTCGAGGGCCGCCCCGACCTCGTGCGCGGCTATGTCGGACCGCAGGGCCTGGACAAGGTCCGCTACATCGCCGACCCGCGCGTGGCCCCGGGCACCGCCTGGATCACCGGCGCCAACAAGCCCGACACCCACGCCAAGAACGTCGTCTGCGGCCGTGACTTCGAGGTCGACGACTACCTCGACGTGGTCGTGGTGCAGGACGGCGATCCCTGCCCGGCCTGCGGCACCGGCCTCAAGCTCGACCGCGCCATCGAGATCGGCCATATCTTCCAGCTGGGCCGCAAGTACGCCGACGCCTTCCAGCTCGACGTGCTCGGCCAGAACGGCAAGCCCGTCCGCGTCACGATGGGCTCGTACGGCATCGGCGTCTCCCGGGCCGTCGCGGCACTCGCCGAGCAGAACGCCGACGACAAGGGCCTGGTCTGGTCCCGTGAGGTCGCCCCGGCCGACGTGCACGTGGTCGCCGCGGGCAAGGCCGCCCAGACCGAACTCGCCCTGTCCGTCTCGGAGCAGCTCGCCGAGGCCGGTGTCCGCGTCCTGGTCGACGACCGCGCGGGCGTCTCGCCGGGCGTGAAGTTCACCGACGCGGAACTCTTCGGCATCCCCACGATCCTGGTCGCCGGCCGCAGGACCGCCGAGGGTGTCGTCGAGCTCAAGGACCGCCGCACGGGCGAGCGCGAGGAACTGCCGGTGGCGGAGGCCATCGCGCGCCTGACGGCCTGAGGAACGTTCCGTAACGGGAGGGGCTGATCCATCAGCCCCTCCGGCGGAGCCCCGGTTTCGGGAAGGGGCGGGTAGGGGAACAAGCCCGCCGCAGGCGCCGCCCCCCCGGCACCCCGCCACCGGCCTAGAGCCAGGACGCGAACTCCAGCAGGACCTCCGCCTGGGTCCGCCGCCCGGCGCGCAGGGCCTCCGTCCCCGACGAGACCGCGCGGAACAGCGTCCACCCCCGCACCCGCTCCCGCTCCACTTCCAGCGAGTCCGCCAGCTTCGTCACGCGCCGCCGCGCCGTAGCCGCGCCCGCACTGGACGCCACCAGGTCGTCCAGGCGGTCGAGCACCAGACCGGCCAGGTCATAGGCGCGCTCGCCCACCACCGCGTCGGGCCCCACGGCGAGCCACGGCGTCCGCTCACCGGACAGCACCTTGCCCTGCCGGAAGTCGCCGTGCAGGAGCAGCAGTTCGGGCTCCCCGGCCACCAGTTCGTCGCGTGCGGCGCGGGCCGCGTCCACGAGCGGGCGCACCGAGGCGTCGTCCGGATCCATCGCCCCGGCGAGCCGCGCCGTGCGCTCGGCGACCGTGTCGAAGGCGGTCCCGGCGGGTGGGGCGACCCACAGCCGCCGTACCGTCCCCGCCGCTTCCAGCAGCGCCTTCGCTTCGGGCAGCGAGCGCAGCGTCACCTCGGGGTGCAGCCGTTCCACGAGCAGCGCACCGTCGTCCTGCGCGGGCCCCTCCAGGAGCTTGCACGTCCCCCAGCCGTCCCAGCACGCCAGGGCCGCCGCTTCGAGGTCGGGCCTGGCGCCGGGCGGCGCGAGCTTCAGGACGGCGGGCGTTCCGTCGGACCGCCGCACGAGCGCCGCGAGACTCGACCGGCCGCCCGGTACGAGGACCCGCTCGACCGTCAGCCCGCGCCGGTCGGCGGCCTCCTGGGTCAGCTCGGGCAGCTTCGCGAGCCACGCGCGCGCGGCGACCGGGTCGTCCCCGGTCTCGTCGTACGCCGCCTCGCCCAGCGCCCGTACCAGGCGCTGCGGCGGTTCGAAAGCCATGCGCGACATGCGCGAGTGCATCCTTTCGCCCTGCTCGGTTCGGCTCAGGTCTGCGGGGTCGCGGACTCCGAGGCGGGCGCGGACCGCTCCGCGAGCCCAGGGAAGGCTACGCTCCCGCCGCGCCAGCGCACCGCGCGCACCGCGGCCTCCCGCAGCGCGTCGGCCGCCGCGCGGCGCCGCTCGCCCTCGGTGGCCCGTACGACATCGGCGTACACCCCGGCGACCCGGTCCTCCAGCTGCGCCGCGAGCCGGGCCGCCGCGGGGGAGTCGGGCACCGGGAAGGGCAGCGCGTACGCGGCGTCCGCCTGCGCGGGGGTGCCGCCCAGATCACGCACGGTGCGCTGCAGCTCGTCACGGCGGGCACGATGCGCGTCGTAGGCGGTGCGTGCCTCGTCCCTGCGGCCCTCGCGGATCCGCCCGCCGACGACGCCGTAGCCGTAGACCGCGGCGTGCTCGGCGCGCAGCGCCGCCTGATAGGCCTCGACGGTCTCCGCCGCCCTGCCCGCCGGGCTCATCGGCCCGCCTCGCTCAGCAGATACGCGTGTGCGTCCCCCGCGGCCGCGACGGACGCGAACAGCCTGGCCTGCTCGCCGGGTACGTCAAGCAGCGCGGTACGCCGTCCGTCGGCCAGCTGGCGCTCCGCGGAGGCCAGTTGGGCCAGCGCCTGCTGCTCGTCGGCGGGCACATCGGCGGCGGACGGCGAACCGGACGGTGCCCTCCCGGACGCCTTGGGCGGATCCCCGAACGCCTTGGCGTGCTCCGCCACTTCGGCCCGCAACGGCCGCAGCCGGCCGGCGAGCCCGGGGTGCGCGGCGATCACAGCGTCGTATCGATTCAGCAGCTCGGCACTGTCCTGTGCGGCACGCGCGCGTGCCTGTTCCGAAGCCCGGGGGCGCTTGCCCGAGGTGTCGGAGCCACTGTCGGTGCAGCCCGCGAGCAGCACGGTGCCGGCCGCTGTGGCGAGCAGGGTCCTGCGGCGCGGGCCTGCGATGGGCGGCCGGGTACGCCCGGTACGCGACGGCATGGTGAACGGCACGGCAGACGTCCTCGTAAGGCTCGTACGGCAGAAAGAGATAGGGGGCGGGCATGCCCGTGATCACCGTACCTTCGGACCGACCCGGTGGACGGCAACACCCTGCGCGACCGGATACCCTTTGACCTGACACGCGACGAAACCACAACAGCACACGCGGCCGAGGAGTCACCCGGATGAGCACCACCCAGAGCGAGAGGCTGCGGGACCTGCTTGAACCGCTGGTCAGCTCCAAGGATCTGGATCTCGAAGAGATCTCCGTGACCCCTGCCGGCAAGCGTCGTGTGCTCCGTGTCGTGGTGGACTCGGACGACGGCGTCTCGCTCGACCTGTGCGCCGAGCTGAGCCGCGAGCTCTCCGAGAAGCTGGACGCGGCGGATGCCATGGGCGCGGGTGAGTACGTCCTCGAGGTCACCTCGCCGGGCGCCGACCGCCCCCTGACGCAGCACCGCCACTACGTCCGCGCCACCGGCCGCCTGGTCAAGTTCCAGCTGACGCCCGCAGCGGGCGACGGTGAGCTGGTCGCGCGGATCATGCAGGTCGACGACGAAGGGCTCGACCTCGAGGTGCCCGGTGTGAGGGGCCGCAAGCCCACCGCCCGCCGCCTCGCCTTCACGGATATCGCCAAGGCGCGCGTGGAGATCGAGTTCAACCGCAAGAACAAGAACGAAGAGGAGGCGTAGCCGTGGACATCGACATGAGTGCCCTGCGGGGTCTGGTCCGGGAGAAGGAGATCTCCTTCGACCTGCTTGTCGAGGCGATCGAGTCGGCCCTCCTCATCGCCTACCACCGCACCGAGGGAAGCCGTCGCCGCGCGCGCGTGCAGCTCGACCGCCAGAGCGGGCACGTGACGGTCTGGGCGAAGGAGGAGGCCGAGGACCTCGAAGAGGGCCAGGAGGCCCGGGAGTTCGACGACACCCCGTCGGGCTTCGGCCGGATCGCGGCGACCACCGCCAAGCAGGTCATCCTGCAGCGGCTGCGGGACGCCGAGGACGACGCCACGCTCGGCGAGTACGCGGGCCGCGAGGGCGACATCGTCACCGGTGTCGTCCAGCAGGGCCGCGACCCGAAGAACGTCCTGGTGGACATCGGCAAGCTCGAGGCGATCCTGCCGGTCCAGGAGCAGGTGCCGGGCGAGACGTACGAGCACGGCCAGCGTCTGCGGTCGTATGTCGTACGGGTCGTCAAGGGCGTGCGCGGTCCTTCGGTGACTCTTTCGCGTACGCACCCGAACCTGGTGAAGAAGCTGTTCTCGCTCGAGGTGCCGGAGATCGCCGACGGCTCGGTCGAGATCTCCGCGATCGCCCGCGAGGCCGGTCACCGCACCAAGATCGCGGTCCGCTCGACCAGGTCGGGACTGAACGCCAAGGGCGCCTGCATCGGCCCGATGGGCGGCCGGGTGCGCAATGTCATGGCGGAGCTGAACGGCGAGAAGATCGACATCGTCGACTGGTCCGACGACCCGGCCGACATGGTCGCCAACGCCCTGTCCCCGGCCCGGGTCAGCAAGGTCGAGATCGTGGACCTCGCCGCCCGCTCGGCGCGGGTGACGGTGCCCGACTACCAGCTGTCGCTCGCGATCGGCAAGGAGGGCCAGAACGCCCGTCTCGCCGCCCGTCTGACCGGCTGGCGCATCGACATCCGCCCCGACACCGAGCAGGGCGCGGGCCAGGCCCAGGATCAGGGCCAGGACCAGGACTGAGACGGCGTCCTCCCGGCGAGATCACGCCGGGTTCCGCCGAGATCAAGACGACAGCCGTTCGATTTTCGCCCCAAAGGGGTGAGGTCGGTGCGGGGAGGTAGACTTAAGCGTGTCTGGCCGGACGCATGCCCGAGCATGCCCTGAGCGAACCTGTGTGGGGTGCCGGGAGCGAGCGGCCAAGAGCGATCTGTTGCGGATCGTGATCGTCGAGGACGAGGGCTCCGGAAAAGGAGCCCGCCTTGCCCCCGACCCTCGCGGTACGCTGCCCGGCCGGGGTGCCTATGTACACCCCGCCCTGGTCTGTCTCGACATGGCGGTCCGCCGCCGGGCGTTCCTGAGGGCCTTCCGTGCCCGCGGAACGCTCGACACAGCGGATCTCAGCCGGTATGTCGAGCAGACGAAACCGTAAAACGTGCCGTACGGAACCCCGTGCGGCCCTGGTACCTCGCGAGTTGGAAGTAGGTCGAGATTGCGATGAGCACTCGATGAGTACGCGATGAGTACGCCCATGAAGTAGCGACGGTCCGGCGGTAACCCGGACCTAAAAGGAGCGAAGTGGCTAAGGTCCGGGTATACGAACTCGCCAAGGAGTTCGGGGTGGAGAGCAAGGTCGTCATGGCCAAGCTCCAAGAACTCGGTGAATTCGTCCGTTCGGCGTCTTCGACGATCGAAGCGCCTGTTGTTCGTAAGCTGACTGACGCGCTGCAGGGATCGGGCTCCGGTGGCAACGCCGGCAAGTCCGGTGCCAAGCCCGCGGCACCGCGCAAGAGCGCGCCCGCCAAGCCGTCGGCACCGTCCCCCGCGCAGGCCGCGAAGCCTGCCGCGCCCAAGCCCGCGCCGGCCCCCAAGCCGGCCGCGGCAGAGAAGCCCGCGACGCCCGCCCCGGGCCCGCGTCCCAGTCCCACCCCCGGCCCGAAGCCTCCGGCCGCGCCCAAGCCCGCTCCGGCGGCCCCGGCGCAGCCCGAGTTCAGCGCGCCACCGGCCGCTCCGGCGAGCCCGCAGACCCCGGCGAGCCCCAAGCCCGCCGAGCGTCAGGCGCCGCGTCCCGGTGCCCCCAAGCCCGGTGGCCGTCCGGCCCCCGGCCAGGGTGGCGGCGGTCAGGGCCAGGCCCGTCCCGGTGGTTCTCAGCGTCCCGGTGGCCAGCAGGCCCCGCGTCCTGGTGGCCGTCCGGCCGGCCCGCGTCCGGGCAACAACCCCTTCACCTCTGGTGGTTCCACCGGTATGGCGCGCCCGTCGGCGCCCCGTCCGGGCGGTGCCCCGCGTCCCGGTGGCCCCGGTGCCCCGGGCGGCCCGCGTCCGCAGGGACAGGGCCAGGGCCAGGGCGGCCCCCGTCCGCAGGGCGGCGGCCAGGGCGCTGCGTCCGGGCGTCCGACGCCCGGCGGCATGCCCCGTCCGCAGGGTGCGGCCGGCCAGGGCGGTCCCCGTCCCGGCGGCGGTAACCGTCCGAACCCGGGCATGATGCCGCAGCGTCCCGCTGCCGGCCCGCGTCCCGGTGGTGGCCCCGGCGGTGGCCGTGGTCCCGGTGGCGGCGGTCGTCCCGGTGGCGGCGGTGGCGGCGGCGGTCGTCCCGGCTTCGCCGGTCGTCCCGGCGGTCCCGGCGGCGGTGGCGGCGGCTTCGCCGGCCGTCCCGGTGGCGGCGGTGGCGGCGGTGGCCGTCCCGGTGGTGGCGGCGGCTTCGGCGGTCGTCCCGGCTTCGGCGGTCGTCCCGGCGGTCCCGGTGGCCGTGGTGGCACGCAGGGCGCCTTCGGTCGTCCCGGCGGTCCCGCGCGTCGCGGTCGCAAGTCGAAGCGGCAGAGGCGCCAGGAGTACGAGGCCATGCAGGCCCCGTCGGTCGGCGGTGTGATGCTGCCTCGCGGTGGCGGCGAAGTCGTCCGCCTCTCGCGCGGTGCCTCGCTCACCGACTTCGCGGAGAAGATCAACGCCAACCCGGCGTCGCTCGTCGCGGTCATGATGAACCTCGGCGAGATGGTCACGGCCACGCAGTCCGTCTCCGACGAGACGCTGACGCTCCTCGGCGACGAGATGAACTACACGGTTCAGATCGTCAGCCCCGAGGAGGAGGACCGCGAGCTGCTCGAGTCCTTCGACCTCGAATGGGGCGAGGACGAGGGCGGCGACGAGGCCCTGGTCTCGCGTCCGCCGGTAGTGACCGTCATGGGTCACGTCGACCACGGTAAGACCCGACTGCTCGACGCCATCCGCAAGACGAACGTCATCGCGGGCGAGGCCGGCGGCATCACGCAGCACATCGGTGCGTACCAGGTCGCGACCGAGGTCAACGGCGACGACCGGCGGATCACCTTCATCGACACCCCGGGTCACGAGGCGTTCACCGCCATGCGTGCCCGTGGTGCCAAGTCGACCGACATCGCGATCCTCGTGGTGGCGGCCAACGACGGTGTGATGCCGCAGACGATCGAAGCGCTGAACCACGCCAAGGCGGCCGACGTGCCGATCGTGGTCGCGGTCAACAAGATCGACGTCGAGGGTGCCGACCCGACCAAGGTGCGCGGTCAGCTGACCGAGTACGGCCTCGTGGCCGAGGAGTACGGCGGCGAGACCATGTTCGTCGACATCTCCGCCAAGCAGGGCGAGAACATCGACGCGCTGCTCGAGGCCGTCGTCCTCACCGCCGACGCCTCGCTCGACCTGCGTGCCAACCCGCACCAGGACGCGCAGGGCATCGCGATCGAGGCGCACCTGGACAAGGGCCGCGGCGCCGTCGCGACCGTCCTGGTCCAGCGCGGCACGCTGCGTGTCGGTGACACGCTGGTCGCCGGTGACGCCTACGGCCGAGTCCGCGCGATGCTCGACGACAAGGGCGAGAACGTGGAGGTGGCCGAGCCGTCGACGCCGGTCCTGGTCCTCGGTCTCACCAACGTCCCGGGCGCCGGCGACAACTTCCTGGTGGTCGACGAGGACCGTACGGCCCGTCAGATCGCCGAGAAGCGCGCCGCGCGTGAGCGCAACGCCGCGTTCGCCAAGCGCACCCGCCGGGTGTCCCTCGAGGACCTCGACAAGGTGCTCAAGGCCGGCGAGGTCGAGCAGCTCAACCTCATCATCAAGGGCGACGCGTCCGGTTCGGTGGAGGCCCTCGAGTCCTCGCTGCTGCAGCTGGACGTCGGCGAAGAGGTCGACATCCGGGTCCTGCACCGCGGTGTGGGTGCGGTCACCGAGTCGGACATCGACCTGGCGATGGGCTCCGACGCCATCGTGATCGGCTTCAACGTGCGCGCCGCAGGGCGTGCCACGCAGATGGCCGAGCGCGAGGGTGTGGACGTCCGTTACTACTCGGTCATCTACCAGGCGATCGAGGAGATCGAGGCGGCCCTCAAGGGCATGCTCAAGCCGGAGTACGAAGAGGTCGAGCTCGGCACGGCGGAGATCCGTGAGGTCTTCCGTTCGTCCAAGCTGGGCAACATCGCCGGTGTCCTGGTCCGCTCCGGAGAGGTCAAGCGCAACACCAAGGCGCGCCTCCTCCGCGACGGCAAGGTGGTCGCGGAGAACCTCAACATCTCCGGTCTGCGCCGCTTCAAGGACGACGTCACCGAGATCCGCGAAGGCTTCGAGGGCGGTATCAACCTCGGAAACTTCAACGACATCAAGATCGACGACGTCATCGCGACGTACGAGATGCGCGAGAAGCCGCGCGGCTGATCAGCATCGCGCCGGGGCGCCGCTCCGGTGCACGGTTCGGGGCCGGTCGACGGGATAATCCGTCGATCGGCCCCGGCCGTTCCGTGTACGGTTTTGATGTCCCTGCCAAGAGCGGGCAGGGCCTTCTATCCCGTACCGGCGGGACATCCGGACACATATGTATGTGGGGACTCTGTCCTTCGATCTGCTCCTCGGCGACGTACGGTCACTGAAGGAGAAGCGCTCCGTCGTCCGCCCGATCGTCGCCGAGCTGCACCGTAAGTTCGCGGTGAGCGTGGCGGAGGTCAGCGGCCAGAATCTGCATCGCAGGGCCCAGATCGGTGTTGCGATGGTGTCGGGGGACACGGGGCATCTGTCGGACGTACTGGACCGGTGTGAGCGGCTGGTCGCCGCCCGGCCCGAAGTGGAGCTGCTTTCGGTGCGCAGGCGGCTGCACGGCGACGATGATTGACGCACGTAGGAAAAGCAAGAAAAGGGAGACGGACCAGTGGCCGACAACGCGCGGGCGAAGAAGCTGGCGGACCTCATCCGAGAGGTGGTCGCCGAGAAGCTGCAGCGCGGAATCAAGGACCCGCGCCTCGGTTCGCATGTGACGATCACCGACACCCGGGTCACCGGTGACCTGCGGGAGGCGACCGTCTTCTACACGGTCTACGGCGACGACGAGGACCGGGAGAACGCGGCCCGCGGTCTGGAGAGCGCCAAGGGCGTGCTCCGCTCCGCCGTGGGCGCCGCGGCCGGGGTGAAGTTCACCCCGACCCTGACCTTCGTGCCCGACGCCCTGCCGGAGAACGCCAAGACCATCGAGGACCTCCTCGACAAGGCACGCGCCTCGGACGCCAAGGTGCGCGAGGCGTCGTCGGGCGCCGACTACGCCGGCGGCGCGGACCCGTACCGCAAGCCCGAGGACGACGACGAGGCTGGCGACGCCGCGGAATGAGCACGCAGAACACGACGCCGGACGGGCTTGTCATCGTCGACAAGCCGTCCGGCTTCACTTCGCATGACGTCGTCGCCAAGATGCGCGGTATCGCCAGGACCCGGCGGGTCGGGCACGCGGGCACACTCGACCCGATGGCGACCGGTGTGCTCGTACTCGGCGTACAGCGGGCCACGAAACTGCTCGGGCATCTCGCGCTGACCGAGAAGGAGTACCTCGGCACGATCCGGCTCGGCCAGAACACCGTCACCGACGACGCCGAGGGCGAGATCATCCCGAACGAGTCCCTGGGGGATGCCTCCCGGGTGACCCGGGAGGCCATCGACGCCGGGATCGCCGAGCTGTCCGGCGACATCATGCAGGTGCCGTCCAAGGTCAGCGCCATCAAGATCGACGGCAAGCGCTCCTACAAGCGGGCCCGTGAGGGCGAGGACTTCGAGATCCCGGCCCGGCCGGTGACGGTCTCCTCGTTCGCGGTGTACGACGTGCGGGACGCGGTGGCCGATGACGGTACGCCCGTGCTCGACCTGGTCGTCTCGGTGGTCTGCTCCTCGGGTACGTACATCCGTGCCCTTGCCCGCGACCTCGGCGCGGGCCTCGGGGTCGGCGGACATCTCACGGCGCTGCGGCGCACCCGCGTAGGCCCGTACAAGCTGGATGTGGCGCGCACCCTCGACCAGCTCCAGGAGGAGCTGACCGTGATGCCCGTCGCCGATGCCGCCGTCGCCGCGTTCCCGCGCTGGGACGTGGACGCCAAGCGGGCCCGGCTGCTGCTCAACGGCGTACGTCTGGAGATGCCGGACGAGTACGGGCCGGGGGAGGCCGTCGCGGTCTTCGATCCCGAGGGCGGGTTCGTCGCGCTCGTGGAGAACGTCAAGGGGAAGGCGAAGAGCCTGGCCGTGTTCGGCTGAGGCTGCCTGCCGCTGTTGTTCCGATGTTGCTCCCGGGGTTCCGTGGAGCGGGCCTCGGCCCGCTCCACGCTCCCCCTCCCTGAGGGTCTATCCATCGGCCGCCGCCGATTCACCCCATCGAGCAGGCGCTCGGAGTGAACCCGGGGTGTGCTGGGGGGCGCATCCGGTTGGGACCCTGCCCGGCTGATCATTACCGACCTACGGTCAGAAGTACGGGGCGTGGCGGGGAGGTTCGACGATGGCTGCAGGGGACGCCCGGTCCGGCTTCGGACAGGGACTGGTCCGGATATGCGATCTGGCCGGTCGGCCCAGGGGTGCCGGGTTCGTCGCGGACGAGCTCGGCACCGTCGTCACCAGCCATGAGGCCGTCGACGGCCTCGCGCGGCTCGTTCTGCACGCTCCGGGGGAGCGCACCTGCGTCGTGGCGGCCGACGCCGTCACCTCGCTGCCGGAGGCGGATCTCGCCCTCGTACGCACCGAAGGCCTCGGGCTTCGGCCGCTGCCCGTCACCGTGCGCGAGGCCGTCGAGACGGGTGCCTACGTGCGGATCGCGGCCCTCGGCTGGCGTCAGGCGCGGGTGCTCGCGGCCGGTGAGTCCGTGACGTACACCGCGACGGACCGCTTCCATCTGGTGCCCGCCGCCCTGGAGCTGGCGATCGGCACCGACGGCAGTGACGCGCTGCGGCTCGGCGGAGGCGCGGCCGGCGGGCCCGTGCTCGATGTCGACACCGGTGCCGTCCTCGCCGTCCTCGGCACCGCACTGCACTCCGGGCACCGCGCCGCAGGGTTCGCCGTGCCGCTGCGCGAGGCGGCGGCGGCGGAGCCCGGCGGGGCGCTCGCCGAGCTGCTGGAACGGAACGCGGCGACCGTCCCGGCGTACGGCAGCGATCTGAATCTGGCGGCGGTGCTGCAGCTGACGGCGACGTCGGTGGGGTCCGACGGGCCGCGCGACGAGGACACCGTGGTCGAACGGCCCGACACGGAGCGGGAGTTCGGCTCCTTCCTGGCGGCGGGCGGTGGCCCGGGCGGTGGCTCGCGCCCTGGCTCGGGCGGTTCGGCAGAGGGGTGTGGCCCGGCGGCGTATGTCTTCGGCCTGGTCGGCGATCCGGGCAGTGGGCGCAGCACCGAACTCGCCGCGCTCGCCGCCCGTCGCGCCCGTGGCTCGGCGCCCGCGCCCACCGTGTGGCTGCGCGGCGCCGGGCTCAGGGCCGGTGACGCCTCCGTGGCGGACGCCGTGGGGCGGGCCCTCGAGGACGCCGGGCGGATCGTGACCGCGTCCGCCGAGGCGGCGGCAGCGGAGGCTCCCGGTGCGGAGCACCGGGGCGTCAGCGGGCTCGGGGACCTCACGCCCGGGCGGGTGGCCCGGCTCGTGCGGGACGCCGGCCGGCCGCTGCTCGTGCTGCTCGACTGCCCCGAGGAGATGCCGCCGGTGCTCGCCCACCGGCTCGCCGAGTGGACCGCGGGCACGGTCGACTGGCTGCGCGCCACCGGGGCCCGGCTCGTCGTGGCCTGCCGTGAGGAGTACTGGGAGCAGGCGGGGCGGCTGTTCCCCGACGGTGCGCTGTACGGGTCCCGGCAGCCGCGCCTTCCGGCCTGCGTGCGGCTCGGTGGGCTCGGCCCGCGGCAGGCGTTGCGGGCCAGGGAGCGGTACGGCATCCCCGAGGACGCCGTGTCGCCCGCGGACGCCGGGCATCCGCTGGCCCTTCGGCTGCTGTCCGAGGTGCGGGCCGCGCTGCCCGGCAGCCCGCCCGGACGGCCGTCACGGGACGAGATCTTCACGGCGTACGTCGATCTGATGTGTCTGCGGGTCGCGGTACGCCTCGCGGCCGCGCAGAACGTGCGCGGCGCGGCGGTGCGGCGGCTCGCGGCGAAGGTGGCGGGCCGGCTGCACGAGGCGGCGCGGCGCTGCCTCGGGCCCGGGCAGGGGGAGTTGGACCGGGAGGCCTTCGAGGAGGTGTTCCCGTGGGCGACGGGCTTCGCCCCCGCGGTCCTCACCGAAGGGCTGCTCGTTCCGGCCGGGGAGGGTTACCGCTTCGCGCACGAAGAGCTCGCCGACTGGATCCAGGGCACCCATCTCGATCTGGACGCCGCGCTGTACGCGCTCGTGCACCGGTGGCGACAGGAGGGCGCGGCGCAGGCGGCGGAGCGGCTGCCGTCGCGCGGCCCCGCGACGCAGGTGTCCGCCACAGTGCCGCGCCGCCGGTCCCGCGCCGCCCGCCGTACGGCACAGGCCGCCGCGCGGGCCGCCGCGACCGCCGCGTCCGGCACACCGGGGCCCGCCCGCACCCTGCCGGTACCGAGGCACCGCATCGGGCCCGTCGTACAGGCGCTGCTGCTGCTCGACCGGCAGCGGGGAAGCGCCGAACTGGCCCGCCGCCTGGAGGAGTTGGTGCACGCGGCCGATCACTTCACCGGGCTCGGGGCGACGGCGCGGGGAGGGGACGTGTGCGGGGCGGCGGGGCGGGCGGGTGACTCGTCGTGTGGGGTGGCGGGGCGGCCGGGCGGCTTGTGTGGGGCGCAGGCGGGGCCGGGGGATCTGCGGGGGACGCAGGTGGGGGCGGATGACCCGCGCGGGACGCAGGTGGGGCCGGAAGGCCTGCGCGGGGCGGCGGTGCAGGGCGGGGAGGCGCGCGGGGCGGCGGCTCGGGAACGGGTTGTGTGCGGGGCGGGTGACTCGTGTGGGGTGGCGGCGGAGCCGGGGGACCTGCGCCGGACGCAGACGGGGCCGGATGACCTGCGCGGGGCGGGTGACTCGCGTGGAGCGGCGGCGGGGCCGGATGGCCTGCGGGGGACGCAGGCGGGGGCGGATGATCTGCGGGGGGTGGCGGGGTGGGTTGGTGATTCGCATTCCGCGGATGCCTGCTGGTGGGCGGTGCGCCTGCTGAGTGAGGCGCTGCTGCGTGTGCCCGACGCCCGGCCCTACCTCGGCGTCCTGCGGCTGCTCGCCGAGCGGATCGTGCAGTGGGGCAGCGACGGGCAGGGCGCGCAGCGCGTGGCTCCGGGCGGGCCCGGGGTGTTCGGGCCCGGGTTCTGGCGGGCGCTGCCGCTGGCCGCCGCCGACCGGATGGATCTGCTGCGGCGGCTCGTCGTGGCCGACCCCGAGCCGGGCGCGGGCGAGGGCGGCGAGCGGTTCCTGGACGCCGTGGGGGAGTGGCTGAAGGAGGCGCCCGCGACCGTGCAGCCGCTGCTCACCCGCTGGTTTGACGACGACCGCGCGTTGTACGCGGCACCGCAGGCCACCGTCGCCCGTGCCGCGCAGGCCCTCCTGCACACCCACCGGCACCGCTCCCTCGACGACCTGACCGAGGCCCTGGTGTCCTGCGGGCATCCGCGCGCCGACGAACTGCTCGCCGCGCTCGCCGACGAGGAGCCGTCGGCCATGTGCCGTGCCGTCGACCGCTGGGCGCACGACACCCGGCCCGAACGCCGGGTCGCGGCCGCGGCGTACGGACTGAAAGCGGTGCCGCAGGTGCGCACCGAGGCCGACCGCGGGCTGCTGCGGTACGCCGCGCTCGCGCTCCTCGCCCGGCCGGGGGACTGCACCCTGCACGGTGCCGCGCTCGCCCTGCTCGTCCGCGATCCGCAGACCCGCTCACGCCATCTGCCGCTCGCCCTGCGGCGGTTCACGGCCGGTGACCCGCAGCTGCCCGCGAGCGCCCTGGCCGCGGCGCTCACCACCCACCCGGAGCCGGTGCTCGCGGCGTTCCAGGCCCGGCTGCACGAGCCGGGGCCGGCCTCGGGCGAGGTTCTGCGCACCCTCGCCGACGTCACGACGCCCGCGCTGGCGCGCCGGGTGGCCGGTCTGGTCCAGGAGTTTCTCGAGCTGCGGCCCGAGGCGGCGGCGCATGCGGCGGCGTATGTCGACCGGCGCCTCGACCAGGGCCCGGCGGCACGGGCGGTGCTCTTCCCGCTGGTGTGCGGACTGCTGCAGAGCCGCAACACGCAGGTACGGCGGGCCGTGGCACCGGTGCTCGCGGCCCCCGGCAGCCGGGTCTCGCGGCCGCTGCGCCGTGAACTGCTCGATGTGCTCCTCGGGCAGGAACGCGATCCGGTGGTGCTCGACGCCGTGATCGGGGCCCTCGCGGCCGCCGCCGACGTGCGGGGCGAGAGCCGCACCCGGGAGCTGGTGCGGCGCACCGGACTACTCCTTGTGCGTACGCCGGAGGGTGCCGCGTGCTTCGACCGGCGCCTGGTCGAGCTGTCCCGCGGCGTGCCCGGGTTCGCGCGGGCCCTGTCCGGCTGGCTGGACGAGTCGGGCTCCGAGTGGGCGGGGCTCGTGGGGCCCAGTGCGCGGCGGATGATCGAGGGTCTTGTGGGGGCGCGGGTTTCCGCGTAGCGGGGGCGTGCGGCCCGGCGTGGCCCTGGTCTGCGGGGCTGTTCGCGGGCCGACTGCGGGGCCGGTGGCGGGGCGGTGGCCCGCAACCCCCGGGACACCTGGCCGATGCCAACCGCGGGGCACCGGCATGGCACTCTTAGACCTGCGCAATCATCAGGACGTACACAGGTTCGGCGAGGAGCAAACACCGTGCAGCGCTGGCGTGGCTTGGAGGACATCCCCGAGGACTGGGGACGCAGCGTCGTCACCATCGGCTCCTACGACGGGGTGCACCGCGGACACCAGCTGATCATCGGCCGTGCCGTCGAGCGCGCGCGTGAGCTGGGTGTTCCCTCCGTCGTCGTCACCTTCGACCCGCACCCCAGCGAGGTCGTGCGGCCCGGCAGCCATCCGCCGCTGCTCGCGCCGCACCACCGGCGGGCCGAGCTGATGGCCGAGCTCGGCGTGGACGCGCTCCTCATCCTGCCGTTCACCACCGAGTTCTCGAAGCTGTCGCCCGCCGACTTCGTCGTGAAGGTGCTCGTCGACAAGCTGCACGCGCGCGTGGTCGTGGAAGGCCCCAACTTCCGGTTCGGCCACAAGGCCGCGGGCAATGTCGGCTTCCTGGCCGAGCTCGGCGGCACGTACGACTACGAGGTCGAGGTCGTCGACCTGTTCGTGAGCGGGGTGGCCGGGGGCGGCGAGCCGTTCTCGTCCACGCTGACCCGGCGGCTCGTCGCCGAGGGGGACGTGGCCGGGGCCGGGGAGATCCTCGGGCGCCCGCACCGGGTCGAGGGTGTCGTCGTGCGCGGCGCGCAGCGCGGCCGTGAGCTGGGCTTCCCGACCGCCAACGTGGAGACCCTGCCGCACACCGCGATCCCTGCGGACGGGGTGTACGCCGGGTGGCTGCACGCGGACGGCGAGGCGATGCCCGCGGCGATCTCGGTCGGCACGAACCCGCAGTTCGACGGCACCACGCGCACAGTAGAGGCGTATGCGATCGACCGGGTCGGCCTCGACCTGTACGGGCAGCACGTGGCCGTGGACTTCCTGGCCTTCGTGCGCGGCCAGTTGAAGTTCGAGTCGGTCGACGCGCTGCTTGTGGCCATCGCGGACGACGTGAAGCGCTGCCGCGAACTGATCGAACGGGCCGAGCGCCCGGCGTAGCGGACCGGCCGGCGGGTGCGTCGGTCTGGTGGGGTGCTGCTCGGCGGGGTGCGCCGGTCTGGTGGGGTGCTGCTCGGCGGGGTGCGTCGGTCTGGTGGGGTGCTGCTCGGCGGGGTGCGCCGGTCTGGTGGCTGTTGCCTGGCGGGGTGCGTCCGTGGCGGGGCGGGTGGAGTCGAACGTAATTCCTGAACTGCGTTTCTCCCGGCGGGATTTGCGGCATCCTAGGCGCACATGCGAGGGCCGGGTCCACATCCGATGGCCGAGGGGGAGCTGTGCCGCGGGATGCCTGGGCGGGTACGTCGCAGCGTGATCTGCTGCTGTCCCGCTGGGTGCAGGAACATCTCGCTCGCGACGGGAGCACCGAGGGGGCGACGCCGCCGCTGCTTCTGCTCGGTGGCCGTGGCACCGGCAAGACCACTCTGCTCGCCCATCTGAAGTGGCTGGCGCAGCACACCCATACCGCCGCCCTCGACATGGCGCAGCTCGACGACGGGCGGCGCGGCACCGCCGACGTACTCGCCGAGATCGCTTTCCAGCTGAGCGCGGCGACGCCGAGCTTCCCGGCTCTGCGGCTGCCCACGTCCGGGGCGCTCGCCCTGGCCCTGGCCGCCGAGACGGATCCGGGCAACAGGGCACGGGCGGTGCAGCAGATCCGTACCGCGCTCGACGAGGGCAGGGCCGAGGAGGAGTCCGACGCCCTGTATCTGTCCATCCTGGAGACGGCCGCCACCGTGGCGGGACTGCCGCCGCTGGTCATGGCCGCCTTCCCGCTGGTGCGCGGCGGCAAGCGGCTGTGGGGTGTCTCCAGCGGCAAACGCAAGCTGTGGCGGGCGGTGCGCGGCCTGGGCTCGGTCACCCCCGCCTCGCCCGACGAGTTCCTCACCGGGCTCAACCACGGCTTCCAGCACGGCACTTCGGCCCAGCGCGCCGAGGCCGAGGAAGTGCTCCTGCGGGCGTTCCTCGACGATCTGCAGCGGGCGTACGAGGACGGCGAGGGGCAGGAGCGCACCTGGCGGTGTCTGGTGCTGCTCGACAACGCCGAAACCCCGCTGGGCAACGCCTTCCTGGAGGCGCTCGACGCCGTCCGGCACGCCCGCGGCGCCGCCGACCCGCTGGTGCTCGTGGCCGCCGCACGAAAGCGCCCCCAGCTCCTCGTCAACCGCGAACCCGGCCTGGTGCCGCACGGCGCCTACCTGGAGTGCTGGCGCACCGCCGACGACGAGGGCGGCGCCGCCGTCGCTCCCCGGCGGATCGGCGGGCGTCTCGACGTCGCGCAGCTGCGGCCCCTCGACCGGGACGAGGTCGGCGAGTTCTCCGCCCGCGTCGTGCACGCCCTGCCCCGCGAAGCCGTCCACGGCATCGCGCGCCCCGCGGCCTGGCTCGGCCGGGTCCTGCACGAACTGACACGGGGTCAGCCGCTGGCCACCGCGGCGGCGTTGACGGCGCTTGTCTCCTACGGCGAGCAGGAGCCGCTCGTCGCGCGGGTGCGGGGCGCGTTCACGCCGGGCAGCCGTCACACCATCGGGCAGCAGGTACTCGACGCGCTCCTCGGCGATCTGTCGCCCGCCGTGCGCCATGTGCTGCCACGGGCCGCGGCAGCCGTCGCGCCGGGGCAGGCCGTCGCCGCCAACGGCCTGTGGGGCGGCGGCCTCTATCTGCACGAGCGGGTCGCCGAGCTGGTCCGGGACGATCTGCGCACCGAGCCCGCGCTGATCGACGGCGAGGCGGCCGCGGTCTTCCCCGATGTCGTACGCCGCCTTCTGCTGCAGGAACTCGCCCAGGTACACGGCGACAACCCGCCGCTGGAACCAGCCACTTGGAGCGGTGCGTACGAAGTCCTCAGGGCCGCCGTGTCCGCCCCCGGCGGCACCGGGGACGCCCGCGAGGAGGCGTACTGCCGGCTCGCCCAGGGCGAACTGGCGGCGGCCACACGCTATCTGTACGACGCCTTCCAGGAGGTCCGCGACGGCACCCTGGACGCCGCGGCCTGGTGCCGTGCCCTGTCCTGGGTGCAGCGCGCCCCGCGCCGCACCCTGCACACCGCCGTCGACGCCGGACCCGAGTACGAACGCCTCGTCGCGCAGGCCGAACGAACCGTACCCGCCGAGCA
Source organism: Streptomyces monticola (assembly GCF_042665355.1). Lineage (NCBI taxonomy): Bacteria > Bacillati > Actinomycetota > Actinomycetes > Kitasatosporales > Streptomycetaceae > Streptomyces > Streptomyces monticola. The sequence continues at coordinate 62,625 of NZ_JBHTCF010000017.1, read as the reverse complement.
GTTGGAGATAGCCAAGCTGCTGATCGCGGGGCAGCTCACCCTGCATCCGCAGACCGACCCGTACGCCGGACTGTGGTCCGATCCGCTCGGCGACCCCACGGGGCAGCTGCACGGCGTGATCGTGGAGCAGCTGGAGCGGCTGCGCGGGCAGCTGCGGGGCTTTCGCCAGTGGCAGACGTTCGACGACCGCATGCGGCTCTACCGAAAGGAGCCATGGTGACGGGTCCCACGGTCCCCCCGCCGCCCGCACAGGGGCAGCCCCCGGTGCCGCCGCGGGCGCCACGGCCGAAGTGGTGGTACGTCAAGTGGGCTGTGCCCGCCGCCGTGTTGGTGGCGTACGCCGTCTACTTCCTGGCCGGTTCGAGCTGGGGTACACAGGACTACTGGTTCGACCGGTGCGCCGACGGCGTGTGGGAGGAGGGGCCGGACGACGAGTGCGTGGGCGTCACCGACGGCGCGTACACCTTCGACGGCTCCCTGAAGGACGTCACCCGGCTCATCCACGAGGAGAACGAGGCCGTCGAGGAGTCCGGCAAGCCATGGGTGTCCGTCGCCTACGTCCAGCCCGTGACCCGCGGCTCGCGCGGCAAGGAGGACGAGTCGGCGCGGCAGGAACTGGAAGGCGCCTATCTCGCCCAGTACGAGCTCAACCGCACCGAGGAGGGCGGGCCGGGTGACGAGCCGCAGATCAAGCTGCTCCTCGCCAACCCGGGTGCCGGGGCCCGGCAGTGGGAGCCCCTCGCGGACCGGCTGATCGGGATGAAGGACGACGACGAGCACCGACTGGTCGCGGTCGCCGGTTTCGGTCCGTCCCTGGACACCACGAAGCTCGCCGTCGACAAGCTGCGCAAGGCCAAGCTTCCGCTGCTCGGGGCCACCTCCACGGCGGACGGGCTCACCGACGAGGGCGAGATCGGCTTCTTCCGCGTGGTCTCCCCGAACCGTGGTGAGGCCGCGGCGGCCGCCCGTCACCTCAGGGAACGGCAGCGCCAGAAGGGCGGCTACCGCGTCGCCGTCGTCAGGGACCGCAACGGCCAGGACATCTACAGCCGTTCGCTCCACACGGGCTTCTCCGGTGCCGCGGACAAGCACGGCCTCAAGCTGGAGGATCTGGGCCTCGACTACGACTCGGGAGCGCCCGCCACCGCCAACGCCTTCGCCTCCATCGCCGAACGCGTCTGCCGCGAGAAGCCCGACGCCCTCTACTTCGCCGGCCGCGGCCGTGAACTGCGGGAGTTCATCACGGCGATGGCGGCCTGGGGGCAGCGCTGCCGGACCACCGTGCTCACCGGGGACGACGCCATCGGCATGTTCTCCGACGTCGAGGAGGACAGCGCCCGCAGAGACCGGTTCGCCAAGCGCTGGCGGCTCAGCAACGTCACCGTCCTCTTCACCGCCCTGGCCCACCCCGACCTGTGGCGCGGTGGCTACCCGACCGGTGAGGACGGCGACCCCATCCCCGAGTTCAGCACGCGCTACACCCAGCAGACCGGTCGCGGCCCCGAGCAGCTCGACGACGGCGAGGCCCTCGTCGTGCACGACGCCCTGTTCGTCGCCGGCAGCGCCATCAGGGACGCCGGGCCGCGCACGGTGAGCTCGGGAGCGGTGCTGCAGCTGCTGCTCACCGTCAAGCAGGGCAACGAGGTGAAGGGCCTGAGCGGGCCGATCCGCTTCGGCGACAGCGGAGATCCCGTCGACAAGCCGCTGCCGCTGGTGGAGCTGAAACCGTCGGGCGAGCATGCGTTCCGTGAGGTGCTGCGGCCTTAGGTGTTCCTTTGGGGTACGACGAACCGCACCGGACTTCCCCCAAGCCGCTCAGCCGCTCGCGCCCGCCTTCGCCGCCGCCCAGTGGCAGGCCACCTGCGCCGTGCCCGCCGCCGAAAGGACCGGCAGCTCCTTCGTACGGCAGGACTGCGCGACCCCCGTCCGTTCCGCCTCGCCCGACGCGAGCACCTGGCAGCGCGCGTGGAAGCGGCAGCCGGGCGGGATGCGTGTCGGGTCCGGCGGCTCACCGGTCAGTACCACCGGCTCGCCCTGCGCCTCCGGGAGGACGGACAACAGCGCCTGGGTGTAGGGGTGTTGGGGCGAGGTGAGGACCTCTTCGACGGTGCCCGTCTCGACCACCCGGCCCAGATACATGACGGCGACCCGGTCCGCGATGTTCCAGGCGAGCCCCAGATCGTGCGTGACGACGAGGGCCGACAGGCCGAGTTCTTCGCGCAGCGAGAGCAGCAGCGCGAGGATCTCGCCGCGCACGGACGCGTCGAGCGACGCCACCGGCTCGTCCGCGACGATCAGTTCGGGGTCGAGGACGAGGGCGCCCGCGATGACGACGCGCTGGCGCTGGCCGCCGGAGAGCTCGTGCGGATAGCGCAGGAAGAACCGCTCGGGCGGCCTGAGCCCGGCGCGCGACAGGGCCTCGGCGACCTTGGCGCGCTCGTCGCCCGTGTAGCCGTGGATGCGCAGACCCTCGGCCACGGCCTCGTAGACCGTGTGCCGCGGGTTGAGGGAACCGCTGGGGTCCTGCAGGACGAGCTGGACGCGGTTGCGGTACGCCTTCAGCGCGCGGCTGTCGTACGCCAACGGGGCGCCGTCGAAGCTCACTTGGCCCGTGGTCGGTTTCTCCAGGCCGAGCAGGGCCCGGGCCAGGGTGGTCTTGCCGCAGCCGGACTCGCCCACCAGGGCCACGATCTCTCCGGGCGCGATGTCGAGATGGACGCCGTCCACGGCGCGGGCCTCGGGGGAGCCGCGGCGGCCCGCGAAGGTGACCTTCAGGTCCGCCGCGCCGAGCAGGGGCGCACCGCCGGACGCCGCCGTGCCCGTGGAGCCGGCTACCGGGTCAGACATGGATACACGCCGCCTTCCAGTCATCGGATCCCCGCAGTGCCTGGTCCTCGGTGGCGCACCGCTCGACGACCGCCACCGGGCACCGGGGATGGAACGTGCAGCCCGTCGGCAGGTCCAAGGGGTCGGGCGGGTCGCCCGCGAGGCCGCGCGGTGCGTGCCGGGACGCGGGGTCACCGATCCGCGGGAAGGCCGCCGACAGGGCCTTGGCGTAGGGGTGGCGGGCGTTCTCGTGGACCTGGGCGGCCGGGCCCTCCTCGACGACGCGGCCCGCGTACATCACCGCGAGCCGGTCGCAGGTGTCGGCCAGGACCGCGAGATCGTGGCTGATCATGATCAGGCCCACGCCCTGTTCGGCGACCAACTCCTCGATCAGGCGCAGGATCTGGGCCTGGATCATCACATCGAGTGCGGTGGTCGGTTCGTCGGCCACGATCAGGCGCGGGTCGCAGGCCAGGGCCATGGCGATCATCACGCGCTGGCGCTGGCCGCCGGACAGCTCATGGGGGTACGAGGCCGCGCGGGCGGCGGGAAGGCCCACCTGCTCCAGGAGTTCGGCGACGCGCTTCTTGGCGCCGTCGGGCCCCGCCGTCCGGTGGATCAGCATGGGCTCGGCGATCTGGTCGCCGATCCGGTGCACGGCGTTGAGCGAGTGCATCGCGCCCTGGAACACGATCGACGCCCCCGCCCAGCGCACGGCCCGCAGCCGCCCCCACTTCATGCCGAGCACGTCCTCGCCGTCCAGGAGGATCTCACCGGAGATCTTCGCTCCGGCGGGCAGAAGGCGTAGCAGGGCGAGCGCCAGGGTCGACTTGCCGCAGCCCGACTCGCCCGCGATACCGAGCTTGCTGCCCGCCTCCAGGGTCAGGTCGACGCCACGGACGGCGGCGGCTCCCGAGCCGTAGGTCACTTCGAGATTTCTGACCTCGAGCAGGGGCGTGGTGTTCCGGGGTGCCTCCGCGGCGCCGGCGGATGCGGTGTTCGTGCTCAACGGGACGCCCCCAGCCTGGGGTTGAGGACCGACTCCACGGCGCGGCCGCAGAGTGTGAAGGACAGGGCCACCAGGGCGATGGCGAGGCCGGGCGGCATCACGTACCACCACTTCGTGGTCGCCCCCGCGTCCCGGGCGTCCTGGAGCAGGCCGCCCCACGAGGTGACCGTGGGATCGCCGAGGCCGAGGAAGGCGAGCGTCGCCTCGGTCAGCACCGCCGAGGAGATGACCAGGGTCGTCTGGGCCAGGACGAGCGGCATGACGTTCGGCAGGACGTGCCGCGTCATGATGTGCGTGTGGCCGCCGCCGAGGGCGCGGGCCCGCTCGATATAGGGCCGGGACTCGACGGCCAGGGTCTGGGCGCGCACCAGGCGGGCCGTCGTGGGCCAGGTGGTGACGCCGATCGCCAGGATGATCGTCCAGATGGAGCGGGACAGGACACTGGCCAGGGCGATGGCGAGGACCAGGGTCGGCATGACCAGGAACCAGTCGGTGATCCGCATGATCACCGTGGCGTACCAGCCCTTGTAGTGGCCCGCGGTGATGCCGATCAGGGTGCCGATCGCCACCGAGAGCGCCGCGGCGAGGAAGCCCACGGTGAGCGAGAATCGGGCGCCCCAGATCAGCAGCCCGAGCATGCCGCGGCCGTCCTTGTCGGTGCCGAGGAGGAACTCGCCGCTCGGTGCTTCGAGCGGCTGCCCCGGCGCCTTGGTCACGCTCTGCACATCGGAGCCGACGAGCACCGGCGCGAGCAGGGCGAGCAGCACGAACAGGGCCAGGGCCGCAAGACCGAACAGGCCCGCGCGGTGGGTGCGGAACTCCCGCCAGAAGCGGGCCGCGGAGTGGCGTCTGCGCTCCCGGGCCAGGGCGCGGGGGCTCTTGGGAGCGGCCTCGGTGCCTGTGGAAGCGGAGGTCTCGGTCATCGGCCCACCCGGGGGTCGAGCAGCGGATAGATCAGGTCGGCGAGTGTGTTCATCAGGATCACACCGGCCGCGAACACGAAGAACAGGCCCTGAAGGAGCGGCAGATCGGGGATGGAGAGGGCTTCGTAGAACAGGCCGCCGAGGCCCGGCCAGGAGAAGACCGTCTCGACCAGGATCTGGCCCGCGACCACATGCCCGAGGTTGACGAACATCAGCGTCACGGTGGGCAGGAGCGCGTTGGGTACGGCATGGCGGCGGCGTACGAGAGCGTCGCGCAGGCCCTTCGCGCGGGCCGTCGTCAGATAGTCGCTGCCCATCTCGTCGAGCAGCGAGGAACGCATCACCAGGAGCGTCTGCGCATAGCCGACCGCGACCAGGGTCAGCACGGGAAGCACCATGTGGTGGGCCACGTCCAGGGCGTGCGCGAGCCCTGTGGAGCCGTCGCCCGACTCCATCAGGCCGGTCGGGAAGACGCCGGGGATGAAGCCGACGCCGACCGCGAACACATTGATCAGCATCAGGCCGAGCCAGAACGACGGCACCGAGTACAGGGTGAGCGACAGGCCGGTGTTGAAGCGGTCGCCGATGCGGCCGCTGCGCCACGCGGAGCGGGTGCCGAGCCAGACCCCGATGAGGGAGTACAGGACGAAGGCCGTGCCGGTGAGCAGCAGCGTGGCCGGCAGCCGGTCCCAGATCAACTCACCGACGGGATCATGCAGTTGGTACGAGTTGCCGAAGTCGCCCTGCAGCGCCTGGCCGCAGTACTGCGTGAACTGTTCCCACAGCGGCTTGTCGATACCGAACTGGCGGCGCAGCGCCTGCAGTTGCTCGTCGGAGACGGCCCGGCCGTGCGTGATGGTGCGCACCGGGTCGCCGGGGATGATGCGGAACAGGAAGAAGCTGGTGACGAGCACGGCGAACAGCGAGACCGCCGCGCCGAGGAGTTTGCCCGCCACATACCGCAGATACGCGGTGGCGTTGCGGGCCCGTGGTCCGCGGGCCGACGGCCCGGCCGCAGCCGGGCCGTCGGGACCTGGACCGTGCGGACCGTCGGGGTCCGCGAGCGCCGTGGTGCTGGTACTGGCGTCGGTCATGTACGGATCCGCCTCTTCGCGGTGTCAGAAGCACTGGAGCACTGGAGCACTGGAGCAACGGGGCGCTGGAGCAACGGGCGCTTGAGTGCTGGCGTGCTGGAGTGCTGGTCGGGGAGGGCTATTCCCGCTCTTCCGCGGTGGAGCGGCGGCGGAGTGCGACAAACGCCCCGGCACCGAGGAGCAGGACGACACCCGCGGCGATACCGATGACCACGCCGGCCGACGAACCGCCGTCGGACGTGTCGCCGGAGTCCGCGGGGACGGCCGACCACCAGCTCCAGTAGCCGTCCTGGCCGTAGATGTTGCCCGCGTCGGACGGCATCGTGGTCACGGACTTGATCTGGTCGGTGCGATAGGCCTCGACGGCATTGGGGTACGCGATGATGTTCATGTACCCGGTGTCGTAGAGCCGCGACTGCATCTGCTTGACGAGGTCGGCGCGCTTGGCCGGGTCGTACTCGGCCTGCTGCTTCTGGTAGAGGTCGTCGTACTTCTTGTCGCAGATGAAGTTGTCGGTGGGCGAGGTGGCGCCCGGCTTGGACGGCAGGGCCCCGCAGATGTGCAGGGACAGGACGTAGTCGGGGTCGGGGTTCACCGACCAGCCGTCGAAGGCCAGATCGTATTCGCCCGCGTACCAGGGGTCGGTGACATTGTCGAGGCACTGCACCTCTAGCCCGATACCGAGATCGCCCCACCATTCCTTGAGGTAATTCCCGATGGATTTGTCGATCGGGTCGGTGGCGTGGCAGAGAATACGGAAGTCGAGCGGCTTTCCGTCCTTGCCGACGCGCTTTCCGTCGCCGTTCTTCTTGTAGCCCGCCTCATCGAGGAGTTGGGCCGCCTTCTTCGGGTCGTGCGCGAGTTTCTGGTCCGCGCCGGGCTTCCAGAAATAGTCGGAGAAGCGCGGCGGGATATAGCCCTCGCCCTCCACGGCGTGCCCCTGGAAGACCTTGTCGACGATCTTCTTGCGGTCGATGGAGAGGAAGAGCGCCTGCCGCACCTTCTGGTCGAGCAGTGCCGGATGTCCGTTGCCGAACTTCTTGCCGTCCTTGGTCCGCGCGCCCGGGTTGGTGGCGAGCGCGAAGAAGCGGCGGCCGGGGGCGTCGTTGACCTTGACGTTCGGGGCGTTCTTGAGGTCGGCGGCCTGCGCCGGGGTCAGCGAGGGCTGGCCCGCGACAAAGGACACCTCGCCCTTCTTCAGGGCCGCGACGGCGGCGTCCTGGTCCTTGTACGTCTTGAAGACCAGCTCGTCGAACTTGGGGGCGCCGCGCCAGAAGGACTTGTTCGGCTCCAGCTTGACGAACTTGTCCTTCTTGTAGCCGGTGAGGACGAAGGGGCCGTTGCCGACGATCGGGAACTTCTCGTCGTTGCCGAACTTCGAGAAGTCCTCGACCTTGTCCCACTCGTGCTTGGGCACGATCGGCACATCGATGGCGGTCATCGTGGCCTGCGGCTTCTTCAGCTCGACGACCAGCTTGTCCGGCGAAGGGGCCGTCACCTTCTTGAAGTTGGCGACATAGCTGGCGCTGATCGTGGCGGCGCCCTCATCCGTCATGATCTTGTTGAACGTCCAGGCCGCGTCCTCGGCCGTCGCCCGCTTCCCGTCGGACCACTTGGAGTTCTTACGGATGGTGAACGTCCAGGTCAGCTTGTCCGCCGACGGCTTCCACGCGGTGGCGAGACCCGGGACCGTGTGGTTGTCCTTGGGGTCGTAGTTCGTCAGGTACTCGTACATGAGCCGGTGGATGCTCGTACTCACCAGACGCTGGGCGAGGAACGGGCTGAGCGAGTCGACACTCTGCGCCACCGCGACCGTGAGGGTCTTCTTGCCGTCGCTGTCGGCCTGCGCCTGCTCGGGCGCGGGGTTGAGCGGGGAGGCGAGGCCGGCCGTCAGCGTGAGGGCGGCGGCGCCTGCGCCGCACAGCAGACGGGCGCGGCGGCGGATGCCTCGGCGGGGCGGTGGGGCTTGCTGATCTCTGGTGTCCATGGGGCAGTTGACCTCACGTCGGACTTGCGGAACAGCTCTCAGATGAATGAGCTGTGTGTCTATCAGCGGTGGTCTAAACATGTCAACGGCGAATGAACCCCGCGTGGCCTGCGGGAACGCACCTGTTATGACGCCGAGTTGGAGCCGTGATCCCTCATTGGTCTAGCCCTCTGAAGCGCCACGGCGACGGCCCTCACGACGATAGAGTCCAGGCATCCGCAAGGCTCGTGGAACGGAGTGAACTGATGTCGACCGAGCAGTCCCCGGAGGACAAGGCGGCGCAGGCGGCGCGCAAGGAAGCCGAGAAGGACGCGCTGTACGCGATGGACATCAGCGGCGTCGAGTGGCACAGCGCCCCCGGCGGACCGCAGGACGAGAAGGTCGAGATCGCCTATCTGGAGGGCGGTGCCGTCGCGATGCGCAACTCCAAGGAGCCGCAGACGGTGCTGCGTTACACCGAGGCGGAGTGGCGGGCGTTCGTTCTCGGGGCGCGTGACGGGGAGTTCGATCTGAAGTAGGCGGTACGCCGGTCGTCTGCACAACTGCGGGCATGGCAAAGGGGGTTGGCGTCCGATGGCGCCAACCCCCTTTGTGTGAGCGGGTGTTACTGCTGCGTCCAGCCCGGCGGCACCGCACCCGGCTGCTGCTGTCCCTGCTGCTGGGGCTGCCCCGGCTGCTGCTGCCAGCCCTGCCCCTGCGGGGGCTGCTGGCCCGGCTGCTGCCAGCCCTGGCCCTGCTGCGGGGCGCCCTGCTGGGGGTAGCCCTGCTGCGGCGGCTGCTGGGCGTACCCCTGCGGGGGCTGCCCCGGCTGCTGCTGCATCTGCTGCTGGGCGCCGAAGCCCGCGCTCTGCTGGGCGCGCGAGATGTCCTCGGCGACCAGGGCCGAGAGATTGAAGTACGCCTCGCGGGTCTTGGGCCGCATCATGCCGAGGTCCACCTCGGCGCCCGCCGCGAGGTGCTCGTCGAACGGCACCACCTGGACGGCGCGGCAGCGCGTCTCGAAGTGCGCGACGATGTCCTCCACCTTGATCATCTTGCCGGTCTCGCGGACCCCGGAGATCACGGTGATCGACCGCTGTACGAGATCCGCGAAGCCGTGCGCCGACAGCCAGTCGAGGGTGGTCGACGCGGAGCTCGCACCGTCCACGGACGGCGTCGAGATAATGATCAGCTGGTCGGCCAGATCGAGCACTCCGCGCATCGCGCTGTAGAGCAGACCGGTACCCGAGTCGGTGAGGATGATCGGGTACTGACGGCCGAGCACGTCGAGCGCGCTGCGGTAGTCCTGGTCGTTGAAGGTGGTGGAGACCGCCGGGTCCACGTCGTTGGCGATGATCTCCAGGCCCGAGGGCGCCTGCGAGGTGTAACGGCGGATGTCCATATAGCTGTTGAGCTGCGGGATCGCCTGCACCAGGTCACGGATGGTGGCACCGGTCTCGCGTCGTACACGGCGGCCGAGGGTGCCCGCGTCCGGGTTGGCGTCGATCGCGAGGATCTTGTCCTGGCGCTCCGAGGCGAGCGTCGCACCGAGGGACATCGTCGTCGTGGTCTTGCCGACGCCGCCCTTGAGGGAGATCACCGCGATGCGGTAGCAGGACATCACCGGCGTACGGATCAGATCCAGCTTCCGCTGCCGCTCGGCCTCTTCCTTCTTGGCGCCGAGCTTGAAGCGGGACGGGCCCGCGTTGTTCTTGCGCTGCTTGGGCTGGTTGCGCAGGAGGCGGTCCGATGACAGCTCCACCGCGGCGTTGTAGCCGAGCGGCGTGCCGGGCGCGGCCTGCTGCTGCGGCTGCTGTGCGCCGGGGCCGGCCTGGCCCGGGTGCCCGCCCGACGACCAGTCCTGATTGGGGTGCGCCGGGCCGGGGGACTGGCCCTGCTGCGGCATCTGCTGGTGCTGGGGTGCCTGGGGCTGCGGGTGCTGCTGAGCCTGGGGCTGCTGCGGCATCGGCTGGCCCGGGTGCTGGCCCTGCTGGCCCGGGTGCTGGCCCTGTTGGGGCTGTTGGGGCTGTTGGGGCTGTACGGGGTGGGCCTGCGGGTGCTGCGGTGCCTGCTGCTGCGGGTGCTGCGGTGCCTGCTGCTGGTGCTGCGGCTGCTGGGGCATCGGCTGGCCGGGCTGGCCCTGCTGCTGGCCGGGCTGGGCCTGCTGCGGGTAGCCGTAACCGGGTTGCGGGGCACCCTGCGGGGCGCCGGTCTGCGGGTAGCCGTAGCCGGGCTGCTGCTGGGCCTGCGGGTGCTGCGGCGCCTGCTGCTGGGGCGCCTGCTGCGGCATCGGCTGACCCTGCTGCTGGCCGGGCTGGCCGGGCTGGCCGGGCTGGGGCTGTGCCTGCGGCAGCGGCTGCGCGGGACCGAACCCGCCCTGCGCGGGCTGCTGTTGGGGCTGCGCCTGCTGAGGGTAGCCGTAACCACCCTGCTGGGCCTGGGCGGCCGCGGCGGCTGCCGCTGCTGCCTGGGGGTCCTGCTGCGGCTGCTGCGGTGCCTGCTGCTGCGGGGCGTTCTGCACCTGCTGCGCGGGCTGGTAACCCTCGGGCAGCGGGGGCAGTTGCTGCTGCGGAGCGCCCTGGGGGGCCTGCGGCGCCTGCGGCTGCGCGGGGTCCTGAGTGGTGGGCTCCTGAGCGGTGGGCTCCGCCTCGGGCGCCTCGGGCGCCTCGGCGGCGGCGTCAGTGGTCTCCGGCTCAGGCTCCGACGCCGGCTCCTGAGACTCCTCCGACTCCGACTCCGACTCCGATTCCGACTGGGACTCCGCGTCCGTCTCCGCTGCGTTTTCCGCCTCGGGCTCGTCGTCCGGGGAGCCGAACAGCGCTGCCGCCTCGGCGTCCGCAGCCGCGTAGTTCAGGGCAGCGGACGACTCCGGCTGCTCGGACGACTCCGACTGCTCCGGCTCTTCCTGCTCCTGCGCGCTCTCGGCGGGAGTGGCGGGAGTGGCGGTCACAGGAGCAGCGGGCACACCGCTGTCCGTGTCGCCGGCCGGCCGCAGTACGGGGAAACCGGGCGCCGCGGGGGCATCTGCCGACGGAGCCGACGGAGCCGAGGGCGTCGACGGAGCGGGCGGAGCCGGAGAAGCGTCCGGTGTGGGCGCGGGCGAAACATCGGCCGACGGCGAGGGCGCGGGCGCCTGCTGCGGGTAGCCGTACCCCCCACCCGACGTGTCCTGGACGGACTGCGGAGTGGCGGACTGTGGTGCGGCGGCCGGGGGAGCGGCGGGTGCCGCCTGCTGGGCCTGCTGCTGCGGGTAGCCGTAACCGGGTTGCGGGGCACCCTGCGGGGCGCCGGTCTGCGGGTAGCCGTAACCAGCCCCGTCCGTCCCCTGCTGCGGAACCGCCGGCGGCGCCTGCTGCGGGTAGCCGTAGCCGGGCTGCGGGGCGCCGGCCTGCGGGTAGCCGTAACCGGCGCCGTCCGTCCCCTGCGGCCGCTGCGGCTGCTGCGGTGCGTACTGCTGATGCTGCTGTTGCCCGGGGGCGGGCGGCTGCTGTCCCTGCTGTCCCTGCGGGCCGAGCGGCGGACCGGTGGGCGGCGGCGCCGAGGCCTGGCCGGTGTGGCCGCTGCCGCTCGTGGATCCCTGGTCGTACCAAGCAGGAGGCTCGTAGACGATTTCGAACTCGCCCGTGAGGTCGAGCTCACGGTCGTCCCCGTCAGGGGACTGGCCGCCGTGGTAGTCGGACCGATCCCTGTTCACTGCTTGCCTCCTGGTCAGCCACTGCTGCTGAATGCGTCGTCGCGGTCGGGCGGTATGGGGGTGGCGCGTCCCACGCGTCTGCGACGCAACCGCATCACCAGAAGAGCCTAATCACTCGCACCGCGGTACGGGAAAGCGCCCTTGTGTGCGCTCCGTCTCCGCCGCTCGTTTGGTTGACGCTTCGTTGTACGACCGTTGTGAGCGACCCTCTTGTGCCGCTCGTTACTCCTCTGAGACCCGCGGCCCCGAGCACCGCAGTGCCCACCTTTCCGTCAAGCGGAAGGTGGGCACTGCGCCGCGGTGCGGGCGGTAACAAGGCCGCCCTCAGTCCATCCGCCGGGCCGCACCGAGCAGCCCCGTCTCCGCGTCGGTGGGCTCGGTCATCACGTACTTGCGGTGCTTGCGGGTGCACCACAGGGCCACGTTGTCGGAGAGCGTCGGCAGCAGCTGCAGATGCTCGGCGGGCACGCCGAGGGTCTCGCGTACGACCTCGGTCTCCTGCGGCGAGATCCGCTGGATACCGACCAGTTGGGCCTGGGCCAGCCAGCGCGGGGCGTGCTCGCCGACAAAGGGAAGCACGGTCACCACGGCCTGCCACGGCAGCGAGGTGACTCGGCCACGGGGCGGGCGTACACCACAGTCACGGATCAGGACGACCGGGCTGGACACCGACGGGCCCTGTGCCGGAACGCGTCCCACCGGGTACACGGTCACGCACTGCTGGCCGCCGCCGGCCGCCTGGGCGAGCTGCGTCCAGGCCTGCGGGCGGCCCGTCTCGACGGCCACGCGGGCGCCGGTCGCGGCCGCGCGCAGCGCGAGCACCTGCGCGAACCACAGACCGCCGACGACGACCACGTCGAAGGGGTTGGGGCGGGCGAGGCCGAGGACGGCGGGCTGGTTCTCGGTGTCGGTCCCGATGATCACGCCGTCGTCACCGATCGGCATGCTGATCGCCGCGATCTCCTCGGAGGTCACGACGTGGCGGTTGCGGCGCGGGCCGCGCAGGCCGAAGCCTGGGCTGAAGATACGGCGCTGCTGGTGCTGCTCCGGCGCCTCCGGCTGCTGCAGCAGCGGGATCATGCCGGTGTCGGTGGGCGAGGCGACGTGAGCGGGCCTGCGCTCGGGGTTCTGGCCGCGCTGCTGCCCCGGGTTCATGGTCGGCGAGGGGTAGGACATCAGTTCGTACCTCCGAGCGGCAGGGTGGCGAGGGCGCCGGGCACCTGTTCGCGGTCGAGCCGCACGAGGCCGACCTTGGAGGCGCCCGCGGCGCGCTCCAGCTCACGGCGCGCCTGGCCGAGTTCGTTCTCGCCGCGGCCGGTGATGCGGACATGGCCTGCGATGGCGATACCGCGGTTGCCGGCCCGGCTCAGCGTGGTGGAGAAGGTGGTGGCGAGCACCGGCAGCGAGGTGAACCGCGTGACCAGCTGCGGCAGCGCCACACCGCCGTCGCCCAGCTGTGGCCAGCGGGAGATCCAGTACGTGGTGTGCCAGCGGTCGTCGACGCGCCAGCTGCGGACCGCCTCGACGGTGCGGCGCTGTGCGGGCCGCCCGTCGTTGCTGTGCTGCGAGTTGGCGCGGGGGTTCAGGCAGCTGGACGTGGCGACGGCGTTGACCAGCTCGTTCTCGTCCAGGATGGTCGCCTCGAAGCCGGCGCCTGCGAGCCGGCTCGCCAGCTGGTCGGCGACGCGGAGCAGCGCGCGCTGGGCGCCGGGGATGCCGTCGCCGCGGGCCTCGACGGCCTCGGGGCACAGCTCGGGGTCGAGCTTGAGGGCGATCCAGGTGAGCCGCAGCGCGGGCGATCCCGCCTGGGCCTGCAGCGGTCCGTACGACCGCGCGGCGACCGACTGCTGCGGCAGGTGCGGGGCGGGCGCGGGCTGGGTGTGCTGCACGATCTGCGCGGAGGCCAGCCGGATGCCGTCGACCTCGAGCGCGTCCTGGACCAGCTGCAACGGCAGCTGCCTGCGCGGGACTTCGGGGCGCAGGGGCTCATTGCTGGGCTGTACGAAGAGCACGGCGGTCAGGAACGAGCCGTCGCCGATCATGCCGATGGAGCGGTCGTCACGCGAGACGAAGCTGTACGTGCGCAGGGCCGGGTCGCACTCGACGGCGGGCGCCAGCATCGGGTCCGTGCCCGGCGACACCGGCATCTTGGCCTCGCGCTGGCGGTGCTTGAGGGCGCGGGCCGTCTCGTACCACTCGGGAAGCGGGCGGTGATGGCGGCGCAGGATGGCGAGCAGCACGAGCAGTGCGGCCACGGCACCGGCCGGGGCGAGCAGCCAGCGCTCGGTGACCCAGGCGGCCAGCATGATCGCGGCGGCGAGCTCCACCAGGATGAGCTGCTGGAGGCGCAGCGGACCGAGGCCGCCGGGGCGCGGCAGGGTGCGCGGTGCGGCGGATGTGGTGGCCGCGGGAGCCGGAGCCGGAGCCGGGGCGGGCCTGCCTCGGCCGCCGCCGCCCGGCTGCTGCTGTGCGCGGCGTCCGCGCCGAGTGCTCGTAGCGCTGGTCATCCCCCGGGACATCCCTTTCGCAAAGTGGCATCAGTTGATCTGTGGCGTACGACTGCGACGGTGACTTCCGTCGACCACGGTGACTTCGTGGCTCGTCGCGCACTGCGGTGCCCTGTGTCGTGTGGGAGGTCACGCTACCCGCTGATGAGGCCCCCGCGACACGGGGGCCGGGCCAGGAAAGTGGGGCGGGCCTGTGAACTTCCCGTACAGAGCGTGGTCGCAGAGCGAACCTGGTGGACCACGCCCCGGTGGCGCAGTGCATAGTAGGTGCCCTGTTGTGCTTAACCGGCTCTTAGATGCGCGTGATGCGGCCTGGAACCGGCCGGGGGGCGACAGCTGAGCATGGCAAAACGGGAGAAACGGGAGAGCTGGGACACATGGCAAAGCGTCGGGATGAGCTCGCCGCCTATACGTTCGCGCGCAAGCGCACTGTCGCGGCGTTCCTGGCACCGGAGCCGGGGGGCTCGGAAGAGGGTGCACCGCGCCCGGTTCGCACCGTGATGCCCAGTTTGGCGATCGGTGTCGTTCTCGTCATCGGCTTCATCGCCTGGGGTGTGATCAAGCCTGCGGCGCCCAAGGGTTGGGACACCCCCGGCGAGCACATCATCGTCGACAGCGACTCCACGACGCGCTACATCGTCCTCAAGGAGGGCGGTGACAAGGTTCTCCACCCGGTGCTCAACTACGCATCGGCCAAGCTCCTGCTCGACAAGGGCAAGGGCACGGTCATCGAGGTGCCGGCCAAGGAGATCGACAAGAGCGGCATCCGGCACGGCTCGACCATCGGCATTCCTTACGCTCCCGACCGGATGCCCGCCAAGGACGACGCGGAGACACCGAAGACCTGGGCGGTCTGCGAGCGCCCCGCCAAGGGTGGCAAGACCCTCGACCGCGCGGTCTTCGTCCTCAACAAGGAAGACGCCGAGGCGGTGAACGACGAGGGCAAGGTCAGCTCCAAGGAAGCCCTCTACGTCTACGAGCCCGAGTCGAAGCTGCGGTTCCTCGTCGACGGCAAGGGCAACGTCTTCCGCCTCGGCAACAACGAGGTGAACGCGGATCCGGTGCAGACCAGGAACCTGCTCAACGCCGTCGTCGGCGGCTCGGCCGAACCGCAGCCGGTCAGCGCGCAGTGGCTCAAGACGCTCCGGGACAGGGGCCCGATCACCTTCCCGGATGTCCCGGGCGCGGGCGGGACGACCGGCGTCCAGGGCCTGCCCGAGGAAGCGACCACGATCGGCAAGGTCCTCAAGGCCGAGGACGCCCAGGGCGAGGGGTACTTCGTCGTCCTGAAGGACGAGGTCGCGGCCATCTCCCCGTTCGTGGCGGGCCTGCTGAGGAACTCCCCGACCGCCAAGCTCGCGTACGGCACCGAGAGCGCCGAGCCGATCGAGGTCGACGCGACGGACATCACCGCGGCCAACGGCGGCGAAGTGCCCGAGTTCTTCAACGACAAGGGCTGGCCGCAGCGGCCGCCCAAGCAGGCCAACGCCGTGGACGAGGCCACCGGCACGGTGAACAACACCTCGTGCAGCGTCTTCGACGGCAAGGCCTCAAGGAGTGGGCTCGGCCTCGCCGCCTGGGCGGGCAAGGCCTACCCGAAGAAGGTCATCGCGGACTCCCTGAACGCGTATGTCTCCTCCGGCTCGGGCCTGATCTTCCAGGAGGTCAGGAGCGCGACGGGCGGCGGTGGCGGGTGGTACCTGCTGACGGACACGGGCCTGCGCTACTCGCTCCCGTCCGGCAACGACAGTGCGGCGGACAAGGACGGCAGCAAGGCCACGGGCTCCAAGGACGGACAGCCCTCGGAGACGGACAAGGCCCGCACCCGCCTCGGCTACGAGAAGGTCAAGCGGCCTGCGATCGTCCCGCGCAACTGGGCCGAATTCATCCCCAAGGGGCCGATGCTGGACACCGGAAGCGCCGCGCAGGAGCAGAGCCAGTAGCCAGTGAGGCTCGCACTTGGCGATGGAGCTCAGGCGATGGGGCTCAAATGGGTTGCACCTGCCCCGACTTGAGCCCCACCAATCACAGCTCCGTCGCGTGAGTGTGTGAAGTCTGTAACTGATCGCAGCTGCCGCTGGATGTGTGACAGCCGAGCGATAGAGTGCTGACAGCGCTCATTGATGTTTATGCAGAAGTGACGTCACTACCCGAGAAGCGGTACGGGCTTCTCGGGACCACAACGACATGGGGGAAGGTTCACCATGGCCGGCCAGTTTCGGGTAACAGAAGATCAGCTCGCCAAGCTCTCGGGCGACATCAACACGGCGAACGGTCAGATCCAGGGCGAGATCCGCCGCCTCAACGGCGTGA
The DNA here is from genome assembly GCF_042665355.1 of Streptomyces monticola. Classification (NCBI taxonomy): domain Bacteria; kingdom Bacillati; phylum Actinomycetota; class Actinomycetes; order Kitasatosporales; family Streptomycetaceae; genus Streptomyces; species Streptomyces monticola. The sequence goes on along the minus strand of NZ_JBHTCF010000017.1, from coordinate 46,293 downwards.
TCGAGCAGATCGCGGGCGGCTGGCAGGGCCAGGCAGCCAAGTCCTACCACTCGCTGCAGGAGCGGTGGAACACGGACGCGAAGAGGATGAGCGACATCCTCCAGGACATCAAGGAAGCCGTGGACTCCACGCGGAGCAACTACACCGCGTCGGAAGAGCAGCAGAACTCCGAGATCAGCAAGATCATGTCGGACTTCGGCTGATCGTCGCGTAGCAGGAGCCGAATCTGCTGGAAAGCAGAACAGCGCTCCGCTCTCACCACCAACTTCCGCAATCTCCCTGAAAGGGGACGACGATGTCCATTCTCGTCAATTACGCAACCATCACCAACGCCGCCACCGACGTGCGCACCACGGCCGGCCGCATCAAGCAGCAGCTGGACGACATCGAGGGCGCGGTCAAGACCGTCGCCGCCACCTGGGAAGGTGAAGCGCAGGAGGGTTACCAGCGCAAGCAGCGCGAGTGGGACCAGACCGCGCAGAGCCTGCACCAGACGCTGATGAAGATCGCCTCGGCGCTGCAGAACTCGGCCGAGAACTACCAGGCCACTGAGAAGCAGAACGCCAACACCTGGGGCTGAGCGGACATCTGTTCCGCAGCTTGAGGTGGCCTGAGGCGAATGGCCTGAGGTGTTGAGGGAGGCCCGGTCGGCGCGAAACTGCGCGGACTGGGCCGAACTCGCCTCGGCATGCATTCGCTTGGGGCGACTGATTCACACTTCCAGCTTTTCGCTCTTCTGGCTTCTTGCTGTTTACCGCTACTAGTTCTTGTTGTTGACAAGGCATCCCTGGGGGTCCTGAACATGGGGGTCCTGACACCCCGTACACGCCGTACGCGTGGAACCCGCCCACTGCAGCGGGCCGTTGGCGTGCTCGCGGTCACCGGGATCTGCCTGGCCACCGCGTCACCGGCATTCGCCGACTCCGATCCGGAGAACCCCGAATTCACTCTCAACTCCAGCTCGGAGTGCGAATTCGGCGGAAAGAACATCAAATCCACCCCCTGGTCGCTGCAGCGCATACTCATGGACCAGCTGCGCGAGAAGGCCACCGGCAAGGGCGTCACGGTCGCTGTCATCGACACGGGAGTCGACGACAGCAACGACCAGCTGACCGGCCAGATGGCCTCGGGCGGCAAGGACTTCGTCGGCAAGGCCAAGGACGGGACGCAGGACGTCGAGGGGCACGGCACCCGAGTCGCCGGCATCATCGCGGCCAAGCCGATGGCGGGCACCGGCTTCCGGGGCATCGCCCGCGACGCCAAGATCCTTCCGATCCGCTACACCGGCGCCGAGGTCGGCGGAAAGCCCAAGCAGGGCAACTCGAACACCATGGCTGCCGCGATCGACTACGCGGTCCAGCAGGACGTCGACATCATCAACATCTCCTCGGACACGACCAAGCGCCAGAACCCGCCCCCTCTGGCCGCGGCGGTGAAGAAGGCGGTGGACGCCGGAATCCTGGTCGTCGCGGCATCCGGTAACGACGGCGCGGACGGCAAGTCCAGGGACACCTACCCGGCCGCCTACGACGGCGTCCTCGCGGTGGCGGCATCCGACCGCAACGACGAGCGCGCCTTCTTCTCCCAGGCCGGCGACTTCGTCGACATCGCGGCCCCCGGCGTCGGCATGGTCTCGACGGTGCCCGTCGGCGGCCAGTGCTCGGACGACGGCACGAGCTTCGCGGCCCCGTACGTGGCCGGGGTGGCGGCGCTGATGATGGAGAAGTACCCGGAGTGGAAGACGCCGCAGATCGTCGCGCGGATGCAGGAGACGGCACAGCGCCCGACAACTGACCCGGACCGTTATCTGGGTTGGGGCGTGGTCGACCCGATCGCCGCGCTGTCGGACGACACCGAGCCCGGCATGACCCCCAAGCCCGAAGCGCCCAAGCAGGCGGGTTCTGGTCAGGTGACCCCCATGAAGGTCACCATGGGGGAGAGCGAGGCCGAGCGGGAGCAGCGCGTTTCCATCTACGTGGTGGGGGCCGGGTTGCTGTTGGTGCTTGTTACCGGGGGGAGTGGAATTGCTATTCGTGACTGGCGGCGGAAGCACTCCGCGCGGACTGGGAGTTGATGCCAGGTTGGACGGCATCGACCAGTCAAGGCATCTGAGAGAACTTAGGACATCGGGGAGAGGACACGGGGTATGAGCGGCGGCGGAATGCGGGTTGATCTGAGCGCGCTGGATGAGGTCATCAGCAAGCTCAAGGGTCTCCTGAACGACATGGGTAAAGCGAAGTCGAAGGCGAAGTACGAGACGAATATTTCGCAGACGGCTCTGGGGAGTATGGAGTTTCTTGAGTCCAACTCGCTTTATGCTGCGCATGAGAAGGAAAAGCAGAGGATCGAGACCATGATCAATGGCCTTGAGGAGCTGGTCGACAAGTTCAGCACGTCCACCTCGAAGGTCAGGGATAAGTACGACAACCAAGAAGCCGCCGTGAAGCAGAACATGGGCGGGGACTCTGGTCCGGCCAAGAAGGGCTCGTCCTTCTAGGTAACTTCTGGTGCTGGCGCACTGAACGGAGGGGAAACGAAATATGTACGGACCAGGGTATTACAACCCTCAGCTGGCCGAGCAGCAGCAGAAGGCCCGCGAGGAGCGGCAACAGAAGGAGCATGACGACAAGCTCAAGTCGTCTGCGAACGGCGGACAGGCTACGTTCGACCGCAGTGAACTTGAGACTCAGTTCATGCCGATGGGGATCCCCAAGCTGAAGGAACTGATCCAAAACTCGGACCCGGACGCGGTGGAAGCGTGCAGTGAGCACTGGACCGCGGTCCACAACATCCTTTCGGGCGGTGGCGACAGCGGCAGCCCCACGAAAGGCAGTGTCGCCGGGCTGATGCAGACTGCTGTCGAGAACGTCCTTGAGCACTGGCAGGGCGACGCGGCAGAGGCTTTCCGCAAGAAGGCCAACGAAGTCCAGAAGAACATTATCAACGGCGCCTACTGGGCTCATCACACGGCGAAGACCATGAAGGCGGCCGCCACCGATCTCAGGGAATCCAAGAAGGCCATCGAAAAGATCGAAGAGCCTTCTGGGTGGGACAGCGCCTGGGACCGGGCCTTCGATCCGGAGCGTGACGACAGTCAGCTTCAGGAAGACATCAAGAAGGGCGCGGAGTCGAAGGCTGCGGCCGAGGCCAACGCGGAGTCCCTGTCGCTGGGCAAGCAGCGGCAGATGGAGGCCGTCGCGGTTATGGAGCCGCTGGCCTTCAACTACACGCGGTACGCCAAGCCGCCGATTCGTAACGACAACGACCCGTTCCCGCCCCCGCCGAGCGACGGGGTGGTTATGCCCCCGCCGGTCACTCCGGGCGGTGTCGGTGCTGGTGGTCCCGGAGGGGCCGGAGGCGCTGCCAAGCCCTGGAACGCTGGTCCGCCTAAGGGCGTTGGTGCTGCCCCGACCGTTCCCCGTGACAAGGGGATCACCGGTGGATCTCAGCTGCCGGCGGCGAACACGAACACGAACTCCCTTTCGCCTGGCCTGACTGACAAGACCTCTCTTCCAGGTGGAGGAGGTCCCGGCCTGCCGAGCGGTGGCGGTGGCGGCTCCACCGGCGGAGCAAACCCTGTAGTGCCCGGCGGCGGTCCCGGCCTCACGGGTGGCGGCGGACGGACTGGCCCTGGGCCCGCGGGTGGACGCGGCGGCATTGCCGGCGGCGGCGCTGGTGGCGCCAACCGCGGAGCCGCAGGCCGAGCCGGAATGGGCGGTATGGGCGGCGGCGGTATGGGTGCCGGCGGCCGAGCCGGGGCCGGTGCCGGTGGGCGCGGCGCCCTGGCCAAGGCTCGCGGTGGTGTCGTCGGCGCGGCCAAGGGCATCACAGGCAAGGGTACGGGCGGTGGCGCGGGCCTGCACGGCAGCCGAGGTGGCAGCCAGCGCGGTGGCATGGCCGGCGGTATGGCCGGTGGCATGGGCGGTGGCCGTGGACGTCGTCCCGGGGAGGACAAGGACGGACGCGACCGTCCCGACTACCTCGTCGAGGACGAAGAGACCTGGATCTCGGAAGAGGACCGCAAGAAGAACGTGCCGAAGAACATCGAGTAGGCACACGAGCGAGCCAGCAGCAAATCTGCGGCTGGCTCGCGTATGAAGGCTGGTGGAACCAGTCGTAATTGAGTGAGGAGCAAGGAATTGGGAGCCAAGCGAGTCTGGTCCACGGCGGGAGTCGCGGCATTGACGGGAGCCTTGCTCCTCACCTCAGCCCCATTGGCATCGGCCGATGACATCCGTGACAAGCAGTGGCCACTGAAGGTCTTTGATGCGGAGCGAATTTGGTCCATTGCGCAGGGGCAGGGCGTCACCGTCGCGGTGGTGGACACCGGCGTGGATCCCAACCACCCCGACCTCACCGGCCAAGTCCTTCCGGGGAAGGATATGTATGGCCGGGATCCATACGATGAAGAGGTAGGGGATGGGCATGGCACGGCGATGGCCAGTCTCATCGCAGGCCACGGGCACGGGCCGAACAACGCCGACGGCGTGAAGGGCTTGGCGCCGAAGGCCAAGATCCTCCCGGTGAGGGCCGATGACCCCGAGGAGAACGGCAAGATCGTCGGGCTCAAGTGGGATGACGGGGTGCGCTATGCCGTAGACCAGGGTGCGAAGGTAATCAACCTTTCCCTTAGTGGTCCTTCCGCCACTATGTCACCGGACCAGGTAAAGGCTATTGAGTATGCTCGAGCGCATGACGTAGTGGTCGTGGCGGCAACCGGCAACGAAGGAATCCCGGTTGAGTACCCAGCTGCTTTCCCAGGAGTAGTAGCAGTAGGAGCCGTCGATGATTCACTCACCCTCACGGGCAATTCCAACTACGGCAAAGACAAGCTCAGGAAGGGCGAGCAGCAGGGAGTAACCCTCGTCGCACCCGGCGCCGAGATCCCCGGCGCAATGCCTACTGAGAGCAGCGGATACGCCGTGCGCTCAGGTACCTCCGACTCCACCGCCTACGTCTCAGCCGCAGCCGCCCTCATTCGCTCCAAGTACCCCGACCTCACCGCAGGCCAGGTGGTCAACCGCCTCGTCAAGTCGGCGAAGTTGCCTTCTGGCCTGAAGGCCCCCGACGAGAAGTACGGCTACGGTGTCCTCCGCCCCGGCTCCGCCCTGATCAACGACATTCCCAAGGGTCCGAAGGAAGGGCCGCTTCGGCAGCCGTCCTCGTCGGAGTCCAAGGCGGGGAGTGAGCCCAGCGATGGCGGTGCCACGACGGACCAGGCCAAGAAGAAGGACAAGTCCTCGTCCGGCATGATCTTCCTGATTGCCGGTATCGCGGCTGTCGTGGTGATCGGCGGCATCATCTTCGCCGTCGTCCGCAGTCGTCGGAACCGCGGTGGCGGTGGTCCCGGTCCTGGAGGCGGCGCGCCCGGGGGCGGTCCTGGCTTCCCGAATCAGCCGCCGTACCCCAATTCCGGGTATCAGCAGGGCACATACCCGGGAGCACCCGGGCAAGGGCATCAGAACCAGAACCCGTACGGGCAATAGCTGAAAGTCCGACATTGTTGGTTCTGTGAGGGACAGCTGAGGGCCGCTGGTGCAGATTTGCACCAGCGGCCCTTTTCTATGTCCGTCCTGCCTGGTTGCCGCGTTCGTATAGCGATGCAATAGCGTACGGCTATGTCCACAGCACCGCCGCCGCAGCCTGGCGGATTTGGCGCTCCTGGTTCGTACCCGCCGCAGAATCCCCCGCCCCAGGCATACGGGCAACCTCCCCACGTGCAGCAGGGATACGTACAACCGGGATACGGGCAGTCGGCCGGCGGGCCTCAGGCGTACGCCCATGGGCCGGCCGGGGGTTGGGGCGGTGGGGGCGTGCCGGCCGGGCCGCCGCCCCGACGTAGTAACCGGGCCGGTGGATAGTCCTCGGGGTCGTGCTCGTGCTGGCCCTGGTGGCCACCGCTGTCGTGCTGAATTTGCAGGGGAACTCGGACGACAAGGACAAGAACGCGGGGCCGCCCCGATATCGGCTGGAGCTGCCTCGTCGCGTTTTCGAGGGGCTGTTCCTGCGGGAGCGGCGTTCGAGCGCGGCTCCACCTGGCGACGGCAGCTGGGACGCTGCCGATGTCGCCAACTGGAAGGGGCTGCAAGGGCGTTACGTGGAAGAGAACGCGACCGACTTCAGCCGTACCTACTCGTTCGCCGGCCTGTACGGCGATGTGAAGAGGCCGAGCCGAGTGCGGGACGCTCTCCCTGCGGGGTGCGGTGGAACGCAAGGACACGATGGTCGGCGTTCGCGCCAAGGAGTTCACCGTCAAGGGCCTCAAGATCGGCTGTCAGATGGTGGTCAGGGACGCGCCCCAGGGAACCAAGTACAAGGTTCCGACGGTGGTTTGCGCCTGGGCCGACGCGGACACGGCCGGCGCGGTTTCCATCACCACCGAGCACTACTACTACGAGGAATCAGAGGACATCGACCTCAAGTCCGAGGCGCAGTCGACGTATGAACTCCGTGGAGATCTTCGGAAGCGTATTCCGTAAGACGGATTCCGTAACGCGCATTCCGTAAGAGATGGCGCAAGTGGTGACCGCTCGTGTTGGAACCAAGCGTATGGGGATCCGCAGGGGTGTTCCGGGCCCGGCTTGGAGGGGAGTAGCAACCGCAAACTCCCTATGGATAGGGTGTGCTGAGCGGCTTCGAGGGATTTTCACGTCCCGTGTGCTGCCGCAGGTTTCACTCCACGGCGCGTGATTCTCCGTGCCGCCAGGAGTGTTCGCGGACCGACACCGCCGACCCGTCGGTCCGCCGGGAGGGGGAATTCATGTCTCAGCCGGATCCACCGATGCCGCCAACGCCTCCGGGCAGGGCGGCGGGCCGGCCGGTCAATGGCGTCAGCAGGGTCCGCCTGGATACGGCGGGGTTGCACAACCGGTGCCGCCGTCGCCGCCCGGGCCACCGTTCACCGTTGCTCCGCCGCCGCGTTCACGCGGAAACCGGACGCTGCTGACGGTCATGGGTTTCATGCTGGCCTCTGCAGGTGTCCTCGCGCTTCTGGCCGGTGGGGGCCTGTGGCTGCTGGGGGCGGACAGCAACCGTTACGAGCTGAACTTCGGCTACGGCCTCACAATGTGGCGCAAGGAGCCGCTCGACCGCCTGTTCCCCGACAGCCTGGGAAGGAACGACCGCGGTCTGGGCTACGACGGTGATGGTGGCGAATCCCTCGACAGCCCGCAGAACGCGAGCTGGCGCCGGGTGGGGATCTCCCCCGAGAAGTCCTGCGACAAGTCCCTCACGAGTGAAATCCGGCGGACCGCACGGGAGTTGGACTGTCAGGCGGTGCTCCGCGCCACGTATATCGATCCGACGGGGAACATCGTCGTCACGATCGCGCTCGTCGTCTTTCCTGAAGGGGGCGGCAAGTCGGAGCTCGCCGACTACTACACCGTGAAGAAGGACCGGGAAGCGGCGGTCATGCCGTATGCCGCGCCGGGCACCCCCGCGGCCAAGTGGACCAAGGACAGGCGGAACGGCGCCGACGTCAAAGCGGCCGTCGGCCAGCACCTGCCGTACGCGTTCGCGGCGACGGCGGGTGCGGCAGATCTGCGGAGTCCCGGCAGTAAGCGAGGAGCCAGAATACCGTCGCCGTGAGGCCCTCGCCTCCGCCCCCGCCCAAGACTCCATCACTCCCGAGACGGCCGCTTCTCTCCACCGGCAGTCGAGCCGTGTCGTCGACCTTCTCCAACTCCGCGGCGATTTCCCCAAGGAGCGCGACACTCTCGCTCCCGGCGTCCGTGAGCCCTGCCGGGCCCAAGGCCTGCGCACCGCCTGCACCGTCACCCATAGCTGGGACATGGACCAGCTGCCCGCCGGCGCGATACCCGCTGCCCTCGCACGGATCGCCGCCGCAACATCGCAGGCTGATCCCGTAGGCACCGGCGCTCCGGACACCGAGAACCACCAGCTGGCCTGGACCGCCCGTGACAGCGCCGAGGCCACTGGTGCTCCCGGCGCTTCCTTCACGATCACCCTCACCACCCCGGCCGACCCCACGGCCTCCACGCTCACCGTGACGGTCGCCACGGCCTGTACGCGCAAGGTCGACGACAAGCTGCAGGTCGATTTCGGGTAGCCGTCGGCCCGGCGGTGTACTCCGCGGGAAGTACGTCAACGGCCGCTGCTCGTAGGACGATTGCTCAGGCCGGCGTTCGTAGTGTCCATGGCAATGCACCGGTCCGCTCGATGACGAGGAGCAAGCCATGGTCACCTCCGCGACTTCTGTCCCCACCGCCTCCGGGTCCCGCATGGGTAGCGCGGGCAACCGTCGTCTGTTTCTCGGTGGGGCCGGCTTTGCCGGGCTTTTCCTCGGAGGGATGGGGCTGGCCGGGTTGCTCGGGACGGGGGTGTATCCGTCGCCACTTGACTCCGAGGCTGCGGCCGCGTCCTACTTCGCCGCCAACGGAAGCGCCGTTCTCGCGCAGGGCGTCGCCCATCTCTTCGCGGGCGTCGCGCTGGCGGTGTTCGCCTCGGCGCTCGGTAACGGGCGGGCGAGTGCGGTGGGTTGGGCGCGTGTGGCGGGGTGGGCGGCTGCGGTCGCGGTGGCTGTCTCCGGACTGGTCAATGCGACCATTGCCGTCCTGGGGACCACCGGCGACAGCCTGCACACGCTGCATTACTTGAGTTTCCTTGCCGGTGGCCAGATCCATGTGCCGCTGCTGGGCGTCCTGGTGGCCGCAGGCGCGCGCGCCTACGCAGGGTCGACGCCCCGCTGGACCACGGTGCCCGGTGTGGTCGCGGCCGTTCTCGCCGTGCTGTCGCTCGTGTCGTTCGCCATCGAGGATGCTCTGCTGTTGCTGCCGCTGGGCCGCTTCACCTCGATCCTGTGGATCGTGATCACCGTGGTGAGGGCGCGCCCGCGCAAGTGAGCTGAAGGTCGTGTCGGCCCGCCCGGGAGCGGCAGCTCAGAAGCATGGCAGCTCAGGCGCTCGGCACCTCAAGAGCCCGTTTCAGTCAAGGATTTGCAAACGACACGGGCCCGCTGCGAGGGGCGGGGAGGCGCTTGATTACCGTGGGGCGACAGTCGAACAACTGCGATCACATGAGACACGGGGACCCACTGCCATGGGAACGGGCTTCAAAGTCGAGATATCCGAGCTGGACGGCCTCCTCCGGGAGCTCCACCGGAGTCAGGACGAGATGAGATCGGCGCTCAACGAGCTGCGTGACACCGGCCCGAAGACCACCGGGAGCAAGGACCTCGACAACGCCTGCGACGAGTTCCACGACAGCTGGGACGATGCGATCAAGAAGATCGCCGACGGTACGCAGAAGATCGAGGACGGGCTCAAGCAGACCCGCGACACGTACCGGGACGTCGAGGCGGCCATCCGGGACGGCCTTTCCGGGAAGGGCGGCGGCAAATGAGCGACCAGTACCCCGCCATCGGCTTCGACCCGGCGCCCGGCAACCCCGGCAACGTCGAGTCGCTCGCGGCCCGTACGAAGAAGGCCGCGACCGCGCTCGACAACGCGCAGAACAGCATCAAGCGGCTCACCGGGAACGTGAGCTGGGCCGGAGACGCCGCCTCGGCGTTCTCCAAGAAGGTCGGCGAGCTGCCCCGCTGGCTCAAGGACAGCCACACCGCCATGCAGACCGCCTCGACGGAGCTGTCCAAGTGGCGCGAGTCCCTTACGCATTACCAGAGCACGGCCCGTACGTACGAGGCCCAGGCCAAGCAGGCCAAGGGGCAGGTCGCCGCCGCGGAGAAGTCGAGGGACGCGGCGTCCAACCGGTACAACCAGGCGGCCAACGACCCCGCGTACCGCATGAGCGGCCAGATGATGACCGGGACGGCGCTGCAGCAGGCCCAGTCGCAGATCGACGCGGCGAACAGCCGGCTGCAGCAGGCCGACACCGAACTCTCCTCGGCCAGCTCGCAGCTGGACAACGCGCAGCGCGAGCTCGAAGAGATCATCAAGCGGGCCGAGCAGCTCCTGGAGGACCACCAGGCCGAAGCGCGCGGCATCGCGGGGCAGATCCGCAAGGCGACCGACGGCGCGCCGGACCCGGGGTTCTGGGAGAAGCTCGGCGACCAGTTCAAGAAGATCGGGCACGCGATCCAGGAGTGGTGCGCCCGGCACAAGGACCTGCTGAAGAAGATCGGTGACTGGCTGAGCAATATCTCGGCCGTACTGGGCATCCTGTCGCTGCTCACCCTGTGGTGCCCGCCGCTTTCCGGGGCGCTCGCGCTGGCGAGCGCGGGGTTCTCGGCCGGGGCGCTGCTCTCGCACGGTGCCGCGAAGATCGGCGGGGCCGATATCGGGGTGATGGACCTCGTGGGCGACGCGGTCGGTGTCATTCCGGGGGCTGGTTTCGCCAAGACGGCCATCACCGGCTCGGCGAAGGTCGTGGTGCGTGCGGAGCAGGCCGGAGAGATGGTGGCGAAGGCCGACGGTGTGATGCGGGCGGGCCGTCTCGGCAAGCTCGTGGACGACGGTGTCGCGACGGCGGAGGACTTCAGCCGGGCGGGCAACCGGGTACTCAACGGCGCGGAAGGACAGGTCTTCAAGGCCGAGGGCGCCGGGAACAAGCTGGCGCTCGCCTGGGAGAATTCGGTCGCCAAGAACATGGGCGCCTCGATCGGGGAGACCGGTCTGAGCACGGTTGTCTCCAACACTCCGGGGCTCAGGAACCTCGACTCGCTGCAGGCCGCGATACGCGCCGACGGCACGGTGGACCCGACATCCTGGTGGTCGAAGGGGCCGCAGCTCGCGATGCAGGTGCCGGGTGCGGCCAGCGGCATTTACGACAGCGTGACGGGAGGATAGCCATGGCGCACGAGTCATACGTCGGCCCGACGGCCGATCCGGTGCTGCCGTTTCCTTCGCGGCTTGGGCTGCTGCTGTGGTTCGTGCTGCAGTGGGTCCTCATCCCCGTGGAATTCGTGCTCAAGATCGTCTGGGTGCCCTTCGTCGTGTTCGGGGACGGTCACGCGGACGATCTGATGCGCATCTTCGATGCACCGGCCCGTTTCCTGTCACCGGGCAAACTCATGCTCCGCCTGTCGCACGACGCGGCCAAGCGCGAGGCCGCCCTTGACCGGGAGTTCGCCCGGCTCGCCGGGGAAATCGGGCAGCAGCAGTTCAGTTGGCACACGAGAATCTTCCACTACCTCACCTTGACGCCTGCGGCCGACGGCGGACGCCGCCTGAAAGCTGTCGCTCTGCACGCGCGTGAATACCGGGGTATTCCGGTCAGCGTGCTGCAGCGCACCGCCCTCCGGCACGGCCTTGTCCTGGAGGCGCGGAAGAACCTCAAGGACGGCGTGCAGCTGCTCCCTGCCCACCGGCAGGTTCTGTGACGCGGTACGGCCTCGTCGGCACGGCAGGCTCAGCACTGCCCAGCGGGTGAGGGCCGCTCGCCAGCTATCGCGGCAGCGCATTGCGCCAGCCCATCGAGGCAGCGCATCGCGCCAACTCATTGCGTACTTCTGAAGGAAGACTGTGGCCGAAACCGTCACGACGGATGAAACCGTCACGACCCCCGTTGCCGTACCCGAATTGCACCTGGACATACCGGGTGGATTCCACTCCCTTGGCCTCGACCTCGATCCGGAGGAACGGGAGGAACAGCTGTGGGCGGTCGCCATGGAGATCTGGCCCCACGGCACCGACTTCCAGCGGGAAGTCGCTTTCCACACCTATCGCGAGATGGCCGAGAACGCCGTCGCCGAGAAGTCCTTCTACGCGGGCTTCTGCCTGGGTGAGGCACCGGACGGCCGCACCACCACCGCCTCTCTCATCGCCCGCCTCGACCCACTGGACGACCCCGACCCGGAGCTCTCCGCCCGGGGCCTTTTTGAGGCGCTTTCGGTCAACGAGAACAACACGGTCGAAAACATCCGGGTCCCCGCGGGGCCGGGGGTGCTCGTCCTGTGCGGCCTTGAATGGCATTCGGACCCGCAGGACACGGCGGCGCCGTCCCTGCCCCTCGCCCGTATCGACGTCTACCTCCCGCTGCCCCGTATGAGGCGGCTCCTGGTCCTGAGCATGACCACGCCGTCGCTGCCCGATCTCCCGTTCTACGTCTCGTTGTTGTCCAAGTCGGTTCATGACCTGACGGTGTCGAGCGGCGCGGCCCCGGCCGCCGGCCAGGAGCCCGGCGACGAGGCGGTTCGCGGGGACACCGTCGCCGAGCAGGTCAGGGCGGACTTCGGCTAGCGCGACCGGCTGATCTCACCAGCGGACATCCCCGTCCCCGGGTGTTTCCGCACGGCCGGACGTCCCCGTCCTCGGGCGCTTCCGCCCAGCCAACCGTGAAGCGTTTCCGCGCAGATCTGCACACGCTGTGAAGATCGTGCGCCGACCCTCGTTCACACCGTCCTTGCTGGTCACAGGACGGCAACGGCGCGAAGTCCATGGAGTACTGTCACCCGGCCCGAACGTGGAGTCCCGTGACCGTTCGGGGTGTTGGGAAGGGCTGCGGGACTTCTGGATCCAGGGGGAGTCAGGGCAAGTGGCGGACGGTTTCTACATCGGTCATTCCGCATTGGAGAGCTTGAGCAGCGCTTTCTCGCGCGAAGCGGACACGCTTGGCGAGGAGTTGGCGAAGTTCAAGCCGAAAACGGATGCCGAGGCCATCCATGACGGTTTCGGGTTTCTCACCGAATCGGAGGAAGTGACCTCCGCCTACATCGAGTTGGCCCAGCACATGACGAAGGCGATCGAAGGGCTGCAGGAGCACGCGTACGACATCGCGGACAACCTCACCAAGAACTCCCACAACACGGCCGGCGCCGAACGGGCGCTGGAGGAGCAGTTCAAGGGAGGCGACCAGTGAGCGACGAGTCTGTTGCCGAGAAGGTCTACGAGGCCGGGCTCGAGCTCGTCAATCCCGGTGGGCAGCCCGAGGTGCTGCGGGACGCGGCAAGGGCCTGGGGCGCCATGGGAGATGCCCTCGACAGGTTCGTGGTCCACATGGACAAGGCGGTGCGGGAAGCGCACGGCAGTCAGTGGCGCGGACCGGCCGCCGATGCCTTCGTCAAGCACTGGGATGAAGTCAAGAAGTCCATCGAGAAGTCCCAGCCGAGCTTCGATGAGGCCAAGAAGGGCCTCAACCAGGCCGCCGACAAGATCGAAGAAATCAACGACGAGATCCACCAGATCTATCTGGAGATCGGCGTCAGTATCGGTGTGGCCGTCGCGACCTCCTTCATCACCCTGGGGTTCTCGGCGGCCGCGGGTGCCGCGAACGCGGCCCGCCTGGCGGGTCAGGCGACCGCTGCGGCGGCCCGTCTCGGCCGGATCCTCGCCACCATCGCCCGGTGGTTCGAACGGCTGCGGACCTTTGAGCACTCCAGCAAGTTCCTGCAGTTCGGCGTGCGGTACGGGAGCACGTTCGCAGGGCGCACCGCGATCGAGTTCGGCAACGGCGTCGCCACCAGCGTGATCAGCGGCAAGGGCCCCGAGTGGGAGAACAACCTCGTGGGCGGCATCGCCGGGGCCGGTATGGGCAAGGTGGCCGATGCCGCGCTCGGCGGCCGGCTCGGCGGCGGCATGGGTGAGTCGATCGCCACCGGTGCCGCGGGCGGAGCGTCCGGCAGCCTCCTGGGCGACGCCGCCAACTCCTATGGACCGTGGGCCGACAAGGACGACGAGTTCGACTGGTCGCAGGCGCTGATCGGCGCCGGGGCCGGGGGAGCGGGCGGCGGTGTTGGCGGCGGCATGACGCACGGTTCCGGTGGCGGTGCCGAGGGCGGCACGGAAGGCGGCTCCGGTGGCGGCGAATCGGGTGGCGGCTCCGGGGGTGCGAGCGGTGGTGGCTCCGGCGAATCGGGGGGCGGCTCGGGCAGCAGTGAGAGTGGTGGCGCATCCGGCGGAGGCTCGGGCAGCGGTGCGAGCGGTGGCGGCTCCGGTGCCGATGGCGGCTCCAACGGCGGCGCAGGAAACGGCAGTTCCAACGGCGGCGCAGGAAACGGCAGCTCCAACGGCAGCGCCGGCGAGGGTGGTTCCGGCGCCACCGGCGGTGGCGGAACTGCCGATGGCACGGGCGGTGACGGCACCGCCGACGGCGCGGGCGGTGACGGCCTCTCCGACGAGCAGCGTCAGACCATTCGTGACGAGGCTACGAATAGCCGCGTAGGCACCGAGATCGGGGCGGCGGGCAACCGTCTCAAGGAGGCCGATAGCCTCGAGGACGATCTCGCGGAGGAGCAGCAGAAGACTGCTGGCCGGCTCCGGGACCACGCCAAGAACACGACTTTGGTGGATGACTTCGGATGAATGACAACAGCCGTACGGGCGCCGTGGCTCCCGGGAGGATCTCCTCCGCAGTGGCGGCCGGCCGCGTAGTGGCCTTGGGCGCCGTCATCGCCCTGTCCGTCCTCTTCTGCAGCTGGCTCCTGCTCGACAGCTCCACACTCCGCGATGCTCTGGTGCTCGCCTCGGCGCTGGTCGCGGCCGGTTGTGCCGGGTGGGGATGGCTCGTGCGCCGCGGCGCAGGGCGTCCGGAGCGCCTCGCCGTGCACCGCGGAATTGTCCAGAGCGTCTCCGTGCCGGGAGCGACGGGCCCGGGCGGTGCGGTTCCTGGTGCTGCGGTTCCTGGTGCTGCGGTTCCCGGTGGTGCCGTTCCCGGTGGTGCCGTTCCCGGACGTGCGCTGCCCGGCCGCCTCGAAGGCCTGGGCGCGCGTCGCTTCCGTGAAGCACTCACACTCGTCGCCGCGTTCGCCGTGCTCCTCGTGCCGCTCGCGCTCGGCGTGGGCAGCCCGGTACTCACCGGGAAGGCCGCGGAACTCGTGGACGCCGGGGCCGTGGTACGTGAGCTGCGCGTGGAGTCCGTACGCGATGTGGAGGAGGACGAGCACAAGAACGGCAGCACGTACTTCTGCACCACCACGGTGACGCTGCCCGCGACTGACGGCGGTGCCGATGGCACCCGTGCCGACTTCCGCTCCGAGTGGGCCGACGAGTGCGCGCCGGGGCAGCGTGCGTTCGTCGCGTACGCGCCCGACAAACCCGGCCTCGGTGTGATCGGCGACAGTGAACGGGCCTTGGTCGAGCGTCAGTTGGACGGCCGCTCCCTGGACAAGTGGTGGACCGGCATCCTGCTCCTGCCCGTGCTCGGCCTGGTCGCGCTGCTGATCGGGGGCACCGTCACGGGCCGGCGTGACGAGCGTTTCCCGCAGGTGCTGCAGGGGGACGAATCGGTGCTCCGCGCCCGCGTCACCGGTGCCGTGCCCAGCGGTTCCGGGGTGAAGCCGCTGACGCTCGCCACGGACGCGGGTCCCGTCGAGTTCCACAGCCATGTGTCGAGCCGTGCCTTGGCCCGGGCGACGGAGGGCACCGAGGGGTGCCTGGTCTGGCATCCGGAGCGCAACCCCACGGGTGGCCGCAAGGGGCCGAACCGGATCGGCGCCGCCTTCATCAGCGACGACGGGTGGTACGTCCCGGGCGCGATCGACCCGCAGGCGGCACAGAGCGTGGCCGCCGCGGCCACCCGCGGGGTGACGCCGGACGGTTCGCGCGAGGCGCGACACCTCGATCTGGACGCCGGGTGGCTGCTCAGCCTTCCGCGGAACATGGCGGGTGCCCTGCTGGTCTGGGCCGGACTGCTCGTCCTGCTCGCCTTGCCGATCGAGCTGCCGGGCCGGGTGTTCCTGGGCATCGTGGCCTCGGCCGGACTGCTCCTGTTCGGCGGCGTCAGCGCCATGATGCGGATGGACGCGGACGAGGCCGCCCAGCGAGCCGCGGCCGGCAACGGCACGTCGGCGTCAGGAAGCTGACGTCGGGAAGTTGACGTCGAGAAGGCGGCGCCGGGAAGTTGACGTCGAGAAGGCGGCGCCGGGAAGTTGACGTCGAGAAGGCAGCGCCGGGAAGTTGCCGGAGCCCCGTCCGTGCCCGGTGGCTCAGCGCGGACGCCCCCGGCTCCGCTCCCGGTACCCCTTCCGGTCCGGCACCCCCATGTGCCCCGACTCCCGCTCCGCCTCGCCGAGCCACAGTTGCGGCACCTGTGCCCGGACCGCCGCGACCACCTCGTCACGGGAGCCCGGCGGGACGGGCAGGCGGTAGCGGAGGCGGGGAAGGCTCGGGTGGATGGGGGCCTCGTCGCGCACCAGGGGCCACAGGACCGGGTCGTCGCGGTCGACGGGGCCCGAGGGGCACAGTTCGAGGGAGTAGACCTTCGTGCCGGTTCGGCCGCGGCCGAACCGGCTCCAGTGCAGGCCGACGCCTGCCAGGGTGTGCCAGGGGATGACGTTGCGCGCCTTGCCGTTGCTCACCCAAAGCCCCGTCGCGTCGATGCTCACCGCGGAGCGGCGCGATGCCCAGGCCGACATCAGGCTCGTGACGCCGATGAAGAGGATGAGAAACCCCATCAGGATGCCGACGACCCCGCCGGGATTCGGCTCGTCCGCACCGAGGCCGAAGGTGATGCCCACACCTCCGGCAAGCACCAGCAGCGCCACCGCCGTCAGTACGATTCCGAGCGGCAGCATTCTGGCCGCAGAGCGCTGACCTGTCCGTATGACGGTGGCGGTGGGCGCAGGCGCGTGCCCGTGAGGTGTCGACATGGGCAGGGAGTGTAGGGACTCTGTCGCCACGTCCACCAGGGCGGCCCCGGAAGCTAGGCTCCGCGGCATGACTGGTGGCACGGAATTCGACGAACAACTGAGGGCGGGGTTCCAGAGCCAGGGGCAGTCGGGGCCGACCTCAGGGCGGAGGCGCGACGCCCGGCAGGCACGCCGGTTGTACGCGGGTCTTGCCGCCGTGGTCGCTCTCGTGGCACTGGTCCTCACCGTGGTCCGACTCGCCCAGGGCGGCGGGGCCGGCGCGTGGACGGCGCTCTACGTCGGAGGTGGTGTCGTCAGTGCGTGTGGAGTGCCGCTGGCGCGTATCGGACGTACGCGATGGGCGTTCGCGGCCATGTGCCTGGGGGCGGCGCTCGCGATGCTGGGCGACAGCCCGATGTTCCGGTGAGGCGTCAGGCATCAGAGGTCGGACGAGCAGACTGACCACGTCAGACGAACAGGCTGACCAGCCACACAAGCCCCGCCCCCACCACGCCGGCCCCCACCGCCGCGATCACGACCCACCGCAGCGAACTGCGCCCCGCCGTCTCCCAGGCCGCGTCGAACGAGACGAGGCTGCGCTTGAACGGCGAATAGCCGGTGGCCCCGCAGAAAATGCCCAGGCCGACCAGGGCCACCCCCGCGAAAGTGCCCGAGAACCAGCGCAGGGCGCGCTTCGAGTCCGTTGCCCCATAGGCCTGGCCCGAGCCGATGTGGGTCAAGGAGAGCGCGGGGCCGCCTTGTTGTACGTCGAGCGTCGTGCCGGCCGGGTAGCCGCGCCGGGTGTCGACGGAGGCCTGCGCATCGCGGGCGCCCCGGCCGTCGGAGCCCGTGAACGTACCGTGGCAGCGGACGTTGTCGGTGCCCCGGCGGCTGCGCCGCGATGCGTTGTGCACGAACTTGGACTCGCAGGACGTCACCTTCAGCGTGCCGGCGGAGCCGGCCAAGCCTGCCGCGTAGGCCCCTTCGTACGCCGAGTAACCACCCACGAGCAGACCAAGGGCGAGGAAGACCACGCTGCCGAGACGTCCGAGAACCTGCGTCACAGTGATGCCACCCTTTGCCACTCTTTCCGTACGGCCTGCCTATCACACGAGGCTACGAGAGATACTTCAGGCAACAGGACGTGAAGAGGCTGAAGAGGTGAGGAGCAGCGAGATGGCCAGGCATTCCGAGAACTCCCCCAACTCCGGCGGGCCGCAGGGACCTTCCTCCGAGCGCGGGGTCTGGGACGAGGCGCTCGAGCCGGAGCAGATTCGCGCGCTCAACAACACGCTGCGCAAGGTGCCCGATATGCCCGGTGCGTCGCCGGAGTTGAAGGAGATGGCGAAGAAGCTGCTCTCCGGACAGGTCTCGCTGCGCGACATCGTGGACGACCCCTCGGGCTCCAGCGCGCTCGGCAGCGGACTGGCGTCGCTGCGGGGCCAGTGGGAGTCGGCGTCGGACGAGGAGCGGGACCGGATCAGGAACATCGAGGACGAGGCGGAGGCCGGGCGTGACGACTCCGGCCGGGCGTCGTCCTCCTCCGGCGACGCCGATTCGCGGCGTGCCGCGGACGACGAGCAGCGGCCGAAGAAGCAGGGACGGCACAGCGGCGGGTTCTCGCTGTACTGAGCCTGCCGTCGGCGGACGACACAGGTTGCTCAGAAGAGCCCGTGCCACATCTGCTCGACGATCAGCGACCACCAGGTGTCGGGGTTCGACTGGGCTGTCGCGTCGATCGCGGCCAACTGCTCCTGCAGCTCCGCCACCGCCGCACCGGCGTCGTATGGATCCATGCCTTGCATACGCTGCCGAGTCTCGGCGAGCAGGGCGAGGGAGCGGACGTACGCGGCCAGGGAGAGGTTGACGTAGCGGGCCGACGCCGTGACCGGGTCGATGGCCCAGACCGCGCCGAGGCCGTCGGGCTGTGTGGAGCCGGGGACGCACTGGACGGAGATGACCGCGACGCCGTCCCAGCCGATGCGGACGAGGTGGGCGAGGGCGTTGAGCCGCTGCTCGTCGGCGGGGCTGCGGCGCTCCCGCAGATTGGTCGGTACGTCGGCGAACAGGCCCCCGGCGGGCGGGGCTTCGGGCCGGTCGGCGGTGAAGAAGAGGGGGAGGTCGGCAGGGATCCCGGCCTGGGCGAGCGTGGCCCGGGTGCCGTCGGGGAGGCGGCTCGCGGCGAGGGTCTCGGCGTCGTGGCGCAGCACGCCGTCCCGGCCGAAGACGGCCGTCAGGTGCTCGCCGAGAGCCTGGTCGTCGAGGGGGGCGGCCACGGGGACCGGGGAGGGCAGAGGGGCGCGGTGGGGGCGGGGCGGGGGCTGCCGGTCGGCCATGCGATAGGTCTGTTCGACCTGGTCGACGAGGGCGGCGACGCCCTGTGCACGGTCCTCCGGACGACTGCCGTAGGGCTGCGCGCTGGAGAGTTCCGCGTTGCGGAAGAGGTTGAGGAGTTCGGCCGTGTAGCCGCCGGGGAGCAGGCTGGGGCGAAGGTCCGTATGGGCCGCGACGACGTTCTCCGCGGAGATTCCCAGACGGCGAAGTTCCGCCCACGCCTGGTGCTCGGCGGGCGGCAGCCCCGGCCCTGAGGTGCGGAACAGTGTGATCTCGTCGTCCGCGGCAGGGTCGGTGTAGGTGAACACGGCGGTGTTGCCGGGCCCTGTGGCCGGACGTCCGGCGCCGGCGGTTCCGTCTGCGCCGTGCTTCTGCCGGTACATCCGTACGACCTCGTCCACCGGGACGGACGGCCAGACCGTCAACTCACCGGTCCGGCGGTCGATGACCCCACAGGCGTCGCCGAGTTCGGCCGGCGGCCTGCGTTCGCCCGTCTCGGGATCGCGTTCCAGGGGCGCCGGCGCGGCCCACACCACCCAGCCGAGGTCGAACTCATGCATCCGGACCTCACGGCGCGGCGCCGGTGATCCGGCCGGATTCAGCCAACGGTCGGCGGTGGCGAGTGCCTGCTCCTGGCTGGTCACGGCGGGCTCCTTCGAGCTGTGGGTGTGGCGGTGGCCACGGGGGTCGGGGAGGTTCGGGAAGGGCTACGAGGCTATCGGTGCGGTGGCCGGGCGCAGGCGCAGGGCCTTCGCCCCGCGTCCGGTGGCGATGAGCAGGACGCCGTCGGAGGAGAGTTCGGCCCCGGTGATGGGCTCGGCCGACAGGAACGCGGCGACCGCCCTGTCGGCGGCACGGTCCCAGATCCGGACGTAGTCGGCGCCTTGGCTCAGCCCGAGCGGGGACGCTGCCCGGTCCTCTTCCGACGGGCGGGTGAGGAGCCCCGGATCACTCGCGGGGTACAGGTGGGGTTGCGCGAGATCGTGCACGAGCAGACCGCCACGGGCGTCGGCAGCGCCCGCGTCGGTCACTCCGACTGGCCAGGCTCCGGGGGTTCCCGAGGGCACGACGAGGACAGCGACGGGCCGGACGGAGCCATCGGCCGTGGGGAGCTCGGCCAGGGTGACCTCGGCCGTCCCCGCCACCGGCAGGCTCCACAGGGTCTGCCAGGGCAGCTCGAGTCCGAGGCGGCGGGTGGCCTCGGCGTACTCGGTCAGACCGTCCTCGACGAACGCCGTCTCCAGAAGGGCCGCGCGCCCGAGCGCCGGCAGTTCGTTGCGGGTCAGGAGAGGAGCGGTACGCAGGTACGTACGGGCCGGAGCGCCGAGCGACTCGGGAGGCACTGCTTCGACGGCGGTCCGCAGGCGGACGGGGTCGGCGCGGACGAACAGGCCGGGGTCGGTGAGGAGCTGGGGCAGCAGGCCTGCCGCGAGCGCGTGCCCGGCGATGTGGTCGCGTACGTAGGCATCGGCCTTGCCCCAGTCCTGTTCCGGCACCTCTTCGAGGAGCGCCATGGCGATACGGGACTGAGCGCCGGATGCCTGGGGCAGAGCGGCCCGGAGTGCGTCGCCGATGGCCGGGTGGGCGAGGCGCAGCACCATGCGCTCACGTTCCGGAACACCGAGGTCGTCCAGGTCGTCCAGGTCGTCCAGGGCGGAGAGGTCGACGAGATCTTCCGGCCCGTCGGGGTCGTCCAGTTCGTCGGGTTCTTCGACAGGGGTGACAAAGGGGGCGACGAGTTGCATTCCGGAGGCGATGGCCGACGTCATGTCCTGACCGGCGACGGCGCCCGCGAGCCGGGGCCACAGTGCGACGGGGATGCCGTCGCTCTCGGCCAGGGCGAGCGGCGCGAGGAGTGACCGAAGCGTCTGAGGGTCGGAGCCGAGCCGCCGGGCATGCCAGTCGAGGACTCCGGCCACGGATGTCGGCAACTGCGCCGTGTCCGTTGGATCGAAACCTTCGGACGCGGTGAACAGACACTGGGCGGTGAGCTGTACGACCAGAGGGCTGGTGCCCGCCGAGCGCGCGACCGCCGCCGCCAGGTGCCGCCGCACCTCGGGCTCGACCGTGAACGGCAGGTCAGGAGCCCCGAATTGAGGACTGAGTGCCGACTCCGCATGGCGCACAAGGCCCTCCGGGTCGGCCCACTGCGGATCGTCGAGATCCATGATCTGCACTGTGCCCGGTGGCAGCCCGGCGGCGAGCTCCGAGGCGAGCGGCCTCGGGAGTTCGAGCACAAGGCGCATCGATTCGAGGGCGGCCAGCGGCTTGAGCACATCGCGCACCAGCGCTGCCGGTCCGTCCGCGGAGCGCACCGGTCCGGACTCGTCCACGTCGAGGACGACGAGCGGGAGGGGGGCTTCGAGCGCGGCCAGCGCCGGATGCACGTCATCGACGCGGTCGACTCCGAGGCCGTGGTGGTCCGCGAGTGCCCACAGGAACTGCGCGGGAGTGAGCCCGTGTGCGCTGGCCGCGGAAGGAGCGGGCAGTTCGGGCGGAACCGTCGCCGGGTCGAGCTGGTCGAGCAGCAGCTGCTTGCGGAAGTCCGGGTCGCAGAGCATCAGGAACCCGGTGAGCAACCGGGAACGGCCGCTGCCGGAGTCGCCCGTCACGGCCACCACCCGAGGCGAACCGGGCCACTCCATGCGCCAAGAGGCAAGCGCACGCAGGGCGTTGGTGCGGCCGCCTATGTGTGGGTGCGGGGGGTAGCCGTCGGTCGTGTCGGTCATGGATGTCCGTCCTCCGATGATGCGGACGAAAGCGTCGGTGTTCTGGTGTCGGTGTTCTGGATGTACAGGGGGGGCAGCTCGTACTGCCTGGCGGACTCAGATGGGCAGCGCGCCCGGAAAACGGGAGTTGGGTACGTCGGGGTGCGTGGTGGCCAGCCAGCCGTGGCCCTGGGCGCGGGCCGCGGGGATGTAGCCGGGCTGGAGGGAGAGATTGCCGGCGGCCGTACTCGTATAGGGGCAGCCTTCGGCGAATTCCGCGGCTTCTCTCGGGTCCTCGGACTCGTCCCGGTATTTGACCTCGAAAGGCAGTGGATCTCCCACGAACTGAGGATCCGCATAAGTGCTGAAGCTGCGCACCAGGTGCCCGTCACGGGAGACGTACCAGTTCTCGGCCTCGTTGTACGGGTCGACGCTGTAGAAGTGCGCTTCACCGCAGTGCCGGCTGAGTGTGTCGGCGAGGGTGAAACCGCTGAGTTCGTCCAGGAAAGAGTTGCCCCACAGCAGGCGCCAATTCCTGATGGGCAGTGTCCTTCGCCTGCTCTTGAATTCGGCGGTGATGAAGACCCGGTAGGCCGTCTCCTGCGTGCCCTGGGCAGGCGAGCCCTGGCCAGTCGTGTCCTGGCCAGTCGTGTCCTGGCCAGTCGTGTCCTGGGCAGGGGGGAATTCCACCGAGTCGGTGGCTTTGGTGGCGGCGGCCACGCCCGCCACAGTGGTGGCAGGGCGAAGGTCGTGCAAAGAGAGCGCGGCCACGGCGTCATCGAGTCGGTCGGCCGGAAACGCCAGCCAGCGGCCCGCATCCGAGGGCAGCCTCGCGGGGAATTCATCGAGCAGCTTGATCCGTACCAGACGCTCCACGGCGCTCCGGTCGGGCTCCTCGAGGTCCTCCCCGCCGCTGAGCGCGGCCAACGCCACCAGAGCCTTGCCGCGCAGTTGCCCAGGGCCTTGGCGACGGATCTCCCTGAGCCGGCGCGTGGCCTCGGTGCCGAGTCGCCGCAGCACGGGTTCGGCATCGCCCAGGCCGGCCGGCTGCCCCTCGCCGACGTACGTCAGCACCGGGCCGACGGCTTCGGCGCCGAGCATGACGAGCCCGTCCTCCGCGGCCTTGCGGCCGGCACGGTCCTCGTCCGAGAGGCCTCGTACGAGGGAGTCGATGGTGTCTGGCATGGAACACAGCCTAATTGTCGTGCGGTTCGGGCCTTGGGGTGTCGGCGGTCGCGGACCGGATACGCGGACCGGCGTCGCGGGCGCTTCAGTTGATCAGCTGGTGGAGCAGGTCCTTGTGCCAGACCTTCCGAAGGGTGCGGATGTGCTGATCGAACTCTTCGGTGATGGCTCGCTCCTCAGGAGTTCTGTTCTCCTTGCGCTGGATGTCGAGTTCCCTCTCGACGGCGTCAATGAGATCGTCCCCTGATTTTCCTGAAAGCTTCCGGAGAGCGCGATTGAGGCGCTTCTTGTCGTCTTCGTACTTCTCGGACCATTCCTCTCGCATACGCTGCTTGATTTCCTTGTCCGAAAGGTCCTCAAGCTCTGCGAGGGTCTGCTCCTTGTCGGCCATCATCTGGTCGCGCTGCTTCACGCCGTCCGGGTCTTCGCGGTACGTCATGCTGTAGTGGATCGGCACGCCTTCGAACCGTTTGTCCAGAAGCACGTCGGAGCACTTCATGTGCCCTTGGCCCGAGCCGCACGGTTCACGCTCGGTATACAGGCCGAGCGGTGTGTACTTCGAGCCATCGGGGTCCACACGCTCGAGCCAGTCGAGGAGATGGCGTTCCGAGTGGCGCGGCTTCACTTCCGGCAGGTTCTGGTTGGCCGGAACGGACGAGTCCACCACGTAGGTGACTTCGTTGTCCGGCGGCGGCCCCTGTACCTCGAGTACCGCGAAGTTCTTTCCGCTGAAATCGGGTCCGTGGTCCCTGACAATTTCCGCATTGTCGTCGGAAAGCTTCTTGAAGTACGCCCTCTGGAACAGCTTGTTCACCGCCATACGGTGAAGTTTCACGCCGAGCGACTCATTGGCCAGCTTTGCGCCACGGTCCTTGGTGCCCTCTTCGGGCTCGCCTTCCTTCGGACCGCGGTAGGGGTGCTCGACCGATTCCGGGTTGGCGCCGACGCTGTGCGCCTCGTGGAAGGAAAGGCTCAGCCTGGCGATCGAGGCCACGACCGCCTGCTGCTCGCCTCGTGAGAGCTGATCGAAGCCGTCCAGGCTCTCGCTGAGCTGAGACCGGGTGAAGCGCTGCGGACCGCCGTCGGCATCGCTCTCGGTCGACCGCAGCACGCCGGCCAGTTCGCCCGATCCCGCCCAGCGGTCGAGCCGGTCGTGCACCCGGTCGAGTTCGACCCTGTGGACGTCCCGTTGCTGGCGCAGCTTCCGCTGCAGTTCATCGGGCTCGAGGCCGTACTCCTTGGAGTGCTTGCCCTCCGGCTTCTCGTGTGTGCGGGAGGTGTCGCTCTCCGGACCGTCCTCGGTGACGCGGCGGCTCTCCTTCGAGGTGTTGCTGTCGCCGCGATCGTGGGGATCGGAGTACTTCGGCTTGTCGGGGTCCTTGCCGTCCTTCCCGTCTTTGTCGCCCTTGCCGTCCGGTGGTGCTCCTGCGGGCTCTGCGTCCGGCCTGCGCGCGGTGGCGCCCGGGCGGTCGGGAGCATTGCGGCCACGCTGTTGGCCCGCATCGCTCCTGCCGTCCCCGGTGTTCGGCGTCACCGGCGACCGGTTCGCGTCCAGCGGGATTGCGAAGACGCCCTTGTTCCCGCTGTGCAGCGGGTTCGGGCCCTTCTGGCCCGTCTGGGCGTCGATGTAGGTGATCTTGCCGTTGTGGTTGACGGCGTTCCAGGCGTGGGAGCGGCCGTTGGCGTCCTGCGTGATGATCACGGCCTGTGAGCCGTGGCCGTTCTGGCGAAGGGTGTTCTCCAGACGGTTGAAGGCGTCCCGCCCGTTGCCCATGTCCGAGAACTTGGCGCCCAGAGTGTTCTCTATCCGGTCCCGGCCACCCTTCTCACCGCGGTCCGACGGATTTCCGTCCGCGTCCGGGTCAGGGGTGCGCGCGCCGGCCGCCGTCGGGTTGCCCGCGTAGGTGTCGACCGTGGACAGGGCGGTGTCGACACAGTTGTTGTTACGGCCGGGGGCGTCCCTGCCTTCGCCGTTGATGCGCTCGACCCAGGGGCCGTCGTCCGGGTCCGGCGGCCGCGTGGGGTCGCCGTTCTCGTCCCGCGGTACGGAGTCGTTGAGGTTGTCCTGCTCGGCGCGCGTGGGGTCGTTGACTCCGCCGGGCGGATTGGAGTTGCGGCTCTCCGAGGCCGGCCTCGGGGTGTCCGGACGTTCCTTGTCACCGTCCGGGCCCGGCTGCTGTGTGCCGTTCGGGCTGGAGTCCGGGGTGCCGCTCGGGGTCTGCCCGTTGGGGGTGGGCGTGGGGGCCACGGTGTGGACCGGGACCGGCGTCGGTTGCTGTTGCTGGGGTTGCTGTTGCTGGGGTTGCTGCTGGTGGGGCGGATGGTTCGCCGGGTTCTGCGGTGTGGCCGGATTGTTGGGCGTGGCCGGATTGTTGGGCGTAGCCGGGTTGTTGGGGGTGTGCTGGCCGCCCGGCCTGTTCGGGGTGCTCCCCGGTTGGCTCGATCCCGGCTGGCTGTTGCTGCCGGGTTGGTGGGAACCCGGCTGGTTGGACGACGTGCTCGGCGTCGTCGACGTGCCCGATGCAGTCGCATTCGACGGATTCGATGGATTCGAAGAATTCGATGTGTTGTTGGGCGTATGGGAGCCCGGCGTCGAGTTCGTCGACGTCGAGGTCGGCGTCGAGGTCGAGGCCGAGTTCGTATTCGTGCTGGGGGTACGGCTGTCCGGGCTCGCGCTCGGGCTCGCGCTCGGAGAGCTCTGCTGCGGAACCGACGGAGTGGTACGCGGCGTGGCGGACGGACCCGTCGCGGACGGCGTCGATGTGGCTCCCGGCGTGGCGGACGGCGTGCCGCGTCCCGGGTTGGCCGGGTTCGACGACGGGTTGGGGCTCGTCGTCGTGCCACCGGCCGAGGGCGTCGACGTACTCGCCGTGCTCGAGGGCGTACGCGCCCCCGCGTCCCCGCCCGTCGATGCCGCCGTCGGCGACGCAGGCATGCCGCCGCCGCTGTCCGAGCGCGGCGCGGAGGTCGAGGCCGGGTCCGAAGTCGCGGTCGGGGGAGCGGAGTTGGTCTGGGTCGGCGCCGTGGCCTCGAGGCTGTCGATCTGGGTTCCGGTGGCGCCGCCGCTCGGTGGCCCGCTGCTACTGGAAGGGGAAGGTGCCGGCGCCGACTGCGGAGTGGGCGATGAGATGCCGCCGGGACCCGAGCCACCGCCACCGCCCGGCGTGCTGCTGCTGCCGCCACCACCGCTGCTCGGCGATGGACCGCCGCCGTCTCCGGCGCTCGGTGACGGCCCGCTGCTGGCCGGGGCTTCGAAGTCCGCGAGTGAGGGACCGTCGCCACGCGGTGTGGGGGTGGGGTAGCTGCTCGGCCCCGAGTCGTTGTTGCTGCCGGAGTCCGTGTTCGGCCCGGCACCGACCGTAGGCGTCGACGGCCCGTCCCCACCGGTGTCCGCCGAGACGGTACTGCCCACGTTCGGGCCGGAGTTGGGGGCGGAGTTCGAGTTCGAATTCGAGGAGGAGCCGGAATCCGACGACGAAGGGTTCGAGGAGTCCGAGGAGTTGGACGACGAGTTCGAGTTGGACGACGAGTTCGAGTTGGACGACGAGTTCGAGGTGGACGACGAGTCCGAGGTGGACGACGAGTCCGAGCCCGAAGAGCCCGAGGAAGGGGAATCCGTGCCGCCCGAGTCCGAGAACCTCAGCCCGTTCCCGTTCGCGAAATTGTTCAGTGCGTCATTTCCGTGGGTCGACGCTCCGTTGCGTACCGCGCCACCGGCCTTGCTGCCCGCGCTGTCACGCACGCTCTCCAGGAAGGTCTGCGGGGTCTGCTTGATCGCCTCCCAGCCGCCCTTCGCGCCGGCCTTGGCGGTCTCACCGAGGTTGAAACCCTCCTGGGCGCCGAAGCCGACGTTCACGGACTGCCGCACCAAGTCCGTGACCATGGCCTCGATTGCCGAGACGGCGGGTTCCTTCATGCACTCGATGACGGCTTCGAGCAAGGCCTCGGCCAGCTCTTTGAGCAGCCGCCGCACGATGTCCTTCGTGACTTTGGTGGCCGCCAGGCTGGCTGCGTTGGACAGGCCGAAGGTGACGACCGATGCGGCCGCCGCGGCGGCGATCGAGACGGCCAGGGCGATGAGTTGGGCGATAACCGCGATCTTGCAGGTGATCACCACCATGGCGGCCCCGCGCAGCGCCGTCGCGATGCTGGTGGCCGCCTGTGAGGCGTTCTGCAGGTAGCCGTCGCCGGCGTTGGAGAACTTCTCGTAGTTCTTCTTGAACTTGTCGATCGATTCGCCCGCGTTGTGCGACATCACCGTCGAGGCACTGTTGTCCGCCCTGACCTGCAGATCCATCACGTCTGCGGCGAACTTCTCCCAGATCTCGGCGGATTCGACGAGCTTGTCCTCGTCCGCCGTCGGCCAGTGGTAGCCGAGCATCTCGAGAACCCACTCGAGCTCGTCCGGCAGCATGATCGACACCGCGAAGCACCCCCGATAAGCAGCGGCCGTACAACTCCCCTGGACGGTGGGGGAGTCACATCCAGTACAGCGAAGCCCAAAGCTTACTCACGGCTCTGTGGCAGCAGGGTGCTCAATTGTCACAGCACCGCTGCAACGTGCCGCAGGACCAAGACGAAGACCAATGCGAGAGACCTCAGGCGACCCCGAACGACCTCAGGCGACCCCGAACGACCTCAGGCGACCTCAGACGGACTGCATCCCGCGCGCCCTGGAGCCCCCGTCCGCGTCGTGCTGCGACGTGAGCTTGGCGTAGGCCTCGTCCTCGGCCAGCTCGCCTTTCTCGTGGCGCACACCCATCTCCGCGAACTTCACGCCCATGCCCCCGAGTCGCTGGGCGAGGCTGCCCATGGCTTCGTACATGCCGTCGCGCAGACCCTCGTAGACAACGCCGAACTTCTCGCCCATGTCGTCGTCGCCCCAGGGCGGAGTGTCACCCTTCTCCTTGGCGGTGAGCTGGGTTTCGAGCGCCTTCACCGCCTTCGCGAAGTCCTGGCCCACCTCGAACATGTGGTGGCCCTCATCCTTGAGGATCTTGGCATCAGCGCGGAAACCCGTCACAACTGCTCCCCCATGACTCGCATTTGACTGTCGCGGCATCAGCCTAGCGCCCGCGTACGAGCTGTCACACGTGTCGATTACGGTCATCGGTAAGTTGACACCGAAGTGTCACAGGAGCCCTACGCCTCAAGAGGCGACACCTCTCACCAGCCCCCTGCATTTCAGCCCTCTGAACCCCAGCCCCCAGTACCCCTTTGAAGGAGCCCCCTCCGTGACCACCCAGGAGCAGGCCTTCGCCACCGCCGACCGCTGGCTCAACGCACACGCGCCGACGGGCGCCCGCCGTGAAGTCCGCCTGCAGGAGTTCTCGCTCGGCTGGGTGGTGTGGGCCGCACCCCCGCCCGAGGAGCGCGATCCGGTGACGGGTGCGCGGCGCCCGCCCGCTGAATTCGGCGGCGCCACCGGCGTCGTGGACCGCCGCACCGGCGAGCTGACCACCTGGCCCTCGGTCCCGGTCGAGGAGGTGATGCGGATGTACGAGGAGAAGCACGCCGGGCCTCGGCACGAGGTTCCTCCGGCACGGCCCTCGGCCCAGCCACCGGTGACCGGCCCCGGCAACACCGCCGTCTTCACTTACGTCAACCCGGCCACCGGCGAGGAGACTTCGCTCTTCCGTACCTCCGCGCCGGGCATGCCGCACGCGGAAACGCAGTGTTACGGCGAGCTGATACGGATGAACGTCCCGCCGCAGAACGTCGTCGCCGTCCACACGGACCTGCGCCCGGCGCTGCTCCCCGGCGGCTACACGGGCGAGTTCCTGGTTCTCTCCGGCGCCCTGCCCAGCGCGCAGTTCTCCTGTACGCAGGAGTACGGAATGCTGGAACACGAGCGGCAGCAAGGCGTGGCCGAACTGGTGCAGCACGTCGAGATGATGCACCGTATCGGCGGCCAGGAGCCGCCCCCGCGTCCGTACCGCGCGCCCCTGCCCGAGCACATTCAGCCCGCCCGCCCCGTCTCCGACGCCGACCTGGGCGTGCACCTGGACAAGCTCTTCGAAGAGGCCGGTGGCGTACGGCGGTTCGCGCCCGAGGAACTCGCCGCGCATCCGCTCCCGGAGTCGGCGCGGGCGACGCTCACCGTGGCAGGCCTCCCGGCGGACATCCCGTTCTTCTTCGGCGCGGGCAAGCCGGGCCACCCGGTGCTGGACGCGGCGAGCCATCTGCGCCACCACGGCGGCACCCAGCTGCCCGAGAACGTGCTCGCGACGCTCGCGGGCCATGTGCGGATCGGCACCGACGGCTGGGCCGAGATCACCGTGCAGTGCGCGGGCGCCGAGGACTGGAAGGGCCTGGTGTGGGCCGCGAGCCCCAAGTCGGGCAGCGGGCGCCTGGTGAACACCTCGGTGTCGGCGTTCGTACGCTCCCTCGCCCTGCTCGTCGCCACCCGCACCGGCATGGTCGGCATGGACCCGTACCAGGCGGGCGCCGCGGTCAAGGAGTTCCAGGAGCGCCTCGTCGCCATCGACCGGCGCGCCCTGGAGAAGGACAACTGGTGGTCGACGATCGTCGACCAGATGTGGCACGGGTTGATCTGACAGATGTGGCACGGGTTGTTCTGACAGATGTGGCACGGGTTGATCTGACAGATGTGGCACGGGTTGTTCCGACAGATGTGGCACGGGTTGTTCCGACAGATGTGGCACGGCCTGATCTGAGGCGGTGACCCCGGCAGGAGCCGAGCAACCCCCGCAGAAACCGTCACAACCCCGAAGGGGCGGCACCCACACCGGGTGCCGCCCCTTCGATGACGTACGACCGAACCGAAAGGCTCAGAACCGAGACGGCAGCCACCCCGTCTGCACCATCTGCCCACCCCTGCGCCGGGTGTGGAAGAAACCACGGCCGGGCGGCAGTTGGGTCGGCGTGATGTTGCCGAGGAGCTGGCCCTCCTGGCGGTCGCCGGAGAGCACCACGCCCTGCGCGCCGAGCTCACGGATGCGCTGCATCACCGGCTCGTACAGCGAGCGGCTGGCGCCGCCCGACTGGCGGGCGATGATGACGCGCAGGCCGACGTCACGGGCGAACGGCAGGTACTCAAGGAGCGGCTGGAGCGGGTTCATGCCCGTGGCCACCAGGTCGTAGTCGTCGATGATGACGAACGCGTCCGGGCTGCTGTACCAGCTGCGGTTGCGCAGCTGCTCGGGCGTGACGTCCGGGCCGGGCATCCGGCGGCTCAGCGAACCGGCCAGACCTTCCAGGGTCTCCTGGAGCGCGGGCGCCGACGCGCAGTAGCGCGACAGGTGCGACTCCGGGACACCCTCCAGGTGGGCACGGCGGTAGTCACCGATGACGATCTTCGCCTGGTCCGGGGTGTACCGCTCGCAGATCTGCTTGATGAGGAGACGGATGAGCGCGGACTTGCCGGACTCGCTCTCGCCGAAGATGACGAAGTGCGGGTCGGTCTCGAAGTCCACGAACACCGGGGCGAGCTGGGACTCGTCGATACCGAAGGCGATACCGCGCTCCGGGTGCTCGAAGCCCTTGGGCAGGCGGTCCGCCTCCAGCTGGCGCGGGAGCAGCCGCACCGCGGGGGCCGGGGCGCCCTGCCAGTTCTCATTGATCGCGCGCACCACCACGGACGTGGCCTCCGACAGGTCCTCGGTCTCCGAGGAGCCGTCGACCCGCGGCAGGCCGGTCATGAAGTGCAGCTTGTCCGGGCTCAGACCGCGGCCGGGCTGGGACGCGGGGACGTTCTGCGCGACCCTGCGGTCGATCTCCGACTCGGTGGGGTCACCGAGGCGCAGTTCGATGCGGTTCTGCAGCATGTCCTTGAGGGCGGGGCGCACTTCGGTGTAGCGGCTGGCCGTCAGGATCACGTGGACACCGAAGCCCAGACCGCGCATCGCCATGTCGGTGATGGAGGCTTCAAGGCTTTCGTAGTCCGTCTTGAAGCTGCCCCAGCCGTCGATGATCAGAAAGACATCGCCCCAGGGCTGGTCGGGCAGCTGGCCCGCGGCCCGGCGCTGACGGTAGGTCTGCACCGAGTCGATGTTGTTCGCGCGGAAGTACTCCTCACGGTCGTTGAGGATGCCTTCGACCTCGCTGACCGTACGGCGGACCTTCTCGGCGTCGAGCCGGTTGGCGACGCCGCCGACGTGGACCAGCTCCTCCATCGCGATCAGACCACCGCCACCGAAGTCCAGGCAGTAGAACTGCACTTCGCTCGGGGTGTGGGTGAGTGCGAACGAGGTGATCATCGAGCGGAGGAGCGTCGACTTGCCGGACTGCGGGCCACCGACGAACAGACCGTGACCGGCGCCGCCCGCGAAGTCCCGGTAGAGCACGTCGCGGCGCTGCTCGAACGGCTTGTCCACCAGGCCGACCGGCACATTGAGACGGCCGAGCGCGGTGTAGTCGGGCGCGGTCAGACCGCGCTCCGGGGTGACCGCCAGGGCCGGGAGCAGCTGCTCCAGGGAGGGCGCCTCGTCCAGCGGCGGCAGCCACACCGTGTGGGCCGGCGGACCCTGGTTGATCATCTTGCCGACGATGACGTCGAGGACGGTGTCGGCCAGGGCGTCGTCGACGCGGTTGTCCTGCTCCGGCTCCTCGATCACCGGCTGCGGCGGCAGGTCCACGTGCTGCGCGGTGAACAGCGCGGGCCGCAGCTGTGTGGAGCGGTGCACGCGCGAGGGGCCCTCGCCGTGGTAGGCGCCCGACACATAAGCGGCCTTGAAGCGGACCATGGTGTCGGTGTCGTACCGCAGATAACCGGAGCCCGGCACGGACGGCAGGTGGTAGGCGTCCGGCACGCCGATCGCCGTACGCGACTCGGCGGCGGAGAAGGTCCGCAGACCGATGCGGTACGAGAGATAGGTGTCAAGGCCGCGCAGCTTGCCCTCTTCGAGCCGCTGCGAGGCGAGCAGCAGGTGCACACCCAGGGACCGGCCGATACGGCCGATCTGGATGAACATGTCGATGAAGTCGGGCTTGGCGGTGAGGAGTTCGGAGAACTCGTCGAGCACGATCACAAGCGATGCCATCGGCTCGAGCGCGGCACCGGCGGCACGCGCCTTCTCGTAGTCCGTGAGGTTCGCGTAGTTGCCCGCCGTGCGCAGGAGCTCCTGGCGGCGCTGCATCTCACCGGTGATCGAGTCACGCATACGGTCGACCAGCGTGAGGTCGTCGGCGAGGTTGGTGATGACGGCCGCGGTGTGCGGCATGTCCGCCATGCCGGCGAAGGTCGCACCACCCTTGAAGTCCGCGAGGATGAAGTTCAGGGTCTCCGACGAGTGCGTGACCGCGAGGCCGAGCACCAGCGTACGAAGCAGCTCCGACTTACCGGAACCGGTGGCGCCGACGCACAGGCCGTGCGGGCCCATGCCCTCCTGCGCCGCTTCCTTGAGGTCGAGCATGACCGGCTCGCCGGCCTGGCCGACACCGATCGGCACCCGCAGCCGCTCGTGCTGGGTACGCGGCCGCCACGTACGCGACACATCCACGGAGCCCGCGTCACCGATGCCCATGAGGTCGGTGAAGTCCAGGTTCGACAGGAGCGGTTCGCCCTCTTCGGCGGTGCCGACGCGGAACGCGGCCAGCTGCCGGGAGAGCGCCTCGGCCTGCTCGAGGCTGAGCACATCGGGCTTGCCGTTGTACGCCGACTCGTGGCCGACGAACAGCTGCAGCCGGTCCGGCTTGAGGTAGCAGGTCAGGCCGCCGCGCAGCTCGTCCTCGAGCTCACCGGGCGCGATCTCCAGGAAGGTGACGCCCTGCAGGCCCTCGGAGCCGGCCAGTTCGGAGTCCGGCGGGACGGTGCCGCCGTCGAGGATGACGATGAGGTGCGGCTGGTCGTAGACCGGGTTCGCGTCGCGGTTCCAGCGCGGGCGGTCGCCCAGCTGGTCCTCGAGCGCCTCCTCCAGCTCACCGAGGTCGTCGAAGAGCAGGCGCGCCGAGCCCGCGCCGTCCTTGGCCTTGGGGTGCTGGGCGTGCGGCAGCCACTTGATCCAGTCCCAGTCGGCGGCCGCCGAGGGGTGCGCCACGACGGCGACGAGCAGGTCCTCGGGGGAGTGCAGGGTGGTCAGCTGGGCGATCGCCGCGCGGGCGTTGCCGTACACCGTGTCCGTGTCGCCGCACAGCGCCACGTGGTAGAAGGCGCGCAGCGACACCGCGACCGGCAGGTCGGCGATGGAGCCGTGGGCGTCGAGGAAGGCCTTCATCGCCGCGGCGGTCAGCGGCTCCAGCTCGTCCTTGGGCGCGGTCTCCGGTGCCACCAGCGGGGTGCTCAGCTGCTGGCTGCCGAGACCCACGCGCACTGACGCGAAGTCGTTGTCCGTCGGACGCCGCTCCCACAGGCGCTTGCCGTCCGCAGCGAGCGCCCACAGCTGGTCGGCGTCCGGGTGCTGGAACAGCTGCGTGCGGCGCTGGAGTTCCGCCGTCTTGTGCACGTCCTTGCGGACCTGCTCCAGATAACGGAAGTAGTCACGCCGGTCCTGTGCCATGCCGGGGCCTGCGCCCTGCCGTGACTTGACGAACTGGGCGATGCCCATCGCCAGCGTCGACGCCAGCATCAGACCGCCGATGACCTTCATGAACGGCGGCAGGGTCGGCATGAACATGATGCCCGCGGAACCCAGCATGCCGAGCATCGGCAGCAGGTTCATCAGGACGCCTTCGTCGCTCTCCCGTGGAATCTCGGGCGGCGACTCAAGCTTGACCTCCCCCTCCGGGACGGCAGGCAGCTGAATGCGCTGCTGCCGTTTGATGATGACGACGCTCACCGATGCACTCATCCTTCGAAGTCGATACGTACTGCACCGACGCCCCCCGTTGAGCGGCGACGTGCTTCCCGTCCGCGTAGGCGCTGATCCTACTGTCAAGCTCCGACACGGAGGCAGCCAGGAGGGGTGGAGATGCGGTAAGGGTGCGAAGAGAAATCTGGGAGGTGGGGCGGGCCCCACGGGAGGTGGGGGGTAGTGTGGCGCTCCGCCGTTGTACGTGCGGTGTAAAGACGTAACAAGACGCAATTCAGGGCCTTGTCCAACAGGGGGAATTACCAGGTGAGCACGGGCACATCGACAGGTTTCTGCCGGGTCACCGTCGCAGCGCCGGACAGTCGTATCGATGTGGCGCTGCCCGAGGACCTGCCGATCCAGGACATCTATCCGGAGATCGTTCGGCTCTCGGGCATGGCCCACGACGACAATGCGCTCGCCGGGTACCACCTGGTGCGCCGCGACGGCGACGTACTCGACGCGAGCCGCTCGCTCCTCGAGCACCGGGTCCGCGACGGCGAGGTACTGCTGCTGAGGCCCTTCGCGGACTCGCTGCCGCCGGCCGTCCACGACGACGTGGTGGACGCGGTGGCCGCCGCGGTCAAGCAGGATCTGCGCGGCTGGAACGACGACCTCATGCGGGTCGCGGGCCTGGTCTCGGGCGTGCTGCTTCTGACCATGCTGGGCTTCGTCTTCTGGTTCGCCGACCCGCTGCGTCACGACATGCACGGGATGCAGGGCATCGTCGCGGGCGTCATGGCCATCGCTCTCACCGCGCTCGCCGGTGTACGCGGCCGGGTCTACGAGGACCGCGGAGCCGCCGTCGCCCTGGGCATCGCGGCCCTGCCGCACGCTTTGATCGCGGGCTCCGGCATCCTGGCGCAGGATCCGGGCGACGGTCCCGGCCGACTGCAGTTCCTGGTCGGCTGCGTGACCGTGCTGATCTTCTCCATCGTCCTGATCATGCTCCTCCCGCAGGGCGACGCCCCCTTCGTGGCCGCGGCCCTCGCCGCAGCCATCGGCACCCTCGCCGCCTTCGCGGGCATCCTCACCGAGGCCCAGCCGCGTGAGATCGCCGCGGGCACCGCCGTCGTAGCCGTCGCCGTCATCGGCTTCCTGCCCGGCTGGTCGGCCCGCTTCGCCAAGCTCCCCATCGGTTTCCGCTCTCCGGAAGACCTGGCACGCGCGCGCCGCGAAGGCCAGGAGGGCAGCCTCGAAGCCGTCGACGTACAGCGCATCGTCGCCCAGACCAGCCGTGGCCACGAGCTCCTGCTCGGCATGGTCGGCGGCTGCGCCATCGTCATCGTCGGCTCCGGCGGCGCCGTCCTCGGCTTCAGCGACAGCGGCTGGGCCCAGCTGGTCGCCCTGGCCGTCGGTCTCGCCGCGATGCTCCGCGCCCGCCTCTTCCGCTACACCGCGCAGGTCTCCTGCCTGATGGTGGCCGGTGTCGTCACCATCGCGCTGCTCGTACTCGGCCTCGCCATCTCGCCCCCGGTGGAGATCCTCAAGGACCTCTACATGGGCGACTCCGGCCCC
The DNA here is from genome assembly GCF_042665355.1 of Streptomyces monticola. Classification (NCBI taxonomy): domain Bacteria; kingdom Bacillati; phylum Actinomycetota; class Actinomycetes; order Kitasatosporales; family Streptomycetaceae; genus Streptomyces; species Streptomyces monticola. The sequence goes on along the minus strand of NZ_JBHTCF010000017.1, from coordinate 11,320 downwards.
GTGGACCTGCGCACCCTGTGGCTCGGCGCCTGCGTCGCGTTCGGGGCGCTGCTCCTGATCGCCATCGCGCTGATCGTTCCGCAGAAGGGCCTGTCGCCGTTCTGGGGCCGGATGCTCGACCTCGCGGACTCCCTGGTCCTGCTCTCGCTCATCCCGCTCTGCCTGGCCGTGCTCGACGTGTACGCCAAGGTCAAGGGCGGCTTCTAGCGCCGCTGCCACCGCAGTGCAGCTCCGCAGGGGCCCGGGTCTTCCCGGGCCCCTGCGGCGTACCGGTCCACGGTCAGGCCCCCGGAAACCGGCTGGTACTCTGTGTAGCGGCCGTTTGTGTACGCGCCTCCGGAGCATCTGGGGGCAGCGCCCAGCGGATCCCCGCCTTCCGAGTCAAGGAAGCTCCCCTGAGACGTAGACCAGGGGCACTCGGTGGCATCACGAGACAACTGAGGAGTTCGCGTGTCCCTCGACACCGCCACGAAGAAGAGCATCATGGCCGAGTTCGCCACCAAGGAGGGTGACACCGGCTCCCCCGAGGTCCAGGTCGCACTGCTGTCGCGTCGTATCTCCGACCTGACGGAGCACCTGAAGACCCACAAGCACGACCACCACTCGCGTCGTGGTCTGCTGATCCTGGTCGGCCAGCGTCGCCGCCTTCTGCAGTACCTGGCCAAGAAGGACATCCAGCGCTTCCGCGCCCTGGTCGAGCGCCTCGGCATCCGCCGCGGTGCGGCGGGCGCCAAGTAAGACGCCGTGAAGGGAGCGGTTCCCACGCACAGGGGGCCGCTCCCTTTGCTGTACGTGCGCACAGAGCACGGCGGCTTTGTACTCTGGTCGCAGAACGTCATACGAGACGTACGTCACTCCTGACGGAGCGTCCCGGGCGACAAGCCGTACGAGACAACGACATAACAACGCCATACGCATGAGGGGAAGCGCCCCTCCGCCGACGCCGGTCCTCGGTAGTGGCCCCCGGGATACGAAGTGCAACCCCGGGTGCTTCGATCGAAGACCGGCCCGCACACAAGGCGCGCTTCTCCGTTCCCGTCCCGCTGCCACACGGGCGGCGCGGACAAAAGACGACAGTCGCGATGTCACGCAGACGACGCGACGACAAAGTAAACGGAGAGATCGCTAGTGGAGAACGAGACCCACTACGCCGAGGCCGTCATCGACAACGGCTCCTTCGGCACCCGCACCATCCGCTTCGAGACCGGCCGCCTGGCCCGCCAGGCCGCCGGCTCCGCCGTGGCCTACCTGGACGACGACACGATGGTGCTTTCCGCCACCACCGCGTCCAAGAAGCCCAAGGACCAGCTCGACTTCTTCCCGCTCACGGTGGACGTCGAGGAGCGGCAGTACGCGGCCGGCAAGATCCCCGGCTCCTTCTTCCGCCGGGAAGGCCGCCCCTCCGAGGACGCCATCCTCACCTGCCGTCTGATCGACCGCCCGCTGCGCCCGTCCTTCAAGAAGGGCCTGCGCAACGAGATCCAGGTCGTCGAGACGATCATGGCGCTCAACCCCGACCACCTCTACGACGTGGTCGCCATCAACGCCGCCTCCTGCTCCACGCAGCTGGCCGGCCTGCCCTTCTCGGGCCCGATCGGCGGCACGCGCGTGGCGCTCATCAAGGGCCAGTGGGTCGCGTTCCCGACGCACACCGAGCTCGAGGACGCCGTCTTCGACATGGTGGTCGCCGGTCGCGTCCTCGAGGACGGCGACGTCGCGATCATGATGGTCGAGGCCGAGGCCACCGAGAAGACCATCGAGCTCGTCAAGGGCGGCGCCGCGGCGCCGACCGAGGAGATCGTGGCCGCGGGCCTCGAGGCCGCGAAGCCCTTCATCAAGGTGCTGTGCAAGGCCCAGGCCGAGCTCGCCTCGAAGGCCGCCAAGCCGACCGGCGAGTTCCCGATCTTCCTCGACTACGAGGACGACGTCCTGGAGGCCCTGACCGCCGCGGTCAAGGCCGAGCTCGCCCAGGCCCTCACCATCGCCGGCAAGCAGGAGCGCGAGACGGAGCTGGACCGCGTCAAGGCGCTGGCCGGCGAGAAGCTCCTGCCGGAGTTCGAGGGCCGCGAGAAGGAGATCTCCGCCGCGTACCGCTCGCTGACCAAGACCCTGGTCCGTGAGCGCGTCATCAAGGAGAAGAAGCGCATCGACGGCCGCGGTGTCACCGACATCCGCACCCTGGCCGCCGAGGTCGAGGCCATCCCGCGCGTGCACGGCTCCGCCCTGTTCGAGCGTGGCGAGACCCAGATCCTGGGCGTCACCACCCTCAACATGCTCCGCATGGAGCAGCAGCTGGACACCCTTTCCCCGGTGACCCGCAAGCGCTACATGCACAACTACAACTTCCCGCCGTACTCCACCGGCGAGACCGGCCGCGTCGGCTCCCCGAAGCGCCGCGAGATCGGCCACGGCGCCCTCGCCGAGCGCGCGCTCGTGCCGGTCCTGCCGACCCGCGAGGAGTTCCCCTACGCGATCCGTCAGGTGTCCGAGGCCCTCGGCTCCAACGGCTCGACGTCCATGGGCTCCGTCTGCGCCTCGACCATGTCGCTCCTGAACGCCGGTGTGCCGCTCAAGGCCGCCGTCGCCGGTATCGCCATGGGTCTGATCTCCCAGGAGATCGACGGCGAGACGCACTACGTCACCCTCACCGACATCCTCGGTGCGGAGGACGCCTTCGGCGACATGGACTTCAAGGTCGCCGGCACCAAGGAGTTCGTGACCGCCCTCCAGCTGGACACCAAGCTGGACGGCATCCCGGCCTCCGTCCTGGCCGCGGCCCTCAAGCAGGCCCGCGACGCCCGTCTGCACATCCTCGACGTGATGAACGAGGCGATCGACGTTCCGGACGACATGTCCCCGAACGCGCCGCGCATCATCACCGTCAAGATCCCGGTGGACAAGATCGGTGAGGTCATCGGCCCCAAGGGCAAGATGATCAACCAGATCCAGGAGGACACCGGCGCCGACATCACGATCGAGGACGACGGCACCATCTACATCGGTGCCGCCGACGGCCCGGCCGCCGAGGCCGCCCGCGCCACGATCAACGGCATCGCCAACCCGACCATGCCGGAGGTCGGCGAGCGCTACCTGGGCACCGTCGTGAAGACGACGACCTTCGGTGCGTTCGTGTCGCTGCTCCCGGGCAAGGACGGTCTGCTGCACATCTCGCAGATCCGCAAGCTCGCCGGCGGCAAGCGTGTGGAGAACGTCGAGGACGTCCTCGGTGTGGGCCAGAAGGTCCAGGTCGAGATCGCCGAGATCGACTCCCGCGGCAAGCTCTCCCTGATCCCCGTGGTCGAGGGCGAAGAGGGCGCCGACGACGCTTCCGACAAGAAGGACGACGCCGACAAGTGACGTCCCGTAGTTCCCGTGCGACGGCCCGCACCTCTTCGGAGGCGCGGGCCGTCGCCCGTACCCAAACCCTGCTCAAGGGCGAGAACGGCATCGGCACGGTCCGTCGTACGACCCTGCCGGGCGGCCTGCGCGTCGTCACCGAGACCCTGCCCTCCGTACGCTCCGCGACCTTCGGTATCTGGGCCAACGTCGGTTCACGCGACGAGACCCCGACACTGAACGGCGCCACGCACTATCTGGAACACCTCCTCTTCAAGGGCACCAAGAAGCGCACCGCCCTGGACATCTCCGCCGCCATCGACGCGGTCGGCGGCGAGATGAACGCCTTCACGGCGAAGGAGTTCACCTGCTACTACGCGCGCGTGCTCGACACCGATCTGCCGCTCGCCATCGACGTGGTGTGCGACATGCTCACCGGTTCGCTGATCGAGCAGGAGGACGTCGACGCCGAGCGCGGCGTCATCCTCGAAGAGATCGCGATGACCGAGGACGACCCGGGCGACTGTGTGCACGACTTGTTCGCGCACACGATGCTCGGTGACACCCCCCTCGGCCGCCCGGTCCTCGGCACCGTCGACACGGTCAACGCGCTGGACGCGAACCGCATCCGCCGCTTCTACAAGCGCCACTACGACCCGCGCCACCTGGTGGTCGCCGCCGCGGGCAACGTCGATCACAACAAGGTCGTACGCCAGGTCCGCGCCGCCTTCGAGAAGGCCGGCGCCCTCAAGGACCTGGAAGCGGTCCCGGTCGCCCCGCGCGACGGACGGCGCGTCCTGCGCACCGCAGGCCGTCTCGAGCTGATCAACCGCAAGACCGAGCAGGCCCATGTGGTGCTCGGCATGCCGGGCCTGGCCCGCACCGACGACCGCCGCTGGGCCCTCGGCGTCCTGAACACGGCGCTCGGCGGCGGCATGAGCTCCCGCCTCTTCCAGGAGGTACGGGAGAAGCGCGGCCTGGCCTACAGCGTGTTCTCGTACACCTCGGGCTATGCCGACTGCGGCCTCTTCGGCGTGTACGCGGGCTGCCGCCCGAGCCAGGTGCACGACGTCCTGAAGATCTGCCGCGACGAGCTCGACCAGGTCGCCGAACACGGCCTGTCCGACGACGAGATCGGCCGCGCCATCGGCCAGCTCGCCGGCTCCACGGTCCTCGGCCTCGAGGACACCGGTGCGCTCATGAACCGGATCGGCAAGAGTGAACTCTGCTGGGGCGACCACATGTCCGTGGACGACATGCTCGCCCGTATATCGGCGGTGACACCGGACGAGGTGCGCGAGGTGGCCAGGGACGTCCTCGGCAAGCGCCCCTCCCTGTCGGTGATCGGCCCGCTGAAGGACAGGCAGGCGGCCCGGCTGCAAGAAGTGGTCGCCTGACGCACCGCTCTTCACCGGCGTCGTTTCAACCCGCTTCGTTTCAACCCGCGTCTCAACTCGCGTAAGGAATCAAGGAAATGAGCAAGCTGCGCGTGGCGGTCCTCGGGGCCAAAGGCCGGATCGGCTCCGAGGCGGCCCGTTCCGTCGAGGCCGCCGACGATCTGGAACTGGTCGCCGCCCTCGACCGCGACGACAAGATCGAGACCCTCTCCGAGAAGGGCGCCCAGGTCGTCGTCGACCTGACGCACCCCGACGCGGTGATGGGCAACCTCGAGTACTGCGTCGCGAACGGCATCCACGGTGTCGTGGGCACCACCGGCTGGACCGACGAGCGCCTCGCGCAGCTGCGCGGCTGGCTGGAGGCGGCCCCCGCCACCGGCGTCCTGATCGCCCCGAACTTCTCCATCGGCGCGGTCCTGACCATGCAGTTCGCACAGCAGGCGGCCCGTTTCTTCGAGTCCGTCGAGGTCATCGAGCTGCACCACCCGAACAAGGCGGACGCCCCCTCGGGCACCGCTCACCGCACCGCCCAACTGATCGCGGCAGCCCGCGAGAAGGCCGGCAGCCCGGCGCAGCCGGACGCGACCACCACCGCCCTCGACGGTGCCCGCGGCGCGGACGTCGACGGGGTACCGGTGCACTCGGTGCGGCTGCGCGGCCTCCTGGCCCATCAGGAAGTGCTGCTCGGCGGCGAGGGCGAGACGCTGACGATCCGGCACGACTCGCTGCACCACAAGAGCTTTATGCCGGGCATCCTTCTCGGAGTCCGCCGCGTCGTGGACACCCCGGGCCTGACGTTCGGCCTGGAACACTTCCTCGACCTCAACGGCTGATACGCCGATGCGCGCAAAAATCACGTACTTCGCCCTGGCTGCCGCCCTGGTCGTCTACTTCGTCCTGGTCGGCAGCCGTGGCGTGCTGCTGATACGCGAAGGCACCGCGATCACCGTCACATTCGGTGTCGCGGTGCTCGTACTGCCGCTGATCGGCATCTGGTTCCTGTGGAAGACCACGCAGTTCGCCCGCAAGGCGAATGCCCTGGCCGCCGAGCTCGAAGCGGACGGCGGCCTCCCGGTCGACGAACTCAAGCGCACCCCGAGCGGCCGCATCGACCGCGAATCCGCGGACGAGGTCTTCGCCAAGCGCCGCGCGGAAACCGAGGATTCCCCCCACGACTGGCGCTGCTGGTTCCGCCTCGCCATCGCCTACCACGACGCCCGCGACACCCCCCGGGCCCGTAAGGCGATGCAGCGCGCCATCACCCTGCACGACAACGACAACGACACCGACAGCTCAGCCCGTATCCGCTGACGCAGGAGCCGACGCCGGACGAAGGGCTAGGCCACCGCGCGGTACTCGTCGGCCCAGGCCTCAACCGTGTCCGCCGCGCGGTCGAACGCCTCGCTCCGGGCCAGGAAATCCGCGCTGTGATCGGTGAGCAGCGGCGCCGCCACCGTCTCCCCGCCCTGGCGAACAAGCACCAGCGCCTGCCCCTGCACGGTGCGCGGCAGCCCGAGCCACCGTACGGGCTGCTGCGTCGTGCGTACGGTGACGACCTGTGCCCACGGCACCGTGCGCGTCACGAAGAAGCCGACGTGCCGCAGACCGCGCGCGCTGACCCAGGTGCCCACACGCAGCAGCCGGATGGCCGCCGCGATCACGAGCAGCGCCCCGAAGCCACAGGCCACCGCGCCGCTCAGCCCGCCCGCAAAGGCGATGATCACCGCTGCGAAGAGGATGTACGAGGCGAGCAGCAGCAACAGCGCCGCCGCACCGACCCGCCATGGCCCCGGCCGGTAGGGGCGGCGCCACTGGTCGCGGTCGTCATAGGGCAGCGCGATATCGTCCGCCGCCTCGTCAAAAGCGCGGTCGGCCGTAAGAAAGGGCAGGGGCACGACTGGTCCTCACTCGAAGCACGCGTTGGGCTGTGCCCGGTGAGGCTACCCAGCCGTGCGACGAGCGGCCACCCTCAGGGGTCCATGGGGGTGCCGCCCCGCCACCCGGTACGGGGGTGGAGTCAGCGGCCGTCCGAGGCCTCGGACTGCTGGGTCTTCGCGGGTGACTGATCGGGCGAGAGTGCCGGCAGCCCGAACAGCAGGGAGCCCACGAGCCCGGCGACCAGGGTCGCGCCGATCAGCGTGCGGCCGAGTATCTGGCTGGCCGAGGCGCGTTCGCGGGGCGGGGGAGTGACATTGCTGCGGTACTTGTCGGCTTCGGCGATGAAGGCGAACGGGACGGGCTCGCGCCGACGGAACATGAAGGGCTGCGCTCCTTGCTGTCTCAGGAGACCGCTCCGGTCTCGAACTGAATCGCTGCTACCAAGACAGACGTTCAAAAGGTCACATTGGTGCCCTGAATCGGGAAATTCACCGAAGAACATTGCAGAGCACCGCTGAACGGCCCACACGGGCGCGCGCCGTAGAGTGGTCGCCGCCCGAGCGAGTGCAAGTGGAAGGACCCCCGCCGGTGAGCGTGACCCCGGAAGAGACCCCCGCAGCGGATCTGAAGCCCAGCTTCCGCAGCGACGTGAGCGTCGAGCTGGTGAAGCACAGCGCCGCCGACACCGACGTCCTGTGGGCGGCCAGAGTCTCCACCGCCGGCGAGCAGTCCCTGGACGAGCTGACCAAGGACCCGGAGCGCTCCAAGGGCCTGATCAACTACCTGATGCGGGACCGCCACGGCAGCCCCTTCGAGCACAACTCGATGACCTTCTTCATCAGCGCCCCCATCTTCGTCTTCCGCGAGTTCATGCGGCACCGCGTCGGCTGGTCGTACAACGAGGAATCCGGCCGCTACCGGGAGCTGCAGCCGGTGTTCTACGTGCCGGGGGAGTCCCGCAAGCTGGTGCAGGAGGGCCGCCCCGGCAAGTACGTCTTCGTGGAGGGCACCGAGGCCCAGCAGGAGCTGACCGGCCGCGTCATGGAGGACTCCTACCGCCGGGCGTACGAGTCGTACCAGGAAATGCTCGCCGCGGGAGTGGCCCGCGAGGTCGCCCGCGCGGTCCTGCCGGTCGGCCTGTTCTCGTCGATGTACGCGACGTGCAACGCCCGTTCGCTGATGCACTTTCTGGGTCTTCGCACCCAGCACGAACTGGCCAAGGTGCCGTCGTTCCCGCAGCGGGAGATCGAAATGGTCGGCGAGAAGATGGAGCAGGCGTGGGCCCGGCTCATGCCGCTCACGTACGCCGCGTTCAACAAGAACGGCCGTGTGGCTCCGTGATTCCCGCGGTTCCCGACACGCGCGTCTGCCCGCCGCGGGCACAGATGTACGGCCGGTCAAGGGAAGTGTCCGTATTGCGGCATTTCGAGAAGTTCATCTAGCCTGATCAAACGGACCCGGCACTGCTTGAACCCCCGAGCAGGCAGTGCCGGGCTCCTTTTGTCCCTGCCAGGTCAGGCCCAGCTCACGTCCCCCGAGGGCAGACCACGTACTGAGCAGCGAGTAGCGTGTTACCCATGGCTCCGACCTCGACTCCGCAGACCCCCTTCGGGAGGGTCCTCACCGCCATGGTCACGCCCCTGACGGCGGATGGCGCACTCGACCTCGACGGCGCGCAGCGGCTCGCCGCCCACCTGGTGGACGCAGGCAACGACGGCCTGATCGTCAATGGCACCACCGGCGAGTCCCCGACCACCAGCGACGCGGAGAAAACCGAGCTCGTACGTGCCGTAGTGGAAGCGGTCGGCGACCGCGCCCACGTCGTCGCGGGAGTGGGCACCAACGACACCCGCCACAGCATCGAGCTCGCGCGCGCCGCGGAGAAGACCGGCGCACACGGCCTCCTGACCGTCACGCCGTACTACAACAAGCCGCCGCAGGAGGGCCTCTACCGGCACTTCACGGCGATCGCGGACGCAACCGAACTGCCGGTGATGCTCTACGACATCCCGGGCCGCAGCGGTGTGCCGATCAACACCGAGACGATCGTCGCCCTCGCCGACCACCCGCGGATCGTGGCCAACAAGGACGCCAAGGGCGACCTCGGCCGCGCCAGCTGGGCCATCGCTCGCTCGGGCCTCGCCTGGTACTCCGGCGACGACATGCTCAACCTCCCGCTGCTCTCGGTCGGAGCCGTCGGCTTCGTCTCCGTCGTCAGCCATGTCGTCACCCCTGAGCTGCGCGCCATGCTCGACGCCCACCTCACGGGCGACGTCCGGAAGGCGACCGAGATCCACCAGAAGCTGCTCCCGGTCTTCACGGGCATGTTCCGTACGCAGGGCGTGATCACCACCAAGGCCGCGCTCACCCTGCAGGGCCTGCCGGCCGGGCCGCTGCGCCTGCCGCTGGTGGAGCTCTCGCCCGAGGAAACCCACCAGCTCAAGATCGATCTCGCTGCCGGCGGGGTACACCTCTAGTCAAAGACTTCACAACTGAATACGCCCCACAACTCAACAAGCACCACCCGCAACACAGACAGACACAGACAGCACAGACGAGAACTGCAGACGACAACTGCACCTGCACGAATGTCATGCGCGCCACGTGCCTCTGGGTACGTGGCGCGTGTGGTTAGGAGAGTCTTTTGAGTCATCCGCATCCTGAGCTCGGCTCCCCGCCGAAGCTGCCCGAAGGTGGCCTGCGCGTCACCCCGCTCGGCGGCCTGGGCGAGATCGGCCGCAACATGACCGTCTTCGAGTTCGGCGGCCGCCTGCTGATCGTCGACTGCGGAGTGCTCTTCCCCGAGGAGGAGCAGCCCGGAATCGACCTGATCCTGCCGGACTTCAGCAGCATCCGGGACCGCCTCGACGACATCGAGGGCATCGTGCTCACGCACGGTCACGAGGACCACATCGGTGCGGTCCCCTACCTGCTGCGCGAGAAGCCCGACATCCCGCTGATCGGCTCCAAGCTGACCCTCGCGCTGATCGAGGCGAAGCTCCAGGAGCACCGGATCCGCCCGTACACCCTCGAGGTGAAGGAGGGGCACCGTGAGCGCATCGGCCCCTTCGACTGCGAGTTCGTGGCGGTCAACCACTCCATCCCCGACGCCCTCGCGGTCGCCATCCGGACCCCCGCCGGCATGGTCGTGCACACCGGCGACTTCAAGATGGACCAGCTCCCGCTCGACGGCCGCCTCACCGACCTGCACTCCTTCGCGCGTCTGAGCGAGGAGGGCATCGACCTCCTCCTCTCGGACTCGACGAACGCCGAGGTCCCCGGCTTCGTACCGCCCGAGCGCGAGATCTCGAATGTCGTACGCCAGGTCTTCGCGAGCGCCCAGAAGCGCATCATCGTGGCCAGCTTCGCGAGCCATGTGCACCGCATCCAGCAGATCCTCGACGCCGCCCACGAGTACGGCCGCAGGGTCGCCTTCGTCGGCCGCTCGATGGTCCGCAACATGGGCATCGCCCGCGACCTCGGCTATCTCCGGGTGCCGCCGGGCCTGGTCGTCGACGTGAAGACCCTCGACGACCTGCCGGACCACGAGGTGGTCCTGGTCTGCACCGGCTCGCAGGGCGAACCCATGGCCGCGCTCTCCCGCATGGCCAACCGGGACCACCAGATCCGCATCGTCCAGGGCGACACGGTGATCCTGGCGTCGTCGCTGATCCCGGGCAACGAGAACGCCGTCTACCGCGTGATCAACGGCCTGACCCGCTGGGGCGCGAACGTCGTCCACAAGGGCAACGCCAAGGTGCACGTCTCCGGCCACGCGTCGGCCGGCGAGCTCCTGTACTTCTACAACATCTGCAAGCCCAAGAACCTGATGCCGGTCCACGGCGAATGGCGCCACCTGCGCGCCAACGCCGAGCTCGGCGCCCTCACCGGCGTCCCCCAGGACCGCATCGTGATCGCCGAGGACGGCGTCGTCGTCGACCTCGTCGCGGGCAAGGCCAAGATCGTCGGCAAGGTCCAGGCGGGATACGTCTACGTCGACGGCCTCTCGGTCGGCGATGTCACGGAGTCCTCCCTCAAGGACCGCCGCATCCTCGGCGACGAGGGCATCATCTCGGTCTTCGTGGTGGTCGACTCGACCACCGGCAAGATCACCGGTGGCCCGCACATCCAGGCCCGCGGCTCGGGTATCGAGGACTCCACCTTCAGCGAGGTCATCCCGAGGATCCAGGAAGCGCTGGAGAAGTCCGCCCAGGACGGTGTCGTCGAACCCCACCAGCTGCAGCAGCTCGTACGCCGGACGCTGGGCAAGTGGGTCTCGGACAACTACCGCCGGCGCCCGATGATCCTCCCGGTGGTCGTGGAGGTCTGACGGCCCGCAGGGCTTGAACTGGGAGCGGGGCGCCTCGATTTGCATCGGGGCGCCCCGCTCCAGTACGTTTACGTCTCCGCCTGAACGCGACCGGGTGCACGTGTGTGCTCAGGAGCGCCCCGCAAGGGAGTGGCGGTAAATCCGACTCAGAATCTCTGATAAAGTCGGACGCGCCGAAAGGGAGACGAAAGAAACCCCAAGGCAATTGGCTCTCCAACGGCCACAGATTCGAAATTCCGAATCGCTTCCGCTAGGGAAACGGAACGGGAAAAGGATCTGGTAGAGTTGGAAACGCAAGACCGAAGGGAAGCGCCCGGAGGAAAGCCCGAGAGGGTGAGTACAAAGGAAGCGTCCGTTCCTTGAGAACTCAACAGCGTGC
>NZ_JBHTCF010000016.1:0-212676 GCF_042665355.1 Streptomyces monticola | reverse complement strand
GGCTCTTCCACATCCTCAGCGGCAACCTCGGCCACCAGATCGAGCACCATGCCTTCCCCGACCTGCCCAGCAACCGCTACGCCCAGATCGCGCCCCGGGTGCGAGAACTCTGCGAGAAGTACGACATCCCGTACGTCACCGGCCCGCTGTGGCGGCAGTACGCCTCCACCTGGGGACGCATCCTGCGCTTCACCCTGCCGGCCCACTGAACCTGAACCTGGCCTTCGCCGCCCGCGTTCCGCTCCGAGGCGATCTCTCCTCGGAGCGGAACGCGGGCGGCTGTATTTCTGTGCCGTGTCCCGCCCACGGGGCGGTCGGCGGTCACACGTGCAGCAGGCGTTCCGTGGCTTCTTGGTACTGCCGTAGTGCGAGGCGGAGTTCTTCGGTCTGTGCTTCGGTGTCCTGGTCCTGCCAGCCTGCGCGGAGGGTGCGGCGCCGCTCCGTGAGGGCGTCGGCCAGTTGGGTGGCGGCTTCGTCGAAGGTGCTGTCGGCCTCCTGCACCGCTTGGCGCGGGTTCTCGACGAAGGTGCTGAGGGCGTGCTGAAGGCGCATGGTGAGCTTGTCCCGGTCGCCCTGCGGGATCAGCATCGTGGCCTGGTTCCTGCCAGGGGCACCGGCGTTGATGCCGGACTCGTGCGGTGCGCGGGCAGATTCGGCGTGAGGTGCCTGCGGGGTGTGCCGCTGAGCGGGTTCGGGGCTGCCGGCAGTTGCGGGTTGCTGTGCGCGCTCGGGGTCGTACGTCATGATGTGCCGCTTCCCTTGGCGTGGCGTCGGTAGGGCGTCCACGAGGTGTGGCCGCGGCCGTCCGAGGACTCCTGATCGCGCTGGTCGGCGCTGGAGGGTTGTTCGGTGACGAGTGCTTCGAAGAGGCTCCGGGCCGCGATCATGGCCTCACGCATCTCCTCGGTACCGACCTGGCCGCGGGCGGCCGTGTGCAGGGTGCGGTAGCCGTGGACGTAGTGGGCGTGGTGGACGGAGAGGGCGGCCAACTGCTCTTCGAACTGCTCGCCGTCGGGGTAGCCCCGGTCCTGGGCCAGCCGTACGAGGAGGGTGTCGGCCTCGGTGACCGCCTTGTGCGGCGATTCGACGAACTGTTCCTGGATGACTGCCCATTGGGCTGCGTAGTGTTCGCGGACCTCGGGCGGCAGGGGCTGCTCCTGGAGGGAGCCGTGCTGCTTTACGCGCTCGCCGAGTTCCCGCTCGGCCGCCTTCACATCGTCGTTGTGGCGGACGACGGTGCGCTGGTATTCGGGTCCGAAGCGCCGCTGCAGGTTGCGCCTGCCGCCGCCGGGAGTGCGCGTGCGCGCGCGTTCGATGAAGAAGAGGGCGGCCGCGATGACGACGACCAAAGCGATGATCATGACGACGAGCATGGCTGCCTTCTAAAGTTCGGGCCTTGAATGTTGTGCCGCTGCATTTCCATCAACCTCTTTTGAGTTGTGCCCTATTGCTGCCGGCCGAGCGGTGCCCACGTGCCGTGGCCACCACCCGGGGCGTTGTGGATCAGCGTCGGAAGGCGTCCTTCGCCTTCTGGGCCGACTGCTTCAGGTTGCCGGAGACTTGGTCGGTCCTGCCTTCCCGCTGCATTCGCCTGTTGCGGGTGGCCCGTCCGGACTTGCTCGTGAACTTGCCTTTCATGGCCTGTGTCGTGTTCCTGATCGTTCGTCCGATGCTCATGGCCGTCCTCGGGTTGGTCCGTCGGGATGGCTCCCGCGCACGATGGCGGTGTCAGGTCCTGCGGGAGTGGCGGAGCGTGGTGCCGGGCTATCCGCGACTGCGGCTGAACCCGCGTCCTCGACGGCTGCGGCCACCGCTGCCGCGGCCGCGCCTGACGTAGCCGATGATCCACAGGATCAGCAGCACGGCAGCGACGTACCAGAGGACTTGCATGGTGAAGCCGAATCCGAAGATCACCAGAATCACCAGAAGGAGAAGAATCCAGAAGAGCATCGCCGGGCCTCCAGATCGCGCGGAGAGGTTCCTGGTATCCGCGGGGTCCGGGCGAAGTGGGAAGGTGGAATGCGCTGCGTCCGAACGGTCCGGAGCGGCATGGCCTTGCGCCGTGCTGTCAGTCAACGCCCGGGAGCATCTCCTGTCAACGAACCGGTGTCTGCCAGGAGTTCGGGATGGGCGGCCGGGGCCGCCGGGACAGACGGAGCCTCGGCGGGGGCTTCGTCCGGCGCGGTTAGCGGCAGAACCTTGTCCTCCCACCAGGACAGGCCCATCACAGTGCCGAGTAGGACGAAGGGCACGAGAAGGACAAGCGCGTACATGCGTATCGCCTGCTGTCGAGAAGCGTGCGATGGGGCGGGCAGCGGATCGCTGCCCGCACGGGGCGCATGGAGGCTGGGCCGGACGGCGTGGCGACGGCGGGGAGGCACGTGCGGGACGCGGTGGGGTTCCGGGGCCGGTGCGCAGGGTGCGCCCCCGTGGGGAGCGCGATTTCTGCTCGTCGCTGCCGGGGGCCGGGGCGGCACCGTGGAGGTTAGCCGCTGCTGTTCTGGCTGGACAGGTGTCAAGTGGCCATCTGCGCCCGGGCGTACGCGGTGACGTCGCAAGCTATCCGGAACCTATGGCCAGGACTACGCTGAGGAGTGAAGCCCCGGCCCCCGGCAGCGATGACCATTCCCCAAGCTCTCGCCTTCTTCCCCCAGGCTCTCGGCTTTGGCCGAGCAGGGGGAGACCCCATTGAGCAGGGACCCCCTCGCTCCGGGAGACCCGCCGTGATCCTCTTGCTCGCCATCCTCATCATGGCCCTGTTCGCCTTGGGCTTCCTCAATGCCCTGTGGTGGCTGGCTGCGGCCGCGCTGATCTTCGGCTACCTCTACTACGGCATGGGCGGCGCGGGAAGCCGGCACCGTGGCGGTGGTTCCGAGTACGGGCAGTACCGGGACGATCGCGATCACGAGGAGCGATTGGACCGCCGGTACCGGCGCCAGCGCCGTGGGCGCTGGATGCGCCAGGACCGTCGCGACCGTCAACAGCAGGGATAGGCAGGCGTCATGCCCCGGAGGGTCGGGACACGGGAAGAGCGATGGGCGTTGAAGGCCGACGTGGTCTGGGGGAATGTGGGTCTCGCACCGGCCATCGTCATGCTCCGGGCGGAGAACGACACGCTGCGCCGGGCGTTGGCCGGCCATGTGCTGATCGACCAGGCTCGCGGCATGGTGATGGTCCTGGCGCCGTGTTCCAGTGAGCGGGCCTGGGGCCTGCTGGTGGACATCTCGCAGCACTGCAACGTCAAACTCCGGGACGTGGCCGCCGCCCTGGTCGCCACGGCTGAGGGCGAGCCGCTCCCCGAACAGATGCGACGGGAGCTGCGCCGGGCGCTGCGGCGCCTTCACACAGCCGACCGAGCATGACGGACCACCGTCACAAGGGCGGCACCGGGAGCTGTTGTCCCAACTCGCCGGTGCCTACGTCCGCGCCGGCCGTCGAACGCCCCTGTCGGTTTGCCCGCCTCGCAGCGCGCAGACCCACACCGCCAGCGGTGCCGGAGGCAGGACTGTCGGCGGCCCCGCCGCAGTGGTAGTCGACATGCATGCCGAAGAATTCTCCCGATACCGCGGATCGTCCGTCTCAGATCATCCGGTTACGTCGTGCAATCCGTGATTCGCCCGCCGGGCGCGGATGGAGGCGCAGCAACGATGTCGAGCTGGGGCCACGAGCCCTGGGATTCGCGGCGCTGGGATTCCTCACCCTGGTGCCCCTGCTGATCGTCGTTTCCGCGACCATCCGGAGCGTGGGCGGGGGTTCGCGCAGTGGCTGAGTGACGGGCTCGGGGTGTCGGCGGCCGCCCGGGAACGCATCCGGCAGCTGTTTTCTCCGCCCGGCCAGGTGCTGCAGACCACGACCGCGTTCGGTCTCGCCGCGCTGGCGGTCTTCGGTCTCTCCTTCGGGGCGGCCGTGCAGACCGGCTACGAGAAGATCTGGGAGCTGCTCTCTGCCCGCTGGTACGCCAGGTGGCGGCAGGTGCTGTGGCTCGCCGTACTCATCGGCTGCCTCTACCTGTCGGCCACCACCACCCTGTGGCGCCACTCGGAGGTCGGAACACTGGCCGCGATGCTGAGCACGGTCCTGTTCTTCTGGTGGTCGCAGCACATGCTGCTCGGCGGGCGCGTCGCCTGGCGTGCCCTGCTGCCCGGCGCAGTGGCCACGGCACTCGGGCTTCTCGGCTTGCGGGTCTTCTCCCGTTTCGTGTTCTCGCCGTTGATCGCCTCCAGCGCCGTCACCTACGGTCCTTTCGGCACCGTCCTGGTCATCCAGTCCTGGCTGGTGGGCGTGGGCGTCGTCGTTCTCGGCGGGGCGCTGGCCGGCCGTGTGCTGCATGAGGAACTCACGCGCGTGGTGCATGCCGTGAAGCAGCGGACGTCGAGACATACCTGATGCCGGCACAACGCGGCGCTCGCCGGTGCGGGACTGATCCGTGGCTTACGGGAAACCCGTCCGGGCATGGCCGAGAAGGCGTCCCGTACGCCGCGCGACGAGACCAGGCTGGAACAGGCCGACCGCAACTATGCCGAGCTGCTCCAGGAGCTGCGGATCATCCAGACCGGGGTCCAGATCCTGTTCGCCTTCCTGCTGACCCTGGCCTTCACACCCCGCTTCGCCACCCTCGACACCCCGCAGCGCGCCGTGTACATCACCACGCTGCTGCTCGCGGTGCTCGCTGCGGCCCTGTTCAGCACGCCGGCCGCGCTGCACCGCACGTTGTTCCAGCGCGGAGCCAAGCCCGAGATCGTACGCACCTCCTCGCGCCTGGCCGGGGCGGGTATGAGCGTGCTGATGCTGGCCATGACCGGCTCCGTGCTCCTCGTCGTCGACGTCGTACTCGGCCGGGTCGAGGGAACGATCGCGGGGAGTGCGACGCTACTGGTGTGCGGTGGGCTGTGGGGGCTGCTGCCGCAGTTCGTCAGGAAGCGCGCCGCGCAGGCCGCGGCCCGCGCCCCAGCAGCAGACCCAGGCCGCGACAGGCCGCTGCTCCCACGGTGACGCCGAGAGCATCGAACTCCGGGCCCGGGGAACTCGACTGCGGCGGACGCGTATCGCGCACCCACCGTTCGGGGAGAGCATCGTGACGTCATCTCAAGCACGCGGGAAGGGACGGACCGGAGCCGCCGCAACCCGGCGCTCCGCGGAGAACCAGACGCTGTCCACCGCGGGACGGGCGGGCTTCACCGCGCGCGGCGTCGTATACGTCCTCATCGGCGCACTCGCCCTCCAGATGGCCCTGGGCAGCGGCGGGAAGTCGGCGGACCGGCAGGGCGCACTGGCGAAAATCGCGGAGCAGCCCTTCGGGAAGATCATGCTGTGGGCGCTGGTCGTGGGCTTCGGCTCCATGACCCTGTGGCGAGCCTCCCGAGCGGTCCTGACCAGGGGCCCGGACCGGAAGACTCCCTCGCGACTCCTCGACGGCGGGCGGGCACTGCTCTACGGCTTCATCTGCTGGGCCACCGCCACCTACGCCGCCGGCGGCAGCCAGGGCTCCAGCGGCAACGCCAAGTCGAAGGACTGGACGGCCTCTGTGCTGAAGCTGGCCTACGGCCAGGTCCTGGTCGCTGCAGGAGGATGCCTCCTGATCGGCATCGGCGTAGTGCTCGCGGCACGGGCGGCCATGCGCAAGTTCCTGCGCCAGCTCGACACCACCGCCATGACCCCCCCGTACGAAACAGATCGTCACCGGCCTCGGCGTCGGCGGTGGCGTGGCCCGCGGCACCGTGTTCGCCGCGGCCGGCATCTTCATCCTGATCGCAGCCATCCAGTTCGACGCCGACGAGGCCAAAGGCGTGGACGCCACACTCCGCAGCTTCACCCAGACCCCGGTCGGGCCGTGGCTGCTCGTCGCCGTCGCGATCGGACTGATCCTCTTCGGCGTCTTCTCCTTCGCCTCCGCGCGCTGGCGCCGCCTGTGAACAACACCCCGAACCGGCATCGGGCACAGACATGCATCAACTGGGGTTGAACAGACCGCCGCCCACTGGTGGATCGGCAAGAAGCCGGTGCAGAGATCCAGACCGGCTCTGCGGCCCGGCCTCGAAGGCACGAGGTCACTGAGGCGCCGGCAGGTACACGGTGAGCGCGCGTGGTGCCTTGTCGAGGATGAGTGTGTCGGCGGCTGGGCCGACTTCCCCGTCGCGGGTGTAGTCCCCGGTCTGTCCCAGTCCGTCGATACGCAGCCGGGTCGCGGTGGTGGCCTGGTAGACGCGGGAGCGGGCGAGGGTTCCGGTGAGGAACGCGGTGATGAGCCGGGTGCGGGCGAAGGGGTGCCTTCCGTCGACGATGCGGAGGTCGAGCAGGCCGTCGTCGAGGCTGCGGCGGCAAGGGGAGCGAGGGCGGCCCCCAGCCAGGGCGACTCCAGCGTCGCAGCGGTCACGAAAGCGGCGGAGGAGGCTGTGTGCCCGCAGGGGCGCGCTTTCCCGACGTACTGCTCCGAAGTCCGTCGCCCCGATGGCGACTTGGCGGCGATGGCAGCGGCGGCCGCCGCCAGGGCCAGTGAACCGGTGCCGCGCAGGGCGGCACGACGGGCACGGCGGTTGCCGGACAGGCCATGACCGCTGCACTGGCCAGCCACGGCAGCCAGGGGTGGGCCGAGACGACATCTTCGACGTGCCGTGTGCCGGGTACGCGGAGGTCTCTCATGCCCGCCGGGTACCCGCCTCGGTGACGAAAACGCAGTCGGCCGCCCGCCTGCTCCGGTCGGGGGAGCGTTGTGGAGGCCCCTCATCCAGTCATGCGGGTGCCGTACGAGACCTCCGCCGGGCCGTTCCGTTTGCCGCCGCGGGCCACGGCTACCCGTTCGTGCACAGCCCGAAGTGCGGGCTCCTCCACCGGAAGGCACACCATGTCCACCGGATTCCTCATCGCCCTGCTCGTGGTGGTGATCCTCATCGCGGGTCTGCTCGCCATCAGGTTCCTCGCGGGCGAGGGCGCGGGCGGACTGCGCCGTCGCTTCGGTCCGGAGTACGGGCGGACCGTGGCCCAGTACGACGGTGACACCAAAGCGGCCAAGAAGGACCTCGACGGGCGGGTGCACCGTTACGGCGCCCTGAAGATCCACCCGCTGACGGCCGAGGCGTACGACCAGTACGCCGCCGAATGGTCCTACGCCCAGGAGGAGTTCGTCGAGGACCCCGCCAAGGCGGCCGCCCACGCCGACGGGATCCTCGGCGGGCTCGCCCAGGAGCGCGGGTTCCCGGCCGATCCGTACCGGGAACAGCTCGCCGCGCTCTCGGTGCACCACCCGCAGCACGTCGAGAGCTACCGCAGGCTGCACGCGGCCGTCCACCGCGCCGACGGAGGCGGGACCAGGACGGAGGAGCTGCGCGAGCTCTTCGTGAACGCCCGTGCCTGCTACGACGACCTTGCCGGGGAGCGGCCCGCGGACGCGGCCACCCACCACAGCGACGACCCCGAACGGCGCCCTTGGGGGACCTTGCGGCGCCGCGACACCAGCCGAGGGAGCACACCATGACCGATCCCCAGCAGCCTGCACACAGGCCCGATCCTCAGGAGCCCATGTCGATGTCCGAGCCCCGGCAGCCCACCTCCGTGCCGGAGCCCGGCACGGCGCTCCCGCCAGGGGAGCGCGACAAGCTGCAGCTGCGCCTCCAGCACGCCGTCAACGGCTTCGTGGACGCACCGCGGCCCGCGGTCGAGGAAGCCGACGCGCTGCTCGGCGAACTCATCGCCAAGGTCGGCCAGATCCTCGGCGAGCGCCACGCCATGCTGCGCGAGTCCTGGCAGGGCTCGGCCGGTGATGCCGAGACCGAGGACCTGCGCACCGCACTGCGCGAATACCGCAGCCTCGCCGAACGACTCCTGCGGATCTGATCCGAGTCCACCTGGTCCGCGGAAAGGACAGGCAGTCTGTTTGAGGGTGCCTCATGCGGGAACCTGCCCGCTGTGCTTCGGACCGGAGGCACGCCCGTGGGAGCAGCTGACACTGCTCCCCAGCGCGCCGCGGTCTGCCCGCTCCCACGGTCAGTGACACCACCGACCGGGGAGACACGCGTCCATGACATACGCACCCGCGCAGAGCGCACGCAGCACCCATCCCCACGACGACGCCCCGGACACCGCCGCCGCGTTCGCCCGTATCGCCACCCTGCCCGACGGCCCGGAGAAGTCCGCGCTGCGGCAGGAGGTGGTGTGTGCCTGGATGCCGATGGCCGTACGCCTCGCCCGGCGGTACCGGCATCGAGGGGAGTCCTTCGAAGACCTTGTTCAGGTCGCCCACCTGGGCCTGGTCAAGGCAGTCACCCGCTTCGACCCGGGTCGCGGTGCCGCGTTCCAGAGCTTTGCCGTACCGACGATCCTCGGCGCGATGAAACGGCACTTCCGCGACGGCCTCTGGGGAGTACACGTGCCGCGACGCGTACAGGAGTTACGTATGAAGGTCAGGGCCGCCGGCCAGGAACTGGGCTGTTCGCTCGACGCCCGAGGGCCCTCGGTCCGGGAGATCGCCACGTGCACGGGCCTGACCGAGGCGGAGGTGCGCCTCGGACAAGGGGCCCTGGAGAGCTTCGCCCTGCTGTCGCTGGATGCTGGGCCCGTCTACTTCCACGACGGCCGCAGCCTGGCCGACACCCTCGGCGAGGTCGAGCCCGGCTTCGACTGGATCGTCGACCGTGAGGCACTTCGGCCGCTGCTGACGGCGCTGCCCGAGCGCGAGCGGCAGATCCTCTATCTGACGTTCTTCCGCGAGATGACGCAGCGCAGCATCGCCGAGCGGTTCGGCATCTCCCAGATGCACGTATCCCGCCTGATCAGCGTGACCTGTGCGCGCCTGCGGGACCAGGTGATGGCTGACACCGACGGGCTGGGGAAGGCTTCGTGATGTCAGCTTGAGCGAGCCTACGAGCGGGGCCTGATCAAGTCGTCCTCGGTTCGCCGCACTGCGAAGAACGAGACGCTCTCCGCTGTGCCGGGCGCATGCGAGGCCGAAGCGGTGGATGCCGGATGGGCGAGGTCCGCGTCGCTGTCGTCCGTATTCCCCTGTACCGGCCAGTCATTCGGCACCGCCTGAGGTTTCAACCAGCCTATTGAGGCGAGTCGTCGGGTATGGCCAGACGCTACGGCGGAAATCCCGCGGGGACGGTCATCCTCCTCATCGCGGACATCGCAGCACTGATTCTGATCCTTTGGATCGCCCTCTTCTTGCTCGACGCCAACACTGCCAACGGTTTGGTGGACTGGATGCGCGATGCGGCGAACTGGCTCTCGGGCTGGTCGCGCGGCCTGTTCACCATCGAGTCCGACAACTGGCGCGCCGTGGTCAACTACGGTCTGCCTGCACTCGTCTATCTCCTGATCGGCCACGCGATCGCCGGACGGGTCAACCGGGCCTGACGCCCGCCTCGTCCTCGCGACACCGTTCCCTCACGCATTCGCCCGAGCTGCGCGGGTCAGGCACCCAGGCCGGCCAGCGGCTCATCATCGTTGATGAAGGCACGGGCCACATCGGACAGGCGCCGGTTGTGGGCGCGGGCGTAGCCGCGCAGCGCGCTGAAGGCCTGTTCCATGTCGATGCCCTGGCGTTCGGCGAGTTTGCCCTTGGCCTGCTCGATCAGCACGCGGCTGTTGAGCGCGGTCTGAAGCTGTTCGTTGAGGACGGTGGTGCGCTGGGTGGAGCGTTGCTGCAGCAGGCTGATCGTGGCGACATCGGCCAGGGCCTGGGCGATGGAAGCTCCGAGCGGGTCGAAGGGGCCCGACGTGGCGCGGAAGAGGTTCAGGGCGCCGACGGCCTCGTCCCGCAGGCGCATCGGTACGGCGTGGACCGCGCCGAACCCGCACAGGTGGGCTGCCTCGGTGAAGCGCGGCCACCGCGCGGTCTGCGTGCTCAAGTCCGCCACGGCCACCGGTGCGCCGGTGTGGAAGCACTCCAGGCAGGGGCCTTCGTTGCTTTGGATCTGGAAGAGCTCCAGGAGGCGTACCTGCTCGTCGGAGGCGGCCATGACGCGCAGTTCACCGTCGTGGTCGGCAAGGAGGACGCCGGCGGCGGTCACGTCGAGCATGCCGACGCAGCGGTCGGTCAACAGGCGTAGGAAATCAATGAGATCGAAGTCGGCGACGAGGTTGTCGGCCAGTTCGACGAAAGTCTCCGCAAGAAGCTGATCATTCATTGGACACACCCTCTATTGAGTTTAGTGCCGCAGAAATGGGGCGGCAGGAGCAACGCAGTGCATCCGTGGAACAACCCGGGGACGTCATACATCGTCCCGGCCATCCGCCGGGTCCGGGTACGTATCCGGACTGAGGAGGAGCCGGTGGGCCACCACGTCGGAGGCCACGTCGGAGAGGCGGCGGCCGTGGGCGAAGGCGTAGGCGCGCAGCCGGATGAAGGCTTCCTCGATGCCGACGCCGAGTTGGACCGTGAGCATGCCGGTGGCCTGGTCGATCTCGGCCCGGTATCCGCCCAGCTCCTCGGGGTCTGCGTCCGCTGCTCTGTTGCCGGACGGTGCCCCTGTCGCGTCGATCTGTGTGTCGAGCAGGACGAGGGTGGCGGTGTCGGCGAAGGCCAGGGCATCGGCCAGTTCCTCCACGTCGAGCATGCCGGGTAAGTCGGCGTACAGGTCTAGGACTCCTGGCCTGATCGCGCCGACCTGCAGAGGGAAGGCGAAGACCGCGCGTGCTCCGGTCTCGAGGGCCGCATCGGCGAACACCGGCCAGCAGTCCTGCAGTTCATGCGACCGCAGATCCGGCGTCAGGACGGCGGACTGACGGGTGAAGGCATCCACACATGGGCCCTCGCCCAGCGTGAGCTGCAGCTCTTCCAGCTGCCCGCTGATGTCGTCGGTACTGCACAGGGGGTGGCTGGCGCCGGCCCGGAACATTGCCGACACTCCGGCTCCGCTCACCGGCAGGGTGGCCACGGCCGCGGCGCACACATCACCCACACCGACCTGACCACCGCGCCGAGCCGCCTCCTCGGCGACCAGAAGCTGGATCCGCACGGACCGCCCGTTGGACGTCACCCGGGCCACCGGGTCCAGGCATGGCGGGCAAGTCCCTCCAACCTCAGGACTGTTCGTTCCCCGATGGGCAGCACCAGCACCCGGAACACCGCGGGACCGGCAGATTGCCGGATCTCCCCCAGGTCCCGCCATCCCCAGGACCGCAAGGAAACGAGTGCAGGGCGATCATCCTGAGTCACCAGGGTGACGCCCAGCGACGCCTGGTGATCGGCAAGGAGCCGCTCCTGCAGACTGCGGGCCACGTCGCTCTCCCGCGTACGTGGACGGATCAGGAGATGGGTGATGGCGAACACCCGCCCGGACTCGGTGAGTTGCTCGACGCTGCGGGGCAGCCCGCCGTCGAAGCCGCGCCACCAGAAGCCGTCACTGCGGACCGGGAATCCGCAGGCGCATCCCACGATGCCCTGGGTCTCGGCGATCACCATGGCGAACCCCGGACGCCGGGTGTCGTCGCTGAGGCGGCTCAGGAAGTCGAGGCGGCTGCGCCTGCGGTAGGACTCGCTGGGAACGGTCGCGCAGGACTTCTCGTACAGGTCGGCGAGGTCCTCACGCATGTCCTCGGCGAGCCAGCGGTTCACCCGGCGCAGCCGCACCCCGTCCTGGGTGGAGGGCTCGCCGCTGGGCCTTCGGGACAGTCCTCGGCCGGGCCGGGCCTTCACCGCACACCGCCCGATGCCGTAGGTGCGACCGGGGCAAGGCTTTGCGGCTCGAAGCGCGCCGTCGGCAGCGGGGCCGAGGTGGCCACAGGAAGGGCAGCGGGGAGAGCGGGAGACCTCTGGGCAGGCGGACGGCCCTGGAGCAGGAAACCGGAGCGGCTGAGGCTGACCATCCGCGCCAACAAGGGCGAGGGATAATGCAGTTGGAGGCATCCTCCCGCCTCGACCGTCTGCTGCGACGCCTCGATGAAGGCGTTGAGGCCGGTGCAGTCGCAGAAGGTGACCGGGGTGAGGTCGACGTCGATCGTGCGGATGCCGTCGCGCAGGCATCGCTCCAGCGTCTCGCGTAGCAGGGGTACGGACTCCAGGTCGATCTCACCGGCCAGGGTGATCAGGGCCCGGTTGTTCCGGTCGTGCCGGTAGACGTTCAATTGCGGTAGGGCCATGACGCCTCGGTTCGGAAGACCCACCGGACAGAGCCGCATGGCGGAGCCGGGCTCTTTGGCCCCTTGGCGTGCTCTCGGTGGGGTGTACGTACGGCGGAGGCGGGCGGAGGCCGGTTCCGGCAGAAGAGGAACCCGCCCAGCCCCTCCAGGGGCATGTGCCGGGTGAGGGGACGAAGAATCCGCTCCCGCGGCCATCTGTGTGGAACAACAACGAGCCGCCGGGGTCTGGGACGTCCGTCTCTCAGCATAGTCCCCGGACCGGCCCGACGGAGCGGCCAGAAGCCGTGCACGCTTGGGTATCGAGAATGTGGCCCCGTGCTCGCATATTCGTTGTCCAGCAAGGAACTTGGACGGGCAGGGCGAAACGCGGCCGTCGGCGACCGTCCGGGTACGCCGGTCCGTGCACCGCCCGAGGAGGTGGCTTCCCATGACGGAGCCGAACAGTTCCACCCTGCAGAAGGCCCAACCCGGTAGGCCCCGCACCGGCTTGGGTACGGTGCTGCCGGCCGCATCGGAACTGCGC
Organism: Streptomyces monticola; assembly: GCF_042665355.1. Classification (NCBI taxonomy): domain Bacteria; kingdom Bacillati; phylum Actinomycetota; class Actinomycetes; order Kitasatosporales; family Streptomycetaceae; genus Streptomyces; species Streptomyces monticola. Next base: position 200,078 of record NZ_JBHTCF010000016.1, on the reverse strand, counting down.
GGCAAGACGACCATCGCGGACGGCGTGGTCGAGAAGATAGCCGGGATCGCCGCACGGGAGGTCCCCGGAATCCACGCCCTGGGCGGCGGATTCACCCGCACCATCGGTGCGATGCGCGACCGGGTTCCCGGCGGGCGCGCGAGCGTGGGGCGCGGCGTCAAGGTCGAAGTCGGCGAGAAGCAGACCGCCATCGACCTTCAGGTCGTCGTGGAATACGGGATCAGCATCACCGACATCGCCACAGAGGTCCGCGAGAACGTGATCGGCGCGGTGGAACGGATGACGGGCCTGGAAGTCGTCGAGGTGAACATCGCCGTCAACGACGTACACCTGCCGGACGACGACGAGCCGGACGCCGGCGAGAGCCGGGTCGAGTAGTTCCATACACCCAGACGGGAACGCACGGCCACCATCAGTTGGTGGCCGCGCGCCGCGTAGCTCATGGGCACGACGAGCCCTGAGTCCGAAGCCGCTGACTACAGACAATGGAATGGCTTACACCGCTCAGCGCCGGCGCCCGCCGCCTCGCCGGGGAGACCACCCGGCCCCCACACCGCCCAAGTGCACGGCGAGCAGGGCGAGTCCGACGAGCATCAGGCTCGTCGGACTGAAGATCACCTCAGTCGACGTCTCGGTGACGTGGATGACCCAGGCGATGACAAAGAGCACGGCTGCCGCGAATGCCAGCATCTGACTTCTCCTGCCGGTGGACGGCGAGTCACACGTGAACCCGTCGGCTGCGCCGCTGCCGGCCGGGTTCCCCGGACGGCGCCGGTCAGTCATGCGGATTCCGCGCCGGAGAACGAAGGAGAAATGGTGGCCCTGCGCCATCCTCAGCCCAGGGTCTCGGCGGCGTGCACGACCAAGGTGCGGGCTTCGGCGCCGTAGACGGCCACGCTCTGCAGTTGCTCGAACGCCTTCAGGTACAGGTCGATCTCCGAGGGTTGGGTGACTTTCACTCGCGCGGATACCAGCTCGGCTGGCCATCAGAGCGAACCCATTGGCCGCGAGAGACGTTCCACGTCTACGACGACAAGCTCGTTCTTCGACCAGGAGCACGAACCGGTGCCCCGGTTCGTGGATCACGCGGGAGCGGTCGACTCTCGCCCGCGCGGCCTCGGCTCTACCCCCGGGTACAGAGGGCGGGAGCCCGCTGCGCCGGTAAGAGTCTCCGCTGCGACAGAGTTCAAATCCCCTCCTGCACGACGCCTGCGACCTGCGCGAATGGTTGAGCGCGTCATGTCTGCGGTGTGTGAAGGGGGGGCACGATCGGCCCGTAGTGGACTCGCAGTGGACGGAAGGACCCGTAAGGATCAGGAAGGCTACGGACGAAGGCGGACGTCATCAGCCTTCTGACCTGCGATTATGGGACGGTCGCAGCAAGATCCGGGAGCGATCGGAAGATCCGAGAAGAACTCATAATCCGTCGGCCGTGGGTTCGAGCCCCACCCGCCCCACCGGGCGCCAGGGTTGCAGAAACGATGCGACCTGCGCGTATGCCTGAATCAGGGCCGCCACGGAAGACCGTGACGGCCCTGTCGTCTGTGGTGGGTCAGCCGGTGGTGAGGGCGTTGTGGCCCTCGATCACCTCGCGCGCCACCTCGGTCAGGAGGCGCTGCTCGGCGCGGGCCTGTCTGCGGATGAGGGCGAAGGCCTCGTCCACCGGCACCGAGCGCCGTGCGGCGAGCACGCCCTTGGCCTGCTCGATGAGGATGCGGCTGGTCAGTGCGTGCTGCAGCTGATCGACCCGGGTGCGCTCCGCGTGGGCCGCGCGTTCGTGGCCGAGCGTCACGGCGGCCATGCGCGCCAGGGACTCGGCGAGGGACAGGGCCCTGGCGCAGAGGGGCTCGGGGCGCGGGGCGAGGAGGACGAGGGCGCCGTGCCTGTCGGCTTCTCCGCGCAGCGGGAGGGCCGCAGTGTGGGTGTGGCCGAGGCGGCGGGCGCGGGCTGCGTAGTGCGGCCAGTGCTGCTTGGCCACGGGGGAGTCGAGCGGTGTGGGGCGCACCGGCGTTCCGGAGCGGCGGCAGTCTTGTCCCGGTCCCTCGCCGCGGCCCGCGGCGTCCAGTTCCAGCTGGTGCACGGCCGGCGGGGAGCCCGCCACGTGGAGGCCCTCGCCGTGGTGCGGTGGGGCGACGGCGCCGGCCGCGCAGTCGGCGAGGAGTCCGGTGGCATGGGCCGTCAAAAGGGCCAGGAGGGACGGCACTTCGAAGGGGCGGTCGGTGGGGCCGTCGGTGGCCAGGTCGAGTAAGGCATCGGCGAGGCGCTGTTCCGCAGTGCTCATGGCCGCTCCCTTCGCAGCGGGTTGTCGGTGAGAGTGGTGGGTGGCGGGCTCACGTGAGTGTGATCTCTCCGCCGACGACGCGTGCCGCGACCTCCTGCGTCGACTGTCCGTCGGCGAACGCCCTGGCCTTGATCAGGTCCAGGGCGTCGGGTACGGAGCAGCGCGCCTGTACGGAGACCATGCCGGCCGCCTGGTGCACCGCGGCGCGGTGGTCGGTGTCGCCGTACAGATCGGGCTCGGGGTCGGGGCTGAGGAGGACGGTGCTGGTCAGGGCGTCGGCGACACCGATGAAGACCGGGGAGGTCAGCAGCCCAGGGTGGGCGTCGAAGACCGCGAGGGCGCCGATACAGCTCTCCGTGGACTGCAGGGGGAGCGCGGCCACCGAGGTGAGACCCAGGGCGGCGAGGCCCGCGGCGTACTCGGGCCAGCGTCTGCCGACCGCGGCGCCGGTGGCGTAGACCGGGCGCAGGACGCGGGTGGCCTCGATGGCGGGCCCCTCGCCCAGAAGGAACTCCAGCTCCTGGGCGGCGCGCGAGGGCTGGTCGGAGGCGGCGACGGCGAGCTGGCTCTGGTCGGCGCCTATCAGGGTGAGTGCGGCGCTGCGGGCGCCGCAGGCCTCGGCGACGCCGGTCATGAAAAGAGGGCGGTCGCCGTCCTTCTCCGACCAGCCCACCATCCGGCGGGCGAAGGACTCATGGATGCGTGCCGCCGAGCGATGGCACCCGGCCATCCTGCGCAGTCCGGCGGCCGTCTCGCGGTGGATCTCACGTCCGGTCCGTTCGGCGAGGAGTTCCTGCCGGGCTGCGGCCTCTTCGCAGTCGGCGGCCCGCGCGCGTGCACGCGCGGCGCGGCTCCATGCCCTCGCCGCGCTCTCCGAGGCGCTGCCCCCCAGGGTCATGCCAGCAGAATACGCCCGGCGTCAGCTGTTGAGGCCGGTCCTGTTCTCTTCCATCAGCAGGACGACTCCGCCGTGGTGGCCCTTGAACGCGCTGCACACCACCTGGCAGTCGAAGGAGCGGCCGAGACGGTTCACGGAGGGCACGCTGGCCGGGCCGACCCGCTTGCCCGTGGTGACGCACTCCTGCACCACGGGCCGCAGCCGGTCGACGGGCAGGCCGAAGTCGAGCCCGAAGAAGTCCTTGTCGGCGACCTCGTCGGTGCGCAGGCCCCACAGGTCGACGGCACCGCTGTTCCACCGCTTGACCTTCAGGGCGGCGTCCAGGACGACGACTCCGGCGGCGATGGACTCCACGACGCCTTCGAGCGAGGCCTTGGCCTCGTCCAGCTCCTCGGTGCGCCGCCGCATCTCCTGGTTGACGCTCTGCAGATCTTCGATGCTGGACTGGAGTTCCTCGTTGGTGGTCTCCAGCTCTTCGCTGGTGGACTGGAGTTCCTCGTTGGTGGTCTCCAGTTCCTCGATGCTGGACTGGAGTTCCTCGTTGGTGGTCTCCAACTCCTCGTTGGTGGACTGGAGTTCCTCGTACGCCGTCTCGAGGTCCTCGCGAACCTGCTTGTTCTCGGCCTTCAGCTGGGTGGCGACGGTGACGTCGTTGAAGGTGACGAGGGTGGCCGACGGCAGGCCGTTCTCGCGCATCAGCGGCTCGAGGAGGATGTCGAAGTACTGCCGGTCCTCGCCGGCCCGCCGCTCCACGCCGTTGACCCGCAGCGTTCGGCGCTCGTGGGTGGCCTGCTCGATGAGGGAGCGCAGTTCGACGGGGCGGTAGGAGATCTCCAGGTCCTGGAAAGGGCGGCCCACGTCGTTCGGAGTCAGGCCGAACTCGTTGCGGGCACTGGTGTTGATCAGTACGACGGTGCCGTCGCTGTCGACGGAGATCAGCGGGGACGGGATGGCGTCCAGGACCAGATCGCGCAGCTGGCGGCTGCGGGCCGCCGTCGGCTTCTCGGGGCCCGTGCCCGGCCTGATGTTCATGTGAGGGGAGTGGAAGGGCGAGGCCGTGTCGCTCGGGCGGCGCCGGAAGAAGCGCTGCCGTTTGCTGATCACCTCGAAGCGGTCGGAGTCGTTCAGGAGCATCTCGGCGCGGCCGAGGAACAGAAAGCCGCCGTCGCGCAGCGCGAAGTGGAAGCGGTCGACGATCTGGGTCTGCGCCTCCACGTTGAAGTACATCAGCGTGTTGCGGCAGACCAGGAGGTCGAGCCGGGAGATCGGGGCGTCCCTGGTGATGTCGTGGCGGCCGAAGATGACCCGGCGGCGCAGATCGGGCCGGAAGCTGAACCGGGCGCCGTTGCGCTCGAAGTACTTGTCGCGGAGCTGCGCCGAGAGGGGCTCGAGGGTGCGCGCGGGGTAGAGGCCGCCGCGGGCGTCGCGCAGCGCCTCGTCGTCGACGTCCGTGCCGTAGATCTTGACGCGCCCGATGGTCTCGTCGATGCCCAGGGCCTCGGCGAACATGATCGCGAGGGAGTAGGCCTCCTCGCCGCTCGAGCAGCCCGCGCTCCACACCCGGATCTCGTCGCCGCCCGACTGCGCGAGCACCTCGGGGAGCACCTCGCGCTGCAGGAAGTTCCAGGCGTCCGGGTCGCGGAAGATCGAGGTGACATTGATCAGGATGGTGTTGAACAGGGTGCTGAACTCATCGGCGTTGGTCTCGAGCCGGTCGCGGTAGTCGGCGTACGAGTCGAGGTCCACATCGGCCATACGCTTGCGGATCCGGCGGCCGAGCGAGGTGCGCTTGTACCCGGTGAAGTCGAATCCGCGGGTGTCCCGAAGGAAGCCGAGGAGCTCTTCCAGCTCGTCGTCGGTCTCTGCACCCTGCGTCTCGGCCATCACTTCACTGCCTCTTGGTCTCCACGAGTACCCGGATCGCTGCGGCGATCTCGTCCAGGGGCAGCACGCGGTCCACTGCGCCCGTACCCACCGCCGCTTCCGGCATACCGCTGAATTCTGCCGTCCTGGGATCCTGCACGATCACCGTGCCCCCGCGCGACTTCACGGCGTCCACCCCGACGGCTCCGTCGTGACCCGTGCCGGTGAGGACGCAGGCGATGACCCGGGGTCCGTACACCTCGGCGGCCGACCTGAAGAGCAGATCGGCCGAGGGGCGTACGAAGTTCACGCGCGCGGCGTCGGTGAGGGCCAGGACGCCGTCGGCGGTGATGAGGAGATGACGGTCGGGCGGGGCGATATGGACGGTGCCGGGGCGGGCGTGCTCGTCGTTCTCCGCCAGCTTCACATCGAGCGGGGTCCTGCGGCCGAGGATCTCGGCGATGGCCGTGCGGTGCTGGGGGTCGAGGTGCTGGACGACCAGAACGGGCACCGGCAGAGCGGGGCCGAGCGCGCCCAGAAGCGTGCTGAGGCCGCGGATGCCGCCGGCCGACGAAGCGACCGTGACGGCGGCGTATCCGTCCGCCGTGGGCTCTTCAGACGTCACGGTCCGAGCCTAGCCGCGGGGCTTCGCCTTGAGAGCCGGGCGGCCCCTCGCGGAGTGGAACGCCGAGCGACTCTTCAGTGAGCGGAGTGTCAAGCGTCTGCTCGTAAATACGCCTGAAGGAGTGCTGAGTTGGGGGTGGGAAACGTTTCTGGATCCCACGCCCCCCGGCTCAGCTCGTACGCTGCGGGCTGTCCACCCCGGCCCCTGGTGGCTCTCGGACCGTTGGGCACTTTCTGCCGTGACCGTCCGAGGCAGGGGAGCCATTCGTCGCCGAGAGGGACACCGCCGTGGATCAGCATCCTCATCCTCAGCCTGCCCCGCACCGCCGGGCGTCGGACACCGTCCCCGCGCAGCGGACGCCGGCCCCGGCCCGGGAGGAACGGGGGGCCTACGACGAGGCGGTGCGCGGCCTCGGGCCCGAACCGGACGCCCAGCTGCGCATCCACCGCACCGCGACCCGTCTCATCGCCGAACTGCGCGGCGAGATCGATCTGGAGACGGCGCTGCGCATCGGCCCGCTGCTCGACGCCGTGACCGCCGGGCCCCGGCTCGCGCTCATCGTCGATCTGCGGCGGGTCGACTTCTTCGACGGCTCGGGCGTACGTCTGCTGGCCCGCATCCGGAGCCGGGTCCTTGAACGCGAGGGCCGCCTCACCGTGGTCTGTGACCGGCCGCTGGTCCTGCGGGTGCTGAGGGCGGCCCGGGTGCTCGATGTGTTCCGGCCGGTGGCGAGCCTTACAGAGGCCATTGCGACGTGACGGTCGTACCGCGGGTGCCGTCGGTGCCGCTTGCGCTGCCGGTGCCGTGGGCGCCGCGGGTGTCCCCGTCGTCGTAGACCGTGAGGCGCACTCCCTCGCGTCCGTCGGGCAGATGGATCTGCGCGTCGACCGTGATCCGGATCTGTGCGACGCCCGGCCGGCGTGAGGCGGTGGCCAGGGCGCGGCGCAGGGCGGTGAGCAGCTGGGTGGCGACCGGTTCCGGGATGCGGTTCTCGACGGCGCCGGTGAACCGGGTGGACGGCTTGAAGCCGAGCAGCGCCGCCGCGCCCGCGGCCTCCTTGAGCACCTTGCCGCGAAAGCTCGTCGGGGCGTCGGCGGGCGGCTGCTGCAGGGCGAAGATCGCGGTACGGACCTCCTGGATGGTGGACTCCAGCTCGTCCACCGCTCGGCTGATCGCGGTGCCCACCTCCGGGATCCGCGCCCGGCTCTGGGTCGACTCCAGCATCATGCCGGTGGCGAAGAGCCGCTGGACGACCAGGTCGTGCAGATCGCGGGCGATACGGTCGCGGTCCTCGAACACGGCGAGCTTCTCGCGGCTCTGCCGGGCGTCCGCGAGGACCAGGGCGAGCGCCGCCTGCGAGGCGAACTGGGTGGCGAGCAGCCGCTCCACCGGGGTGTAGGCGCGCGCGCCGCGGGTGCGGGGCAGGGCCAGGGTCCCGATCAGCCGGCCGCCGCTCTGCAGCGGAAGCAGCATGCTCGGCCCGAAGCGCTCTCGTACCGCCGTGGTCATCCGCGGGTCCGTCGCCGAGTCGTCCACGAACACCGCCTGTCCGCCCAGGAGTTGTTCGAGGACCGGGCTGCCGGGGGAGATCGTGGTGCCGATCAGGGCGCCCGGGTCTCCCTGGGTGGAGGCTGCGACGATCTCCATGCCGCCTTCGTCGGTGGGCTGCAGGATCACCCCCGCGCTGGCCGCGGCGAGCTTGCGGGCCTGCTCGGCGACGACCATCAGCGGATCGTCGCTGCGGGTTCCGTCGAGCAGCGCCGTGGTGACCGCGGCGGCGCCCTCGATCCAGCGTTCGCGCTGGCGGGCGTTCTCGAAGAGCAGCGCGTTGCCGATGGCGATACCGGCCTGCGCGGCGAGGATCCGCACCAGGCGTTCGTCCTCGGCGGTGAACGGGCCGCCGCGCTTCTCGGTCAGATACAGATTCCCGAACACCTCGTCGCGCACCAGGACCGGGACGCCGATGAAGCTGTGCATCGGGGGGTGGCCCGCCGGCATGCCGCAGGACCGCGGGTCGGCGGTCAGATCGGCCACGCGCAGTGGCTTCGGGTCCTGGATGAGAACGCCGAGCAGCCCCTTGTCGCCGCAGGGCAGCTGTCCGATCCCGGCCCGGGTCGCCTCGTCCATGCCCGCCGTGAACAGCTCGGTGAGCCGCCGCCCGCCGCCGCGGTCGGGGTCCATCACGCCGAGCGCCCCGTACGCGGCGTCCGTCAACTCGGTCGCGGCGTCCACGAGATGCTGCAGGGTGGCGCGGAGTTCGAGGTCCGTGCCGACGCTCAGAACCGCTTCGAGCAGCAGGGGCTCCCGCTCCACCGAGACTTCCGCACCATCGTCGTCCACTGCCATGCCCGCACCCTCCCGGTCACGCGGCTTCCTGACCGCTCGCCGGTCTGCCGCGTGCCCAGTCCACCAAACCGAGCAGGGAGTAAAGCGCCCAGGCCCCCTCAAGCAGGGCGAATCCCCACTGGTTTCCGGCCGTCGCGTCGATGACCAGGAGGGAGGAGCCGATGAAGTTCGGCCACAGATAGCGGGCGGAGCCGAAGGCGACCCGGCCCGACTGGGCGAGCACGAACGCCGCAAGGATCATGACGGCGCCGACGAGCTGCAGGGACATGGACACGGTGTACGTCGCTTTCGGCCTCGACGGAGCGCTACGGCGGAGGGGGCTCAGTCGGTGCTCAGTCGGTGAGCGGGTCCAGGTGCATCGGCTCGATCCGGCCCTCGATCATCGCGCCGAGACCGAGTACCGCACACACGTCGGGGCGTTCCGCGATGTGCACCGGCATCCCCGTGGCCGAACGCAGCATCTGGTCGAGGCCCGGGAGCCGCGCGCTGCCGCCGACCATCATGATGCCGCGGTCGGCGAGGTCGGCGACCAGATCCGGCGGGCAGGTGCGGAGCACCTTGCCGATGCCGTCGAGTACGGCGGTCAGCGGGGTGTGGATGGCGTCCCGTACCGCGGCCGTCTGCACCTGCACCGAGCGGGCCAGACCGGTGGCCACGTCGCGGCCGTGGATCTCGGTGGACTCCGGGCCCTGCGGGGTCAGGCCATTGCCGCTGAGCGCCAGCTGCAGGGGCCGTACCGACTGGCTCGGCAGCATCAACTCGTGCTGGTGGCGCAGATGCTGGACGATCGCGTGGTCGATGGCGTCGCCGCCCACCGGGATCCGCTCGGCCGTCACGATCGCGCCCATCGACAACACCGCGACCTGCGTGGTCGCCGCGCCGCAGACCAGGATCATGGTGGCTTCGGGGCGCTCCACCGGCAGTCCGCAGCCGACCGCCGCCGCGATCAGGGTGTCCACGAGCTCGACGCGGCGCGCGCCGAGCCCGATCAGCGTCTCGGTCGCCGCGCGCTGTGCGAGCGGGTCCGCGTCGTGCGGCACACAGGCGGCCGCGCGAAGGCGTGGCTTGCGGCGCAGGGTGCGGCGCAGCTTCTCGTCCAGGAGATGGCTGAGCATCCGCTGGGCCATGTCGATGTCGACGACGGTGCCGCCGGAGACCGGCCGTACCACCCGGATGTATCCCGGCGTACGTCCCGTCATCCGCTCGGCGAACTCGCCGACGGCGATCAGTGCGCCGGTCTTGGTGTTGACCGCGGCGACGCTCGGCTCGTCCACGACGAGACCGGCGCCCTTCACGAAGACCCGGGTGCGGGCGGCACCCAGATCGACGCCCAGGTGGCAGCGGCGCAACTGGTCGAGGCTGACGGTCATGGCAGATCCTCCCGAGAGCGCAGACCGTGGGAAGTGCCGCCGGGCGGCGGCGCTTCTCTTGGCATCGTGGGGCCTTGCCGGGTCCGGCGCTCGGTGGGGTGGGCCGGGCGGGGCTCCGCTGCACGGGTGGTTTGTGACGGAGACTCAGCCGCTCCCCTCGGGCCGGGTTTGTGCTGCCCGTCCGTGGCCACCCGTGCGGACGCGGCACCGGGGGCGGGGGAGGCGCCCGGCTCGGAGGGGGCCTGTGGGAAGTGTTCGCCGCCGGGGTGCGAGGGTCCTTCCGGGGCGCGTTCGACGGCGGGGCCTTCGCGTGGAGCGGTGCTCTTCGGCCATTTGCGGACGTGACCGGTGTGGTGGCGAGCCCCAATCCGCTGGGGCGGGCTCGAACACCCCACCGGTTTTTGGCCGTTGATGTTGAAAGTCGGTCACATGCTGTGTTGTTCCGGTCACGGTGCGGATGGAAATGTCCCCCTCGGTGCGAGGAAGGCACCGTCGGTCACGATCGCCGGTTGGCGACCGTGACCGACCGGACCGGGGTCGCGGTCACTGTCGTGGGGGCGGTGGACGTGGCTCCTGGGGGGAAAAGGGGAGCGGTCCCGTCCCGCCTTTCATGGGTGGCGGGGCGGGACCGACGGTTCCGACGGACTGCACAGTGCGACCGGGAGGGGCGAGGAGGGGTATGGGCGCGCGGAGAACACCCAACGGCCTGCTGCGGGCACGGCTTGAGGAGGCCCAGTGGAGCGGGGCCGAGCTGGCCAGGGCCGTGAACGCGGCGGGCCGCCAGGCCGGCCTGAGTGTCACGTACGACCGGTCCAACGTCTCGCACTGGCTGGCCGGCACCCGGCCGCGCCACCCGGCGAGGGATCTCCTCGTCCGGGTCTTCGCCAAACGGCTCGGCCGTCTGGTCAGCGCGGAGGAACTGGGTCTCGTCCCGGCCGGTGCGGGCGCGGGAGCGGGCTCCGCCGAGGCGGCAGGGGGCGCCGCCCGGCGGGGTCCGGGCGGCTACAGCGGCTACGCCGACGGGGCCGCGGAGTACGGGGCCTGCGTCGCGCGGCAGGTGGTGTACGGCGACCCGGGACCCGCCGCGGCGTACGACCTGCCGGGGCAGCACGGCTTCGGCACCGAATACGTACCCGAGATGTCGCGCACCGAGGGACGGGGGCGCGCGGGGGGCGGGGCACGGCGTGAGCTGGCCGAGCTGATCCGTGAGCACCGGGATCCGAGACAGCTGCGGCGGCTGCGGGAACTCGCCTACCGGGCGCCCGGCGTGCCGCCGCCTCCTCCTGGAACGGGCACGGGTGGGGCCGGGGCCGCGGGTCCGTCGGCCGCGATGCCGTCGGAGCGCGAGCGGGAGCGGGGCCGGGAGCGGTCCGGGCTTCCCGGGGTGCCGGGCCCCCGGCCCGCCCGCGGCACACCTGAATCCGTCCTTCCGGCCGCGCTCAGGGTCCTCGAACTCAACGGCGGCCGGGCGGCGCGTGAGCTGATCGTCGGTGAACTGCCGGGCACCGGACGCAACGAGGCGGCCAGGCTGTGCCGGATGCTCGGCCGTGCCTGGGCCGACGACCTCGGTCACGGTGCCGCCCAGCGCGCGCTCGAACTGTCCTGCGCGCTCGCCGGTGAGGCGGGCGATCCGGTGCTGCGGGCCATGGCGCTGCGCGACATGAGCGTCCTCGCGCTCGAACTGGGGCGCACCGCCGAGTGCCTGGCCCTTGCGGAGGCCGCGGTGGACGGCGGCTTCGACCGGGCCGGTGCCGGTACGCGGGCCTTTCTCCTCACCCAGCGCGGTGTCGCCCGTGCGGTGGCCGGTGACGGGAGCGGGGCGGTCAAGGACATGGACGGTGCGGAGTACTGGATCGACCGTGGCGACGACGACGAGAACGGCCCGTACTCGCTCGGTGCCCTCCTCTACCAGCGCGCCCGTATGCACCGCGCCGAGGGCGACCTGCGCCGTTCCGTGTCGGCGCTCGAACTCTCACTGTCGCTGCGCCTGCCGGTCGAGCAGCGCTCCCGTGCGCTGATCCGGATCGAGCTGGCCCATCAGCGGCTCGGCACCGGGGACTACGCGGCGGCGGGGGAGGAGCTGAGGATGCTGGTGCCCTGCCATGAGTCGCTGCGCTCGGCGCGGGTGGATGCGGCGTTGGCGTATCTGCGCAACCGGGCGCTGGCTCCGGAGCCGGCTCCGTTGCCTCGGATCGCTTATCGGGGCCGATGCTGAGCGCTCCGCGGGGTTGACTGTCTTGTGCGGGTGCGGGTGCGGGTGCGGGTGCGGGTGCGTGGTGGTGCGGCGGGGTGCGCAGTTCCCCGCGCCCCTGATGGGGTGTTTGTCCCGGGTGGTTGTCTGTTGTGCGCGGGTGCGTGGTGGTTTGTTGCGCAGTTCCCCGCGCCCCTGATGGGGTGTTTGTCCCGGGTGGTTGTTTGTTGTGTGCGGGTGCGTCGTGGTTTGTCGCGCAGTTCCCCGCGCCCCTGTCGGGGCGCCCGGCGTGGCGGGTTAGCATCCGCTGTGACCAGCGTGACCTCTCAGGGCAGTGGCCCAAGTGACATACCGGGAGAACCGGAAGGCAGGCCGCGGCGGCGGATTCTCGCGGATCTGACTCCGCTGCGGACCTCCGTCGACTACCGGCGTCTGTGGATCGGCAACACCGTCTCCTGGCTCGGCCAGGCGATGACCGCGCTTGCGATCTCGCTGCAGGTCTACGACATCACGCACTCCAGCTTCTCCGTCGGGCTCGTCGGCCTCTTCTCGCTCGTACCGCTCGTGGTCTTCGGTCTGTACGGCGGTGCCATCGCCGACACCGTGGACCGGCGCAAACTCGGGCTCGCCAGCTCGACCGGGCTCTGCGTGCTGTCCGTGGTGCTCGCGGTGTCCGCGCTCGCCGGGTTCCACAAGGTGTGGCTGCTCTACACGATCGTGTCCCTGCAGGCGGTGTGCGCGGCGCTCAACTCCCCGGCCCGCACCTCGATGATCCCGCGGCTCCTGCCGCCCGAGCAGCTGCCCGCGGCGAACGCCCTGAACTCCATGACCACCACGTCCGGCACGATGTTCGGGCCGATGCTCGGCGGCCTCATCGTCGGGCTCTGGGGATACCAGGCCGCGTATCTGATCGACGCCGTGGCCTTCAGCGCCGCCCTGTACGCGATGTGGCGGCTGCCGGCGATGAAGCCGGACCGGGGCGAGGGCGTCGCCAAGCGCGCATCCGTCGTGGACGGCCTGCGCTTCCTCGCGACCCGGCCCAATGTGCGGATGACCTTCTTCACCGACATGTGCGCGATGGTCCTCGCCCATCCCCGGGCGCTGTTCCCGGCGGTGGCGGTGCTGTGGTTCGGGGGCGACGCGAAGACGACGGGCCTGCTTGTCGCCGCGCCCGCCGTGGGCGCGCTGCTCGGCGGGGTGTTCTCCGGCTGGCTCGGCCGGATCCGGCGGCACGGTCTGGCGATCCTGCTGTCGGTGGCCGGGTGGGGGACGGCCATCGCGGTCTTCGGGCTCACCCGGAATCTCTGGCTCGGCATGTGCTTCCTCGCGCTCGCGGGCTGCGCCGACACCATTTCCATGGTGTTCCGGTCGACGATGCTGCAGGCGGCGACGCCGGACGAGATGCGGGGCAGGCTGCAGGGGGTGTTCATCGTCGTCGTCGCGGGCGGGCCCCGCCTCGGCGACTTCCTCGCGGGCTCCGTGGCCGACCTCAGCTCGCCTCAAGTGGCCATCACCGGGGGCGGGTTGGCGTGCGTCGTGGCGGTCGGGCTGCTCGCGCTGAAGTGGCGGCGATTCGCCCGTTACGACGCGCGGTCGCCCGAGGCGTAGGTGAGAAACGCGCTCCAGGCGCCGGGGGGCTCCAGCGTGGGCGGAGGTGCTCACTCCGAGCGGATGAGCTCCACGAGCTGGTCGAGGGAGTCCACGACGAGGCCGCAGCCCGCCGAGCGGAGGCGGTCGCCGGTCGTGCGGTTGTAGGCGTAGCCGATGAAGCCGAGGCCGAGGCGGCGGGCCGCCTCGTACTCCGCGAGGGAGGAGCCGATCATCGCTCCTTCGGGGGCGGGGAGGCCGGGGGGAGCGAGGGCGCGGAGCAGGGAGGCGGGGTCGGGCATCAGCCGGCCCAGGTCGTCGGGGCGGCCGATGATGCCGCCCGGCACGGTGAGGGAACGGTGCCCCATCCAGAACGCCATGACGTCGTGCGAGGTGTCGGAGGCGACGGCGACGCGCCGCCCCGACGCGGTCAGTGCGTGCAGGAGGTGTTCGCCCTGCCGGTTCGGGCGGGCCCCGCGCACCGCCTTCATCTCGATCTCGTCGAGCCGTCTGCGCAGGTCCTCGCCCACGCGGTGACGGGCGTACGTGCGCAGGACGTCGAGCGGATGCACGGTGCCCTCCAGGAGGACGGGCTCGATCCGCACCCCGCTCAATGACTCCTCCACGTCCCGCAGTTCGGTGATGAGCTGGGTGAGCTGCCGGGCGGCGGTGGCGGCGGGGGTGTTCGCGTAGAGGCGGACGAGTGGGCCGTCGAAGCCGAGGATGACGGTTTCGGCGCGGGTGAGGGGGTGGGTCCCTGGGAGGTCGACGCCGGTGGGCGCGGGGGTGGGCGCGTGGGCCGCGCGCAGTTCGCGGTGCAGCTCGGCGAGGACCGGGTCGACGTCGGCGGGGGACTGGTGGCGGCTCTCGTAGTCCTCGTACACGTCGAGGGCTTCCGCCGTCCGGTTCAGGGCCCGCAGGGCCAGCATCCGAAGGCGTACCGCGTCCGGATGGCCCGGGTGCTGCAGCAGGACGCCTTCCAGGTCGTCGACGACGAGCTGGAACTGGCCGAGTTCCAGGTCGAGTTCGGCGCGGGTGAGCTGGAGGGTCAGAAGCAGCTCGCGCAAGTGGCGCTGTGCGGCACGTGCGGCGGCGTCGCGCTGTCCCGGCAGGGGTTCTTCCTGCATGAGGTCGAGGGCCCGCTGTACCTGGAGTCGGCTCAGGGGCAGGTCGCCGACGTAGCGGGCCTGCCGGGCGGAGTCGGTGAGTTCGTCGATGCGCTGGATGTCGGTGGTGTCGCCGTCGCGCAGGTGCAGGACGGCGCCGTCGTCCCCGGCGACAAGGGTCTCGCGGCCCAACTCCTCTTCCAGCGCGCGTGCGTGGGCCTGCCACCGTTCACGAAGGCGGGCGTCTTCCCGGAGTTCGTCGTACCTGACGATCTGGCCGGGGCTGAGCAGCAGGGCGCACAGGAGGGATTCCTCGGCCGAGCCGGGCGTACCGACCGTCTTCGTCGCGCCGCTCTCTTCGATGCGGACGCGGCCGAAGAGGCGGTAGAACCTCGGGGCGCGGCTGTCCGGTTCCCGCGCGCCCGGTGTCCGCGTACTCAGCCGCGTCAGCTGCTCGGCCGCCTGTGCGGCCCGGCCCACGCGCGCGAACCGCAGGTCGTTGATGACGTCGGCCAGCTCACGGTGCCAGCCGCTGGGGTCGGGGGCCAGTTCGGGGGCGCTCAACCGCTCGTACGTGGGCCGGAGTCCCGTCACCATTGCCTGGACGTGGCCGCCGAGTCTGCGCAGGTCGTCCCTGCGGGAGGTGGACCGGTTCGCGCCGAGGGCGAAACCGCACACCACCGGCCGTCCGCCTTCAGCGACCAGGATGTGAGCGGCCGTCAGATCACCGTGACGCAGGCCCCCGGCGTGCAGGGCCAGGACCGCTGCCGCGAGGCCTGCGGCGATCGGCATGAACAGGTCGTCGGGCAGTCCGGTCCCGCCGTGCGAGTCGAGCAGCTCCTTGAGGGAGATGTCCGTCGCCACCTGCTCCGTGACCAGGTAGGGCATGCCGTGCGCCATGCCCCAGTCGAGGACGCGTACCACGTTCTCGTGCTGGAACGCGGCGAGTCTGCGGGCCGTCGTCCCGAAGTCGGCGTCATCCGGGTCCCCTTGCCCGAAGCCGCTGGGGAAGGTCTGGATCGCCACGTCCTGGCCGGTCTCGTAATGGCGGGCGCGCCACATGACGCCGCCGAGCCCCAAGGGGCCGAGCACGCGGTACGGGGGCCCCGGCGTGAAGATCAGCTGGTACGGAACCATGCCGGACTTCAGCGCGCGCACCATCGACCGGAAGGCCGACGGCATGTCGGTGCCGTGGTCCCAGCGCTGGTGGTCGGCGAGCCGGGACAGGAGGGAGCCGAGCGCGCGCAGATCGCGCTCGCGGCTGCTGCCGGGGCGCTCGTGGAGGGCGAGGCCACTGATCTTCGGGGTGCCGTCGGGGGCGACGATGACGTTCTCCGCCACGAGCCTGCCGTGCACGATCCCCGCCTCGTGCAGGACGGTCAGCGCGTCGAGGAGCTGGTGCCCGAACTCGACGGTCTCCCGGGCGTGGGTGCGGTACGTCGACAGGGGCGGCCCCTCCACGTACTCCATGACCAGGAACGGCTTGCCGTCGTGCGTGCCGGCGTCGAGCACCCGCACCAGATTCGGGTGCTCGGGCACCGATCCGGGCAACTCTTCGGGCAGGCCGAGGGCGTTGCGGTCGTGCAGGCGCAGCACCACCTGGTCCCCGGCGCGTTCGTTCCGCGCGAGCCAGTATTTGCCGTGCTCCCCGAGGGCCCGCTCCAGGCGGTACCTGCCCGCGATCAGGGGCCGGGGTTCCGGGCCGGATTCGGGCTCGGCGGCGCGGCCCCGGCCCCCGAGCCGCAGCACGCTCTCCTCGCGTACCGTCGCGAACGCCTCGCCCTCGGGCGCCGGGCCGCCTCTGCCGCCCCCGGGGGCCACCGCCGCGAACTCGCCCGCTCTGACTCCGGCCTGCCGGTCGATCAACTTGCCGACCCGCGCGAGGAGTTGCTCCATGCGGCTGTGGGCCGTGCGGGGCAGGGTGCGCAGGAGCAGCTCGCGAACGCCCGGACGGAAGTCGTACGCGCCGGGCCGGCCCGACGGCGCGGTCGTCAGGAGCCCGCTGAGGATGACCTCCGCCAGGTGCTGGGGCTGCGGGGTCGGTTCGATCGCGGCCTGCACGAGGCGCATCACCGGTAACTCCGGGCGGCCGACCGCCAGATGGCCCGCGAGACGGAAGGCCTCGGGGGAGGCGAGGGCGCGGAAGCGGAGTACCAGCTCTTCCGGGTCGAGACGGTCGGCCTCAGGAGTGGGGCGCGTGGCCGGGTTCCGGCTCAACAAGGCGACCGAACCCGGCAGTTGACGCCCGCCCGCATCCGCCACCAGCTGTGACCAGTGGCCGAGCCAGAGTGCTGTCGGCTCGAGGACGGGCAGCGGGAACGCGCCCTTCGTGGCGCCCGACTCGGTGTCGTACGGCTGGAAAGCGAGCGATGAGGCCGGGGCCGCCGGGCCCGGGGCCGAGAGGAGACCGGGGGTCGTCGGGAGCGCCGTGGTGCGCCACAGGCGTTCCGGGAGCGGCTGGACCACGGCGAGCGGCATACGTGTGGCCCAGTGGCGCAGCTGTGCGTACCACCGCTCGCCCGCAGGTCCCGGCCGCCACTGCGGGCCCATGCAGTCGCTGAGTACGAGGGTGACGGTGCGGCCGTCCACGGGGGCGGGGGCGCCGTCGTGGTGGACCCGGCCGTCCGGGTCCGCGCGGTGCACCGCGACCGTGCGGAAGATGCCCGACTGGGCGAGGGCGTCGCGCAGTTCACGGACCAGGGGGCGCCAGACCGGCATCGTCGGGCCCGTGTCGTGCACCAGATTCAGACGCAGCCAGCGCTCCGGCGTCGGGCGCAGCACCGGCAGCCACCATCGGGGCTCGCCGTCGACGGTGGCGATGCGGTGGGCCGTGGCCTCCTCGTCGAGGACCAGGCCCGAAGGGGCGTCCACGGTGCGCTTGAGCGGGCGCAGGGCGCGCTGGAGCGCGAGCGGGTGCGAGAGCATCGGCGGGGCGGGGGCCATGAGCGGGGTGTGACCACGGCCGCCGTCGCGGTCCGCCGCCGGTCCCGGGAGATGGAGGGGGACGCGGGGGCGGGGGCCGGGCGGCGGGAGCGGGGGGCGTTCGAGGGTTTGCGGGCCGGGTGCGGGCGCTTGTGGGGCGGGGGTGGTCCCGGCGGGTTCACCGGTCCGGTCCGATGGCTGCCGTGCGGGCGGTTCGGGCGCCGTGGACGGTTCCCCTCCCGCCTGCGCATCCGACTGCGCGCCCTCCTGCGAGTCCGGGTCCAACTGCCCTGCCAGCCACAGCAGTTCGGCCAGCTCCCGGCCGCCTGGGCGCACCCCGACGCGCGCCTCGGCCAGGAGGTCGGCGAGGCGGGTGACGGGGCCGGGGCGACCGGCGGGCTCAGATGGCATGGAGGTCGGCACGCAGGGTGGTCATGGGCGGTCAGAAGGCGTCGGGGTCCTGGGCCGACTGGCCCAGGTGGCTCAGATACGGCATCAGCTGCTCGGCCAGGTCGTCGCGCGAGGACGCTTCGATCCCGGCCGCGCCCGTCAGGTAGATGGCGTTCAGGAGTTGGTCGGTGGCGAGTTCGCCGCCACTCGCCCGCTCCAGGAAGCGGGTGATCAGGGTGCGGGCGTATGCGTCGGGCTCGCCCAGGTGTGCCCGTACGATCGCCTCCAGTTGCTCCTCGTCGGGCTGGCGCAGCTGCAGCGGCACGCAGCGGCGCAGGAACGCTGGCGGGAACTCGCGCTCGCCGTTGCTGGTGAGGACCACGAACGGGAAGGCGCGGCAGCGCACCCGGCCGCCCGCGATGGTGACCCGGTCGTCGGTCCCGTCCGCCATGACCTCGGCGGTCGGTGCGGAGCGGGCCGCGCGCAGGAGTTCGGGGATCTCGTACTGGCCCTCTTCGAGGATGTTCAGGAGGTCGTTGGGCAGGTCGAGGTCGCTCTTGTCGATCTCGTCGATCAGCAGGACGCGCGGACGGCGGTAGGGGAGCAGGGACGTGCCGAGCGGGCCGAGGCGCAGATGGTCCTGGAGTTCGCCGCCGCTCGGCAGGTCCTGGGCGGCGGCGCGGCCCGCCGCGTACAGGCGTGACAGCGGGTCGTACTGGTAGAGGCCGTCGGCGAGCGTGGAGCGGCTGGTGACGTTCCAGCGCAGAACCGGGCCGAGGCGCAGTTCGCGGGCGACCGCGTACGCGAGGGACGACTTGCCGCTGCCGGGCGGGCCCGTCACCAGGAGCGGGCGGCGCAGGTACAGGGCGGCGTTGACCAGGTGGACCGACTGCTCGGTGGGCCGGTAGGTGCGGGCGCGGTGCGCGCGGTCGGGTGAGGTCGCGGAGCGGTCGTCGGTGTCGGCGGGCGGGGGCAGCACGGGGCCGCCGTCGAAGGCCCGCCAGGGCGGTGGCGCGGGTAGCGCGTCGATGCCGTCGTGCGGCTCGGCGGTGCCGGTGTAGACGGGCCACTGGGGCATGGTGGGCTCTCCTGGTCCGGGCGCTGCTCGCGTGCTAGCTGATGGGTGAGTGCTGATAGCCGACGGCCGGGTCGGGCAGGCATCTGGGGTCTTCCCAGAGCAGGGTCAGATGCTGCGCCCACTCCTGGTCCGGGTTCTGCCGCAACTGCCAGATCTCGTGCGGGAGTTCACCGGGGGCGCGGGCGGTCAAGTAGTGGGCGAGCCGGTCGAGGAAGGTGCTGCCGGGGCAGGGTTCGTCCTCCTCGTGGCCGCCCTTGCAGCCCGTGTGCGGCCACAGGATGACCGGCACGGCGGCGTTCAGGCCGGCCTTGAACTGCTCCTTGGCGCGGGCCGCCTTGGGCGGTGCCGCGAAGCCGAGCAGGCCGGCGCGGCGCCGCAGCTCGTAGGTGAGCGGCTTCGCCGCGCGGCCGCTGCCGCACTCGATGCGGTGCAGGACCAGGTCGGCCTGCTCCTCCAGCACCTGCCAGCTGCGGTGCAGCGCGTGCTGCAGCATGGCGTCCCTGCGGCGGCTCAGATCCATGACGACGACCGGGGAGAAGGAGCCGAGCGGCGTCGGGTCGTCCTTGCTGCGCTGCCACTCGTGCACGGGTGTGTTCAGCCACTGCTTGGGCAGCGCGAAGGCGATCAGGTCGTCGGCGCCGGGGGCGAGGAGGCGGTAGGCCTCGCCGATCCGCTCCAGGGCGTACGCACGCACCTTGGCGCGCGGCAGCGTGCGCGCCCCCACCAACTGCCGGTCGCGGCCACGCCCGAGGGAGACGGTGACGAGGAACTGGCCCCGGTCCGCGCCGCTGTGGTCGATCTCGACGAGGACGGACTCCCACTGGCGGGCGGCCTTGCAGGCTGGGTGCGGGTGCGGGTGCGGGTGCGGGTGCGGGTGCGGGCCTGGGTCCGGGGCCGGTGCTGCCGTGGCTGTGGCCGTCGGTGCCGGTGCGGGCCGGTGCGGCGGTGCCGGTGTCGTACGAGGCGACGGCGAAGGCCCCCGCGGTGGCGAGGGACGGCCCTGCGGCCAGGACTGCAGCGCGTGCCGGGTCGCCGTGTCGTCGTCCACGAAGTCCGCGAGCCGGGCCGCGTACCTGGCCGGGGCGCCGGTGTCCTTCGCCTCGGTGAGCAGATACCAGGCCGCGTCCCACAGCGAGCTGAACCGGCGCTCCGGCGGACAGGTGCCGTGGCGCTCCAGGGCGTCGTTGTAGAGCTGCTCGGGACGGCACTCGACGCGTGCCGCCTCCGCCCGCGCGATCAGGGTGCGAAGGCGTTCCTTGTCCTCGCGGCCGTAGCCGGGTGTGGGGATGAGGTCGCCGAGGCGCGGCCAGTAGCGGGCCATGGCCGTCGCGGGCAGCATCCGGCCGTTGCGCACCCGGGGGTCGCCCGCCACAGCGGAGGCCATGCCGACGACCTGGCCGGTGTGGGCGAGCGCCACGGCGGAGCCGCTGAAGCCGGGTGCGAGCGGCTGTCCGTGGCCGCTCAGCGCCTCCAGCTGCACCCACTCGCCGGCGATCGGCAGGTCGGCCGTCGCCCGGTACTCGGCGAGGGTGCCCTCGTCGTCGTAGCCGTCGGGGAAGCCCTGGACGAGCAGCTTCGGCGGCTGTGCGCCGTAGGCCGCTTCGAGCGGTGCGAACTCGGCGGGCGCGACCGGCGCGGGTTCGGCCAGTTCGAGCACGGCGAGGTCGCCGGGGTCGGTGACGCCGCCGCCCCAGGCGTCGCCCACGACGACGGTCGCGTGGAAGGCGGCCAGGTCGGGGCGGTTGGCGAAGGTGACGGTGGGGCGGACGCCGCGCGCGGGATCGTCCTGTGCGACGACATGGGCGCAGGTCACCACGTGCCGCGCGGACACCAGGAAGCCGCCGCCCACCTCGTTGCCGCAGGCGATACGGGTGTGCCAGGACGCGCTGCTCATCCGTTCGTGCCGGTCTCCGGGGACGGGGCGGGTGACGGCACGCCGGGTGCGCGGGGGGTGTGCTCGGGTGCCCACGACAGCTTGACCACCAGATGCCCTTCGACCGACGTCTTGGCGATCACGGCACCCGCCTCGGCGGTCAGCTTCACACCGAACTCGATCTCCACGCCGTCCGGCTTGAGCGAACCGTCGCGGAAGACCCGGAGCGCCGACTCGGCGGCGGCGCGCGCGCCCGCGAGGGAGTCCTCGAAGGTACGGGTCGCCTGTGCCGGGCCGTTGCCGCGCGCGGCCAGGCGGGCGCCCTTCGCCAGGTCGTCGTCGGCCGCGGCGATCAGAACGAGCGGTGCGTCCTCGTCGTCGTTCGCGCGGAACTCGACCAGACCGTTCATGCTTCCCCCGTCTTTCCCGTCCCCGTATGCGAGTTGCCCCCGCCGGCACCGTCGTGTCGGCCAACTGCATTGTTGCCGACGGAGTTTGCCCTCCACAACGCGGCAGCGCCGCCTCCCCGTGGGACGGGGGGAGACGGCGCCGCTGCGGCCGTACGTCAGGGACGCGGGCCCGAGTCGTACGTCAGACCAGCCAGCCAACGAAGTGGACGACGCCGGCGAGGAGGTCGGTGAGGAAGTTCATGGTGGTGCGTTCTCCTTGAATTGCATGAGGCGTACGTGTGGGACCACGTACAGGGACTCGCGCCAACTACGGTCTGCAGCCCGTTGCTTGCGCACCGTAAGCATCGTTGGTCACTTGGGGCTTATGCAATCTCAGGAGCTACGACCACCTGTTCCAGCGAACAACTGCTCCCCTGTTCGCTTCTTGCCGATCACCGGCCGCGTGTCGCCCATTCACTGACTCCGCGTCACGATTCCCTGGATCACACCCAGTTCGAGCAGATCCTGGGGGCGGATCCGCAGCTGGTCGGCGGTCGCGTGGACCGCCGACGGCGGCCGCTTGAGGATCGCGGCCGCCAGCTCGGGGGCGATGACGGAGAAGTAACCGTCCGGCGTGGCCCAGGTGTTGTCCGGTGCGGCGAGGGCGAGCGCGCCGCCCGAGCCGCCCTCGCCGATGACGAGCGTGGTGACCGGCACGGGTGAGGACGCGACGGCCGCGAAGAGATCGGCGATGGCCGCTCCCGCCCCCGCCCGCTCGGCCGCCGCGCCGTTCGCGGCACCCGGCGTGTCGACCAGGGTGAGCACGGGAATGCCGAGGCGGCCCGCGAGCCGCACGAGGCGGGCCGCCGTGCGGTATCCGGCCGGGGTCGTGGCCGTACCGCACTGCGCCGCGTACCCGATCGCCCGCCCGTCGCGGAGCCCGAACCCGCACAGCATCCCGTCGTCCACGCCGCCGCAGCGGTCGCCCCGCAGGACGGCACGGTCCGTGAAGTACGCGTCCAAGTAGGCCTGTGCGCGCGGCCGTTCGGGTGCACGGGCCCGCAGTACGGCATCCCATCCGGTGTCCGGCGGGTCCGTCCGGCCGAGGGCTGCGGGCGGTGCGGCGGGGCCGGCGGCCGGACTGGTCAGGGCCTTCAGGCGGAGCGCGAGATCACGGCGCAGCTCGTCGGGGCGTACGACGGCGTCGACGGCGCCCGCCGCGAGCTGGGCCTCGGCCGTGTACGCCGCCGGGTCCGCGTCCGCGGGCCGCACCCGCGAGCCCGCGAACCCCACCTGGCTGCCGGCCAGCGCCACGGTCATATCGGCGCCGGCGCCGAGGGTGGCCCAGCCGCCGCCGGTCGTCGGATCACGCAGGACGGCGATCTGCGGCAGCCCGGCCGCGCCGGTGAGCGCGGACTGCCGTGCCACGCGCTGGAGTTGGCCGAGGGCGCGCATGCCCTCCTGCATCCGGCTGCCGCCCGTCGCGATGAGCGAGACAACGGGGAGGCCGTGGGTGCGGGCATGGGTGTGCGCGGCCTCGATGCGGTCGCCGGTGCGCTGCCCGAGCGAGCCGCCGAGGTAGCCGAACTCGAAGGACATGAGGACGGTACGGGTGCCGTCGACCTCGGCGGTCCCGCACACCACGGACTCGCGCTCTCCGGTGCGTTCCTCGGCGCGCGCCCGCGAGGCGCCGTAGCCGTCCCAGTCGAGTGGCCCGTCTGGCTTGAACTCCCCCTCAGAAACGGGCACTTCGGCGAAGGTGCCGGGGTCGGTGACGGCTTCGAGGGCGGCGCGGGCGCTGATCCGGGTGCCGGTGTGGCTGCCCGCGCCGGTGCCGGCGGGGGAGTGGGGCTCAGGCATGGAGGGCCCGCTTCATGATCTTCCCCATGTCGTTGCGGGGCAGCTCTGTCAGATAGCGCACAGTGCGGGGGCGCTTGTGCGGGGCGAGCTGAGCGGCCACGTGGTCCGCCAACTCCTCGTGACCCGGCGGCTGTTGTGGGTCGGTGGGCACGATCCAGGCCACGATGCGCTCGCCCAGGTCGTCGTCCGGCTCGCCCGTCACGGCGGCCTCGCGTACCCCCGGATGGTCGAGCAGCGCGTTCTCGATCTCACCGGCGCCGATCTTGTAACCACCGCTCTTGATCAGGTCGGTGGCCTTGCGGCCGACGATCCGGATGGCGCCGTCGGCGTCGCGTACGGCCATGTCGCCGGTGCGGAACCAGCCGTCCGCGGTGAACGCGGCGGCGGTGGCGTCGGGCCGGTTCAGATACTCGGTGAACAGATTCGGGCCGCGCACCTGGATCTCGCCGACCTCGTCCCGGTCGGCCGTCGGCGCGCCCGCCTCGTCCACGATCCGTAGCTCCACCCCGCGCAGCGGCACCCCGACGGTGCCCGCGCGCGGCTCGCCGTCGGCGCGTACCGCGGTGTTCATGAGGGTCTCCGTCATGCCGTACCGCTCGATCACCCGGCGTCCCGTCGCGGTGGCGATCCGCTCGTGGTCGTGCACGGGCAGCGCGGCCGACCCGGAGACGAGAAGCCGCGCCCCGGACAGTGCCTTCGTCAACTCCGGGTCGCCGTCGAGGGCTTCGGCGACGCGGTGGTACATGGTGGGCACGCCGAACAGCATCGTGGCCCCCGCGCTCAGCTCACGCGCCACGCCCTCGGTGGTGAACCGCCCCAGGTGCCGCACCTCGCCGCCGCGCCGCAGCGGGCCGAGGACGCCGAGGATCAGGCCGTGCACATGGAACAGCGGAAGGCCGTGCACGAGCACGTCGTCGGCGGTCCACTGCCAGGCGTCCTCCAGGGCGTCCAGGGTCGCGGCGACCGCGCGCCGCGGCAGCACGGCGCCCTTGGGCGGGCCCGTGGTCCCTGAGGTGTAGACGACGAAGGCGGGCGTGGCGGGGTCGGGCTCGGGCGGCAGGGCGACGGCCGCGGCGGTGTCCACCACGATGTCGGTGCGCGGCAACTCTCCTAGTGTGTCCGGGAGTTGCTCACCGGGTGCGGCGAGTACCGCGGACGGAGCGCTGTCGGCCACGATATGGGCCAGTTCGCGGGCGCCGGTCTTGGGATTCAGGGGCACCGCGGGCACGCCGGCGAGCAGTGCGGCGAGCACGCCGACCGCGGTCTCCAGGCGGGGCGTGGCCCATACCGCGACCCGGCGGGCGGAGCCGAGCGATGCGGCCAGGGAGCCGGCTGCGGCGGCGAGTTCGGCGTAGGTCAGACCCCGGTCGCCGAAGCGCAGGGCGGGCCGGTCGCCGCCCGTGGTGAGGTCGGGGAAGAGCGCCGGATGGGGAGAGCTCACGCGACGTATCTCCTAGCTGGGTTGGCTGTTGCCGTCTGGCATACCCAAGCCTGGCAGTACGCCTCGTGTGTCGCTCAAGTGCGGCACCGAGTCGTGCACGGATCTGTTCATCGCCGCCCCCAGGCCTCACGATGCTCGGGACCACGCGTACTACTCACGCGTAACAACCTTGGAGCCCGAGGGGGACCCGGTGCCGCGCCCACACTTCGTGACCCACCCTGAGAGCCGTCCTGAGAACCGTTCCGAGAGCCGTACCGCGCTCCGTCCCGTCATCCGCCGGATATCCGCTCCGCTGCTGCTGACCGCGGCCGCGCTGCTGGCCCAACTCCCGCTCACCGCGGGGGCGTCGGCGGCCGAGACCGCGCGTACCCCCGTCGTCTTCGTGCACGGCTACAACGCCGACCCCGGTGTCTGGGGCGCCCTGCGCGCCGACTTCAAGGCGGCCGGGTACACCGACGCCGAGCTGTTCTCCTGGGGCTACGACACCAGCCAGTCGGTGAACGAGACGCTGTCCGGGCGGTTCGCCGCGTACGTCGACGAGGTCCGCGCGAAGACCGGCGCGGCGAAGGTCGACGTGGTGGCGCACTCCTTCGGCAGCCTCGTCACGCGCTGGTACGTGAAGTTCGGCGGCGGCGGCGCGAAGGTCGCCCACTGGGCCTCGCTCGCCGGGCCCAACCACGGCACCAGCACGGCCTATGCGTGCGCGGCCTGGTCGCAGGCCTGCCGGGACATGACGCCGGGATCGTATGTGCAGAAGAAGCTGGCAGAGGGGGACGAGACACCCGGCACGGTCGCGTACGCCACGTGGTGGTCCAACTGCGACGAGGTGATCAACCCGGACAGCAGCGTGCGGCTCGACGGGGCCACGAACAACGCGGCGAGCTGCCTCAAGCACAACGACCTGCTCGGTGACGACGCGGTGTCGCAGGGGGTGCGGTCCTTCGTGGGCTCGTGAGCTCGTGAGCGCGCGGGCTCGTGAACGCGTGAGCTCGTGAGCGGACGGGGAGGCCGGGCGCTGCCCCGTTGTCCCCTCGGCCGGTTGAAGGGTCGCCCCTACGCCCTGGGCTCGCCGTGCCACCGCCACTGCGTGAGGCGGGGGCGGCCCGGCAGCTCCGCTCGCCCCGTGGCCCACAGGAGCGTGGGCCACGGGGGAGTGTCCTCGGGGGCCTCGGGGAAGAGGCGGGCCAGGGCGCGGGCGGGAAGGTGGTCGGGCGGGGTCCAGGGGAGCCCGAGGCCCATGGCCAGGTCGTGGGTGTGGACGAGGGTCTCGACCACCCCCATCTCCGCGAAGCCCGCCGGGTCGGAGACGCCGAAGACATGGTGGGCCCGGACCGAGGGCGGCGCCGTACGGGCCAGCGATGCGAGCAGCCCGCCGCTCGCATCGAGAACCTGGAGCAGCCCTTCCGGTCCCGTCTCGCGGCTCGCGTGCACGGAGTTCAGCGGGGCGCCGGGACGCCGCGTGCGGGCCTCGAAGGGGACGTCGGTCGTCAACGGGGGCCTGCGCGGGGCGAGTTGGACCGCGTACGCGAAGAGGTCGTCGGCCAGATGTTCCGCCGTCTCCCAGCAGGTCCACTCCAGGTCACCGGCCTTCGCGTCCCAGCCGCCGGGCGGGGCCAGGGCGAGTGCGGCGACCGCGAGCTGTACGGCTTCGTCGACGTCATCGGCTGCGGCGGGTCCCGTGAGTGCTCCCGTGAGTGAGGTCATGGGCCCGGACCTTAGGTGTGCGAGGTCACCTCACGCATCCCGTTATGGGTACGGCCCGCACTTCGCCGTGGGTGCGACACGCATTCCGCCATGGGTACGGCCCGAGCGTCTGTGCGTACGGCCCGAGCGTCTGTGTGTACGGCCCCTGCGCCCCGCTCACGGCTCACCGTCCGGGAACGACACCCGTTGCAGCAGGCCCCAGGTGAACTCGGCCACGCAGCGGTGCCGTTCGCCGCCCTGCTCCTGAGGGGCCGAGAAGGCCAGGCGCCAGCGGGTGGGGGCCGTGCCTTCGAGGGGGCGGGCCGGCGGGAAGGCGCGGGCCGCCTCGTCGACCGTGCACGACCAGGGGGTGAGGTCGGCGAGGGTGCGCAAGGACGGGCCCGGGGCGCCGGGAGTGCGGATCAGCCACTCGTTCCAGACCGCTCCCGTCGGCGCGAGCAGCACCTCGAAGCGCAGGTCGGGCCAGAGCGGCACCGGCCACAGGAGGGCCTCGCACTCCAGGTCGCCGATGGTGCGGCGGACGGTGTCGGGCGTGCCGAGGACCGAGCGGTAGCGGGCCGCGGCGCCGCGCGTACGGGGCGAGCGGGTCATCGCCTGCCAGCGGCGGTTCGCCTCGCGCATCCCGGCGATGGTGACGCCGAGTTCACGCCGGGCGTCCTCGACCAGGCCGGGGTTGTGGTCGGCCATCCGGCGCAGCAGGACCAGCTGGAAGTCCAGCGGGCCGAAGCGCGCGGGCGCGGAAGCGGACTCGTGGCTATCGGGCATGCGCTCCATGGTCGCGCACGGCCCGCGCGCCCGGACGTTTTCCGTCCGCGAGGAACAGCACCGAGTTCACATAGCGCGGGCCCTTGAAGGGCAGGACGCGGCGGAGCAGACCGCGCTGCACGACATGGGCGGTGGACGCCTGGTGGGCGCCGAGGTCGAAGTCGTCGAGCGGTACCCAGGCCTGCTCGGGCAGCACCCAGCCGCGGTAGCCGTGGGAGGTGAGCAGGTTCACGACGGGGGTCGTCGGCTGGATCCGGGCCTCCAGCTCCACGATCAGGGCCGGCCGGTCCCGGCCGAGGAGTTCGGCCGCGCCGCGCAGGACGGGCAGTTCATTGCCGTCCACGTCGATCTTGATGAAGTCGACCCGGCCGCCCTTGCGCAGCCGGAGCGCGTCCAGGGTCAGACACGGCACCTCCAGGGCCTTGGCGTGGATGTCCCGGCGTACGAGCGAGGACACCCCGCGCTCGCCGCGGTCGCCGGAGGGCAGCCACAGGCGGGCGGTGCCGGACCGGTCGCTCGCCGCGGCCTGCACGACATGGACGTTGTGGGGCGTGGCCGCGTCCAGGGCACGGGCGAGATGCGGCACCGGTTCCACGGCGATCACCCGGCGGGCGCGCCCGGCGAGCCGCCGCGACCACGGCCCGTACCAGCCGCCGACGTCGAGCGCCGTGTCGCAGCCGGCGGGGCAGAAGTCGGCGAGCCGCGCCAACTCGGGTTCGAAGCGCGGATAGACGGCGTGCGCGAGGGCGCCGACCAGACGGGAGGGCAGCAGGGGTCCGATACGGGCGGCGACGGTCATGACGGCTCGACGGCTCCCCCTGCGTCGGCTCCCCCTGCGTCGGCGTCGCCGGGCCCCACTCCGCCCGCGGGCCCGGTAGGCCCCTCGCCGGCTCCACCGGCGTCGATCCGCTTCAGGAGCCGCTCGTGCTCCTCGTCCGCGACCTGCTCGCCGGAGGACGGAAGGAGCTGCGGAATGCCGTCGACGATCGGGTAACGGCGGCGAAGCC
The DNA here is from genome assembly GCF_042665355.1 of Streptomyces monticola. Lineage (NCBI taxonomy): Bacteria > Bacillati > Actinomycetota > Actinomycetes > Kitasatosporales > Streptomycetaceae > Streptomyces > Streptomyces monticola. Next base: position 172,382 of record NZ_JBHTCF010000016.1, on the reverse strand, counting down.
GTGGGTTGTAGAGCGCTTCTTCCGGTACGAGCAGATGCAGCGGCCCTTTGTCCAGCGGGCAGGCGAGGATCTTGAGGAGCGGGTCGTCGGGATTCATCAGCTGGTCAACTCCTTGGGAGAGTCGGGGGGTTGGGCGGAGGGAGCGGAGTCGGCGGGCTTCGGCGGTTCGTCGTGCCGGGGCAGCGCGAGCAGTACGGACACGGCGAGCACCGTGCCCGCGAGCCGCAGCGCGAGCCGCACCGGGTCGTCGGGCAGCGCCTCGCCGAACGCGAGCGTGCCGAGCACGGCCGTGAACAGACATGTCACCGTCGTGCACACCGGCACGATCAGGGAGGCACGGGAACGCTGCAGCGCCGCCTGCGACATGATCAGGCCGAAGGGGAAGGTGAAGAGCAGGAGATAGGGGTACGGGGACGTGAGCAGGTCACGGATCGCGCCGCCGAGCCCCGAGGCCGTCAGATAGCTCGACACCCCCTTGATCGCCAGGGAGCTGACGCCGTAGAGCAGGCCCACGGCGATGCCGTACTCGGCGCCGTTGGACGGCATCCGGTGCTGCCGCTTGGCGCGGCGCTCGGCCGCCGCGTAGAGCCACACCCCGAGGGCGAGCGAGGGCACGCAGACGAGCAGGACAAGCGAGAGCGGCGCATGCCTGCTGACCGTGTCCGCGCCCTCCTTGAGGGAGAGCACGACCATCAGCAGGGCGGCCAGGATCGCGGCCAGCGCATAGCGTTCGCGGCCCGAGGTCTGCTCGCCGAGCAGCACCGAGGAGAGCAGCACGAGCAGCACGAGCCCGGACACGAAGATGCCCTGCGCGGCGGCGATCGGCAGCGTCCGGTAGACCGCGAGCTGCGCCCCGAACCCGGCGAGCAGTGCGAGCGAGCCGCCGAGCCACAGCGGGCTGCCGATGACATGGCGAAGCAGTGTCAGCGGGCGCCGCGTGGACAGCGAGGGCAGCTTGCCGAGCGCCCGCTTCTCCAGGACGAAGCCGAGGCTGTACAGCGTGTTCGCAAGGAGGGCCGAGGCCACACCCCACCACATGGCTAGGTCCTGCGGGCGTGGACGAGGAGGATGGACGCGGCACTTGGCCGCGCGCAGGCGAGTCTGTCGAAGGGCCGCAGGGGTTTCGGCACGCCGTGGAAGGGCGCCCCCGCCACGCGTACCACCTCGAAGCCGGAGGCCGTCAGGAACTCGCGCAGGGCACGTGCCGTGTAGAGCCGCAGATGCCCCACGACCTCCTTGCCCGGACGGCCGTGGATACCGCGCAGGCTGACCTCCGAGAACACCGGCTGCACCCCGGCGAGCAGCAGGGCGCGGTTGTACCAGGCGGCGAGATTGGGGGTGGAGAGCATCAGATGACCTCCCGGCCTCAGGATCCGGCGCAGCTCGTCGAGGGCGCTGTCCGGGTCGACGAGATGCTCGATGACCTCGCTGAAGAGCACGGCGTCCGCGCTGCCGGCCGCCAACGGCAGTCCGCCGTCGGTGAGTTCGCCGCGTACGACGTACGACATATGGCTCTGGGCCCGGCGCAGCGCGTCCTGTGACCAGTCGACGCCGATCACCCGGTGCCCGGCGAGCAGCGGCGCCGCCGCACGGGCCGCGGAGCCGTCGCCGCAGCCGATGTCGAGGACCACCGCGGGAGTGGCGCCTGCGGGGCCCAGGGCGTCGGCGAGCATCCGGGCCTGGCGCAGGCTGCGGGCGTCCCCCGAGGCGACCGGCACGGCGGGGTCCTCGTAGAAGTCGCGCAGGCCGGCGGGCAGCGTACTGGTCACGTGCCGCCCCCCTCCGTGGCGTGCCCGTCCTCCTCCACCACGTGCCTCATCCGGCCCCCTCGGTCGCGTGCATGTAGTGCTCGAACAGGTCCCGCAGATGCGCCCCGTCGCCCTGGCTGAGCAGCGTCCGCGACCAGCGCAGGGCGAGATGCAGCCGGCCCGCCGTGGACGCCGTGGTCACGGTCAGGCCGCGCGGAATCCTGGCGGGCGCCGAGAACCACACGGCGTGTGCGCGGCCCGCGTCCCCGAAGTCCAGGGCGTACGGCACCCGGCCGATGTTGCTGAGCAGGGTGGTCGACGTCCAGGGCGCGGCGGCCCGGCGCAGGCCACGGGTCAGCGCGGCCCGCATCCCCACCGGCACGACGGGTGCGGTGAGCAGCGCGGCGCCGTGGCCGAGCTGCGGCCGGTCGAGGGCCTTGAGCGCGCGCGTGCGCAGGGAGGTGACCCGCAGCAGTTCACGGATCCGGTCCTCCGCCAATTCCTCGGCGGCGAACGGCACTTCGACGAGCCGGGTGCCGTTTCCGATGGGCATGCTCGCGTCCCGCGGCCGGTCGTCCACGGGCATGGTGATCCGCATGCCCCGCGGTGCCCTGCCGTGCTCACGGTTCCAGTGCGCGATCATCAGCGCGGTGGCCACCATCAGCTGGTCGTTGACGGTGTACGGCGAGCCCTTGGGGCGCTTGGGCACCGGCAGTTCGGCGATCAGCATGCCGTTGCCCGGCGATGGCTCGGGGCTGCCCGCGGCGACATGTGCGGGCGGCGCGAGACCGCCGGGCATGTCCACGGGCTCGACGGGCGCCTCTCCGGTGCGCACCGGCGGCGCGGCGGGGGAGTTGTCACGGCCGCCGTAGAGCTCGGCGGCGGTGGCGAGCACCCGCAGACAGGCCGGGCCGTCCAGGGCCGTGTGGTTGATGACGAGGAACAGCACGCAGCCCTCGGGGTGTTCGGGGTCGCGCACCACTTCGAGGCGGATGGGCGGTGACGCGTCGAGGGGCGGCGCGTCGCACAGGGCGCGGGCCCGCGCCCGCTTCAGGGCGTCCGCGCCCGGCTCGGGGAAGGAGACCACCGGCACATCGGGCCCCGCGGTCAGCTCCCACTCGTAGCGCCGCCGGTACCAGGGGCCGTGGGCCTCCCGCATGAGGATGCGCGGATGGCGTTTCAGCGCCTCGGTGAAGGCACGGGTGAGCCGCTCACCGTCCACGCGGCCCGGCAGATGCACCTCGATGTGGACGGTCTCCGGCTCCGCCTCCTGGAGGCAGTGCCGGGCGATCTCGTCGACCACGGGGAAGGGCACGCGCCGTGGCGGCTGCCGGTCCGCGTCGTGCTGCGGCACGGGATGGTCAAGGGCGGTCATCGTCCCTCCCCGCCCTCGGGCGGTGTCGCCCGGAGTCTGGGCTTGCGCACGGGCAGCGGTGTCGTGGGCGGATCGGCCTGCGCGGACGCGGGTCCGCGGGCCGAGACGGTCGGTCCTGACGTGGGCGTACCCATCGCCGGGGTCTCGGGGTCGCCCTCGCGCTGCCGCTGGGGCAACGGCGACAGCGTAGGCGCGGCGGGCGTCTCCTCGACAGGCTCCCGCACGCCACGTTCCCGCACCGTCACGAGCGCCGCGAACAGGGCGATCAGGGCGAGGAGTTGGGCCGCGGGCGAGAAGGCGCCCTCGTCCGCGGTCACCGTCGATCCGGCGCCGAGCGCGGCGGCGACACCCGCCCCCGCCATCGCGAGGAACGCGATCGGCACGAGCAGTTCGTGCCGCCGCCAGGCGAGCAGGGCGAGCGCGGGCACCAGGAGCGCGAACGGACCCGCGATGACCACGCCCACCAGGGTGAGCACGACCGTCCCGAGCACCGGGCCCGGACCCGGCGGCGCCGGTGTGGGCCCGTCGTCGCTCGGCTCGCCGCGCCGGTAGAGCACGAGTCCGAGGAGCAGCAGCACCGCGATGCCGCCGCCGATGATCCCGCCCTCGTACGTCCGCGCGGGCTCGTATTCCAGCTCAAGCGTGCCGCCCGCGCCCTTCGGGACCAGCCAGCCCTGCTGCCAGCCGTCGAGCCGCACGGAGGTCAGCTCCCTGCCGTCCAGGGTCGCCTTCCAGCCGTCGTTGGCGTTCTCGTACGTCGTCAGATACGAGGCCTCGCCGGAGCCCACGGTCAGTGACCGCCGGTCGCCCTCCCAGTCGCGTACGGACAACTCCCGCTCTGCGCCGGAGGGTTGGGTCACCGTGCCGTTCGTCAGGGAGACGTCGGTCACGGCCAGCGGGCCCGCGTCACCGGCCTCCACGCGGTGGGTGCCGGTCTCCAGGTCGACCGTGCCGTCCTCCTCGTCGCCGGCGCACAGCTCGACGTCGACGGGCCTGCGCTGGGTGAGGTCGGCGACGGTGCCCTTGGCGCTCGTGGCGTGGAAGGTGCCGTCGACGGAGAGCACCGGGCCCTCGCCGCAGGCGAGTTCGAAGGTGCGGTCGGGGTCGGGCTGCTCGGTGCGGTACTCCTCAAGGGCCGGTACGTACACCTCGGTGAGACCCACGGGCAGCTGCAGCTTCTCGTCGGCGACCGGGTTGTGCAGGGTGAGCGGCGCCGTGTCGGTGACCGTGATGTCGAGCCGGTCGGTGGTGATCGCGTCGAAGCGGGCGATGCCGTTCTCGTCCACGCCCGCGATGGTCGCGCCGTCGGGGGAGCTGATCTCGACCTTGGTGGGCTTGGTCGACAGGCCGCCCGCGGCGGCGAGGACGATCTCGTCGACGGGCTGCTTGTCCGGCCACCGCAGATGGATCACCGCGTCGTCGCCCGAGCCGCCCGCGATCCACGCGGTCGTCAGATCGCCGTCGGTGAGGTTGCGCGGCGAGATGTTCGGGCCCATCTTCGCCGTGGAGCCGGCGCTCGCCTTGAGCTGCTTCTCCTGCTCGGGCGCCACCTTGTAGAGCAGGTCGTCGAGTTCCTGCCCGGGTACGGCGACGGCCTTCGCCCTGACCTCGTACTCGCCCGAGGCGGCGGCGTCGAAGCGGCGGTGCAGTCCGGGCTCGGTGCCCCCCGGGTTGAGGCCGCCGGGGTCGGGGTTGCGGTGCAGGGAGTACAGGCTGGCCGCGGCGTCCGCGCTCTTCACGTCGGCCGGCAGCTTGAGCATCCGGGTCACCTGGACGTCCGGCACGGAGATCTCCGAGAAACCGGCGCCCGACAGACCGGGCCGCGCACCCTGGGTGTCCAGGATGGTCACCTTCAGCCAGTCGGTGTCCCCGCTGGGTGCGCTGATGCGCTGGCGCTGCCCGTTGGGCTGCAGCTGGCTCACCTTGCTGCCGCGCTCGGTCTCCACGCGGACCCGGGTGGGCGCGGGGCGTACGCCGTTCTGGGGCAGCGGCGTCACCGAGATACGCGCCGGGACATCGGTCTTGCGGTCGAACTCGGCCCGCAGCCACTCGCCGTTCGGCGAGGCCGCGCTGCCTTCGGCCCAGGCGGTGTCGCCGTTGCCGTCGAAGGCGTTCACCGGGTCGTACTGCGGCAGATGGAACAGCCAGTTGCCCGACGAGGACGCCGTCACCGACTTCGCGCCGCGCAGGACGGCGGTCGTCTGATGGCTGATTCCCTTCGTGGGCAGGATCTGTTTCGGCTTCTTGCCCGGGTCCTGGAGGCTGTCGCTGTGGTTCCGTTCGTCGGCCGTGTACGTGTACGACGTATTGGAGTTGACCAGGCCGAAGCGGGTGTCGGCGCGGCGCAGACCGTCACCGACCGCCTGCAGCGGGGCCCGGCCGAGCCCCGGGTGGTGGTCACCGGTGAGCACGGCGGGCCGGTCGCGCATCGACGGGTCGGCGGAGAGCGGCAGCAGCGACTCGGGGCCGCCGCTGACGACGGCCGTGTCGGAGACCGCCTTGATACCGGCCTGCCCGGGGCGCTGTGCGTTCTCGCCGGGCTCGTAGATCTCCACGGCCCGGGTCCTCGGGTACAGGCCCTCGACCTGGATCGGGGTGTCGTCGGCGATCCGGCCGCCGGTGGTCTGCGGGCCGAAACCGGTCACCCTCTTGTAGCCGGAGGCCTCAAGGGTGCGCTTCACGGTCGCGGTCGGCACATAGCCCAGCTGGTCGGGGTCGAGGTCGTTGCGTACGACGACGTAATGCAGGCCCGCGCGGCTCAAGTAGTCCTGCAGACCGGGTATTTCGCCGCCGGTCAGCAGGGCCTGCTCGACGGCGTCCATGGCGCGCCGGTTGCCCGGCGTACCGAACGGCACATAGTCGCGCTGCGCCCAGCGGGAGTCGGCGAGCACATCGAGGGGCTGGTCGATGGGGGAGCCCCAGCTGTAGATGCCGTGGGCGGTGGCCGGTACGACCAGGGCGCGCGAGTCGGGCGAGTACTTCTTCAGCCAGCTCGCCGTGGCCTCCCAGTGCTGGGGCAGCTCCTTGAAGGAACCGGGCTGCAGGATCGAGCCGTTGAGATAGGGGAAGGCCAGGCCGGGCAGGACCAGGACCGCGGCGATCAGGGGTGCGTGGCGGCGTCCGCGCACCGGCCGGGCGTGCCGGGCCACCGCCGCGATGCCGACCAGATGCATCAGGCCGAAGGCGAGCGCGAGGGCCAGACCGGTCTGGAACTTGTAGACGTTGCGGAACGGCACCAGCCAGCCGTTCAGCCAGTCCTGCATCACGCCGTGGAAGGGCGCACCGAACGCACCGCCGTATCCGGCGAGCGTGACGAGGACGACGGACACCACGGTGAGCACCAGCCAGCGCCGCTCGGGCAGATCGCGGCGCGCGAGCCCGGCGAGGCCGAGGGCGGCGGCGAAGGCCGAGGAGATGATCGCCAGCCAGGCCGTGGCGACCGTCCAGCCGGCCGGCAGCCAGGCTTCGCCGAAGTTCAGATACGCCACCCAGTTGCCGGCGCCGCGCAGGGTCTCGGTGGCCGACATGGTGCCGGTGGTGGTCTGTGAGGACTCGACGTACGGCAGGAAGTTCTCGCCGTGGATACCGAGCAGCAGCAGGGGGATGACCCACCAGGCGGTGGCCAGGATGACGCCCGGCACCCACCAGAGGATCAGTTTCCGCTTGCGCGGGCCACCGGGCCGCGACAGCAGATAGAGCCCGACGGGCAGCAGCGAGGCGAGAGTCGAGGCGGCGTTCACACCGCCCATGAACGGAATGATGACGGCTGACCTGAGCGCCGCCGCCCGTGCGCTCAGCCGGTCGTCGGCGAGCGGCAGCAGCACCCACGGCAGTACGGCGCCCGGCAGCGCGGCCGCGGAGGTCGAGCCGACGACGATCGTGTACGTCGGCCACAGCGCGAACGCCACCGCACCGATGAGCCGTGACGTCCCGCCCGTCGCCCGGCCACCGCCCCTCAACGAGGCGCTTCGCGCCGCTCCTATTGATTCGCCGATGCCGAGCCGCTCGGCGAGCCGCAGCGCACCCCAGAACGCGGTCGCGACGATGAGCGACATCCACAGCCGCTCCGCCAGCCACACCGGGAGCTGCACCAGATCGGCGAGCCCGTAGAACGGCAGCGACGGGAACACGTAGCCGATGTACTGGTCGAAGATCCCGCCGAAGCCCGCCCGGTCGTGCCAGAGCTCACCGAGGTCACCGAGGAACTTCCACGGGTCGGTGCTCACACCGAGCTTGGTCTCGAACGTCATCCGGCCGGGCGCGGCCGCGATGAAGAGGACGAACACCACGGCCCAGAAGCCGAACAGCCACCGCTTGGACCGCGGTCCGTCGGGCGGATCCGACGGGGGGCCCGCGGTCGGAACAGGCGCCTGAGGAGGCAGCTGTGGAGTCTGGACCGTGCTGGTCATGGACACCGCCGGAGAATGAGGAGGAGGTTCCAGGTGGCGAACTCACGAAGGCCCGGCACCTTGGCCACGGTTTCCGCGAGGAACGGCCAGTACCGCGATCTGGCCGACACGACGCTCACGTCGTCGCGGGCCCGCACCTGTCTGAGCGTGGGCCCGATATGGATGGCGAAGAGGTTCTCGCCGAGGGTGTGCTTGGCTGCTCTTCCGGTACGCCGCCGATAGCGGGCCACGGCGCGGTCCGCGCCCAAGTAGTGCCAGGGTGCCCACTCGTGGCCGCCCCAGGGCGAGTACCAGTTGGTGAACGAGACATAGATCAGGCCACCGGGCCGGGTGATCCGCACCATCTCGCTGAGAAAGGTCGCCGGGTCGTCGACGTGCTCCAGGACGTTCGAGGAGAACGCCACATCCGCGACGCCGTCCGCGAGCGGCAGCAGATATCCGTCGGCGACGACCGTGCCGTCCGGCGGCTGCTTGCCCAACTCCCGTGTGTCCGGCTCGAAAAGATAGCTCTGCGCCCCGCGCCGCCGGAACTCCTCGGTGAAGTACCCGGACCCGCCCCCGATGTCGACGACGGTACGGCCCTGCAGCGGCACATGCTTCTCCACCTGGTCGGCGGCGTCGCGGGCGAGGAGCGAGTAGCAGTACCCGGGATCGGACTGCTCGCGCATGAAGGCCCGGAAGAGGGTGAGCGACCGCCGCAGGGAGGGATCCCTGAATGCCGGTGGGGCGTTGTTGTTTTCAGCCCGTCCGGCGTTTGAGGACGAGCCCGAAGGGCGATTCGGGGGCCCCGGGGGCGGAGCCCCCGTGACGGTGCGCCTGGAACGCGGAGACATCAACCCTCACCCCCGCCGCGCAGCGACAGCTTCCGCCGCCACCGCCCGGAACCGGCTGACCGTATTCGACCAGCGATAGTCCGCCGCCCGGCTCGCAGCCGCCTTGCCCATGGCCTCCCGGCGCTCGGCGGACAGCGCCAACGTGCACCAGGCCGCGGCGAACGACGACTCCCCGCGCGCGAGTACGCCCGTGACACCGTCCTCGACCGAGTCGCGAAGTCCCGGTACGTCGAAGCCGATCGCCGGGGTCGAGCGGGTGGCGGCCTCGGTGACGACCAGGCCCCATCCCTCGACGGCGGAGGGATGGAGGAGCAGCCACGAGGCGCAGAGCAGACGGTGCTTCTCGGCTTCGGAGACATGGCCCGTGAACTGCACGGAGGGACCGGCCAGTTGCTCGAGCCGGCCCCTCTCGGGCCCATCGCCCACGATCACGAGCCGCCCGCCGGTGACGGGCCTGACCCGCTCCCACAGGCGGAGCAGCAGATCGATCCGCTTGTACTCGACGAGCCGGCCCATCGCCAGGAACAGCGGCTCCTCGGAGCGTGGTTCGAGCGGACCCGGATCCTCGACGCCGTTGTGCACGACCCGTATCCGGTCCCCGGGGACACCGAGGGCGCGCAGCGCGTCGGCGGTCGAGGGGGAGACGGCGACCAGGAGGTTGCCGCGCTGGGCCCCGGACAGCGCCCAGTGCTCAAGGCGTCTGCCGAGCCGGGCGGCGGGCCCGGGATAACGCATCCCCCACAGCTCGGTGTGGACATGGTTGACCAGGCACACGGTGGGCCCTGTGTGCCACAGCGGCGCCAGATACGGCATGCCGTTGCAGACCTCGACGAGCAGATCGCAGTCGCCGACCTGGCGGGCGAAGGCGGAGCGCGCCTTCAGGTAGTGGCCGAGGTCGCCGCCCGCCGAGACGACCCGGTAGTCGCGGTACGCGGCCGGGCCTCCGCAGAGCAGCGTGACCTGGTGGCCGCGTTTCGTCAGCCCGCCGGCGAGCTGGTCGACCAGAAGCTCGGAGCCGCCCGCGGCGGGGTTGCCGAGGTCACGGCGGGAGAGGAAGACGATACGGCGCGGGTGTGGGGGGAGTGCGCCGGGCAGGGCATGGGACAGGGCCTCCTCGGGTTCCAGGGCGCGCAGCGAGGGAGGTACGTGCTGGGGCATCCGTGCTCCAACTCGTCTCGGGGTGCGGAACTTACGTGGGGGGTGACCGGGGGCCGTGCGGGTGGGGCTTGTGCGGGGACGTGCGCTGGTGCGGGCGGAACGTGCGGGGCTTACGGTTCTTGCTCTTCTTGCTCTTCTTGCTCTTCTTGCTCTTCTTGCTCTTCTTGCCTCTTCTTGCTCTTCTGTGGAGCGGCCGTGCTCATTCGGTGGGGGTGGACAGTTTTCGCCGCACCGTTCGATGCGGCTACTCACCTGGGTGACAAATTTGGCGGCATTACCAGCTGACGTCTCATCACATCGTGCGGGGTTCCTGCTTAGTTGGTGGGAGTCGGCCGACGCTAGTCGGATTCCGGCTGTTGCGGCACCGGCCGTTCCCGGCCCCGTACGACGAGGAACGCCCCCACGGCCGCGAGCACCAGACCCAGACCCGCGGTGCCGACCGGCAGGGTCTCGCCGACCAGCTTCAGCCGGCCGCTGTCGTCGTCGGCAAGCGCGACCTGCGCCTTCTGGGTCTTCTCGGTGAACGCGATCTTCTTGCTGTCGAGCAGCACCACCGCGTCCTCGTCCCCGCCCGGCTTGCGCAATGTCTTGCGCGGCCCGATCTGCGCGTAGATGATCCGGCCCGTGCGCTGGTCGGCGACCAGCTCGATGCCGTGGTTGGCGTACCACTCCTCGGCCAGGACCTGGTCCGCCTCGGCGTCCACGAGGCGCCCCGGCACCTGCCGGGTGCCGGTCTTGGTGGCCTTCACGGTGGCGGTGAAGCGCAGCCCCTCGTAGCCCTGGATCTTCTTCATGCCGCTGAACTTCAACGGCACGGTCGCGCCAAGGGTGTTGTCCCACCAGCGGTAGCTGCGTTTCTCCACGTCGAAGGGGAACTTCAGATACGCCTCGCCCTCGAAGTAGGGCTCCTCGTCGCAGCAGTGCACGGGCCGGTTGGTCGCGCGGTCGGTGACCCAGCGCTCCATGGTCCACTGCAGCGAGTCGTGCGGGTCGGCGGCCGGAAGCGACTTGTCCGGGTCGACCGAGGTGGACACGTCCCACACGGCGTGTTCCTTGGTGCTGTCGGCGACATCGCCGCGCACCTGGCGGGTGACGGTGAGATTCGCCTGCGGCACCGTCTTGACCTTCTCGGTGTCGAAATAGGCGCCCTTGCCCTTGAAGACGGTCACCTGGTCGACATCGACCGGGGTCCGTTTCGCGCGCGGTTCGACGTACCACGCGAGCATCGGGGCGAGGACGAGCAGGAAGACGCCGACACCGAGCAGGATCAGCGACAGTGGCGAAGCCGTACGGCGCATCCGAGCACTCCAGAGGGTTTCGAGGCGGCTCGCGCGGCGCGCGGAGCGGCGGAGGAACGGCTGGGGAAGTGCGGAGAAATCAGCGTGGGCGGTGCGGAGGAAGTGCACGTGCGGGTCTGGGCCGGGAACCGTAGGCGCACCCTTGACGCACTGTCAATGGACCCTCGACACTGGGCAATTGCCGGACGGGGAACCGGCAGGGGGCATGACCTGGGTGGGCGTTCGCCGACAGAGAGGCTGACCCTGCCATGCACCGAATGTTCGCCGCCGCGCTCACCGCGGCCCTCGCCGCCGCCCTGGCCGTGGGCGCCGCCCTCGGCATCGTGGCCCTTCTGAACGCCACGCCGGAACAGCCCAACACCCCGCTGATCAGCTACGAGCAGGCGCAGCAGGGACGTTGACGACGATGAGCGCACGCTCCGCCTGGCGAGACGTGCCGCGGCTGAAGGTGAAGCACTTCGCCGCACTCGCCGGGGACGAGGTGCCGCAGCTCGCCGATGACATCCTGCGCGAGATCCGCCGCGAATACCCCCATCTGCCCCTGGTCCTCGACGACTCCGGTGAGCCGATGGCCCTGATCGGCATCAGGCGAGCCCTCGAAGGCTTCGTCAACAAGCTCGCCCAGAGCGAGGACCGTCCGTGCGCACCGCCCGAGGTGTTCCAGGAGTTCGGCCGCGGCGAGGGGCTGCACGGCCGCAGCCTGGACTCGCTGCAGGCCATCTACCGGCTCGGCGTCCGCCTCGCCTGGCGCCGCCTCGCCGAGATCGGACAGCAGGTGGAGATTCCCCCGCCCGCCATGTACGAGCTCGCCGAGGCGGGCTTCGAGTATCTGGACGGCCTCGTGGACCAGTCCGTACGCGGCTACGCCGAGGCCGCCGCCCGGCAGGCCGGTGAACGTCTGCGCCTGCAGCGCAAGTTGATGGAGCTGATGCTCGCCGAGCACCGCACGGACCCCGCCGAGGCGCTCGCCGAGCGCGCGGCCCGGGTCGGCTGGACGCTGCCGGCCAGGGTCGCCGTCGGCGTGCTTCTGCGTCCCGCGCGCGAGGCCGTGGCCCCCGCGGTCGGCCAGGGCGTGCTGCTCGACATGGAGACCGAGCAGCCCCGCATGGTCGTGCCCGAACCCGACGCGGCCGGCCGGCCCGAACTGCTGCGCCGTGCCATGACGGGCTGGTCGGGTGCCATCGGCCCGCCCGTGCCGCTCGCCGACGCCGCGAAGTCGCTGCGCTGGGCGGAGGCCGCGGTCCGGCTCATGGAGCGTGGGCTGCTGCCCGCGGGCGAAGTGCTGTTCTGTACGGAGCACACCGAGGCCCTCGTCCTGCTCCAGCCGGAGGAGCTGATCGACGATCTGGCCCGGCGCTGTCTCGCCCCCCTCACCCACTGCGGCCCGGCCCACGGCCGCCGCCTCGCCGAAACCCTGCTCGCCTGGCTGGAAACCAGGGGCGGTGCCCCGGAGGTCGCGGCCCGCCTCGGCGTCCACCCGCAGACGGTCCGCTACCGGCTGCGCCAGATAAGGGAGTTGTGGGGAGACGAGGTGGACGACCCGGACCGCCGCTTCGAACTGGAACTGGTCCTGCGGGCCCAGCGGCTCAGGGGCGCGGTCGGCGGCTGAACCGCCCGTCACCGTTCCATGCACCGGTACCCCCTACCGGCACACAACTTTCACACCACCTGCCTCACCCGTTACGGCGGCGGCCCTAGCCTCCCGAACTTATGGACTACTGCCACCCCTGCCGCAGGCACCTCAACGGCGCCCTCGCGTGCCCCGGCTGCGGTACCCCCGCCGAGGCCTGCCGCAGGTACGCGGAAGAGATGGCCGCGGCCGACGCGGCGGCGGGCACCGACGAGGTGCACGACGACGGTGCCCGCGAGCCACGCCGCTCCCGCCGGACCGTGGGCCGCTCCCGGCGCCGCCGCACCCAGCGGCGCCGCACCAGGGCGCTGGTGCTCGGCGCCGGATTCATGATCGCCGCGGGTGGTATCGCGGTGGCCCAGCTGGGCGGCGAGACCCCGCCGCAGAACCACGCCGCACCGTCGCAGCCCACCACGACGCCGGGCGCCGGGGACACGCAGGACACCGGGGACGCGGGGGAGCCTTCGCAGAGCGCCTCGGACAAGGGCCGCGCCAATCGCAGCAACCGCACATCGACGAGCCCCGCCCCCGGCACGTCGACGGCCACCCCGTCCAAGTCGCCCGGGTCCAAGACCAAGAAGCCGTCGGACCGGCCCACCAAGTCCCCCGAAGAGGACGCCAGTTCACCCCCGCCCACTTCGGAGCGGCCCCCGTCGCAGCCCGCGACGACACCCCCGCCGGAGCCGTCGGACCCGCAACCGACCCCGTCGGAGACGTGCACGCGCTTCTTGTGGTGGTGCACGTAGCTCAGCTGTTCGTGACGGCAGGGCGGGAAGAGACCTAGCCCGCCCCGAGCATCCTGCGCAGCAGGTCCCGCAGCGCCACCCGCTCGTCCCGGGACAGTTCCCCCAACGGCTCGCGCGCGAAATCGTCGAGGCCGTCCCGTAGCTCACGCGCGGTGCGGGCCCCCAGCTCCGTCGGCGCGGCCAGCTTCACGCGGCGGTCGGCCGGATCGGGCCGCCGCTCCACCAGGCCGCGCGCTTCGAGGCGGTCCACGATGCCCGTCACGTTCGACGGCTCGCACTTCAGCTTCTGCGCGATCCGGCGCATGGGCATCGGCTCGATGGAGAGCAGACCCAGTACCCGCGCCTGGGCGCCCGTGAGGGTGTGCTTGCCCGCCGCCTGCTCGTACTCGTCGTAGTAGCGCGTCACGACGGTGCCGATGAGCTCGACGACCTCAAGGGTCAGCGGATCGATACGGGGCGTGCGCGAAGTGGCCATGCCCTCAGGGTACCCATTTACTTGACAACATGAAATATCCAGGAGCATGGTTGTTTCACGTCCTGAAGTAATTTGGGCGACCGCACAGCATCAATCAGGAGGCCGCACCCCCATGTCGTCACTCCCTTCCACGAGCCGCGTATGGCACCTCGTCGCCCGCCCGCACGGCTGGCCCAAGCCCGAGGACTTCGCGCTGCGAGAGGTGCCCGTCGATGCCCCCGCGGAGGGCCGCATCCTCGTCAAGAACCTGCACTTCTCGGTGGACCCGTACATGCGCGGCCGGATGAACGACGTGAAGTCGTACGTGCCGCCGTTCCAGCTGGACAAGCCGATGGACGGCGGCGCCGTCGGTGAGGTCATCGCCTCGAACGACCCGGCCTTCGCGGTCGGAGACACGGTCCTGCACGGCCTGGGCTGGCGCGACTACGCCGACGTACCGGCGAAGCACGCCACCAAGGTCGACGGCTCGCTCGCCCCGCTCTCCGCGTATCTGGGCGTGCTCGGCATGCCCGGTCTGACGGCGTACGCGGGCCTGCTCGAGGTGGCCTCGTTCAAGCCGGGCGACGCGGTCTTCGTCTCCGGTGCCGCCGGTGCCGTGGGCAGCCAGGTCGGCCAGATCGCCCGGATCAAGGGGGCGTCGCGCGTGATCGGCTCGGCGGGCTCCGACGACAAGGTCAAGCTCCTGGTCGAGGAGTACGGCTTCGACGCGGCCTTCAACTACAAGAAGGGCCCGGTCGCCGAGCAGCTCAAGGAAGCCGCGCCCGACGGCATCGACGTCTACTTCGACAACGTCGGCGGCGACCACCTCGAAGCGGCCATCAGCCGGCTCAACCTGCACGGCCGCGTCACCATCTGCGGCATGATCGCCGGCTACAACGACACCGAGCCCACCCCGGGCCCGCGCAACATGACGATGATCATCGGCAAGCGGCTGCGGCTGCAGGGCATGCTCGTCAGCGACCATCAGGCGCTTCAGCCCCAGTTCGTCCAGGATGTCGCTTCCTGGATCGCCTCCGGTGAGCTCAAGTACCGCGAGACCTTCGTCGACGGTGTCGAGAACGGCGTGGACGCGTTCCTCGGCGTACTCCGGGGTGACAACACCGGAAAGATGGTCGTCAACCCGACCCGTTAAGGTCTGATCAGTGACCGCTTCGGGTCGTGGGCGCGAGCCCGGGCGGCGCAACTATGGAGGAAAGCTACTTATGGGCATCCAGCAGTCCGACGTGAAGTACACCGCCGTCGCCACCGCCGAGAACGGCCGCGACGGCCGCGTCGCCACCGACGACGGTCAGCTCGACGTCGTCGTGAACCCGCCGAAGGAGATGGGCGGCTCCGGCGCCGGCACCAACCCCGAGCAGCTCTTCGCCGCCGGTTACGCGGCGTGCTTCCAGGGTGCGCTCGGCGTCGTCGCCCGCAACGAGAAGGCCGACATCACGGGCTCGACCGTGACCGCCGAGGTCGGCATCGGCCAGAACGACGAGGGCTTCGGCATCATCGTCGCCATCAAGGCCACCATCCCGACCGTGGACGC
The DNA here is from genome assembly GCF_042665355.1 of Streptomyces monticola. Lineage (NCBI taxonomy): Bacteria > Bacillati > Actinomycetota > Actinomycetes > Kitasatosporales > Streptomycetaceae > Streptomyces > Streptomyces monticola. The sequence continues at coordinate 157,179 of NZ_JBHTCF010000016.1, read as the reverse complement.
GGCCACCGCCAAGTCCCTGGTCGAGAAGGCCCACCAGGTGTGCCCGTACTCCAAGGCCACCCGCGGCAACATCGAGGTCACCCTCACGGTTGCCTGACACACCCCGTGTACGACCGAGGGCCGCACCTTGTCGAGGTGCGGCCCTCAGCCGTGTGGCCCTGCGCCGTGTGGCCCTCAGTGGAGCGGCCCTCAGTGGTTCGAGCCGTCGGGCGTCAGCGGGAACTACCCGAGCAGTGCCCGCCCCACCTGCGGGAACATCCCCTTCGGGTGGTCGCGGAACAGCGGCTCCGTGCCGAAGAGCACCACCCGGGCCGCACCCGCGCGGCCACTGACCACGGACGCCTTGCCGGCCGCGTCCTTCGGGCCGCCCTTGCCGTTCCCGTCCGGGCGCCAGTGCCCGGAGACCAGCGGATTCCCGGTGGCGTACGACTGCTCGACCCGCACCTTCGAGCCGAGGCCCGTGAACCACATCGGCGCGTAGACGAAGCTGTGCTCCGGGGCGCCGCCGGTGACCGGGCCGCCCGCGTTGCGCACCCGCACCACACCGTTGGCGTCGCCGTTGCCGGCCACGGCCTTCGCGGTGAGCAGCTTCGCCGCGGTGTTGAAGGCGGCCCCGCTCCCGCCGCGCCCGACGACGTCACCGCCATCCGCGAGGAAGCCCATCAGGGCGGACCGTGCCCCGGCGTCGAGCTTGCCGTACTCCAGGCCGGCGGAGACATACAGGGCCCGGACCTTCTTCCAGTCGAAGCCCTTGTTGAGCGAGGCCGTCGACACGGGCACCACGTCGAAGTTCATCTCGCGCAGCGCGAACAGCTCACCCGGTGTCACGGCCGCCGCGACCGGGGTGCGGTGCAGCGCCCCGACGCTCCTGGCCTTCGTGGCGTCGAAGGACACCCCGTACCGGGCGGCCGCCCGCCGTGCCTCGGCGCGCGCGGAGGCGGGCACGAGCGCACTGCCGTCCGCGGCCCGGCGTACCGGAACCCCGGTCTTCAGAAGGGAGTTGACGGCCGCGATCTCCTGCGGGTCGTCGAGCCGCAGCCGCAGATCGCCGCGCGGGGCGACGTACCCGGCCGACGCGGCATTGCTCACGGGACGGCGCGGCACGTCGAACGCGACGCCCTCCGGCACCGCCCGCACGCTCGCGCCCCACAGCAGGCCGAGGCTCCACCCCGAGATGTCGTACATGGTCGACACCTTGTCGCTGATGTCCCGGCCGTCCGCGAGCATCACATTGGCCATGGCCCGCTTCGACTGGTGCAGATCGACGACGTACGACCCCTTGGGATAGGTCTTGCCGCCCACCCGGAACGCGGCGCTCGCACGCTCCACGCGCACGTCATTGGCCAGGAGATGCCGTACGAGCCGCACCGCCGCGGTCTGCGAACGCTGCCCGCCGCCCCACGGAATGACGTACGCGCGCGGGAAGTCGGTCGTGTAGACATCCTCCGGACCGATCCCCGGCACCCCCGGAACCGTCTCCTCCGAGACCGGGATCTGCTTCTCACCCGCGGCGGCCCGCCGGAACGTCTCGATCTGGTCGGCGATCAGCGGACCGCGCTTCTCGCGCGCGAAGTCGAGCGTCGCGCGCATGGCCGCGCCCGCGATGTCCACATTGATCGCGGACCTGCGGCGCAGCTCGGCGGCCGGCTGCTCGTCGTACTCCTCGTTGTTCACCGCCATCGGGAACTCGATGGTGTGCGAGGCGACCGCGCCGTGGAACGGCATGTACTGCGGGGTGAAGATGGGCGGCCAGTCGTCCCAGCCCTCCTTCTCGTCCCGGAAGGGGATGACGGCCGGCTTCACGCCGTCCTTCGCCTCCGTGTAGCCGAGGCCGTTGACGGCGGCCTCCATGCCGAGCGCGTTGGCGTAGGTGTTCTTCAGGAAGAGGTCGTACTCGTAGTTCTCGCCGTGCGGGGGAGTGGTCGGCTCGATCAGGGTGCCGTTGACATAGCCGTGCAGATCGATCATGACGGCGGGCTGCTTGTCGATGGCGATCTGCCGCATCACGCGGCCCTCGGGCTGCGAGCCGGTGACGAAGTCCCGGTTCAGATCGAAGCCGTTGCCGTTGGCGCGGGTGCCCGCGATCCGGCCGTCCGGGTTCGCGGTGATGTTGAAGTAGAGCCGCGAGTGGTCGAGCAGCTCGCGGGTCTTCGTGCTCTTCGACTCCGCGAGGTCCTCGATGAGTTCGAGGGCGGCGTCGGTGCCCTCCCACTCGTTGCCGTGGATGTTGTTGTTGATGAACACCGGTGTCTTGTACGAGGACTTCACCGCCGGGTCCTTCGCGGCCTCGGCGGGCGCCCGCTCGATCAGCTCCCGCATCCGCTCCTGTGCGCGTGCCTTTCGCGCGGACTCGGGCGAGGTGACGGTGACGAGATACAGGGGGTGCCCGTTCGCGGACCGCCCGGCGACCTCGACGCTCACGCGCTCGCCCAGCTTCTGCAGGGCGTTCAGCTTCGGGGCTATGGAGTGGTACGGCGTCAGACCCAGCTTGATGGACTTGTCGCCGGGGTTCGTCGGCTCGGTGGGCAGCACCTGCTCGCGCGGGTAGCCGCCGGTACGGTCCGACAGGCCGGGTATCTGCTCCTTCAGGGCCCGTTCGGCCGCGGGGAGCGGGGACTTGGCGGCGCGCCCGCCGTCCTCGGCGCCGCGCTCACGGACGGGCCCCGGGGTGTCGGCCACGGGCGCCGCGCTCGCGCCGACCGGCGCGAGCATGACCACGCCCGTCGCCGCGGCCAGGGTGATCAGGACGGGTCTCGGTATGCCCACACGTACCTCCAGGAAGCCCAAAGATCAGTACGCGAGGTCTACCGGATCCAACTCGCCCGCAACAAGCTTGTTTTGCACCTCGTAACAGCACCGTAGCCCCACGCCGTGAACGTCCCCGGGGCCGCCGGATAGGGTGTGCGGCATGGCCATGCGTGATCTAGGAACAGGTTTCGGCTATCTCACCAAGGGACAGCGGTGGGTCGCGGGCCACGGCCGCTGGCTCGGCTTCGGGCTCATCCCGGGCCTGATCACCCTCGTCCTGTACGCCGCCGCGCTCGTGGGCCTCGGCTTCGGTGCCGATGACTTCATCGCCTGGGCGACACCGTTCGCGGACGACTGGAACTCCCCGTGGCTCGGGCTGTTCCGCGGCTTCCTCACGGTGCTGCTCTTCGCCCTCGGCCTGTTCCTCGCAGTGATCACCTTCACCGCCGTGACGCTTCTCGTCGGCCAGCCCTTCTACGAGTCCCTCTCGGAGCAGGTCGACAAGTCCGAGTCACCGGACGGCACCGCGCCCGAGTCGGGCCTCTCGCTCGGCCGTGAGCTGTGGATCTCGGCCAGGGACAGCCTGCGCATCCTCGTGCGCGCGATGCTGTGGGCGGTGCTCCTGTTCGCCCTCGGGTTCATCCCGGTCCTCGGCCAGACCGTGGTCCCGGCGATCGGCTTCTGCGTGACCGGATTCTTCCTGGCACAGGAACTCACCTCGGTCGCCCTGCAGCGCCGCCGCGTCGAGGTACGCGAGCAACTCGCCCTGCTGCGCGCCCACCGCATGCAGATCTGGGGCTTCGGAGTGCCCCTGGCCGTGTGCTTCCTGATCCCGTTCGTGGCGGTGTTCCTGATGCCGGGCGCGGTGGCGGGGGCGACGCTGATGGTGCGGGACCTGCGCCGGGAGAACGAGCCGGAGCCGCAGGCGCACCCTCGGTCTCAGCCGCACCCTCAACCGCAGGTGAATCCGTACGCGGGGCCCGCACAGCCGAACCCCTACCAGCAGCCGTACGCGCCGCCGCCCCCGCCGTCCTCCTAGTGGGCCGCGGCGACCCCCACGATCGACCGCACCTGCGCCACGATGCCGAGGCGGTTGCGCACGAACTCCGGGTCCGTGACCGTGCCCGTCGCCGGGTCGGTGTTGCCCGCGCCGAACTGCAGGACCGGCGTGTGCACATGGCCGCCGGGAAGGTCGCGGAGCCCGAGGCGGTCCCGTAGCAGCGTCGCCCGGTACGCGATCTCGTTCGACAGGTAATTGCCGCCGCCGCCCGCACGGGCCGTCGAGCCCTCCGTCGGACCGTCGGCGCGCGTCACCGGCTCCTTGCCGCCCGCCGGGATCTCCGTCACCGACGTGTTGTCGTACACCGGGAAGCGGCCCGTGTCAGCGGCTACGATCTCCTTGTACGGCAGGGAAGTCCGGGTCCACTGGGGCTGTGAGGCCGGAGCGGCCACCGGCACCGTCTCCGTGCGCGACACGTTCACGTTGTCCGGGAAGCCGCCCCGCCAGGCGCCGTTGAACCGCTCGACGTCGAAGCGCCCCACCCGGCCCTGGCTGACCGTGGTGAACGTGTCGACGCGCGGCAGCCACGGACGCAGCGCCCGCTCCACCACGCCGTCGGCGAAGTCCTGCCAGCGCACCGGGAAGACGGCCGTCTCGACGCGGGCACGGCCGCCGTCCGCCGTGCGGATGTATGTGCCGTCCAGGGCCAGTGCCGTCGCCCCGGACGGATTGCTGATCCGGATGTCGCGGTCGAGGGTGAACGGGTCGAAGCCGGTGAGCAGCACCCGCCGCACCTTGCCGCGGCCCTGGGGATAGCGGATGTCGTCCTGTCCGCGCGAGGTCCGCTCCAGCTCCCGCAGGAGCCGTTCGCGCCGCTCCTTCGACAGCCTCAACCCGCCCTCCCAGGCCCGCAGTTCACGGGTCATCGCGAGCCGCGCCCAGTACAGCGGCCGGTCGTCGTCCCGGCTCAGCTGCCCGTCCGGCACCGGGCCCTGCCCCTGCACCCGGTCCACCGCCCGCTGCCACAGCCGCTTTCCGTGGCGTACGGCGACACGCTCCGCCTGCGCGTAGGAGTCCGCGGCGGCCAGGGCACGGGCGAACGCGGGGCCGACGTCGTCGAAGCCGCCGCGCCGCAGGATCTCTTGCGGTGCGGCCTTGTCGAGGCGCTGCTCCTCGACCGTGGCCCCGGTGCCCGGGGCGGGCGCGGGCGCGGCGCCGAGGGTGAGCGAGGCGCAGAGGGTGAGCACGGCGGCGCCGAGCCGAGCGCGTATCACAGTCACAGAAGTCCTTCCGTAGAAAGCCACCGGCCGGTGCCCGGAAGTATCGCTCAACTCCCCTTCCGCCGCAGGTGGTCCACCGCCTCCCGCGGTGCGTCCACAAAGGCCTCCGCTGCGGGAGACAGTGTCCGCCCCCGCAGGCTCGCCGCGTACACCGCGCGTTCGGGGCAGTCCTGCGGGTGCAGGGCGAGGAGCCTGATGTCGGGGCGCATCGAGGCGGCCGCCAGCTCGGGCACGAGTGCCACTCCGAGGCCCGCGGCGACACAGCCCTGTTTGGCGATCCACTCGGCGGCGACCTGCGCGACCCGGGGCCGGAAGCCGTCCCGTACCGCCGGGTGCAGCAGGCTGCGCTCGGTGCGGGGACTGCCGGAGATCCGGTCCTCGTCCGCGAGTTCCGCGATCCGTACCCGGCGGCGCCGTGCGAGCCGGTGACCGGGGGGGCACGGCGACATACATCGACTCGTCGATCAGATGGCGGAGTTCGTACGCCTCCAGGGGGTCGCCGGCCGTCGTGGACACCACCGCCAGATCCACATCCCCGGCATCCAGACGTTCCAACTGCCGTGCCGTGAGCCCCTCTTCACGGCTGAGGGCGACCCCGGGGTGGCGCCGCCGGAACGTGGCGACGGCCCACGGCAGCAGCGCCGCGTCCGCCGTCGGGGACCCTGACAGGACGTGCCATGCGGTTCACCCTCGGCAACCCCGCCGACGCGCCTTCGCCCCCCCCGGCCCGTACTCCCAGGTCGCCCGCGTCGAACTGCCGGGCGGCGGCGCGCTGTTGCAGCTCTCGGGCCAGATCGCCGAGGGCGTGGACCTCACGGCCCAGAGCCGTGACGTCATGGAGACGGTCGTCGCGCTCCTGGCGGCGCACGGCGCGACACCCGATGACATCGTCCATATCCGCAGCTACCTCACGGACATCGCGCAGCTGCCCCAATACGCCGCCGTGCGCCGGGAGTTCCTCACCGGGATTCCGCCCACCAGCACCACCGTCGAGGTGTCACGGCCCTTCCGGCCCGAGGCCCTCATCGAGGTCGAGGTGGTCGCGGTACTCGGCGGATAGTGGTCGCGGTACCCGGCCGGTCGCGGTGCCCTGCCGGTCGCGGCACCCGGCCGGTCGCGGTCGTGCCCCTCAGCCGGTGGCCGATGGCCCTTCGAGCAGTGTCAGGAAGTTCCGGAACGCCGTCGCCATGTCCACCGCCTCCGGGTCGAGCAGCCACTGGTACTGCAGCCCGTCCATCACCGCCACCAGGAGCGGAGCGGCCTGTTCGGGGGTCAGGCCGCTCGGCAGGCGGTCGCCGTACTCGGCGCGCAGCACCGTCGCCATCGACGGCCGCACCGCGGCATAGCGCGCCGTGAAGTACTCCCGTGCCGGATGTGACTCGGTGACGCTCTCGCCGAGCAGGGCCGAGAAGGTCTGCACGATGCCGGGCCGCATGGCGTTGTACTCGACGAGCGAGGTGAGCAGATCGAGGCGCCAGGTGCGGGCCGGTACGGCGTCCCACTGGTCGCGCTCCTCCAGTACGGCGACGAGCAGGGCCTCCTTGGTGGGGAAGTAGTGCAGCAGTCCCTGCTGGGTGAGGCCGACCCGCTCGGCCACGGCCCCGAGCGACGCGCCCCGGTAGCCGCGCTCGGCGATCACTTCCAGGGCCGCGCGCAGAATCTCCGCTCGCCGCTCCTCGCTTCTGGCCCTGGCCACCATGCCTTCGCCCTTTCCTTTGGTCCCTTGCCGGATGGACCGTACGCCATCTAAATGTAACGCCAAGATAACGAAACCTACCGACCTACAGATTACCGAGGCAGGATGGAGGGAACCTAGGCACTTCAACGAGGAGGTACGGCCATGGCCCCGTCCGCACCCACCACCCAGGCCGACCGCGACCGCGAGATTGCGGTCGAGGCGGCGCTCGGCAAGCTCGACCTGGACGCCAAGGCGCGGCTGCTCGCCGGCCAGGACATGTGGACGCTGCCGGAGCTCCCCGAGATCGGGCTCAAGTCCCTCGTCATGTCCGACGGCCCGATCGGGGTGCGCGGAGTGCGCTGGACCGCCGACGACCCCTCGATCGCGCTGCCGTCCCCGACCGCGCTCGCCGCCACCTGGGACCCGGCGCTCGCCCGCCGCGCCGGCCGCGTCCTCGCGCAGGAGGCCCGCCGCAAGGGCGTGCACGTGCTGCTCGCGCCCACCGTCAATCTGCACCGCTCGCCGCGCGGCGGCCGGCACTTCGAGGCCTACTCCGAGGACCCGTATCTCACCGGCGAGATCGGCACCGGATACGTCCGAGGCGTGCAGGACGGCGGCGTCGGCACCACCGTCAAGCACTTCGTCGCCAACGACGCCGAGACCGACCGCTTCACGGTGGACAACAAGGTCGCCCCGCGCCCGCTGCGCGAGCTCTACCTCGCCCCCTTCGAGGCGATCGTCAAGAACGCCCACCCCTGGGGCATCATGACCGCCTACAACAAGGTCAACGGCACCACGATGACCGAGCACCGCTACCTCGTGAACGAAGTGCTGCGCGGCGAATGGGGCTTCGACGGCTACAACGTCTCCGACTGGATGGCCGCCCGCTCCACGAAGGGCGCCATCGAAGGCGGCCTGGATGTCGCCATGCCGGGCCCGCGCACCGTGTACGGACCGGCGCTCGCCGCCGCCGTCCGGGCCGGTGAGGTGGAGGAGTCCACGGTCGACGAGGCCGTACGCAACGTCCTGCGGCTCGCCGCCCGCGTCGGCATCCTGGACGGCGCCGAGCCCGTGGTCGGCGAGCTCCCCGAGACCGTCGACGGGCAGGCCCTGGCCCGCGAGATCGCCCGCCGCGCCTTCGTCCTCGTACGCAACGAAGCACGCGACGGAGAGCCGGTCCTGCCCCTGAAGGCCGACCGGACCGTCGCCCTCATCGGCACCGCCGCCCGCGATGCCCGGGTCCTCGGCGGCGGCTCCGCCACCGTCTTCCCCGAGCGGGTCGTCGCGCCCCTCGACGGGCTCACCGCCGCCCTGCCCGAGGGGGCGCTCAGCTACTGCGTCGGGGCCGACCCCAACAGTGAACTCACCGCCGCCGACGGCGGGTTCACCCTGCGTGCCGTCTGCCGCGCCGCCGACGGCAGCGAGCTCGGCACGGTCAACGCCCCCAGCGGGCACATCCAGTGGTTCGGCGCCGACCTGCCGCAGGGCGTCCCGGCCGCCGCCGTGCACAGCGTCGAGCTCATCGGCACGTTCACGCCGCGCGTCAGCGGCGAGCACACCTTCGGCACCCGTGGCTACGGCCGCTTCCGGCTCAGCCTCGACGGCCGCGAACTCTCCGACACGACCTACACCGTCGGCCCGGACTCCGACCCCTTCGACACCTTCTTCAGCCTGCCGTCCGAGGCCGCCCGGGTCGAACTCGAAGCGGACCGCACCATCGAGGTCAGCCTCTACCACGAGGTCGCGCACCTGGAGAATTCGCCGATCGAGGGCATCAGCTTCACGCTCGCGCACCGTGAACCCCAGCGTGACGCCGACGAGCTGATCGCCGAGGCCGTCGAGGCGGCACGCGCCGCGGACACCGCCGTGGTCGTGGTCGCCACGACCGAACTCGTCGAGTCCGAGGGCTTCGACCGCCGTGACCTCGCGCTCCCCGGCCGCCAGGACGACCTGGTCCGCGCCGTCGCCGCCGCCAACCCGAACACCGTGGTGGTCGTCAACTCCGGCTCCCCGGTGGAGCTTCCGTGGCGGGACGACGTGGCGGCCGTGCTGCTCAGCTGGTTCCCCGGCCAGGAGGGCGGAGCCGCACTCGCCGACGTCCTGCTCGGCGCCGCGGAGCCCGGCGGCCGCCTCCCCACCACCTGGGGCACCCTGGACGCCGCGCCGGTCACCGAAGTCACCCCGTCCGACGGTGAACTCCCGTACACGGAAGGCCTCTTCATCGGCTACCGGGCCTGGGAGAAGTCCGGAGCGACCCCCTCGTACCCCTTCGGCCACGGCCTCGGCTACACCGACTGGGAGTACGAGTCCCTGGAAGTCACCCCCACCGCCGCCACGGTCCGCGTCCGCAACACCGGCACCCGCCACGGCCGCGAAGTGGTCCAGCTCTACGTGGCCCCGGCCGCGGACACCGCCGGGCGCCCCGCCCGTTGGCTCGCCGGCTTCACCGGCGTCGAGGCGGCCCCCGGCGAGAGCGTCGAGGTCCGTATCGAACTGCCGCCCCGCGCCTTCGAGATCTGGGACGAGCCGGCGGGCTCCTGGACCCACGTCGGCGGAACGTACGAGCTCCAGGCATCACGCTCGATCACCGACACCCGCCTGACGGCGGCCCTCACGATCTGACGCCCCTTCAAACATCGGGCGGGCTGGATCAGTCAGCCCTTGAACCAGCCCGTCCGGCGTTTGAGGACGAGCCCGAAGGGCGATTCACGGTGCCCCCAGGCGACGGTGCGGCGACCGTCACGCCCAGGGAACTCACCCCGCCGGGGCACCCCGCTCAGCCGTCACCGCGCGAAACGCGATCTCCGCAAGCCGCGACTGCCCGTCCTTGCTCGGATGGAAGTAGTCCCACTGGCTCAACTGCCCCGTACCGAAGCGGTAGTCGAACACCGCGCCACCGTCGTAACGGCAGTACCGGTCCCGCGAGCACACATCCTTCAGCACGTCGTTGTACGCCAGCACCCGCTCGTACACCGCGTCCCTGCGCTTGACCGACTTGGTCCCCAGGGCGTCCGGATCGCCCAGCATCGTGGGGCAGATGCCGAGCTTCCACACCTGCTTGGCCATCGCGTTGCCCCGCCCCTCGGACCACAGGCGCTTCAGGTCCGGCACGCTGGCCACGTACACCTGCGCCTTCGGCTCCTCCTTGCGCAGGGTCCGCATGGCGTCCTCGAAGTCACGGCGGAACTCCGACACCGGCGTCATCGCGCGCAGCGCACCCCTGCAGGCGTCGTTGCCCCCCACCATGACCGTCACCAGCTGCGGGGACTTGGCGGCCGCGCGCTCCATCTGCTCCGGCAGATCGGCCATCCTGGCCCCGGTCCGGGCGTAGTTCCAGCTGTGCGACGCCGCGGCGTCCCTGCCGAGCAGCCGCACCGCGAGCGAGTGCACCGAGGGGTCGGTGCCGGTCGCCCAGGACACCTCGGGGCAGTCCGAGAGCACCGAGCAGGCGTCGAAGCCACGGGTGATGGAGTCGCCGACCGCGGCGAGGGAACGCGGGCTCGCGTCCCACGCGGGCGTCGGGCTCGGAGCCGGGCTGCCGCTCGCGGACGTCCCCTTGGGGGCGGGCGTCGCGCCCCCGGTCGCGTCACAGCCGACGAGCGCCGCGGCGAGCAGTGCCCCCGTCGCGGCGACGAGGGCGGCGCCGCGGCGAGGCCGACGGCTGAAACCGATCTCCCGCATCTTCGCGTCCCCTCTATGACGGCAAGGGCGTCCTGCCGGGTGAATGCTTACCGTTTCCGGACCTTCGGACCGACGGTACGTCACACTCGGGCCGCTGCCGCACGGTAGCTTTGCCCCAGCCGACCCAGGGACACGCCGCTGTCTCGGTTCCGGTAAATTACATCACGTCAGATCTGTCCGGATTGGTCGGCATTGGCCAAACTTCGGGCAGCATTGCTCGGTACGGGCGCGAGGCCGCTGGGGAAGGCGACCCTCGACCCACACTGGAGGTCCGGTGACGACACGTGGAGTTCTGTACGTGCACTCCGCTCCACGCGCGCTGTGCCCGCACATCGAATGGGCAGTGGCGGGCGTACTCGGCGGGCGCGTGAACCTCGACTGGATCCGGCAGCCCGCCGCCCCCGGCACCTGGAGATCAGAGTTCTCCTGGCAGGCCGAGACGGGTGCCGCGTCCAAGCTGGCGTCCGCGCTGCGCGGCTGGCAGATGCTGCGCTTCGAGGTCACCGCCGAGCCCTGCCCCACCGCGGAGGGCGAGCGTTACAGCGCCACGCCCGAACTCGGCATCTTTCACGCCGTCACCGGAATGCACGGCGACATCCTGATCCCCGAGGACCGGCTGCGCGCCGCCCTGGCCCGCTCACAGCGTGGCGAGAGCGACCTGGAGGCCGAACTCGCGAAGCTTCTCGGCAAGCCCTGGGACGACGAGTTGGAGCCCTTCCGGTACGCGGGCGACGGCGCACCGGTCAGGTGGCTGCACCAGGTGGTGTGAAGAAAGCCCCTCCGGCGATCGAGGAGCCGGGGGGCCGGGGGCGGAGCCCCCGGGACACGCAGACGAGTTGGCCCCCGCCCGGACTCCCGGGCGGGGGCCAACTCGTCTTGACGGTCAGACCGTGCGGAACGCCAGAACCACGTTGTGGCCGCCGAAACCGAACGAGTTGTTGATCGCGGCGATCGTGCCCTCGGGCAGCGCGCGGGGCTCGTCGCGCACGATGTCCGCGTCCACATCCGGGTCGAGGTCGTCGACGTTGATGGTCGGCGGGGCCGTGCGGTGGTGCAGGGCGAGGACCGTCGCGACGGTCTCGATACCGCCGGCGCCGCCCAGGAGGTGGCCGGTCATCGACTTGGTGCTGGAGACCGCGACATGGTCGAGGTCGTCACCGAGCGTCTTGCGCAGCGCCTTGATCTCGGCGACGTCGCCCTGCGGCGTGGACGTCGCGTGCGCGTTGAGGTGGACGACCTCGGCCGGCTTGAGGTCCGTGTTGTCCAGGAGGTTCTGCAGCGCGGCGGCGATACCGCGGCCGGTCGGCTCGGGCTGCGCGATGTGGTGGCTGTCGGCGGACAGGCCCTGGCCGAGCACCTCGCAGTACACCTTGGCGCCGCGCGCCTTGGCGTGCTCCTCGGACTCCAGGATCACGACGCCGGCGCCCTCGCCGAGGACGAAGCCGTCCCGGGCCTTGTCGTAGGGGCGCGAGGCCTTCTCGGGCTCGTCGTTGTTCTTGGACATCGCCATCATGTTGGCGAAGGCCGCGATGGGCAGCGGGTGGATGGCCGCCTCGGTGCCGCCCGCGACGACCACGTCGGCACGGCCGGTGCGGATCATCTCCACCGCGTAGCCGATGGCTTCGGCGCCGGACGCGCAGGCGGAGACCGGGGTGTGCACGCCCGCCTGGGCGTTCACCTCCAGACCCACGTTCGCGGACGGGCCGTTGGGCATCAGCATCGGCACGGTGTGCGGGGAGACACGGCGTACGCCCTTCTCCTTCAGCACGTCGTACTGGTCGAGCAGGGTCGTCACGCCGCCGATGCCGGAGGCGATGACGGAGCCGAGGCGCTCGGGCACGATCTGCCCGTCCTCGCCCGCCTTGCCGGTGTAACCGGCGTCGGCCCAGGCCTCCTTGGCCGCGATCAGCGCGAACTGCGCCGAGCGGTCCAGACGCCGGGCCAGCGGGCGCGGCAGCACCTCACCGGGGTCGACGGCCGCGGGGGCGGCGATACGGACCGGAAGTTCGGCGAAGCGCTCACCCTCGAGGGGCTTGACTCCGGAGCGTCCCGCAATGAGACCCTCCCAGGTTGAGGCCGCGTCGCCACCCAGCGGTGTGGTTGCGCCGATACCGGTGACGACCACGGTGCGATTGGTCGAGTTCACAGGGATTCTTTCTCCACGTATACGAGGGATACAACGGCGCCACCGCCGGGTGGCGTTACACGAGCAGCCGAGCTCAGCTCTGGTGCTTCGCGATGTAGTCGGCGGCGTCGCCGACGGTCTTGAGGTTCTTGACGTCCTCGTCGGGGATCTTCACGTCGAAGCGCTCTTCGGCGGCGACGACGACCTCGACCATGGACAGCGAGTCGACGTCCAGGTCGTCGGTGAAGGACTTGTCCAGCTGGACGTCCTCGGCGGGGATACCGGCGATCTCGTTCACGATCTCGGCGAGACCGGCAACGATCTCTTCCTGGGTGTCGGCCATGATGGCGCTCCTTCGTATGTATCAGGTGGTTTGACGGCTTCGGCCGGAAGATCCGGACGGTGCCTAGGGGAGGGTAACGACCGTGGCGGCGTACACGAGACCCGCCCCGAAGCCGATGACGAGCGCAGTGTCGCCGCTCTTCGCCTCGCCGGTCGCCAGAAGCCGCTCCATCGCGAGCGGAATCGAGGCGGCCGAGGTGTTGCCGGTGGTCTCCACATCACGGGCGACCGTGACGTGCTCCGGCAACTTCAAAGTCTTCACCATCGAGTCGATGATCCGCATGTTGGCCTGGTGCGGAATGAAGACGTCCAGGTCGTCCGCGGTGATTCCGGCCGCGTCCAGCGCCTGCTGGGCGACCTTCGCCATCTCGAACACGGCCCAGCGGAACACCGCCTGGCCCTCCTGCGTGATCGCAGGGAACTTGACGTTGCCCTCGCTGTCGAGCGGCAGTTGCTCCACATCGCCGATGCGGAAGCGGTCCCACGAGACGGTCTGCTTGATGGTCTCGGACTTGTCGCCCTCCGAGCCCCAGACCGTCGGGCCGATCGCCGGCTCCTGGGACGGGCCGACCACGACCGCGCCCGCGCCGTCACCGAACAGGAAGGCCGTCGCGCGGTCCTCCAGGTCGGTCAGATCACTCAGCCGCTCCACGCCGATGACGAGGACATACTCGGCCGAGCCTTCTATCACCATGCCCTTGGCGAGCGTGATGCCGTAGCCGAAGCCGGCGCAGCCCGCGGAGATGTCGAAGGCGGCGGCCTTGTCGGTGCCGAGCTTGTCGGCGATCTCCGTCGCCACGGCCGGGGTCTGCTTGAAGTGCGAGACGGTCGAGACGACCACCGCGCCGATCTTGTCGGCCGTGATGCCGGCGTCGGCGATGGCCTTGCCCGAGGCCTCGATCGACATCGCGGCCACGGTCTCCTCGTCGCTCGCCCAGTGCCGCGTGGCGATACCGGAGCGGGAGCGGATCCACTCGTCGGAGGAGTCGATCTTCTCGAGGATCACCTCGTTGGGCACGACCCGGGTCGGACGGTAGCCGCCGACGCCGAGGATGCGCGCATACGGGGCGCCCTTACTGGGCTTGATCTTCGACATGCTCTCCAGGCTCCTTCTCAGGCAGCGTGCTCTGCGATGAGCTCGCGAGCAGCGTCGAGGTCGTCGGGGGTCTTCAGGGCCAGGGTCTTGACCCCCGGCAGCGCGCGCTTGGCCAGACCGGTGAGGGTGCCGCCGGGGCACACCTCGATGAGCGCGGTCGCGCCGAGCTCCTTGAAGGTCTCCATGCACAGGTCCCAGCGGACCGGGTTGGCGACCTGGCCGACCAGGCGCGAGATGATCTCGGCGCCCGTGGCCACGGCCTTGCCGTCCCGGTTCGAGACATAGGCCACCTTCGGGTCGGCCGGGGAGAGCTCCGTGGCCGCCGCTTCGAGGGTGGTGACCGCGGGGGCCATGTGTTCGGTGTGGAAGGCGCCGGCGACCTTGAGCAGCACCACGCGGCGGGTGCCTTCGGGCTTGTCGTCGGCCAGGGCGGCCAGCTGCTCCATCGTGCCCGCGGCCACGATCTGGCCCGCGCCGTTCACATTCGCCGGGGTCAGACCCAGCTTCTCCAGGTGCGGGAGCACGGTGGCGGGCTCGCCGCCGAGCAGCGCCGACATCCCGGTCTCGGTGATGGCCGCGGCCTCCGCCATGGCCAGGCCGCGCTTGCGGACCAGCTGGAGGGCCGCGGTGTCGTCCAGGACACCCGCGAAGGCGGCGGCGGTGATCTCGCCGACGCTGTGTCCGGCGACCGCGCCCGGCGTGACCTCGCCCAGGGCCGTCGCGGAGAGCAGACCGGCGGCCACGAGCAGCGGCTGCGCGACCGCGGTGTCACGGATCGCGTCGGCGTCGGCCTGGGTGCCGTAGTGGGCAAGGTCGAGCCCGATGGCGTCCGACCAGGCGGCAAGCCGGTCGGCGGCACCGGGGAGGTCGAGCCAGGGAGTCAGGAAGCCGGGCGTCTGAGCGCCTTGGCCGGGAGCGACGAGTACGAGCACTCTCACACTCTCTCTTGTGGACGGTACGCACCGCCCGTGGGGACAGGGACGAAGAACAGTCAGGGGAATTGTGGGCCCCCGACAAAAGTCTAGGACTGCGGATCTCCGTCGGCCAGACGCCCCAGGATCAGCGCGATACGCAGCGTGAAAGCGGAGCGGACATCCGAAGGCGACCAGCCGGTGACGTCTGTCACACGTCGCAGCCGGTAGCGGACGGTGTTGGGGTGGACGAACAACATCCGCGCGGCACCTTCGAGGCTACTCGCCTGCTCGAGATAGACGCTCAGGGTTTCCAGGAGCGCGGACCCCGCCTCTTCGAGCGGTCTGTAGATCTCCTCCACCAGCTGGTCCCTGGCAGCCGGGTCTCCGGCCATGGCGCGCTCCGGCAGCAGATCGTCCGCGAGAACCGGGCGCGGGGCGTCCTGCCAGGCCGAGCAGGCCTTGAGCCCGGCGGCCGCGGCCTGGGCGGACCTGGTGGCCGCGAGCAGGTCGGGCACGATCGGCCCGGCGACCACGGGCCCGGCGGCGTACGGCCCGATCAGTGCCTTCGCGACGGCGAGGGGATTGTCGTTGCCGCCCGCGATGACGACCAGACGGTCCCCGAGCACACCGGTCAGGACCTGCAGTTTCGCGTGCCGGGACGCGCGCCGGATGGCCTCCACGGTCAGCTCGCTGTCCCCGTCGGGTGCGGTGCCCAGCACCACGCACACATGCTCGGGGGAGTTCCAGCCGAGGGCGGCGGCCCGGGACACGGCGCCCTCGTCGGCCTCCCCGGAGAGCACCGCGTTCACCACGAGCGACTCGAGCCGGGCGTCCCACGCGCCCCGGGCCTCGGCGGCCTGCGCGTACACCTGGGCCGTGGCGAAGGCGATCTCACGGGCGTACACGAGCAGCGCCTCGCGCAGCACCGACTCGTCGCCGGGGGCCGCGACCTCGTCGATCGCGGACTCCATCACCTCGATCGTGGTGCGCACCATCTCCACGGTCTGGCGCAGCGTGATCGCCCGGGTCAGCTCGCGCGGCGCGGTGCCGAAGACATCGGTGGAGATCGCCTGCGGGGCGTCGGGGTGCCGGAACCACTCGGTGAACGCGGCGATACCGGCCTGCGCGACCAGGCCGATCCAGGACCGGTTCTCCGGCGGCATCGCCCGGTACCAGGGCAGCGTCTCGTCCATCCGCGCGATCGCTTGCGCGGCGAGGCTGCCGGAGGACTGCTCCAGGCGCTTCAGGGTCGCGGAGTGCGGGTGCGCGGGCTTCGGCGCGGGCGGCTGCGTGGATTCGGTTTCGGGTTCGGGCACGGGACAAGACTGCCTTATCCGGGCGGTGCGGCGGAGTGCCGGGTCTACGGTGGACACGTGATGGACGTACGGCGCGCCGACGAGCGCTACCGCGGCGGCGACGCAGCGGCCGGAATCGAGTCGAGGCACGCCTTCTCCTTCGGCCCGCACTACGACCCCGGCAATCTGCGCTTCGGCGCGATCATCGCCTGCAACGAGGAGCGGCTCGCCCCCGGCGCGGGCTTCGACGAGCACCCGCACAGCCACACCGAGATCGTCACCTGGGTCGTCCAGGGTGAGCTCACCCACCGCGACTCGACCGGCCACGAGTCCGTCGTACGCCCCGGTGACGTGCAGCGGCTCAGCGCGGGCGGCGGCGTACGGCACGTGGAACGCAACGCGGGCCAGGACCCGCTGACCTTCGTGCAGATGTGGCTCGCCCCCCTGGAACCCGGCGGCGACCCGTCCTACGAAGTCGTCCACGGCATCGCGGACTCCACGCCCTACGCGGTCCCGGCGGCGGGGGCGATGCTGCACGTACGCCGCCTGGGCCCTGGTGAGCGGACGGCGGTCCCGGACGCGCCCTTCGTATACGTCCACGTGGTGCGAGGGGAAGTGCGCCTGGGAGACGTCGAGTTGACGACCGGGGACTCGGCGCGCATCAGCGCGGAGGAGGGCCTGGAGCTGACGGCGGCCTCGACGGCGGAGCTGCTGCTGTGGGAGATGAACCCTCCGGACCCCGGCCCGTCCGGCTGAGTCAGCCGCGCAGCTCGGCCAGCACCGCGTCGGTGAACGCGGGCCACGCCTCGATCGCCCAGGGCCCGAAGGCCCGGTCCGTCAGGGCCACACACGCAGCCCCCGCGTCCGGGTCCACCCACAGGAACGTGCCCGACTGGCCGAAGTGCCCGAACGTCCGCGGCGAGGACGAACTCCCCGTCCAGTGCGGCGACTTGGAGTCACGGATCTCGAAGCCGAGGCCCCAGTCGTTGGGCTTCTGATGCCCGTACCCCGGCAGGATGCCGGTCAGTCCGGGGTGCACCACGGACATCGCCTCCGACACCGTCCGCGGATCGAGCAGCCGCGGCGCCTGCACCTCGGCGGCGAACCGCACGAGATCGTCGACCGTCGACACCCCGTCCTTGGCGGGCGAGCCGTCGAGCGTCGTACCCGTCATGCCGAGCGGTTCGAGCACGGCCTGGCGCGCGTACTCCGCGAACGGCATGTCCGCGGCCTTCGCGATGTGGTCGCCGAGCACCTCGAAGCCCGCGTTCGAGTACAGGCGGCGGGTACCGGGGGCGGCCATCGCGCGGTGCTCGTCGAAGGCCAGACCGCTGGTGTGCGCGAGCAGATGACGCACCGTGGCACCCTCGGGGCCGGCCGGCTCGTCCAGCTCGACGGCACCTTCCTCGTACGCGACCAGGGCGGCGTACGCGGCGATCGGCTTGGTCACCGAGGCGAGCGGAAAGCGCTGCGCCGTGGGGCCGTGGGCCCCGGCGACGGTGCCGTCCGCTCGGACGACGGCGGCGGCCGCGGTGGGGACCGGCCAGTTCTCGATCAGCGCCAGGCTCTGCATGCGTACGAGCCTAAAGCCTCAGCCGCATCGCCGGCTGGGGGGTCCTGGTGAAGCCGAGCGAGGCGTAGAGCGGCTCGCCCTCCGCCGACGCGTGCAGGTCGAGCTTGCGGACGCCGCGCTCCTTGAACCAGCCGAGCAGCGCCTCCATGCAGGCCCGTGAGTAGCCGCGGCGGCGCATGTCCGGATCGGTGCAGACGTTGAAGACATGGCCGCCGCGGCCCTCGGGGTTGCCGGGGGAGCCGAGGCGGTACTCGACCGCGCCGGTCGCGCAGGCGGCGAGACGGCCCGGGACGGTGGGGTCGTCGACGACCGTGGCCATCAGGCCGCCGTCCGGGTCCGCGAGCACCTCGCGCAGCCGGCGTACGGACAGCGGCTGCCAGGCGATGTCGTCGCTCGGCTGCAGCGAATCGAGCATGATCTTGCGGAGCCGGACCAGTTCCTCGGCGTCTTCGGGGGTCGCGCGGCGTGCGGGCGTCATGCGCGGGAGGGTAACGAGCGGATCCGGAAGACGCCCTCCGATTTCGGCTCCCGAGATCTTCCTCCGGTACCGCTTGCTTGGAGTGCACTCCAAGGTTCTAGCGTGGTGGTCATGGCGGTGATGGAGAGCATTTCCGTAAGTCCCGAGAAGGCAAGCCCGGAAAAGGCAGGCCCCGAGAAGCTGGGCCCTGACGAAGCCGGCCCCGAAACAGCCGGTTCCGAGAAGCCCGCTGCGTGTGCCTCGGTTCCGCCGCGGCCGCATCCGCGCCCCGACGGGCAGGATCGCTACACGATCAGTGAGGTCGCGGGGCACACCGGGCTGACCGCGCACACCCTGCGCTGGTACGAGCGCATCGGTCTGATGCCGCACATCGACCGCTCGAACACGGGCCAGCGCCGGTTCACCAACCGGGACCTGGACTGGCTCTCCCTCGTCGGCAAGCTGCGTCTCACCGGTATGCCGGTGGCGGACATGGTCCGCTACGCCGAGCTGGTGCGGCAGGGCAAGCACACCTTCGAGGAGCGGCAGCAGCTTCTGGAGCAGACGCGGCGCGATGTCATCGCGCGGATAGCGGAGCTCCAGGACACGCTGTCCGTCCTCGACTACAAGATCGACACGTATGCGGACGCCCGACGGGCGTCGGAGAGGGCCTGAAGCCTGATGAGCACGGAAAAGATCGCGAAGGTGCAGTTGGGCGCGGAAGGTCCGGAGGTGGGTGTCCAGGGCCTCGGCTGCATGGGCATGAGCTTCGGCTACGGGCCCACGGACGCCGACGAGGCGCGGGCCACCCTTGAGCGCGCCCTCGAACTGGGCGTCACGCTGTACGACACCGCCGACATGTACGGCGCGGGCGAGAACGAGAAGTTCATCGCGCCGTTCATCCAGGAGCACCGTGACGAGCTGGTGCTCGCCACCAAGTTCGGCATCGTCCTCGACCCGGACGACCCGGCGAAGCGCGGTATCAACAACGACCCCGCGTACATCCGCAAGTGCATCGAGGGCAGCCTCAGCCGCCTCGGCGTCGATGTCATCGACCTCTACTACATGCACCGGCGCGATGTGAACGTCCCCATCGAGGAGACCGTCGGCGTCATGGCCGAGCTGGTGGCCGAGGGCAAGGTCAAGCACCTCGGCCTGAGCGAGGTCACGGGGCCCGAGCTGGAGGCCGCGCACGCCGTGCACCCGATCACGGCCGTGCAGTCCGAGTGGTCGATCTTCAGCCGGGACGTGGAGGCGGCGGTCGTGCCGACGGCCGCCCGCCTCGGCACCGCCTTCGTGCCGTACTCGCCGCTCGGCCGTGGCTTCCTGACCGGGTCGTTCACCAACGCCGCGAGCGAGCTCACCGAGGGCGACAACCGCCGTCACATGCCCCGTTTCACCGGCGACAACGCCGCCGCGAACGCCGCGCTCCTCGAACCGGTGCGCGCCCTTGCCGAGTCCCGCGGCGTGAGCCTCGGACAGGTCGCCCTCGCCTGGGTGCAGCAGCGGGCGCAGGTGCACGGTCTCGCCGTGGTGCCGATCCCGGGGACGCGCAAGCGCAGCCGCATCGAGGAGAACACCGGCGCCACCCACCTGGTGCTCACCGAGAGCGAGTTGGAGCTCCTGGAGCCGATCGCCGGGCAGGTCGCGGGCGGCCGGTACGCGGACATGTCGTTCGCGTCGGCGGGCCGCGAGTGAAGACGTCCTGAAGGGCGGGCCCGGGTGAGAGCACCCTGAAGGGCCGGCCCGGATGAGAGCACCCTGAAGGGCCGGCCCGAGAGGGCACACCCCGAACCGCCGGGCGGGGGTGGCGACTCGCCACCCCCGCCCGGCGGTTGTGTCTTCCGGGGCAGGCCTACGCCAGGCCGAGGGCGAACACCGCGAACCCCGCCGCGAGCAGGCCCGCCGCGGCCCGCCGGGCCCTGGCCGCCCGCGTACCCGTCTGCCACGGCGCCTCGAACCGCCGCGCGTACCGGGCGATACCGATCAGCACAGCCGCGAACACGGGCAGCCAGAGCAGCCGGACGGCGATCCAGGACAGGGTGTCGGGAGCCGTCGTCAGGCCCGCGATCTCGCCGAAGAACGAACCCGTCGCCGCCGTCGCGAACATCGCCGTCTGGTGCCAGCACAGGATCGTCATCGCCGACAGGTTGATCACCACGACCGGCGCCCACAGCGCGGGCCTGCGAAGCATCCGGCCGATCCGGTCGCGCAGCAGGATCGCCGCGCCGCTCTGTGCCGCCGCGAGCGCGAGGACGAGCAGCGACGGCGGGTGCGAGTTGGTGCGGGCCTCACCGGGTACGCCCACCATCGAGGCCGGGTAGTGGAAGGCCAGGAGCAGGGCCGCGAAGAGGGCCGTACCGCCGATCAGGAGCAGCCAGGCGCCGCGCTTTCCGAGCCTCTTCTCGCCCCAGCTGACGCCCAGTTGATAGGCGAACATCCAGCCGGGCAAGATGTTGATCATGCTGAGCCAGGACGGCATGACGTCCGCGTACGGGCCGTAGCGCAGGAAGTCGACGACGGCGACCGTGCCGAGCAGCGGTGCCGCGGCCCAGGCACCGAGGCGTTCGGCGGCGCGTACGCAGTACGGCGTGAGAGCGGTGATGACGGTGTACACACCCACGAACCACAGCGGCTGGATCACCAGGGTCGAACCGGTGCGCAGGGAGTCGCCCGGCACCCCGAGCGCGTAGAGCACCGGGATCAGCGCCGCCCAGACCGCCGTCACGCCGAGCACCGGCCGTCCGAGCCGGGCGACGCGGCCACGCAGCCAGGCGCTCTTGGACTGGCCGCGCTCCAGGGACCTGCGGTAGGAGAGCACCGAGGCGTAGCCGCCGACCAGGAAGAAGATGCCCAGCATCTGCAGCACCCAGCTCAGCGGTGCGAAGAAGCCGAAGGCGGAGAGCGGGCTCGCGTTGTGCAGGGCGCCGCCGGAGTCCAGGGTGAAGCCGCCGAGCAGCCAGTGTCCGGCCGGAACCGCGAGCAGCGCCAGGGCGCGCAGGCCGTCGATGGCGCGGTCGCGGTGGGCGGGGGTCTTGGCGTCGATGGCCGTCGCGGTGGAGCGCAGCGTGCGGCGTGCGGTGCGCAGGGGCGAGGTGCGCGGCGCCGACGTGCGCGGCTGCGAAGTCAGGGGGCGCGAGGTGCGGGGGCGCGAAGTCCGGGGGCGCGCGGGCGCCAACTCCTTGGCTGGTCCTACGAGTTCGGCGGTGGCCATGACGTGTCCTTCGGGAGGGAGGCCGGCTGAGGGAAGAAGAGGGGTGGGGGAGGGGCGGGGCAGGTGAGGCCCTCAGGCCTGGCCCGCGGCCGGGTCCCCGAGCGCGATCCGGGCGAAGGCGCGCAGCGAATCCGTGCCGGGGGCGAAGTAGCCGGTGTGGCCTTCGGCCCGTGCGGCCGGGACGGCGCGGGCGCCGAAGCCGGGGTCCGCCGGGTCCGCGCCGTGGCCGAGGCCGAGGAACTCGACGTGGGGGACGTTGTCGATCCAGTCGCCCGCGTCCTTGGCGGCCCAGACCCGCGCCTTGGTGTGCAGCTCCGCCACGTTGTCCGCGCGCATCCCGGGGGAGCCGGCCACGACCAGGTCGGCGGCGGGCATCCGGTCGGCGGCGAGGCCGCACACCACCGAGCCGTAGCTGTGGCAGAACACGGCGGGCTCGGCGGCGCCGGAGGCGACAAGTCCCTGCACGAAACGGGCCAGACGCGGGGCGCCGGCCTCCGCGAGCCGCCCGGTGGCGGCGTCGGGGCCGAGGCCGACCGGTGTGGTGTACCCGGCCCAGGCGATCACTGCGGTGCGGTGCCCGGTCGCGGCGTACAGGGAACGGGCCATCCCGGTCGGCGTGCCGTACCGGTCCGTGGTGCGGTCGAAGGTGTTCAGGTCGATGTCGGAGCCCGGCACGACCACGGAGACATGTCCGGCGGCCGCCAAGTCGCCGTAGACCTCGGCCACTTGGCCACGGCCGCGCGGGTCGAAGGCGAGGATCTGCCGCCCGTCCGCGAGGAGTTGGCCGTAGCGCGCGGCCCGCTCCTTCGCCGCCTGGCGGTCGGTCGGGGTGAGCGCGGGGTCCTCGGCGCGGGCCCGCTGCTTGGCCTGCTCTTCTTTCAGGGCGCGGGCGTTGGCCTCGTAGCGCAGGGCGACGGGGGCGCCGTCCATGTTGCCGACGACCAGCGGGTGGCGGGCGGCGAGCGCCTGCTGCTGCGCGGGGCTCAGGGCGCCGAAGAAGGCGGCCACCTGCGCGGGGGAAGCGGTCACCGGGTCCGGCAGCTGCCGGCCCAGGTCACGGTCGGCGCGCCAGGAACTGACGCCGGGCACGGGCCCGGTGACGGCCTGCTGTTCGCTGCCCACCGCCCAGCCCGCGGTGCCGGCCACGACCGATGCCGTCAGAGCGGCCGCGACGAGCGTCCTCCTGACACGTCCACCGCGTCGTCCCTTGCCGGCCTTCGCCTGCAGCCCCATGGCCCGTCTCCCTGCCTGTGCCGTCCGTTTCGCTGACGGAGGGAAGGTAGGAAGACGCTCTGTGGCGGCACGTCACACCAGGGAGCCAAGTGTGGGGTGCTACTGGGGTAGGGGGTGGGCGAGAAGCCCGCGGGAAGCGTCAGCCCGCGTCGCCCGGCGCGACGAGCCCCGACTCGTACGCGAAGATCACGATCTGCGCCCGGTCGCGCAGGTCGAGCTTGGCGAGCACGCGGCCGATATGGGTCTTCACGGTCTGCTCGGCGAGCACGAGCCGGTCGGCGATCTCCTGGTTGGACAGACCGCGGGCGATCAGCTCCAGCACCTCGGTCTCGCGCGGAGTGAGGCCGTTCAGACGCAGCGCGGGGCCCTTGCGGGGCGCGGGCCGCTGCTTGGCGAAGTCCGCGATCAGGCGCCGCGTCACCGACGGGGCGAGCAGCGCGTCGCCGGAGGCCACCACCCGTACCGCCGCGATCAGATCGGCGGGCGGTGCGTCCTTGAGCAGAAACCCGGAGGCCCCGGCCCGCAGCGCCTCGTACACATAGTCGTCGACGTCGAAGGTGGTCAGCATCAGGACCTTCGGCCGGTGCACCACGCCCGGCGGCGGATCGAGGAGCAGCCGGGCCGCCGCGAGGCCGTCCATCTCCGGCATCCGCACATCCATCAGGACCACGTCGGGATGGGTGGACCTGCTGACCTCGACGCCCTGTTTGCCGTCCGGTGCCTCGCCCACCACGTCGATGTCGCTCTGTGCGGCGAGCAGCGCGGCGAAGCCGGCCCTGACCATGGCCTGGTCGTCGACGATGATCACGCGGATGGTCACGAAGTGCCTTTCGGGACGTCGCTGACGTCACTGGTACGCAGCGGAAGCCGGGCCGCGACGCGGAATCCGCCGTCGGGCAGCGGCCCCGCGTCGAGCGAGCCGCCGGTCAACCGTACGCGCTCACGCATCCCGACCAGGCCGTGCCCGGTGCCGCTGTGCTCCAGGGGCGCCACCGGCTCGGCGGCCGGGCCGTTGACGACGAGCACCGTCAGATCCGTGCCGTCCGCGCTGACGGACACCCGCGTCGGTGCTCCGGGCGCGTGCCGTACGACATTGGACAGCGCCTCCTGCACGATGCGGTACGCGGACAGGTCGACCGCCGGGCTGATGTCGCCCAGTTCGGCGGCGAGCGACAGCTCGGCGGGCACCCCGGCCCGCACGGTCGCCTCCACCAGCTGCTGCAGCTTGTCGAGGCCGGGCTGCGGGGCCCGCTCGCCCTGGGTGTCCTCGCTGCGCAGCACCGCGAGCAGCCGCCGCATCTCGGCGAGCGACTCCCGCGCGCTGCCGGCGATGGCGGCGAACTCCTCCTGCGCCGCGGGCGGCAGGTCCTGGATGCGGTACGGCGCCGAGTCCGCCTGCACGGTGATCACCGACATGTGGTGAGCCACCACGTCGTGCAACTCCCGTGCGATCCTGGCCCGTTCCTCGAGCAGGGTGCGCTGGGCCCGCTCGGCCTCGCTGATGGTCTCCTGTACGACGAGCCGGCGCTGGGCGTCGCTGCGGGCGCGCAGGGCGTAGGTGACGACGAGCGTGATGCCGCAGAGGACGAAGAGCAGCAGATGGATACCGTCGCTGCGGTCCTGCGAGAGAACCTCGAAGAGCAGCCCCGCGGCGCCGGTCGCCAGCCAGACCGCGATGAGCGTGCGGCGGGACTCGCGCAGGCCGAGCAGCACCATGAGCAGCAGATAGCCGACCACCATCATGGGGGTCCACGGCCAGCTGCGGTGGGCCAGGCCGGGGGCGTCGTACAGCGCGAAACCGCCCGCGACATCCGCCGTGAAGATCACCCACCAGGCGGGCAGCGGCCGGGTCAGGGCGAACAGCAGGGGCGCGGTCTGCGCGGTGGCGAGGGCGCCCGCGGTCGCGCCGTTGATGGCGTAGTCCTGGGTCAGGACGGTGGCCGTGACCGGCAGGAGCGCGGCGACGAAGGCGAGCACGACGACATACGGCGAGTAGCGCACCCAGGCCTTGCGGGCGCCGGCCAGCGGCGGGGCCCCCGGCTCGGCGGGCGTGGTGAGTGCGAGCCCCAGCTCCCGCAGCCCTTCGCGTACGGCGCCGAAGCGGTCGGCGTCGCCCAGCGACATGGAGGTGGCGGGGCGCGTGGGCCGCAGTGAGCGCACTCGGCGCTTGAGCCGGGATGAGGTCTTCATGGCCTGATCAGCGTAGGCAGGAACGGTGGCCGCCGCGTCATACCCAGGTCTGCAGGCAGGGGTGATACCGGGGTATGAGAGGCAAAGACAGCCCCTCCGGGAAAGACAGCCCCTCCGGCGTTTGAGGAGCGGGGGGGGCCGGGGTGCCTGGAAAACCCGGCCCCGGCCCTCGCCGAACCTAGAGCTCTGCCAGCAGCTCGGCCTTCTTCGATGTGAACTCCGCGTCCGTCAGGAGCCCCGCCTGGTGCAGCTCACCGAGGTGCCGGATGCGGTCCGCGATATCGGCGGGGTCGCGGCGGCCGGCGGGCCGGTGCTCCACGAGAGCCGGCGCGGCGGGCCCGCTGGTGCGGACGGCGCAGAGCACCGCCGCGGCGAAGGGCAGCGACTCGTGCACCGGTCCGTAGCCGAGGCCGAACACCACCGCGGCCGGGTCCTGGTCGGCCTGCGGGGGCTGCGGTACGCCCGGCGCCCGGCGCAGCAGGCGCAGATAGCCGTCGAAGACCTCGGGGGAGCGCCATTCGACGCCTTCGAGGTCGGTCACCTGGTAGGTCTGGTCGCCGGCCTTCCACTTCGCCGACGAGGCGCCCGTCCAGAACCAGCGGTACGCCACCGACTTCCCGTCGAAGGACGCCTTGCCGTCGTACGCCTTGAACTGAAGGGGCCCTTCGGGCACGGCCACCAGGAAGTCGTCCGCGGGCTCCGCGGGGCCGAGGAGCGGACGCAGTTCGTCCCTGTAGTACTCGGCGAGCGTCTCGCGCTCGGCGGGCAGCACCAGGCGATAGGGGTCGCTGCCGTCCTTGAGCTGGCCCGCCGCCGCCTCCATGAGCGGATCCGCCCCGGGTCTCGGCGCGGCATGCAGCACCACGGTCCCCCGCTTGCCGGGACTGAGGTCCACCGCCGCCAACGCCTCGTAGGGGATGCGTCGTTCACCGAGCGTCTGGAACAGCTTCGGTGTTCTGATCCCCCGTTCGAAGCGGATGAGCACGGAGTCCGAGTCGAACTCCCAGGCGGCATGAAATCCGGCCAGTACATCACCCATGCGGCTCATCGTATGCGGCACGCGCGTCTTAGTCCCCCCTCGA
Source organism: Streptomyces monticola (assembly GCF_042665355.1). Taxonomy (NCBI): domain Bacteria; kingdom Bacillati; phylum Actinomycetota; class Actinomycetes; order Kitasatosporales; family Streptomycetaceae; genus Streptomyces; species Streptomyces monticola. The sequence goes on along the minus strand of NZ_JBHTCF010000016.1, from coordinate 131,271 downwards.
AGCAATCCGGCTCTTCACGTAGTGGAGCGGATTTCTACGCGCGTCAGGCCGGGACGGAACCGGAAGATGTGTTCCGGCACGCGTCGCCGCCGCCCGCGCAACTCACCGAGTCGTACTGCCCGAGGCCGATGCGGGCGAAGTTCCGCAGGCTCTCGGTGCCCGGCTGAAAGTAGCCGGTGTGGCCGATGGCGCCCTCCGCCGACATCACCCGCGCACCGAAGGCACCGGAGACCGGGTCGGCGCCGTGGCCGAGGCCGCCGACCTCCATGTGCGGGATGTCCTGGATCCAGTCGTCGGCGTCCCGAGTCGCCCAGACCCGGGCCGTGGTGCCGAGCCCGTCGACGGTCTCGGCGCGCATACCGGGGCTGCCGGCGACGGCGATGTCGGTGACGCGCGACGGCAGTTCACGGGCGGCGACTCCGCACACCACGGAGCCGTAGCTGTGGCAGTACAGGGCGACGGACGAGGCACCGGGCAGCGCCCGCACCAGGGAGTTGAGCCGGCCGGAGCCGTCCTCCGCGCGCTTGGCGGTGGCCGCGTCCATGCCGACGCCGACGGGCGCCGTGTAGTCGGCCCAGGCGATGACCGCGGTACGGCCGCGCGGGCTGTCCTCGCGCTGCTGGTTGTAGAGCGCGTTGGCCATGCCGCGCGGTGCCGTGAACTTGCCGAAGGTCTTCTGGTACGTCAGCAGATTGGTGTCGACGCCGGGCACGATCACGGACACCCGCTGGGCGCGGTCCAGGTTGCCGAGCACTTCGGCCACCCGGCCGGGGCCCATCGGGTCGAAGGCGAGGATCTGCCGCTCGGGCTGCATGAGCGACTCGAAGCGGTGCATACGGCGGCCCGCTTCATAGCGCCCCGAATCGGAGAGCCGTTTGTCGTGCATGCGCTCGCGCTCCACGGCCCGCGCCTGGTCGATGGCGATGCGGTTGGCGGCATACCGCAGTTGCACCGGGGCACCCGCCATATTGCCGACGGCGAGCGGATAGCGGTGCACGAGCCGGGTCTTCTGTGCCGCGGTCAGGGTGCCGAAGAAGTGCGCGATCCGGCCGGACGAGCCGTCCGGGTCGGGCAGCTTGTGGCCGTCGATACCGCCGCGCTCCCAGGCCGCGAGGGCCAGCTCGAGCGGGGTCGACGCACCGCGGTGGTGACGCGCGGCGCTCCAGCCCGTGGTCGCCAGCATGACGAACACGACCGCGAGCGCGAGCAGTGCGCGCCAGACGTTCAGCGTGGGGGAGGTATCGAAGGAAGTCACTGCGAGACACCCTAGGAGAACTGCCGTCCCTACCGTGAAGTGCGTGGGGCACATCACGTTTCACGGTGGGTGATTGGGTTAAATCGGGCGCATAGGGTACCGCTCGACTACGCTCCGCATTCGCCTTGCGGGCACGCCAGTTCACTCACCGCTACATCAGTTCGTCCCGGTCTGCCCCGTCATCCCCTTCGTCCCGTTCCGCCCCCTTTGTCGCGCCCGTCCGTCGCCAGTCCATCGCGAGGGAGGGCACCAGGTGATCGAGATGGGACTCGGTGACCGCCCGCATCGACGCCACGCTCAGCTCCTCGCCCGCGCCCCACAGCTGACCGGTCACCCGCATCACGCCGCTGAAGGCGGCCACCGCCACCCGCGGCCGCGGGTCGGCGTCGATGTCGAGCCCCTCCCGCTCCGCGATGATCCTCGCGATCTCCTCCTCCATCTCGATGGAGCGGCGCAGATGGACGGCGACCAGGGCGGGCGTGGACTCGATCATGCGGTAGGTGCGCATATGGAGCTCGACCGGGACGACCTCCTCGATGGACTGCCCGAGGGCGTCCCAGGCGTCGAGGACGGAGCGGCGCAGGGCCTCGAAGGGCGCCTCGTGCGGCGGGCGGGCGCGCAGCGTCTCCACGAACCGGGCCTCGACCATGTCCTGGACCGCGAACACGGTCTCTTCCTTGCCCGCGAAATAGCGGAAGAAGGTGCGCTGTGAGACATCGACGGCCTCGACGATCTCGTCGACGGTCGTCTGCTCGTAGCCCTTCGTCGTGAAGAGTTCGAGCGCGGCGCGCAGCAGGGCGTCCCGGGTGCGCTGCTTCTTCCGCTCGCGCAGGCCGAGGCGTTCCTTGAGTTCGCTCGTCTGCGGCTTGAGGTCGGCTGGGGGCGAAGTCACTCCATGGCCCTCTTTCCACCGGTTTTTGCAGCTTTTGTGCAGCTCACCATACCTGTGAGCAACATGACAGTTACCGACTTGTGAAATGGTTTGTCAACTGTCAGCGACTGTCACTAGCCTCGAACGCATGACTAGTCAGACCACCGTCGACACGGCGGACAAAGCACCGGAGCAGCCGGGGGGCTCGCCCGCTCCGGTCGCAGCCAAGGGGCTGCGTGGGCACCCCTGGCTAACGCTCTTCGCTGTGGCGATCGGCGTGATGATGGTTGCCCTCGACGGCACGATCGTCGCTATCGCCAACCCGGTGATCAAGTCGGACCTCGGCGCCACCTGGCAGCAGATCCAGTGGATCACCAACGGATACTTCCTCGCCCTCGCCGTGACCCTGATCACCGCGGGCAAGCTCGGTGACCGCTTCGGCCACCGCCAGACCTTCCTCATCGGAGTCACCGGTTTCGCCGCGGCCTCGGCCGCCATCGGCTTCTCCGACAGCGTGACGCTCGTGGTCACCTTCCGTGTCCTGCAGGGCCTGTTCGGCGCGCTCCTCATGCCGGCCGCGCTCGGCCTGCTGCGCGCCACCTTCCCCGCCGAGAAGCTGAACATGGCCATCGGTATCTGGGGCATGGTCATCGGCGCCTCGACCGCGGGCGGCCCGATCCTCGGCGGCGTGCTCGTGGAGCACGTCAGCTGGCAGTCCGTCTTCTTCATCAACGTCCCCGTCGGCGTCATCGCCCTGCTCCTGGGGCTGGTGATCCTCAGGGACCACCGCGCCGAGAACGCGCCGAAGTCCTTCGACATCCTCGGTATCGCGCTGCTCTCCGCGGCCATGTTCTGCCTCGTCTGGGCGCTCATCAAGGCCCCGGAGTGGGGCTGGGGCGACGGCAAGACCTGGGGCTTCATCGGCGTCTCGGTGCTCTGTTTCGCGCTCTTCGCGTTCTGGGAGACCAAGGTCGCGGAGCCGCTGATCCCGCTGAAGCTGTTCCGCTCCGTGCCGCTGGCCGCCGGTACGGTCCTGATGGTCCTCATGGCCATCGCCTTCATGGGCGGCCTGTTCTTCGTCACGTTCTACCTCCAGAACGTGCACGGCATGAGCCCCGTGGACAGTGGTCTGCACCTGCTCCCGCTGACCGGCATGATGATCGTCGGCTCGCCGCTCGCGGGCGCCCTGATCACCAAGGCGGGCCCGCGTATCCCGCTGGCCGGCGGCATGATCTTCACCGCCCTCGCCATGTACGGCATGTCGACTCTGGAGACCGACACCGGCAGCCTGACCATGTCCATCTGGTTCGCCCTGCTCGGCCTCGGCCTCGCACCGGTCATGGTGGGCGCCACCGAAGTCATCGTCGGCAACGCGCCGTTGGAGCTCTCCGGCGTCGCGGGCGGACTGCAGCAGGCCGCGATGCAGATCGGCGGCAGCCTCGGTACGGCGGTGCTCGGCGCGATCATGGCCTCGAAGGTCGACAGCGACCTGGGCAGCAACTGGACCGAGGCGGGCCTTCCGCCGCTCAAGCCCGAGCAGCTCGACCAGGCCGCCGAAGCGGTGCAGAGCGGTACGGCACCCGTGCCGCCCGGCACCCCGGAGGGGATCGCCGCGAAGATCACCGACGTCGCGCACGACACCTTCATGTCCGGCATGGGCCTGGCGAGCCTGACGGCCGCCGGCGTGGCCGCGTTCGCGGTCCTGGTGGCCCTGCTGACCAAGCGCGGTGCCAACGCGGAGGCGGGCCAGGGCGCGGCGCACATCTAGCGGTTTCACCCTTGGCGGCCGCGTCGCGCGCGGCACCTCGGCACCCGAAAGCCCCGCCGGAGCTCCTCCGGCGGGGCTTTCCCCTATCAGGGTGTACGCGGCCCCGAACCCCTTCCGCCGCGCCGGGCGGAGCGGTCAGAGTGCGATCAACTGATCCGTACGACACGGGGGTTCACGATCATGCGAAACACCGTCTGTCTGCCCGCCCTCGCCACCGCCCTGGCCGCCCTGGTCCTTGTGTCCGCACAGACGGCGGGCGCCGTACAGACGGTGGGGGCGTCACCGCCGACACTCGCCGACTGCGGTCCGGGGGAGCTGTGTCTGTGGCAGGGCCCCGACTTCGCGGGCGAGCGGGAGACGTACGAGCTGTCGGGGACGGCGGTGGAAAGCTGTGTGGCGCTGCCGGAGGGGGGCAGCGCACAGGCTCTCGCCAACCGCACCGGACGGCCCGTGACGACCTACCAGTCCGCGGAGTGCGAGGAGACCGGCGAGTTCGCGACGTACCCGGGCACGGGGACCTGGGCACCACGTTCCCCGTACCGGGTGCGGGCGTTCAAGATCTGGGAGCGGTAGCGGTGCCGCCGCTCCCGTCACTCCGGCGCGGGGCGGCTGGCCCCGTCACTCCGGGGCGGGGCGGCTGGCCCCGTCACTCCGAGGCGGGGCGGCCGGTCCCGTCACTCCGGGGCGGGGCAGTCCACTTCGTCACTCGCGGACCGCCCCGCCGATCCCGTAACTCCCTGACTGATCCCCGCACCCCCGGGTACTCGGTCGCTGAGCCCGGTCCCCAGGACCCGAGTCGAGGCTCAGGGAGTGATGATGGCGAGCTTCGGACGCACCACCACGCGCAGGCACCCCCGTTCACGCGGCCGAGCAGGTCTGCGGAGCGGGCCGGATCGCGCGACGCTCGGGATCGTCGGAGTCATCTGTGCGATCGCCGGGTTCTTCGTCCTGGGCATCGTTCTCGGCCCGATCGCTGTGATCTGCGGCTGGCTGGCCATGGGGCGCCGCTGGAACGGCGCCCGGCCGGTGCCGGCCCTGATCGCGGTCGTGCTCGGAGCGATCGACACGGTCCTCGCGGTCCTCTGGATCGCGGGCACCGCCGCACCGGGCGGCGGGATGCTCTAAACGGCCCCGTCACGTGGGGGCGCCGCAGCCCGCGGCACCCCCACGGACGTGGGCCCGGCCTGAGCCCCGGGCACGGCCGACGAGAGGGCCGTCACCTGCGCCCGCAGGGACTTGACCTCCTCCGTCAGCGCCTCGATGGCCGCGGTCTGGCGCCGCTCCTCCACATCGTCCTGCTCGAAGCGCGCGATGAACCAGGCGGCGATATTCGCGGTGACCACACCGAGCAGCGCGATCCCGGACAGCATCAGGCCGACCGCGAGCACCCGGCCGAGCCCGGTGGTCGGGGAGTGATCGCCGTAGCCGACGGTCGTCATCGTGGTGAACGACCACCACAAGGCGTCCCCGGCCGTCTTGATGTTGCCGTCGGGCGACTCGCGCTCCACGGCGAGCACGGCGAGGGAGCCGAACATCAGCAGCCCCGTCACCGCACCGGCGACATAGGTGGTCAGCCTGATCTGTGAGGCCATCCGGGCCCGCCGTCCGACCAGCATCAAGGTGGCGACCACCCGCAGCAGTTGCAGCGGCCTCAGCAGCGGCAGCACCACGGCGCACAGGTCGAGCCAGTGGTGGCGTACGAACCGCTTCTTGTTCTCGGAGAGGACCAGGCGTACGAAGTAGTCGATGGCGAACGCACCCCACACCACCCACTCCACGGTCGTGCACGCACGCTTCAACGCGGGGTCCGCGGCGGGCAGCACGATCGGCACCGCGTAGGCGGCCGCGAAGATCACCGCGAGGGCGAGCAACGGCCGCTGGGTGTGGTGCTCCCATCGGATCTGCGCCGGTTGTTCCTTCATGCGACGCATCGTAAAGAACGCGTAAGGGCGGCGGGACCAGCAGGCCCCGCCGCCCTTCACTCGGACCGGATGAGTACAGCCCGGATGAGTGCAGACCCGATGACTACGCGTCGCCGCCCGCCGCGCCCGGGTCGGCGGCCGCGACATCGAGCAGCTGGTACCGGTCGACCGCCTGCTTCAGGACCGAGCGGTCGATCTTGCCCTCCTGGGCGAGCTCCGTGAGCACACCGAGGACGATCGACTGCGCGTCGATGTGGAAGAAGCGGCGGGCCGCACCACGCGTGTCGGCGAAGCCGAAGCCGTCCGCGCCAAGGGAGTTGTAGCGCCCCGGCACCCAGCGCGAGATCTGGTCGGGAACCGCCCGCATCCAGTCGGACACGGCCACGAACGGTCCTTCGGCGCCGCTGAGCTTCTGCGTCACATACGGCGTGCGCTGCTCCTCCTCGGGGTGGAGCAGATTGTGCCGCTCGACCTCGACGGCGTCGCGCCGCAGCTCGTTCCAGGACGTCGCCGACCAGACATCGGCCTTCACGTTCCACTCCTGGGCGAGGATCTGCTGGGCCTCGAGGGCCCACGGCACCGCGACACCGGACGCCATGATCTGCGCCGGGATCGCACCCGACTCGCCGCGCTTGAAGAGGTGGATGCCCTTGAGGATGCCCTCGATGTCGGCGCCCTCGGGCTCCGCCGGGTGCTGGATCGGCTCGTTGTAGACGGTGAGGTAGTAGAAGACGTCCTCGCTGTCCGGGCCGTACATCCGGCGCAGACCGTCCTTGACGATATGCGCGATCTCGAAGCCGAACGCCGGGTCGTAGGCGACACAGGCCGGGTTGGTCGAGGCGAGCAGCTGAGAGTGGCCGTCCGCGTGCTGCAGACCCTCACCGGTCAGGGTCGTACGTCCGGCGGTCGCACCCAGGACAAAGCCCCGGGCGAGCTGGTCGGCCATCTGCCAGAACTGGTCGCCGGTGCGCTGGAAACCGAACATCGAGTAGAAGACGTAGACCGGGATCAGCGGTTCGCCGTGCGTCGCGTACGCCGAGCCCGCGGCGATCAGAGACGCGGTGCAGCCGGCCTCGGTGATGCCGTCGTGCAGCATCTGACCGGTCGGCGACTCCTTGTAGGCGAGCAGCAGCTGGCGGTCCACCGACTCGTACTGCTGGCCCAGCGGGTTGTAGATCTTGGCGCTCGGGAAGAACGCGTCCATACCGAAGGTGCGGTACTCGTCCGGCGCGATCGGCACGAAACGCTTGCCGATCTCCTTGTCCCGCATCAGGTCCTTGAGGATGCGGACGAACGCCATCGTGGTGGCGATCGACTGCTGCCCCGAGCCCTTGCGCGCGGTGGCGTACGCCTTGTCGTCCGGCAGCTGCAGCGGCCTGGCCCGCACGACCCGGGTCGGCACATAGCCGGCCAGGCCCTTGCGGCGGTCGTGCATGTACTGGATCTCTTCGGAGTCGCGGCCCGGGTGGTAGTAGGGCGGCAGACCGTCCTCGAGGTCCTTGTCGGCGATCGGGATGTGCAGCCGGTCGCGGAAGTGCTTCAGGTCGTCGACCGTCAGCTTCTTCATCTGGTGGGTCGCGTTGCGTCCCTCGAAATTGGGACCGAGCGTCCAGCCCTTGACGGTCTGCGCGAGGATCACCGTCGGCTGGCCCTTGTGCTCAAGAGCGGACTTGTACGCCGCGTAGACCTTCTTGTGGTCGTGGCCGCCGCGGCCCAGGTGAAGGAGCTGGTCGTCGGTCATGCCCTCGGCCATGGCGCGCAGCCGGTGGTCGTCGCCGAAGAAGTGCTCACGGATGTACGCGCCGGTCTCGGTGGCGTACGTCTGGAACTGGCCGTCGGGGGTCGTGTTCATCTTGTTGACGAGCACGCCGTCGCGGTCCTGCGCGAGCAGCGGGTCCCAACTGCGGTCCCAGATCAGCTTGATGACATTCCAGCCGGCACCGCGGAACTGCGACTCCAGCTCCTGGATGATCTTGCCGTTGCCGCGCACCGGGCCGTCGAGGCGCTGCAAGTTGCAGTTGACGACGAAGGTCAGGTTGTCCAGGCCTTCGCGGGCCGCGAGCGAGAGCTGGCCGAGCGACTCGGGCTCGTCCATCTCGCCGTCGCCGAGGTAGGCCCACACATGCGACTTGGAGGTGTCGGCGATACCGCGCGCCTCCATGTAGCGGTTCATCCGGGCCTGGTAGATCGCGCCGAGCGGGCCGAGGCCCATGGACACGGTCGGGAACTCCCAGAAGTCCGGCATGAGCCGCGGGTGCGGGTAGCTGGACAGGCCGTGGGGCGCCTTGGACTTCTCCTGCCGGAAGGCGTCCAGCTGCTGTTCGTTCAGCCGGTCCAGGAGGAACGCGCGGGCGTAGATGCCCGGCGACGCATGTCCCTGGAAGAAGATCTGGTCGCCGCCGTCGCCTTCGTCCTTGCCCCGGAAGAAGTGGTTGAAGCCCACGTCGTAGAGGGAGGCCGAGGAGGCGAAGGTGGCGATGTGGCCGCCCACGCCGATACCGGGACGCTGGGCCCTTGAGACCATGACCGCCGCGTTCCAGCGGGTGGCGTTGAGGACCTTGCGCTCGATCTCCTCGTTGCCCGGGAAGAACGGCTCGTCCTTGGTGGCGATCGTGTTGACGTAGTCCGTGCTGCGCATCTCGGGCACGGCGACGCGCTTCTCGCGGGCCCGCTCGATCAGCCGGAGCATCAGGTAACGGGCCCGCTCACGGCCCCGCTCGTCGACCGCCGCATCCAGCGAGTCGAGCCATTCCTGAGTCTCTTCGGGATCAAAGTCCGGGACCTGGCTGGGAAGGCCGCCAATGATGATCGGGTTGCGATCGGATCCGGAAGCCACGCTGTTCCTTCGCTGTCGGTCTGGCTTGGTCTGCAGGGTCTGCACGGGCGCTGCACCGGTTTGCACCGGTATTTCGAGCCGTCGTTCGCGCCGTCCCCATCGTCTACCTCGGGGGCGGAATCGTCATCTGTACCGAGAGGTAACCAAGCCGTCCTACGGCGGCCCGATGGCGGGTTCGGCCCAAATCGCAACGATACGCCCACACCGCTTGAGTGTTCCCTGAGGACGTTCGACCATGAATGGCGGACGGAAGTCCTCTACACGTTCCGCAAGTCCGCTCGACGGACTCGAATGAGTCCTGAGGCGGCCGAGTGGACCGCAGGCGCGACAAATCCGGCCAGAAGGGTGTGGGATGAATCACCGATGCCCGGCAAAGCGGGCATTGGGTGGCGGCGACAGGGCCAGGAACGTCACCGTTTCGGCGGTCTCGACGGCCGGGTACTTGCGCGATCCGCCCCGCACGTGTGGACTACGGCCAATGCCTCGCGTACGCGCGTGGCTGAGAACAACTTCCAAACATGATCAGGAGGCAATCCGTGAGCGCGACCGCGGACCACGCGGAGACGAACCTTGCCGTAAGGCTCGGTTTCGAGACCGACCAGGTGGTCCAGGAGATCGGCTACGACGACGACGTCGACCAGGAGCTCCGTGAGGCCATCGAAGCGACTACTGGTACCGAGCTCGTCGACGAGGAGTACGACGACGTGGCCGATGCCGTGGTGCTCTGGTTCCGCGAGGACGACGGGGACCTGACTGATGCGCTGGTGGATGCCATCGCGTACATGGAAGAAGGCGGCCACATCCTTCTGCTGACGCCGAAGACCGGCCGTGACGGCTACGTCGAGCCGAGCGAGATCAGCGAGGCGGCGACGACCGCCGGCCTGTCGGCTTCCAAGAGCGTCAGCGTCGGCAAGGACTGGAGCGGCAGCCGTCTCGTGACCCCGAAGGCGGCGGCCAAGAAGCGCTGAGCCGCATCTCAAGGCACTGAAGAGGGCCCCTGCCGACAGCGGTCGGCGGGGGCTTTCGCCGTGTCCGTAGGCTGGGCACCACCTGAACAGCCCTACGAAGGGATGCGTACTCATGGCGCTCGCTGGGATTGAGACCGGCACCAAGGCCCCGGACATCGAGCTGAAGAACCAGCACGGCGAGACCGTGCGGCTCTCGGACTTCCGCGGCGAGAAGAACGTGGTGCTGCTCTTCTACCCGTTCGCCTTCACCGGTGTCTGCACCGGTGAGCTCTGCGCCCTGCGCGACGAGCTCCCGAAGTTCGTGAACGACGACGTCCAGCTGCTCGCCGTGTCGAACGACTCGCCGTTCACCCTGCGCGTATTCGCCGAGCAGGAGGGCCTCGAATACCCGCTGCTCTCCGACTTCTGGCCGCACGGCGAGGCCTCGCGTGCCTATGGCGTCTTCGACGAGGAGAAGGGCTGCGCGGTGCGCGGCACCTTCATCATCGACAAGGAGGGCGTGGTCCGCTGGACCGTCGTCAACGCCCTGCCCGACGCGCGTGACCTGAACGAGTACGTCCAGGCGCTCGGCACGCTCTGACGCGCCCGCACCACACCGGCCGAATCTTCCGACGACGACGCGATCCCGGGGCGAAAAGCCTGTTTGCGGCGGGAACCGGTCACTAGGATCCAGTCGTTGATCTGATGCCAACGCACGACGGGGGCGCTGCCCCTAGACACTATTGGGAGGACTCGTGGGAGTCAGCCTCAGCAAGGGCGGCAACGTCTCGCTGACCAAGGAGGCCCCTGGCCTGACCGCGATCACGGTCGGCCTCGGCTGGGACATCCGCACCACCACCGGTACGGACTTCGACCTGGACGCAAGCGCCATCCTGACGAAGGAGGACGGCAAGGTCAGCAGTGACGCCAACTTCGTCTTCTTCAACAACCTCAAGAGCCCCGACGGCTCCGTGGAGCACACCGGTGACAACACCACCGGTGAGGGCGAGGGCGACGACGAGCAGATCAAGGTGAACCTCGCCGGCGTCCCGGCCGAGATCGCCAAGATCGTGTTCCCCGTCTCCATCTACGACGCGGAGAACCGCCAGCAGTCCTTCGGCCAGGTGCGCAACGCGTTCATCCGCGTCGTGAACCAGGACGGCGGCACCGAGATCGCCCGTTACGACCTCTCCGAGGACGCCTCGACCGAGACCGCCATGGTCTTCGGCGAGCTCTACCGCCACGGCGCGGAGTGGAAGTTCCGTGCCATCGGCCAGGGCTACGCCTCGGGCCTGCGCGGCATCGCGCAGGACTTCGGCGTGAACGTCTGAGCCCTTACGCACACACCTCGTCCGGCGCCGCACCCCTCGTGCGGCGCCGGTCGTGCTCGACACCACTGCATCACCACCTCGGGGAGGACCACGACCATGGGCGTCACGCTCGCCAAGGGAGGCAATGTCTCCCTCTCCAAAGCCGCACCCAACCTCACACAGGTGCTGGTCGGGCTCGGCTGGGACGCGCGCTCCACCACCGGAGCCCCCTTCGACCTCGACGCGAGCGCGCTGCTCTGCAATTCCGGGCGGGTGCTCGGCGACGAGTGGTTCGTCTTCTACAACCAGCTCAAGAGCCCCGACGGCTCCGTGGAGCACACCGGTGACAACCTCACCGGTGAGGGCGAGGGCGACGACGAGTCCCTCCTCGTGGACCTGTCGAAGGTTCCGGCCAATGTGGACAAGATCGTCTTTCCCGTCTCCATTCATGAGGCGGATAATCGGGGACAGACCTTCGGACAGGTCAGCAACGCCTTCATCCGGGTCGTCAACCAGGCCGACGGCGTGGAGCTCGCTCGCTACGACTTGTCCGAGGACGCCTCCACGGAGACCGCGATGATCTTCGGCGAGGTTTACCGGTACGGCGACGAATGGAAGTTCCGGGCTGTGGGCCAGGGGTACGCGTCGGGCCTCCGCGGCATCGCTCTAGACTTCGGGGTCAACGTTTCGTAAAGCCGCGCGCGGCTCGGGGGAGCCCCGTACTCGCTCGGCACGGGGGAGCCCCGTACACAACGATTGGGTAGCCAGTGGTACTGAAAACCTTCGGCTGGTCGTTCGCGGTCACCGCGCTCGGCCTGGTCGCAGCGGTGTTCATCGGGGGGTGGCAGGCGTTCGGGATCGTGGCGATCCTGTCCATCCTCGAGATCTCGCTGTCCTTCGACAACGCGGTGGTCAACGCCGGAATCCTGAAGAAGATGAATGCCTTCTGGCAGAAGATCTTCCTCACCATCGGCATCCTGATCGCCGTTTTCGGCATGCGCCTTGTCTTCCCCGTCGTCATCGTGGCCATCAGCGCCAAGATCGGCCCCATCGAGGCCGTCGATCTGGCGATGACCGACAAGGACCAGTACCAGCAGCTGGTCACCGACGCCCACCCGTCGATCGCCGCCTTCGGCGGTATGTTCCTGTTGATGATCTTCCTCGACTTCATCTTCGAGGACCGTGACATCAAGTGGCTCGGCTGGCTCGAGCGCCCCCTCGCCAAGCTCGGCAAGGTCGACATGCTGTCGGTCTGCATCGCGCTCATCGTGCTGCTCGTCACCGCAATGACCTTCGCGACCAACGCCCACCAGCACGGCGGCGCCCATGTCGACAAGGCACAGACGGTACTGATCTCCGGTGTCGCGGGTCTGATCACGTATCTGATCGTCGGCGGTCTCTCCAGCTACTTCGAGAACAAGCTGGAGGAAGAGGAGGAGCGCGAGCACGAGGAGGAGGAAGCCGCCAAGAAGAGCGGCAAGCCCGTCTCGGCCGTCCGTCTCGCCGGCAAGGCCGCGTTCTTCATGTTCCTCTACCTCGAGGTCCTGGACGCGTCCTTCTCCTTCGACGGCGTGATCGGCGCCTTCGCCGTCACCAACGACATCGTCCTGATGGCGCTCGGCCTCGGTATCGGCGCCATGTACGTCAGGTCGCTCACCGTCTACCTGGTCCGCCAGGGCACCCTCGACGACTACGTCTACCTGGAGCACGGCGCGCACTACGCGATCGGCGCCCTCGCCGCGGTCCTCCTCGTCACCATCCAGTACGAGATCCACGAACTCATCACCGGTTCGCTCGGAGTCATCCTGATCGGCTGGTCCTTCTGGTCCTCGGTGCGCCGTAACAAGGCGCTCGCCGCGGCCGAAGGGGGAAAAGGCCCGACCTCGGACGAGAAGACTGAGGTCTCGTCCGGGGTGTGACCCGGAGCCCGTTGAGGGAACGCTCTGAAGCGGGGCGGTCACGAGGTGCTGAGCCTCCGGCCGCCCCGCTTCCTCTGTCCGTGATCAGTCTGTGGAGTACGAGAGTTGGGGGCGGGATGTCCTTCTGGGAAGGGCTCTGGCGAGGTCGCGAAGCGCAGTACGAATCGGGCAGCGCGGCGACCAACGCCATCGAGCTCACCAAGCGCCGACCGTCGGTCTCCCTCACCAAGCAGGGGGCGGCCACCGGCAATCTGCGCGTCAATCTCTCCTGGCGGATGCGCACTTCGGATATCGAGGGCAGGTCGAAAAAGGGCGGCAGGCTGCTGCGGCACCCGCTCAAGATGTTCCAGCCGGATGTGGTGCAGGCGCACACACAGGGTGTCGTCAACGTCGACCTGGACATCGGCTGCCTCTACGAGCTGGTGGACGGAGCGAAAGGTGTCGTCCAGCCGCTCGGCAGCTTCTTCGGCGACCTCAACGGACCGCCGTTCGTGAAGCTCAGCGGCGACGACCGCTTCGGCTCACCCTCGGGCGAGACGATCTACGTCAATCTCGATCACCGCGAGTCCATCAAGCGGCTCCTGGTGTTCGTCTACATCTATGACCAGACACCGGCGTTCGACCGCACCCATGCCAAGGTCACGCTCTATCCGAGCAATGGGCCGCGGATCGAGATCGACCTCGACGAGCGCGCCCCGCAGGCCCGCTCCTGCGCGGTGATCTCCATCGAGAACGTCAAGGGCGAGCTGGTGGTGCACCGCGAGGTGAAGTTCGTCTACGGCTTCCAGGCGGAGCTGGACCGGCTGTACGGCTGGGGGCTGCAGTGGGGCCGGGGCTACAAGGCGAAGGTGGGCGGAAAGTAGCGGGGTGCAGGGTGGCGCGGGGCCGGGTCAGCGCCCCACGAACTGCGGGCCCTGCGGCGGCAGCCTGAAGTCGGGGTCCGGGCCACCGACCGGAACCGGCGCGGTGACCGGCTGGGGATAGCCGTACGCGGGCGCGGGCGAGGCCGGCTGCGGGTAGCCGTAGGCGGGCTGCATCGGAGGCTGTGTGGGCTGCGGCACGGGCGGCTGCGGATAGCCGTACGCGGGTGCGGGTGCGGGTGCGGGTGCGGAGGGGGGCGGGGGCAGGTGCGGCTGTGCGGGCTCCGGCTGCTGCGCGGCCGCGGGGTGCGGCTGCTGCGCCTCCGACTCGTCCACCGAGATACCGAAGTCCGTCGCCAGGCCCACCAGACCGTTCGAGTAGCCCTCGCCCAGGGCCCGGAACTTCCAGGCGTCCCCGCGCCGGTACAGCTCGCCGCAGATCAACGCCGTCTCGGCACCCGTCTCCGGCTTCACATCGAAGTACGCGTACGGATCGCTCTCGGCCGCTGTCGCGTCGTACAGCGAAATGCGCAGGCCGCGTACGTGCTCGAAGGGGACGTCGTCCGCCGAGGCCGCGATGAGTATCCGGTCCACCTCGGCGGGCATCCCCGCGAGGTCCGCCTGGATCGTGTCGCTGAGGCCGTCGGCGACGCGCTTCTTGCCGAGGCGCCAGACCTTGCCGGACGGGTGGCGCGGCTGGTTGTAGAAGACGAAGTCCTCGTCGGAACGGACCCGGCCCTCGGCGGAGAGCAGCAGTGCCGAGGCGTCGATGTCCGGGGACCCCGAGCCTGCCGGCCCCGGGGTCCAGCGCAGCACGGCGCGTACGGCCATGGCTTCGAGCGGGACGTTCGACCCCTTCAGCATCGCGTGCGTCATGCCGTAATCCTGCCTTCCCGGCTCCTGCGCGGACAACGCGGGGGGCCGCCGGGCCGGCGAGCTGTTGGGGGAGTCATGCGAGGGTTACCTGAATTTCATGGGAGCAGGGAACCCTTGACATGCTCCTCTACGTACTATTACCGGCCACATTAAGTCGGTCACTTGTCTGCCACGGGGGAGTCTCATGCGTCATTTCGGGCACATCGCGCCTGAGATCCGGAACCGGCTGTTCCACAGCCAGCCACAGGAGTTCACCGTGGACTCACCCGCCTCTCTTCTCTCGGCGGCTCTGGGCGCCACGCTGTACAGCCCCGCCACCCGGCCCCACCTCGCCGACGACATCGTCAAGCAGGCCGGGCGCGGAGTGGTCTCGATGGTGCTCTGCCTGGAGGACTCGATCGACGACGCGGAGGTCGCCGGTGGCGAGCAGAACCTGATCAGGCAGTTCGCCGGTCTCGCCGAGCGTGCCGGGCGCGGCGGTGCCGACGAGGCCTCGCGGCTCCCGCTGCTCTTCATCCGGGTCCGTGAGCCGGCCCAGATCCCCGATCTCGTACACCGCCTCGGGCCCGCGGCCGCGCTGCTGTCCGGATTCGTACTGCCGAAGTTCACCGAGGAGCGGGGGGTGCCCTTCCTGGAGGCACTCACGGCGGCGGCGGCGAGCAGCGGGCGCAGGCTCTTCGCCATGCCCGTCCTCGAATCGCCCGAGCTGCTCCATCTGGAGACCCGGGTGGAGACGCTGTCCGGCATCGCCCGCACCGTCGACAAATACCGCGACCGGGTGCTCGCCCTGCGCCTCGGCGTCACCGACTTCTGCTCGGCGTACGGACTGCGCCGGCAGCCCGACATGACCGCGTACGACGTGCAGATCGTCGCCTCCGTCATCGCGGATGTGGTCAATGTCCTCGGCCGGGCCGACGGCACCGGGTTCACGGTGACCGGGCCCGTGTGGGAGTACTTCCGGGTCCAGGAGCGGATGTTCAAGCCGCAGCTGCGGGCCAGCCCCTTCCTCGGCCGCGCCGAGGAGCTGCGCACGGCCCTCATCGAGCACGACATGGACGGGCTGCTGCGTGAGATCGGCCTCGACCGGGCCAACGGCCTGCTCGGCAAGACCTGTATCCACCCCTCCCACGTCATGCCCGTGCACGCCCTTTCGGTGGTCAGCCACGAGGAGTTCAGCGACGCCCAGGACATCCTGCGGCCCGAGCGGGGCGGCGGCGGTGTGCTGCGCTCGGCGTACACGAACAAAATGAACGAGGTGAAGCCGCACCGCGCCTGGGCCGAACGCACACTGCAGCGCGCCCAGGCCTTCGGCGTCGCCAACGCGGACGTCGGCTTCGTGGAGCTGCTCACCGCGGGCCTTCCCGGCGGTACATGAGGCGGAGGCGGCGGAGGCCGGGGACGAACGGGAAGAAGTCGTGGACGAGAAGCCGTGGGCGAGAAGCCGCAGGCGAGCACGTGGTAGGGATGCGAACAACGTGGTGTGGTCGGGTACATGGGTCGCCGAGCGGCTCGGGGTCGAGCTGGTCGGCGACGAGAAGCTGACGGGACTCCTGGGGCTTGCGCTGCGCCGCAACCCGAAGCGGGCACATCTGCTCGTGTCCAACGTCCTCGGCAAGCACGTCCCCCAACTCCCTTCGGTGGTGCGGCGCAGCGGGTACGAACTCGGGGAGCGGGTCCGCGCCCTGCTCGGGGACGAGTCGGCACAGCGCTCCGTGGTACTCGGCTATGCGGAGACGGCCACCGGACTCGGGCATTCCGTCGCCGACGGCCTCGCGCTCGCGCCGTATCTGCACTCCACCCGGCGGCCCGTGGCGGGTGTGGAGCGCGCGGGCGGCTTCGAGGAATCCCACTCGCACGCGACCTCGCATCTGCTGCTTCCCGAGGACCCGGAGCTGCTCGCCGGTGACGGCCCCCTCGTCCTGGTCGACGACGAGTTCTCCACCGGCAACACCGTCCTGAACACCATCAGGGCCCTGCACGAGCGCTATCCGCGGCAGCGGTACGTCATCGTCGCCCTGGTCGACATGCGCTCGCCGGAGGACCGGGGCCGCCTCGACGACTTCGCCCACGAGATCGGCGCCCGGGTCGATCTGGTGACCTCGGCGTCCGGGACAGTGCGGCTGCCGGAGGGCGTCCTGGAGAAGGGGCAGGCGCTCGTCGCGCGGTACGAGGAGGAGGCTGTGCGGCGCGGGGAGGAGGCTGTGCGGCGCGGGGAGGAGACTGTGCGGCGCGGGGAGGAGGCTGTGCGGCGCGGGGAGGAGACTGCGCGGCACGGAGAGGAAGCTGTGCGGCGCGGGGAGGAGACTGCGCGGCACGGAGAGGGGGGTGCGCGGAGCGGAGGAGGCGCTGCCGTTCTGCCCGCGCCGCGCTCCGGGCCGCTCCGCGACGGTGCGGTGACGCGGGTCGAACTCGGCTGGCCCGCGGGGCTGCCCGACGGCGGACGGCATGGCTTCACCGCCGCCCACCGCGACGTCCTCGAAGGTGCGCTGCCGGGCATGGGCGCTCGCCTGGCCGAGGCCCTCGGCGGCGCTGAGGCCGACGGCGCGGCAGCGGTCGGTGACGCAGCGGTCGGTGACGCAGCGGTCGGTGACGCAGCTGCAGTCGGCGCCGGCCGTGTCCTGGTGCTCGGCTTCGAGGAGCTGATGTACGCCCCGCTGCGGCTCGCCGGTGTGCTGGAGGAGCGGGGCGTCGACGTGGCGTACTCGACGACCACACGGTCGCCCGTGCTCGCCGTGGACGACCCCGGGTACGCCATCCGGACCCGTCTCGCCTTCCCCGCGCACGACGCTCCCGCCGACGGCCCGGGCACCCGGTATGCGTACAACGTCGCGGGCGGTGGCTTCGACGCGGTCGTTCTGGTCGTCGACTCCACCGCGGACACCCCCGAACTGCACGCCCCCGGCGGGTTGTTGGAACAGCTGACCGCCCACGCCGGGCGTGTGCTGCTCGCCGTGGTCCCGTCGTACGTCCCCTCGCCCGGCGTCCCCTCTCCGGGCACCGTCCCGTCGCAGGACATCCCTGCGCAGGGCGCCCCCGAAAGGCCCGAAAGGTCCCGCATGCTGCCCGAGCCCCTCCGTGGCCCCTCCTTCTCCTCCTACGCGTCGGACGAGGTGGGCTGGCTGCTCCAGGACCTTTCGGAGGTCCGCCTCGAGGCTCCGACGGAGGAGCGCGAGGAGGCGATCCAGAGCGGCGGCGCGCACTACGCCGAGTCGCTGCCGGTCGAGTACCAGCCGAACGAGCAGTACCAGGAGCTGTTCAAGGCGGCCCTGGAGACATCCGCCGACCGGATCGCGCAGGCGGTGGGCGTCGTGACGGAGACGGTCCTGGCCGAGCGGTCACGGCCTTCCGGGCGCCCCGTACTCGTGTCGCTCGCCCGCGCGGGCACGCCCGTGGGCGTCCTGATGCGCCGCTGGGCCAAGGAGCGGCACGGGATCGAGCTGCCGCACTACGCGGTGTCGATCGTGCGCGGCCGGGGCATCGACGCGAACGCCCTGCGCTGGCTCGCCGACCACCACGACCCCGCTGATGTGGTCTTCGTCGACGGCTGGACCGGCAAGGGCGCCATCACCCGTGAACTGGCCCAGGCGGTCGAGAAGTTCGAGGCGGACGGCGGCAGCGCGGGCTTCGACCCGGAGATCGCCGTCCTCGCCGACCCCGGCTCGTGCGTGCGCACCTACGGCACCCGCGAGGACTTCCTCATCCCCTCCGCCTGCCTCAACTCCACGGTGTCGGGCCTGATATCGCGCACCGTGCTCCGCGCCGACCTGGTGGGCCCGGATGACTTCCACGGCGCGAAGTTCTACCGCGAACTCGCGGGCGCCGATGTCTCCGCAGACTTCCTCGACGCGGTCACCGCCCGCTTCGACGCGGTCGCCGATGCGGTGGACGCCCAGGTCAAGGAGGTGCTCTCGGCAGATCGCGCCCCCACCTGGGAGGGCTGGGCCGCGGTCGAGCGGATCAGCGAGGAGTACGGCATCCACGATGTGAACCTCGTCAAGCCGGGGGTCGGCGAGACCACCCGCGTGCTGTTGCGCCGGGTCCCGTGGAAGATCCTCGCCCGGCGTGGCGCGGGTGCCGACCTCGCCCATGTGCGGCTCCTCGCCGAGCAGCGCGGCGTACCGGTGGAGGAAGTGGACGAACTGCCCTACACCTGCGTCGGGTTGATCCACCCGAAGTACACCCGCGGTGCCACCGGCGCCGACGGCAGGGCGGTGGCCGCCAAGTGAGCACGCCTTCTCCGGCCACATCTTCGGCCACTTCCCCGGCCACATCTCCGGCCACTCTGGTCGCCAGCGATCTCGACCGCACGCTCATCTACTCGGCGGCGGCACTGCAGCTGCAGCTGCCCGACGCCGAGGCGCCCCGCCTCCTCTGCGTCGAGGTGTACGAGAGCAAGCCGCTGTCGTATCTGACGGAGAGCGCCGCCGGGCTCCTCGCCGACCTGGCCCGCCGCACCGTCTTCGTGCCGACCACCACACGCACCCGCGAGCAGTACTTCCGTATCCATCTCCCGGGCCCCGAACCGCGGTTCGCGATCTGTGCCAACGGCGGCCATCTCCTGGTCGACGGCGTCTCCGACCCCGACTGGCAGCGACAGGTCGCGGCGCGCCTGGCTGATGAGTGCGCCTCGCTCGACGAGGTGCGCGCCCATCTGCTGCGTACCGCGGACGAGTCCTGGCTCCTGAAGGAGCGGATCGCCGAGGATCTCTTCGCGTATCTCGTGGTGGAGCGCGCCCTGCTTCCCGACGGCTGGGTCAAGGAACTCGGCGAGTGGGCGCAGGCGCGCGGCTGGACGGTGTCCCTGCAGGGCCGCAAGATCTACGCCGTGCCGAAGCCGCTCACCAAGAGCGCCGCCGTGCGGGAGGTGGCCCGTCGCGCCGGTACCGAACTCACCCTCGCCGCCGGGGACTCACTCCTCGACGCCGATCTGCTCCTGGCCGCCGACCGCGCCTGGCGCCCCGGTCACGGAGAGCTGGCGGACACCGGCTGGACGGCCGGGAACCTCACCGCTCTTCCGCGGCGGGGAGTGGCCGCGGGGGAGGAGATCCTTCGGGAGTTCCTGCGCGCCGCCGGTCACGGCCAGGCCGCCTGAGAACGCGTATCGCCACGAAGAGCAGCACCGCCGCGGCCGCGGCGCCGAGTACCAGCGTCGAGTACGTGGAGACGTAGCCGGCCACCTGCTCCCAGTTCTCGCCCAGGAGGTAGCCGGCCAGGACGAACACGGTGTTCCACAGCGCGCTGCCGAGCGTGGTGAGCCAGAGGAAGGTCGGCAGCGGCATCCGCTCGATCCCCGCGGGCACGGAGATCAGGCTGCGGAAGACCGGGATCATCCGGCCGAAGAACACGGCCTTGGTCCCGTGCCGCGTGAACCAGGCCTCCGTCCTTTCGATGTCCCGTACCTTCACCAGCGGGATCCGGGACGCGATGCCGATCGTGCGGTCACGCCCGAGCAGCGCGCCCACGCCGTACAGCGCGAGCGCACCGACGACGGAACCCGCGGTCGTACACGCGAGGGCGGCCGCGAGATTCATCTGCCCCGTGCTCGACGCGAACCCCGCGAGCGGCAGGATCACCTCGCTCGGCAGCGGCGGGAAGAGATTCTCCAGTGCGACGGCGAGCCCGGCGCCGGGCGCCCCGAGGGTGTCCATGAGGCCGTTGACCCAGCCCGGTGCGGTGCTCTCGATCATGCCGACAACAGTAGAAAACCCAAGCTGAAGCCCAGCTGAAGCCCGGCTGCAGGAAGATGAGGGCGGCTGGAGCCAGTTGGCGCCAGTGGAACCGGCTGAAGCCGGACCGAGGTCCGAGGTCCGAGGAGATCCGTATGGCCAAGGGGAACAGCACACCGCTGACCGACGAGCTCTACTCCTACATGATCGGGCACAATCCGCCGCTCGACCCGGTGCAGCGCATGCTCGTCGAGATCACCCACACCCGGCTCCCGCTGTACGCGGGCAAGCAGGTCGCCGAGGAGCAGGGGCCGCTGCTCGCCTTCTTGGTACGGCTGACGGGGGCGCGGCGGATCGTGGAGGTCGGCACGTTCACCGGGCTCTCCGCGCTGTCCATGGCGCAGGCGCTCCCGGCCGATGGCACGCTGCTCACCTGCGACATCTCGGAGGAGTGGACGGAGCCCGCGCGTGCGGCATGGGAGCGGGCGGGGGTCGCCGACCGGATCGAGCTGCGGATCGCGCCCGCGCTCGAGACGCTGAGCGGTCTGCCGCAGGAGCCCTCCATCGATATGGCGTTCATCGACGCCGACAAGGACAACTACCTCGGATACTGGGAGGAGTTGGTGCCCAGGATGCGGCAGGGCGGCCTGCTCGTCGTGGACAACGTGTTTCTGCACGGCAGTGTCACCGACGCGGAGGCGACCGGACTCGCGGTGTCGATCAGGGAGTTCAACGAGCGGGTGAAGGCGGACGAGCGCGTGGAGAGCGTGATGCTGGCGGTGGCCGACGGCCTCACGCTGGCCCGTAGGCGCTGAAACCCTGGGTCTGGATCCCTGGGTCTGTTCCTGCCCTGCTGCTCAGTCCTGTCCTGTTCCTGACGGTGGCCGTCAGCCGCAGCAGCCGCCGCCGCAGCAGCCGCCGCCGGACGCCGGTGCGGGGGCGGGACCCGGGGCGGCGGAGCCGCCGACCGCCACGGTGGAGAGAAGCTTCACGGTGTCCTCGTGCCCGGCGGGACAGGACGCGGGGGCGGACGACTCGGCCATGGGGCGGCTGAGCTCGAAGGTGTCACCACAGGTCCGGCAGCGGAATTCATAACGAGGCATGAGCACAGATTAGCGGGGCGTGCGGGGGCCGAGGAGGGGCGTGCGGGGGGCCGAGGAGGGGCGAGCGGGGCAGTAGGGGTGGCCGGACGGGCAGGCCTCCGGGCCGGGACGCCGCCGCATCCCGGCCCGGAGGGGCTTGTCGGTGCCCTGTCGGGGCGCAGTCGTCAGCGGACCACCGTCCCGGGTGCCGCGCCGAGGAGGCTCAGTTCGGTGCGGGTGGGGGCGCCCTCCCAGTCGCCGTGGGAGGCGACGGCGAAGGCTCCGGTGGTGACCGCGCGGTCGAGGCGGCCCGCGGCGTCCTCGCCGTCGAGGAGCGCGGAGAGATAGCCGGAGACGAAGGCGTCACCGGCGCCCACCGCGTCCACGGCGTTCACCGGGCGGGCCGGGGCGTGCAGCGACCCCTCGGCGGTGTGCACCGTGGCGCCGTCCGCGCCGAGCTTGACCACGACCTCTCCGACCCCGAGGCCGAGGAGCAGCTTGGCCTGCTGGGCCAGGTCACGCGGGGCGTCGTCGGGCAGACACAGCGGCAGTTCGTCGTCGGAGGCGATGAGGAGGTCGACGTACGGCATCCACTCGCGCATGACCGCGGCCGCGTCCTCGTAACTCCACAGGCGGGAGCGGAAGTTGACGTCCAGGCAGACGAGCGTCGAGTGCTCACGGGCGAGCCGCAGGGCACGTCGTGCCGCACACAGGGCGGAGGGGCCGAGTGCGGGGGTGATACCGGTCAGATGCAGCAGGCGCGGCGGTTTGGCGAGGAAGGCCCGCTCGACCGCGCAGGCCTTGATCCGTGAACCGGCGGAGCCCGCGCGGTAGTAGTGCACCCGCGTGACCTCGGGCAGCCGCGGCTCGAACAGGATCAGGCCGGTGGGCGCCTCGGCGTCACGGGAGGCGCCGCCGACGTCGACACCCTCGGCGCGCAGGGTACGCAGGACCAGTTCACCGGCCTCGTCGGCGCCGACCGCGCCGGCCCAGCGGACCGGGTGGCCGAGCCGGGCGAGCCCGATGGCGACATTGGACTCCGCGCCCGCCACGGACACGTCCATCGAACCGCCGAGCTTCAGCGCTCCGCTGCCGCGCAGGGCCATCATCGTCTCGCCGAAGGTGAAGACGGTGCTGGTGCTGGTGCTGGTGCCGGTGCCGGTGTTGGCGCTGGTGCCGGTGTTCGTGCTCGTGCCGGTGCCGCCGGTGACCGGGCTGCTGCTCTCGCTCACGAGCACACCGCCTTGAACTCGGCGGCGCGGCGGCGCAGTCCGGACAGGTCGCCGCCGTCCGCGGCGTCGCCGACCAGGGGTGAGCCGACGCCGACCGCCACCGCACCGAGCCGCAGATACTCGGCGGCCTCCGCGGTGCCGACTCCGCCGACGGGAACGAAGGGCAGATCGGGGAAGGGGGCGCGCAGTGCCTTCAGATAGGAGGGCCCGCCCATGGCCGAGGCCGGGAAGACCTTGAGCGCGGTGGCTTCGGCCGCGGTGGCCTCGCAGACCTCGCTGGGCGTCAGGACACCGGCGAGCACCGGAAGCCCCTGCCGTACGGAGGCGCGGAAGCCGGGGCCGAGCCCGGGGGTCACGATCAGGTTCGCCCCTGCCTCGGAGGCGCGCTGGGCGTCCTCTTCCGTGACGACGGTGCCGGCGCCGAGCCAGTCGCCGTCGCCGAGTTCGGCCCTCGCCCGCTCGATGACCTTGAGGGCGCCGGCGCTGCTCAGCGAGACCTCCACCAGCGGAATACCGGCCTCCAGCAAGGCCATGACGGTCCTGAAGGATGCCTCTGCGTCCGTGCCGCGGATGATCGCGACCAGTCGCTCCGCTCGCAGGGCGGTGCTGAAGTCCATGTTCGGTCGTTCCTCTTCGAGAATGTTCGTTCGAGAATGTTCGGCTGCGTCAAGTCTTCTTGCCCGTCAGGGCGGTTCCATGGAGGCCGGCTCACCACTCGGCGAACGAGCAGTCCTCGTACCGCCACACCGGATTGCGCCAGGCGTGCCCGGACTTGTCGGCCGCCCGCACCGCCGCCTCGTCCACTTCAACACCGAGGCCGGGCCGTTCGGTCCTGATCAGGTGTCCGGAGTGGAAGCGGAAGGGCTCGGGATCGGCGACGTAGTCGAGGAGTTCGGCGCCCTGGTTGTAGTGGATGCCGATGGACTGTTCCTGGATCAGGAAGTTCGGCGTGGTGAACGCCACCTGCAGGCTCGCGGCGAGGGCGACCGGTCCGAGCGGGCAGTGCGGGGCGATCTGCGCCCCGTAGATCTCGGCGAGCGAGGCGATACGGCGCAGCTCGGAGATGCCGCCCGCATGCGAGATATCGGGCTGCAGAATCGCGACGCCGGCTTCCAGGGGAGCCAGGAACTCACGGCGGGTGAAAAGACGTTCACCGAGTGCGATCGGAATGTTGGAGGCGTTCACCAGGTCGGGCACGGCGTGCATGTAGTCGGAGAGCACCGGCTCCTCGACGAACATCGGGGCGTACTCGGCGAGCAGCGGAAGGAGCCGGCGTGCGTTGGCGGGGGAGACACGGCCGTGGAAGTCGAGCCCGAAGTCCCGGTCGTCACCGAGGACTTCACGGGCGGTCTCGGCGCGGGCCAGGCAGTCCTTGACCTCGGCGCGGCTGGCGAGGGGCGTCATCTTGCCGCTGCCGTTCATCTTGACCGCGGTGAAGCCGGCCTCGATCTGCCGGGTGAGCGCGTCCCGGATCTCGCCCGGCTCGTCGCCGCCGACCCAGGCGTAGGCACGGATCTTCGCCCGGACGGGGCCGCCGAGCAGCTGGTGCACGGGCTTGCCGTAGGCCTTGCCCTTGATGTCCCACAGGGCCTGGTCCAGGCCCGCGACCGCCGAGGAGAGCACGGGCCCGCCGCGGTAGAAGCCGCCCTTGGTCATGACCTGCCAGTGGTCCTCGATCCGCATCGGGTCCTGGCCGACCAGATACTCGGAGAGTACGTCGACGGCGGCGCGCACCGGCTCGGCCCGCCCCTCCACGACGGGCTCGCCCCAGCCGACGACGCCCTCGTCGGTCTCCACGCGGACGAACATCCAGCGCGGTGGGGCGAGGAACGTCTCGATGCGCGTGATCCTCATGGCGGTCTTCCTTTCCGGGGCGGGAATTGGGGTGGGGGAGGGAGGGCGGCAGGAGTAAGGGACGGGCGCGGCTCAGGGGTGGCCGTGGCTCAGGGGCGGCCGTGGCTCAGGGGTGGCCGTGGCTCAGGGGTGGTCGCGCATCGCCATGTCGAGGAGTTCGAGCATGGCGTGATAGGCGCCGTCCGGGTCCCCGTCGCGTACGCGTTCCACGACCGTGGTGTGCACCGGCAGCGGATCGTCGTGCGTGCCCGCGTGCACATGGCGGTCGCGTGCCACGAGCGCCGGGATGATCACCCGTCGCATCTGGGCGAAGAAGCGGTTGCCGGACGCGCTGAGCAGCGCGGTGTGGAAGGAGGCGTCGGCGCGCACGGCCAGGACGGGGTCCTTGTCGTACGCGGCCATCGCGGCCAGGGCCGCGTCGAGTGCGGCCAGATCCTCGTCCGTGCGGTGCTCGGCGGCGAGTGCGGCGGCCGCGGGTTCGATGGAGCGGCGCAGTTCGAGCAGATCGGCGAAGAAGTCGTTGGGGGCACCGGCCGCGAGCTTCCAGCGCAGCACATCGGTGTCCAGGAGGTTCCAGTCGTCGCGCGGGCGGACGAAGGTGCCGCGCTTCTGGCGGGCGTCGAGCAGCCCCTTGGTGGTCAGCACCTTGATCGCTTCGCGGAGCACGGTCTGGCTGACGTCCAGGTCGGCCATCAGCTGCGGCAGATCGAGGGTGTCCCCCTCCTCGTAGGTGCCGTCGAAGATGCGCAGGGCGAGGGCCTCGACGGCGACCTTGTGCACGCCTCGGCCCACGTAGGAGGCGTTGTAGGACGCGTGGTCGGCACCCGGCGTCCCGCTTGCTGCGGTGCGCGATCCAGGTGTCATTTCCGGGCTCCTTCGGGTCGTCTGCTGTCTGCGGTGGCCGCGGTGGGCCGCGAGGGGCGCGGCTGTCTGCGGTTGGGTAAAGACTTGCACAAGTCATGCTTATTTATCAATTATTGTGGACATCGGCGGAGCTCCCCATCCGTCGTAGAACCACCCGTTCCGGAGGACCCCCATGTCCATCAGCCAGGGCCAGGCCGCAAAGACGCCGCCGAGCAGCCCAGCGCCCAGCGCCCCCGAGCCCCGCCCCGCGCCGAGTGGCGCCCGCAAGAGCCGCGTCGGCCGCTACCGCTTCGCGATCCTCGCCGTGCTCTTCGTGTCCACCGCGATCAACTACCTGGACCGCAGCGTCCTTTCGATCGTGGCGCCGGACATCAGCAGGGACCTCGGTATCTCGCCCGAGATGATGGGCTGGCTGTTCTCCGGCTTCGCATGGACCTACGCCCTGGCACAGATACCCGGCGGGCGGCTCGTCGACCGCTTCGGCCCTCGCGTCGTCTACGCCTGCGCGCTGGTCGCCTGGTCCGCGATGACCGCACTCGGCTCGCTCGCCAAGGGCTTCGGCTTTCTCTTCGGTACCCGCCTCGGCCTCGGCCTGTTCGAGGCCCCGGCCTTCCCCTGTAACGGCCGGATCGCCGCTTCGTGGTTCCCCCGCGGTGAGCGCGGCCGCGCCGTCGCCGTCTACACCTCCGGCCAGTTCATCGGCCTCGGCGTCGCCTTCCCGCTGATCGCGTGGATGGCCGCGGCGCTCGGCTGGCGCCATGTCTTCTGGGTGCTCGGCGGTGTCGGTATCGCCTGGGCGCTGATCTGGATGAAGGTCATCCGCAACCGCCCCGCCGAGCACGCCAAGGTCGGAGAGCCGGAGCTGGAGCACATCCTGCAGGGCGAGCCGGCCCGCTCGGCCGACGAGGGCGGCGAGATCACGACCGCGGCGGCCGACGACAAGGGCGCCTTCAAGCGGGACATGAAGTTCCTGCTGCGCCAGCGCCGTATCTGGGGCGTGTTCCTCGGGCAGTTCGCCATCGCCTCGACGCTGTACTTCTTCCTGACCTGGTTCCCGACGTATCTGGCCAATGAGCGTGGACTCACTCTGGACAAGGGCGGGTTGAGCGGTGCGCTGCCGTTTGTCGCGGCCCTGGTCGGTGTGCTCTGCGGCGGCAGCTGGTCGGACTGGATGGTCAAGCGCGGTATCTCCGCGAACATCGCGCGTAAGGCCCCGATCGTCACCGGTCTCGGGCTGGCCGGAGTGATCGTCGCCGCCAACTACGTCACCTCGAACGCCGCCATGATCGCGATCATGTGCGTCGCCTTCTTCGCCAACGGCCTGGCGTCCTTCTCCTGGGTCCTCGTCACGGAGATCGCCCCCGAGCGCATGCTCGGCGTGGCCGGCGGCTGCTTCAACGTCTTCGGCAACCTCGCCGGCATCGTCGTCCCCGTGGTCATCGGCTACCTCGTGGGCGGCAGCGGCTCCTTCACCCTGCCGCTGATGCTGATCGCCGGCATCACGGTCGGCGGAGCGCTGTCCTTCCTGTTCCTGGTGGACAAGGTGGAGCGGATCGAGGCCTAGCGCCCTCCTGAGGCACTGAGGGCCCGCTGCTCCCGAGCCGCCTGCTCGGGGTGGCGGGCCTTCCAGTACGGGTTGTCGTGCGGCAGTGCGCTGCCGACCCGGCCGTACATGCCGAAGAACATCAGAAGCACGCCGACGACAAAGCTGAACAGCACGTTCTGGATGCGGAAGGCGAGGAAGTTGAAGCTCGTCTCCAGCAGCGCCATGTTCACGAACCCGCTGAGGATGAAGGCGATGCCCAGGACCATGTTGAGCGTCGAGGCGAAGTTGCCGCCGATCACCATGCCCACGAAGAGCAGCAGCCCGACGCAGATGGAGAGCACGCTCAGCGCACCGTTGGTGCTGAGGCCCGCGACCGTGTCACCGCGGGTGTCGAGAAAGCCGACCTTGTCGATCAGGCCGAGGATCCCGAAGGCGAGCAGCACGAGGCCCATGAGGCCCGCGCCGACCCGGTAGACCTGGCTGAGGCGGTGGTCGACGGGCAGATGCTCATCGAGCCTGATGCGCCGCTTCGCCCCAGGGGGCTTGGTGGACCCGGTGGACCGGCCGGACCCGGTGGGCATTACATGCGTGGCCATGTCCGCCTCCCTGTCGCTCGCGGAGGCCGTACGCAGACGACGTATCGCCGGGCCGTCGCCGGGGCCGTCCGTATCCGTGGACGCCGTATCGCCGGTCCGTCGCCGGGCCGTCCTCCGCTGTGGACGACCTATCGCCTGCGTATCTCCAGGATCCGCCCGCGAGGCCCCCGCTGTCACCTCGGGCGGGCGTCCACTCGGCGGGACGGCGGGACGGCGGGACGGCGGGGCTGCGGGTCACGACCCGCGACGCGCGACCCGCGACCCGCGACCCGCGCGAGGCGTAGGCACCGCCGAGGCCTACGCCCCGCCGCCCCGCTCCTCCCTGATCTGCGTCACCACGCGGGCCGCGGCGCCGCGTACCGCCTCGGTCTCGGTCAGGAAGTGCCAGTAGTCGGGGTGGCGGCCCTCGAGCGAGGCGAGGGCGCGGTCCAGGCGGGCGACCGCGTCGTCGAGAGGGCGGGCGTGCCGCGGATCGGGCGTGTGGCGCCCGGCCATGGCGAGGCGCTGGGCGTCGCGGATCACAAAGCGGGTGCGGTCCACTTCCTGCTGCGGATTCTTGGCCACGGCGTTGAGGCGCTGCAGCCGGTCGCCGGCGGCGGAGACCGCCTCGTCGGTGGAGTTGAGCAGGGCGCGCACGGTGCTCAGGAGCGAGGTGGCGTCCGGCCAGCGCTGCTCGTCGCGGGCCTTGCGGGCCTCGGCGAGCTTGAGTTCGGCCTGCTTGACCGCGTCCGCGGCCTGTTCGGGCACGCGCTGCAGATCCTGCCAGCAGGCCACCGTGAACCGCCGCCGCAGTTCGCTCAGTACCGGCTCGACCTGCGCGGTCCTGGTGGTCAGGGCCTGGGCGCGGGTGCGCAGGGACACCAGGCGGCGATCGGTCTCGGCGGCCCGCTCGGGCAGCCGCTCGGCCTCGGCCCGTACCGCTTCGGCGTCCCGCAGGACGCGGTCGGCGCGCTGCAGCGTCTCCGGTACGCCATGACGGCCGGCGCCCTGATTGAGCTTGGTCAGCTCGGGGGCGAGCGCGGCGAGCCGGGCGGCGAGGTCGTCCGCCCGCAGACCGGAGCCCCGCACCGCATCGAGAGCGGTGCTCGCGGAGAGCAGCGCCTGCCGGGCCCGTTCGACGGCCGGCGCGAGCCGGGCCAGCTGTGTCTCGGCCTTGTCGAGCAGCGGGCCGAGGCTCTGCCCGAAGCGGTCGAGCTCCTGCTTGACCCGGGCCAACTCGTCCTTCGCGCCGGTCAGTTCGGACCTCGCCCGGTCCGCGACCGAGGCCTCCAGATCGTCCCGGTCCAGGTCATGGGCGTCGACCGCGGTGATGTAACGGTGGCTGACCTCGTCGATCCGCAGACCGAACGCCTCGAAGTCGGCGGCGGCGCGGCGGGCCGCGGGGGAGTCGTCGACCGCGGTGATGGTCTCTATGGAGATCCGCAGATCACGCTGCGCGGTGTCGAGATCGTAGAAGGCCGCGGCGGCGGCGTCCTTGGCGGCCTGCGCGTCGGCCCGCGCGCTCTCGCCGCGCCCGCCGAACCAGCGCCGGGTGCCACCGCCGGCGAACGCCGCGGGCAGTACGGCCGCGAGCAGCGGCAACGGCAGCAGCACCAGACCGAGGACATCGCGCAACGCGCTTGCCCGGCGGGGGTGCCCGGCTCTTCCGCGGGGGCGTACCCGACGGCAGTGACATGCGACATGCTGCGTGTACGGCTGCGTCGGTGTCGCCGTCACATCCCACTCCCGTGCTGTCATCCGCCCTGCCCGGTGCCATTGTCCCACCGGTTGAAGACGAACACACGGGCCGTTTAGTTCGCGCTTACGCAGACATAGGGGTGGCCCCTTCCCGCGATGGGTGCCCCCGATGGGTGCCCCCTCACACGGTCACGAGCCGGCGCTCCGCACCCGCACACTCCCGTCATCGCTGTGCGCGGTGACCGCGTTGGCGCTGTGTTCGTCACGCGGCACACCGACGTCCACGGAGCCGTCGTTCGAATCGGCCGTCACTTTGTACCCGGCAGAGGCGTCCGGCAGGTCGATCAGGACCGAGCCGTCCCGGCTGACCGCCTCGACCCGGTCGGGCACCGAGGTGAGGCCGAGCCGCACCCGGCCGTCGTCGGAACGGGCCTCGATCTCCTTGGACGCGACGCCACGCGCCTCGACCGCGCCGTCCTTGCTGCCCAGGTCGAGCGGCCCGGAGGTGTCCTCGACGGTCACCCGGCCGTCATCGGAATGGATCTTCAAGGCGGTACGGAAGCCGCTCGCCGTCACCCGTCCGTCCTCGGTGGACACCCGCACGGCCACGTCGCGCGGCACTTCGATCTTGTGCCGGGCGGCGCAGTCACTGACGAACCCGTCGCATCGGACCCGCAGCCGCAGGGTGTCGTCCCCGCTCATGCTCCAGGTGACCTCGGGATCCTCGCCGAGCACCGTCTGCCCCTTGAACCAGCGGGTGACCCGGACACGGTCGACGTCCGCGGCCACCACGTCGAGGGCGGAGTCGTCCGAGTCGACGGTCAACGTCCGCCCCTGCAGGGCGAAGGACCGCTGCTCCGGGTCGTCGTCCTCCCCGGCGCTCGCGCCGCACCCGCCCACGAACACGGTGAGGGCGACGACCCCGCCCACGGCAATCAACGCGCGACGGCGTCGAGTACGCGGTACGGGACGCGATACGGGACGTCGTGCGGGAGTTGCGGTGCGGGCGGTCACGACGGGCTCCCCCGGGGCGGTTCGGCTGCTGTGCCGAGTTCTCCACGACCGTATGGATCCGTGTACGCCCAGGGCATCCGGGCGGCCACCGGATCCGCGGTGGGGATAACCCCCGGGACACCCCCACCCCGGCCGCCCATACAGGTTTGCGAGGCAGTGCCCCCGGCAGGGTAGGCTGTCCGGGCATTCACGGGCGCGTAGCTCAGGGGTAGAGCGTCGCCCTTACAAGGCGAATGTCGGCGGTTCGAAACCGTCCGCGCCCACTAGGCCTGGACAGCAGGTCAGCGTAGTGATTCGGCCCCTCGGAGTGATCTTCGAGGGGCCGTCTTCATGCCCGGAGTCCACATAGAGTCCACAATCCCCAGTGATCTTGCTTCGAGCGCCTTGATTGAGAGGCCGACCTCTGGGGCATCACGCACCTGGAGTGCTCGACGGGACGAGGGTGGCGCGGCTCCCCTTGCGCGCCGGACACAGGCTCGTCGTCACCTGCGGTGTCCGGGCGGGTGCTTGGAGGTCCTTGACGACGTCGACGACCGCGCGCTGGAGTCGCCGCCCGGCTTCTTCCAGAGCCCCGCAAGGCGAAGGTCGGCGGTTCGGAACCGTCCGCGCCCACCAGGCCTGCGAAGCGGGGCGGGGCGGGGTGGCCCAGTGAAACGGCCCTCCGGGGTGATCTCCGGAGGGCCGTTCTCGTGTCCGGGGGCTGTGTGGGGCCCTCGGTCTCTTCAGGGGCAGGGGTCAGAGGCTTACCCCGAGGTCGGCGAGCAGGTCGAAGTCCACGGCCACGTCCGCTTCCGTGTCGACGTTGATGCCCGCGGTGTTCGTCTTGGTCGGGCCCTCCGGGCCGCCGGTGGTGGACGTGCTTGATGCTCCGGCGTCAAGGAGGCCGCCGATGTTGATGCCTGCCTGGTTCCTGGACTTGACGAGGGGGCCGTCGTCGGCGGCTGCGGCCGGGGCGCCGAAGAGGATGAGCGCGGCGGCAACAGCTCCGGCTGCGGCGGCAATTCGGGGACGCATCATGACGAACTCCTTGGTGCTGGGGACTGTGCAACGGGCATGTCCATCACCAGGAGTGAGGTAACGCAGAGTCACCCGTATGGCTTCCGTGATCACCGAAATGGCCTCGTGGTCGCCGCTGCCCTCATGGTCGTGGGCCACGCGGCGTGACGGATGCCTCTTTTGCAACTTGTTGCACAATGAGGTTGGGGTGGGCTACAACAAACGGGACGACAACGAACGGGACGACGCCCGTGCCAGGAGGCCCCCCGATGAGCCAGAGCCAGAGCCAGAGCCGGCGCACGAGCCCGAGCTCAAGCTCAAGTCCGTATCCGCGGCTGATGAGCCCGCTCGATCTGGGCTTCACCACGCTGCCCAACCGCGTGATCATGGGGTCGATGCATATCGGGCTCGAAGAGGCCGAGCGCGGCTTCGAGCGGATGGCGGCCTTCTACGCGGAGCGGGCCCGTGGCGGTGCCGGGCTGATCGTCACCGGCGGTATCGCGCCCAACGAGGAGGGGCGGCCCTGGGAGGGCGGCGCCAAGCTCACCACTTCGGACGAGGTCGAGCAGCACCGCGTGGTGACCGACGCGGTGCACCGGGCCGGCGGGCGGATCGCGATGCAGATCCTGCACTTCGGGCGGTACGCCTATCACGAGGGCCTGGTGGCGCCGAGTGCGATCCAGGCGCCGATCAGCCCCTTCGTGCCCAATGAGCTGACCGACGAGCAGGTCGAGCAGACCGTCGAGGACTTCGTGCGGGCCGCCGAGCTCGCCAAGTCCGCCGGGTACGACGGTGTCGAGATCATGGGCTCCGAGGGGTACTTGATCAATGAGTTCATCGCCGCCGCGACCAATCAGCGGACCGACCGCTGGGGTGGCGCCTACGAGAACCGGGTCCGCTTCCCGATCGAGATCGTGCGGCGCACGCGGGAGCGGGTCGGCGACGACTTCATCCTGATCTACCGGCTCTCCATGCTGGACCTGATGCCCGGTGGCTCCACGCTCGACGAAGTCGTGGCGCTCGCCAAGGAGATCGAGGCCGCCGGCGCCACCATCATCAACACCGGTATCGGCTGGCACGAGGCGCGTATCCCCACCATCGCGACCTCGGTGCCGCGCGGTGCGTACGCCTGGGTGACGAAGAAGGTCATGGGCGCGGTGTCCGTGCCGCTCGTGACCAGCAATCGCATCAACACCCCTGAGATCGCCGAGCAGTTGCTCGCCGACGGCCATGCCGATCTGGTCTCCCTCGCCCGGCCCTTCCTCGCCGACCCGGAGTTCGTCGCCAAGGCGGAGCAGGGCCGCGCCGACACCATCAACACCTGCATCGGCTGCAACCAGGCCTGCCTCGACCACACCTTCAATCTGCAGATCACCTCCTGCCTGGTGAATCCGCGTGCCTGCCACGAGACCGAGCTGGTCCTCGAACCCATCACGGAGATACGGCGGCGCAAGCGCATCGCCGTCGTCGGCGCCGGGCCGGCCGGGATGGCCTTCGCCGTCTCCGCCGCCGAACGCGGGCACGGCGTCACGCTCTTCGACGCCGCAGACCAGGTCGGCGGGCAGCTCAACCTGGCGCGCAGGGTCCCCGGCAAGGAGGAGTTCGACGAGACGATCCGCTACTTCCGCACGCAGCTCGAACTGCGGGGCGTGGAGCTGCGGTTGAGCACCCGCGTCGACGCCGGACAGCTGGCCGGCGGGGCGTACGGCGGGACGTACGACGAGGTCGTGCTCGCCACTGGTGTCAGCCCGCGCACCCCCGAGATCCCGGGTGTCGACCACCCGCGGGTGGTCAGCTATATCGAGGTGCTGCAGGGCCGCGCGGACGTGGGGGAGCGGGTCGCGATCGTCGGCGCCGGGGGTATCGGCTTCGATGTCGCGGAGTTCCTCACCGACGGCGGGGAGAAGGCCAGCCTGGACCCGGCGACGTACTTCCGGCAGTGGGGTGTCGACATGGACTACCGGGAGCGCGGCGGTCTGATCGCGCCCGAGCGGCCCGTGCCGCCGCGGCAGGTGCATCTGCTGCAGCGCAAGACCAGCAAGGTCGGCGCCGGTCTCGGCAAGACCACGGGCTGGATCCACCGCACCGAGCTGCGCCACCGCGGCGTGACGATGGTGGCCGGGGTCAGCTACGAGCGGATCGACGACGCGGGTCTGCATATCGGCGTCGACGGCCGCACCGAGCTGCTCGAGGTGGACACGGTGGTGCTGTGCGCCGGACAGGAGCCGCGCCGCGAGCTGTACGACGCGCTGCTCGCCGCCGGGCAGAGCCAGGAGACGGTGCATGTCATCGGGGGCGCGGACGTCGCCGCCGAACTGGACGCGAAGCGGGCGATCAAGCAGGGCACCGAGCTGGCGGCGGCCCTCTGAGCGGGGGCGACCCTCGGGGTGGGGCGGCCCTCGCGGTGGGGGCGGCATCTGGGTGGGGGCGGCCCTCTGAGCGGGCGATCGGACGGGGGCCGGGCCGGGCGATCGGGCGGGGTTCCTGTCGGGCGATCGGGCGGAGACTCGGCCGGGGTCCGGGCCGGTGCCGGGCCCAAGGCCGGGCGGGAGGCCGGGCGGTGCGGTGGATGAGCGTGCCTAGGATGCGGGCATGTCCCTGCCGCACGCCATCCTGACCGCGCTGCTCGAAAAGCCCTCGTCCGGGCTCGCGCTGACCCGCAGGTTCGACAAGTCGATCGGCTACTTCTGGTCGGCGACGCACCAGCAGATCTATCGCGAGCTCGGGAAGCTCGAAGAGGGCGGCCTGATCCGGGCGCTGCCGTCGCCGCAGCCGACCCGGGGGCAGAAGAAGGAGTACGAGGTGCTGCCCGCGGGCCGCGCCGAGCTCGCCGCCTGGGTGGACCGGGCGGAGGACCCGAAGCCGATCCGCGATCCGCTGCTGCTGCGGATGCGGGCGGCCGCCGTGGTCGGGCCCGGGGGCCTCGGGGTCGAGCTGAGCCGTCATCTCGCCCTCCATCAGGCGCAGTTGAAGGAATACGAGGAGATCGAGGAGCGGGACTTCCCGGCGGGCGCGCGGGACGGGGCGCAGGACCGGCTGCGGCATCTGGTGCTGCGGGGCGGGATCGAGCTCGAGACGTTCTGGATCGGGTGGATCGAGGAGGCGCTGGCCGGGATGCCGGAGGCGGACTCGGAGCCCGGTGCCTGACGCACGCCAGCGGGGGACGGCCGCCGCCCCCGCCCGCCCCGCGCCTGACGCGTACCGTGCCCGGCTCGCGCCTGCTCCCGGCTCGTGGCCTGCTCCGATCCCGCGCCTGACGCGCGCTGAGCGGCTCGGGGGAAGGCCGCCGCCCCTCCGCTAAGCGCTCCGCGGGGAGTCCGGTATGCACCTGCGGGTGCGTCGTGGCCGGTCGCGCGGTTCCCCGCGCCCCTTTGGGACGCGACGAACCGCACCGGCCGCTGACCCCGCCCGCCCCGAGCCACCAATCCCGTGCCCGACGCGTATCGAGTCCGCCCCCCCTGACCCGTGGCGCGAGCCCGGAGTGTCAGCCGTCCCCGGGTGCCGGCCCCGGCTCATGCGCATGCTTGAGGCGCATCCGGGTGTCGACCACATCGGGTCCCGTGAACTCCCGCCAGAAGCGGTGGCAGGTGACGAACACCGCCAACTCCCGCTCCCGCTGGCGCAGTTTCTCCACCTCCGCCTGTTCGTCCGGGCTCCAGCCCGGTGACGCCGGGCGCTCGACCTTGCGCCAGCCGCCCGTGTCACTGAAGCCGTCGAGGGGCGCGACGGACCAGGGCAGTCGCTTGAGCAGGGCGAGGAGCTCGGCCCTGACCTGGTGCAGCTCCTCCTGCCCCGCGAGGAGGTCATCGGGGAATTCATAGGTCTCAGCCACAACCGCAATGCTACGCCTGTTCGATTTTCCAGGGCGAGGGTCAGCGGGTGGGACTCACACGAACGTGTGTGCCTTCGTGTGCGAGACAACGGTTCACGGGCGGGGCCAGACTGGGGACATGTGCCGAAGCATCAAGACCCTGCGCCCGCCCGCGATCCCCGAGGACGCCACCGAGGACGAGATCCGCGCGGCGGCGCTGCAGTACGTCCGCAAAGTGTCCGGCTTCCGGGCGCCGGCCGCGCACAACCGTGAGGTGTTCGACGAGGCGGTCGATGCGGTCGCCGAGGCCACGCGCAACCTGCTGGAAGGCCTCGTGGTACGCGGACGCCAGTGACCCCGTGCAGCAGGCGGCAGTGACCCCGGGCGGTGGCCCGTATGGATTGGCCCCGTACAGCAGGCGGCGGCAGTGACCCCGTACGGCAGAACTCAGGAGTGCGCGGGGCGCCGCATCAAGTACGCCGCCCCCACCCCGGCGAGGAACAACGCCGCGAGCGACACCCCCGTGGCCAGCCAGGTCGCGCCCAGCCACTGGCCTCCGAAGTAGCCGAGGCCGACGCTGTAGCCGGCCCAGGCCACACCCGCGAGCAGGGACCACGGCAGGAATTCGCGGACGGTGCGATGGGCCGCGCCCGCGCCCAGGGAGACGACCGAGCGCCCGGCCGGGGCGAACCGGGCGATGACGACGAGGATGCCGCCGCCCTTGGCGAGCGCGGTGCCGAGACGTTCCTGCGCGGAGGTGAGGCGGCGTGAGCGGGCGATGGCCCGGTCGAGGCGTTCGCCGCCGCGCCAGGCGAGGCGGTAGGCGACCAGGTCGCCGAGGACGGAGGCCGCCGCCGCACACGCCCCGAGCATCAGCAGATCCGGCACCTGGTGGGCCATCCGGTCCGCAGCGGCGTCGGCGGCCGCGCCCGCGGCGCCCGTGCCGGCCGCGGCGGCGGTGGCCGCGGTGATCACCAGGAGGCCGCTGGGCAGGACCGGCAGGAACACGTCGAAGGCGACGGACAGCGCCACGACGGCGTAGATCCATGGGCTGCCGGTCAGCGACCCCACACTCTCGAGCACCCGAACTCCCCTGAAATGAACAGAGCTCCGCGCCGCGACGTCGCGGTGGAGCGGCAGGGGCGGCCTGAATGACAGCTGTACAGCGTACGCCTGGAGGGACGGCGGAGTTCCACGGGGTCAGGGGTGCCTGGCGCCGCACGTTCACCCGGGTGCCGCGTCCGGGGCGGCGGGCGGCGCCGGAGTCCCGTACCAACAAAGGAAGGGGACGACGAAGGACGGGAGCAGGGCGATGGTGGCAGGGATGCTCGCCGCGGTGAGCGCGGCCGCGGTGCTGGCGGCGGGCGGCGGCCCCATGGGCGCTCGGGACTGCTACTGGATGCGGGCGGAGGCGGACTTCGCGCCGCCGACGGCCTTCATTCCCTCGGAGGCCAAGACGTACGACATGGACCTGGTGCCCGCGGCCTCCCATATCGAGGTGGAGCAGCGCGGCGACGAGGGCGGCACCACGGTCGCCCTGCGGGTGAAGGGGATGAAGGCGGGTCACAAGTACGGCGTGCATGTGCACCAGAAGCCGTGCGGCGCGAAGCCGGAGGACGCCGGCGGTCACTACCAGCACCGCAAGGACCCGGTGCAGCCGTCGAAGAACCCGGCCTACCTCAACCCCGAGAACGAGGTCTGGCTCGACTTCGAGGCCGACGCCGATGGCGCGGCGACGGCCAGGTCCGAGCACAGCTGGTCGTTCCGCCGGGGTGAGGCGGCCTCGGTCGTCCTGCACCGCGCACCGGGCGGTGCAGGCGACCGACTCGCGTGCTTCACAGTGCCGTTCGGCTCGCTTCCGCGGGCTTGAGGTCGGCGACCGTCGAGGGCGTG
The DNA here is from genome assembly GCF_042665355.1 of Streptomyces monticola. Classification (NCBI taxonomy): domain Bacteria; kingdom Bacillati; phylum Actinomycetota; class Actinomycetes; order Kitasatosporales; family Streptomycetaceae; genus Streptomyces; species Streptomyces monticola. The sequence goes on along the minus strand of NZ_JBHTCF010000016.1, from coordinate 94,476 downwards.
CCCTGGCTCTCGCCACGGCTGAACAGCCGGTCGAGACCGAAGGCGCCGGAGCCGGTGAAGACCAGGAGCAGGAAGGCCCAGCAGAACATCGCGGACGCCTCGCCGCTGTTCTCCATCGGCCACAGGGCCTCGGGCTGGTGGACCTTGAAGTAGGCGTAGGCCATCGAGCCGGAGGCGATGAACGCGGCGAAGCGGGTGCCGAGGCCGATCAGGACCAGGCCGCCGCCGACGAGCTGGATCACGGCCGCGTACCAGGCGGGCCAGGCCCCGGTCTCGACGGTGCCGCCGCCCATCGCGCCACCGAGTACGCCGAAGAGCGAGGCGGCGCCGTGGCAGGCGAAGAGCAGGCCGACGACGATACGGAACAAGCCGATTGCATAGGGCTGGGCGCTATTGAGACGTCCAGTCATGGGGGGCTCCTTGTGGGGGTCGGTTGGGGACGTAACCGATCGGAGGCCCTAGGTTAGGCGCACCTAATCAATGCTTGCAAGTTCAACATTCTGTCTGTCCCCGGCCTCCGCGGCCGTGCCGGACGCGGTGCGCAGGACGGCCCGCGCCACCGCGTCGGCGTCCGAGAGCGTCACCGAATCGACCCCGGGCCTGGCCCCGGCCGCGGTCACCCAGTGCACTCCCTCGGTGGGCACGCCGAGCGCGAACCGCCTGGGGTGCGGCCGGCTCCGGCGGTTGATGAGCCGGTACGGACGCGGTGTCACATCGAGCCCGCCCGTCTCGTAACCGTCGACGACATGCGGCCGGCACTGGCCGGTCTTGAGCAGGCGCGCGAGCAGTTCGTCGGCGGTGCGCCGCAGATCGGGTTCCGGCAGCCGTGCCTCGATCAGCGCGCTCGCGCGCACCGTGGAACCCGGCACGTCGGGCGAGTGCGCCGTATAGGCCCCTTCGTCGGCCCGAACCTCCATCCGCGGCCCGACCACTTCGAGCACTCCCGCTTCGAGCAGGGCCGTCATCTCCTCGATACGGCGCCGCGGCGGTCCGATGGAGAGGAAGGCGTTCAGGGGGGTGTACCAGCGGTCGAGATGCTCGCGCCGTGAGCTGCCGGTGAGGCCGCCGTGGTCCACGATCTTCCGCAGTTCGTTGCGCAGATCGCGCAGCACGTCGAGGGCGGCCTTGGCGGGACCCGCGACATTGCCGAGCGCCGCCTGCGCGGCGTCCTCGCGCAGATGCCGGATGAGCCAGGAGCGGAAGCCGGCGGGCCCGGTGAAGGCGATACCGCCGTACGGGCGCGAGGTCCGGTCCCAGGACCAGCGCTCCGCCGCGGGCACCCCGAACTCGTCCAGGATGTCCGCCTCTTGGGGATCGCGGTGCGCGGTGGCGAGGAAGCGCGCGCGGAATCCGGCGACCGGCTTCCGCTGGGGCCCGCGCCGATCACGGGAGCGCAGGAGCGCCTCGTAATAGACCGTCTCGACCTCCTTGGCGACCAGCGGCCATATCTCCGCGAGGAAGTCGGGCGGATCGCCGGCGCCGGCGCGCTTCCTGAATCCCTCGATCACGGCGTCGGTCAGGACGAGCGGCTCGTGCCGGCCGTAGGCGCCCTTCGCGTTGTCGCCGCGCGCCTGGTACGGGACGCCGCGCCGCGAGCCCGCGTACAGCTTCGGCTCCCGGCCCGACGGCAGATAGCGCAGCCCCGTGCCCTCGGGTACGAAGCGGCCGCCGCGGCCCGCGGTCAACAGGGCCATGTGGTCGAAGAAGTTGAGGCCGAGCCCGCGCAGGAGCACGGGGGTGCCGGGTGCGAGCGGGGAGAGGTCGAGGTCGGCCGGGTTGGCCGGCGGGAAGTAGTGCAGGGCATGCCGCTCGGCGTGCGCGGCGAGCCGCTCCTGTGCGGGGCAGCCGACGGCCGGCAGATGGCCCTGGGCGAGCACCACGGCGCCGAGGCCGGTGAGTTCGGTGCCGTCGGAGAGGCTGAGGGACTGGGGGCCGCCGGGGCTCGGCTCGGCCAGGCGGACCGCGCGGGCCCGGTGCACCTCGACCCGGACCGACTCGGGGGAGCGGCCGACCGTGTCGGCGAAGACCCACTCCAGATAGCGGCCGTAAAGGGCGCGGGTCGGATAGTCGTCGGGGCCGAGGGCGGGACTCGTGTGCGCGGCGGCCCATTCGTACAGGCTCGGCCCCTGCCGTATCGGACCCTCGCAGTCGACGCTGGGGTCGGTGAACAGGGTGACCTGCGAGGCGACCGTGTTCATCAGGAGCTCACCGGACTGCGCGGTCCGCCACACCTGTCCGGCACCCGGCGGCGCCGGGTCCACCATGTGCACGGTGAGCCGGCTGTCCGCGGGCAGCAGTTCGGTGGCCGAGGCGCACAGGCGCTCAAGGACGCTGGTACCGCGGGGCCCTGCGCCGACGACGGCGACGGAGAGATGTGCAGTCGCGGACAAGGATGCAACTCCCGGGGCGGATGAGCGGTATGCGGTTCCTGTGACCACCGCTACCGGTGTGCTGGAAGCGGATCGTCCGCCTCATCATGCCGTCGGAGGGAGAAGTGTCGTAGACCTGGGCGGAGATCGGAGGCCGGTGTGGTCCGGATCACGCCACAGTGTTTGGGCGGGTGATGGTGGTTTGTTCGCAGCCGTCCCCCGTGGCCCGCGGGATCTCGGCCCCGCCCGCGCCCGCCGCCGGACCTCCGCCGCCCGCGACCCGCCACCCCTGCCTGCCGTCCCTGCCCGCCGTCCCGCTCCGGGTCCGCGTCACCCCGAGATGGCCGACTCGTGCACCGTCTCCAGACGCCCGCCCTTGCCGCGCACCGCACGCGCCCGGTCGAGGCGGAGCGTGCCCGCGCGTCCGCGCAGGGTCAGGGTCATCAGGTGGTTGCCGAACCAGGGGCCGCCCGTCCTGCGCCAGTTGACCTTCGTGCGGGCCGTGCGGCCGTGGCGGGCGAAACGGCGGCCGAGTGCGCGGCCCGCGCGGCTCCAGCCGAAGCGGAAGCCCAGCTTTATCGCGACATGGATGGAGTTGTGCATGGGGGAGCAGGTCAGCTGCAGCACCCGGGCGTCGGGGCGTGGGCCGTCCGCGCCGGGGCCGTCGGCGCCGTCGGTGCCGGGCCAGGTGGGCTCGGCGATGTAGGCGTGGTGGACGTCGCCGGAGAGCACGCACACGGAGGCCGGTGCCTGCGGTCCGCTGCCCGCCTCGGCGATCAGATCGGTGAGCGCCGCGAACGACGCCGGGAAGGCGGGCCAGTGCTCCAGGTCGCTGCGCCGGCGCAGGTCCTCGGCGAACCGGGCCCAGCGCGCGCCCCGCTCCCCGCGCGCGAGCGCCGCGTTCCAGCCCTCGGCGTCATGGACGAGGTGCGGCAGGAGCCAGGGCAGCGAGGTGCCGATGAGGAGGTGGTCGTACGAGCCGGGCGCGTCCAGGGCCTGCTCGCGCAGCCACTGCTCCTCGGCCGTGTCGAGCATCGCGCGCCGTGACTCCTCCAGGACCCGGGCCGCCCGGGTGTCGACCATCAGCAGGCGTACCCGGCCGAAGTCGCGGCGGTAGCTCCAGCGGCAGGTCGCCGGGTCCTCGTCGGCAGCGGCGGCGAAGGTGCGCAGGGCGTCGGTGCCGTCGGGGGTCGCGCGCACCGCGGCGTACACGGGGTCGGACTCGATCTCGGCGGGCGGCAGATTGCCCAGGTGCTGATAGACCCAGTACGACATCAGGCCGCTGAGGATTCGCTCGCGCCACCACGGCGTGGCCCGCATCTCGGCGACCCAGGCGGCGCTGGTGTTCCAGTCGTCGATCACATCGTGGTCGTCGAAGATCATGCAGCTGGGCACGGTGGAGAGCAGCCAGCGCACTTCGGGGTCGAGCCAGGACTCGTCGTAGAGCCGGGTGTACTCCTCGTAGTCCGCGACCTGTGCGCCCGGGGGCTCGCGCAGATCGCGGCGGGCGGCCAGCCACTGCCGGGTCGCGGGAGAGGTCATGTCCGCGTACACCTGGTCGCCCAGGAGGACCAGGACATCCGGGCGCTCGGCCTCCGGCTGCGCGGCGAGCCGCACGGCCAGGGTGTCCAGGGCGTCGGGCCCCATCGGGTCGCGCTCACCGGTCGGCGAGATCGCCCAGCGGCAGGAGCCGAAGGAGACCCGCACCTCTTCGGCGGGCCCGTCCGGGGTGCGGATCGTGGACGGCGGGAAAGGCGAGTCGTCCAGGGGCCAGACGCGATGGCCGTCGAGCAGTACTTCGTACGCCGTCTCCGTGCCCGGCGTGAGGCCGGTGACCGGGATCAGTGCGTAGTGATGGCCGGCCACCTGGAAGGTGGGGACTGTGCCCTTCGAGCCGTCGGCGCAGCGCACCTCGGCGGTGGCGGGCCGGTCGGACTCGACCCAGACGGTCGCCGCCGACCCGTCGACGTATCTCAGCAGGGGTCCAAGGCGCAGCCCGGCCATGTGATCACTCTCCTCCATCGCCCCGTACGGTACGGAACGACGGAGGAGAGCGGAGAGGTTCCGCGAACCTCGGCGTGAAGGGACCCGCCGGGGACCCGCAGGGGGACGCGCCGAGTATCCGCCGGGGGAGCTGTCAGGGCGGGTCAGCAGCCGTTCAGAACGCCTTCGAGGGCCTTCTTCTCGGCGGAGTCCACCGTCATCTCGTAGTGGTGCTTGGTCTCCACCCACATCCGGGCGTAGACGCAGTTGTACGAGGACTTCGGCGGCAGCCACTCCGCCGGGTCCTTGTCGCCCTTCTCCTGGTTGACGTTGTCCGTGACCGCGATCAGCTGCGGCCGGGTCAGGTCGTTGGCGAAGCCCTCGCGCTGGTCCGTGGTCCAGGAGCTCGCGCCGGAGCGCCAGGCCTCGGCGAGCGGCACGATGTGGTCGATGTCCACGTCGGCGGCCGCGGTCCAGGTCTCGCCGTCGTACTCCGAGAACCAGCTGCCGGAGGTCGCCGCGCAGCTGGAGTCCTGCTCGACGTCCTTGCCGTCCCGCTTGAGGACGGTCTCACGGGTGTTGCAGGCGCCTTCCTGGGCGCTCCAGTGCGGGAACTTCTCCCGGCTGTAGCCGTCCGACGAGCCCTCGGCCTGCTCGGTGAGCTGGCCGAGGTAGGTACGGGCGGTGGCCGCGTCGACGGGGGTGGGCGGGGCGGCCTGGGCGGGCGAGCCGGAGAGCAGCGCGGTGGCCGATATCAGCCCCGCGGCCGAGGCGAGGACGGCGATACGACGGCCGCTGGGACGGGTGCTGCGGTGAGCGGAGCGTCGACGCGCGTAGACACCTGACATGCGAACTCCCTGTGTGTGGGGGGATATTGGCCGCTTCGGGCCACGCCATGGTGGCGCTCCGGGGTTTCCGTGGGGTAAGCGCCAAGTGACAGGGTCGCGTCAATGGCGCGCACACATCAAGAGTTCTGTCGCATCGTCATGAGGGCACCGGCGTCCGGGAGTTGGGGATATGTGGTACAGCTCACTCCGTACCGGGACGAAAGGCCCTGGAGTTGCCGGGGAGAAGGTCGCGTACGATGGACGGCGCAGAAGGGGAGTAGCTCTTCGCCGGACCGTCGACATACTGCTCAGCTCGCCTGAGCCGGCGCCCGGAGGCCGTCCTGTCCGTCAGGACCGCCAGCGAGACCTTCGGCAAGCAGTGCCAGGCATGTGCGTACGCAGTCGTACATGCACCAGAGCGCTGCCGTGCCGAGGTCGTATGCGTAACCACGCAGGAAACTCTCGGCGGGGCGGCCCGACCGATTGAGGAACCTTGATCAGCTTCAGCGTCACGGCGCTTGTCTTCGGCGTCGTCTTCCTCGCCGAACTCCCGGACAAGACCGCACTCGCCGGGCTCGTCCTCGGCACCCGCTACCGCGCCTCGTATGTCTTCGCCGGTGTCGCCGCCGCCTTCGCGGTGCACGTCGCGCTCGCCATCGCGGCGGGCAGTGTCCTCACGCTCCTGCCGAGCCGTCTCGTCCAGGCCCTCACCGGCGTGCTCTTCCTGGCCGGCGCGCTCGTCCTGCTGATGAAGAAGGACGAGGACGAGGAGGAGATCAGGCAGCCCGAGAACCAGAGCTTCTGGAAGGTCTCGGGCGCCGGCTTCATGCTCATCCTGGTCGCCGAGTTCGGTGATCTCACGCAGATCATGACGGCCAACCTCGCCGCCAGGTACGACGACCCCGTCTCCGTCGGCCTCGGCGCCGTGCTCGCCCTGTGGGCCGTGGCGGGAATCGGCATCGTCGGTGGTCAGGCCCTGATGAAGCGTGTGCCGCTGAAGCTGATCACCAAGATCGCGGCCGTGGTGATGCTGGCGCTCGCCGGATTCAGTCTGTACGAGGCCGTGGCGCCGTGACCTGCGGTGTCATGGGCCGGACCGGAGCCGTGACCTGCGGTGCCGTGGGCCGGTCCGGAGTCGCGAGCCCCGGTGTCATGGCCCGGTCCGGAGTCGCGGGCCCCGGTGTCATGGCCCGGTCCGGAGTCGCGAGCCGCGGTGTCATGGGCCGGTCCGGAGTCGCGAGCCGCGGTGTCATGGCCCGGTCCGGAGTCGCGGGCCCCGGTGTCATGGCCCGGTCCGGAGTCGCGGGCCCCGGTGTCATGGCCCGGCCCGGAGCCGCCGTGGCCGGAATCGGGCAACCCGGTGGCGCGGGGCCCGACCGGTTTTGTATCGTGTAGGAACAAAGTGGTCCTCGCCCGTTTTCCCTGACCGGCGGGCGGGACCGCCTTGTTTCTTCCGCCGCTGCCTTCCCTGCGGCCGCTGTTCTGCCTGCCGCTGTTTTTCGTCCGGCGTTTCCCTCCGCCCCGTTCAGGAGCATCCCGATGACGGCCACCACCGCCACCGTTCTGACCGCACGCGCCCTTCTTCTCGACATGGACGGCACGATCGTCAACTCCGACGCCGTGGTGGAGCGCTGCTGGCGCCGCTGGTCCGAACGGCACGGTCTGGACTTCGACGAGGTCATCAAGGTCGTGCACGGGCGGCAGGGTTACGCCTCCATGGCGGTGCTGCTGCCGGAGCGGCCCATGGAGGAGAACTACGCCGAGAACCGCGAGATGCTCGCCCAGGAGACCGCCGACGTCGAGGGTGTCGTCCCGGTCGGCGGCGCCCCGGCGTTCATGGACGCCATCCGCGATCTGCCGCACGCCCTGGTCACCTCCGCCGACCTGGCCCTCGCCACCGCCCGGATGAACGCCGCGGAACTGCGGATGCCGCTCACCCGGATCACCGCCGAGTCCGTCGGCGCCAGCAAGCCCGACCCCGAGGGCTTCCTCAAGGGCGCCGCCGAGCTGGGCATCGACCCCGCGGACTGCGTGGTCTTCGAGGACTCCGGGGCCGGTGTCGCGGCGGGCCGCGCCGCGGGCATGCGCGTGATCGGCGTCGGCCCGCGCGCGGCGGCGTACGCACCCACCGCGCACGTCACCGACCTCAGCCAGGTCCGGGTCGAGGCGGCCGGTGACGGCACGCTGCGGCTCCACATCGCCGCCTCGGCCGTCTGACCTTCACGTTTACGAGGGCCTTACCGGGAGCCGGAGCCCCGCACGAGGAACTGGCCCGGCACGAGGAACTGGCCCGGCACGAGGTGCCGGGCCCGGCACGAGGAACTGGCCCGGCACGAGGACCCGGCCCGGCACGAGCAACTGGCCGGGGAGCCGCGGGGCTATGGCTCCTTCGTCTGCGACTCCAGGGCCTTGCGCGTCGCGGGACCGTACACGCCCCGCTCGTCGCCCTCCACCTGGGACGCGTACTGGTAGCGCGTCACCGCGTCCGTGACCAGGAAGTCGTACCGGCCGTTCGCCGGCCCCCCGTAGAGATAGAGCTGCCTGAGGCGTTCCTGGAGTTCGCGGACCTCGGGGCCCTTGTCGCCCTCCCGCAGGACGGGCGGCGCCGCGGATCTTGAAGGGGTGCTGACCGTGCCGGTGGCGGCGGCCGTCGGAGGCGGCGGCGCGGACGCGGACTTCGTGGGCGGCGCCGATCTCGTCGACGACGGGGGCGCCGCGGCCGCCCGGGACGGGGACGGCTCCCGCCTGGGGGACGCGGAGTGCGTCGGGGTCCGGCTCGCCGTCGCCGCCGCCGTGCTGGCCGGTGCCGTGCTCGGGTGGTCGGGCAGCGCGCGCTCGCGGTCGGGGTCCGAGGAGAACAGGCCGGTCGCCACCACGGTGACGACGACGACCGCGAGGGCGGCGCCCGCCGCGGTGAGCAGGGCGGGGGTGCGGCGGCGTCCGGGGCGGTCTTGATGGGGCCCCGGATCCGGCTCCGGCACTGGTTGCGCCGCCGGCCCCGGCGTTCCTTCCGGCACTGGTTCCGCCGTCGGCCCCGCCGCTTGTTCGGCCGCTTGTTCCGGCGCTGATTGCGGGGCTTGCGGCGCCGTATCCCGTGTCGGCCGTGGTGCCGCCGTGGACTCCCGGCCGTGGCGGGTGTGAACCGCCGGTCGGCTGGAGACCCGTGGCTGATCGGTGTCGGCCGGTCCTGTTCCGGTTCCGTGCTCTGAATCGTCGTCCGGCTTGTCGACCGGGCCGCTGTCCGGCTCTTCGACCGGGCCGTCGTCCGGCTCGTCGGAGTCGGGGAGTGACACGTAGGGCCGTATCCGCAGGGGATCGAAGTCCTCCGCGGCCGCGGCCTCGGCGGAGCGGGTGTCGCGTACCGCCTCGGCAGCGCGCAGGCCGCAGGGGCAGGCCGGGCCGCCGTCCGGGCTCCTGGGCGTACCGCACTGCGGGCATTTCCGGGCGCTCACTGGTGGCCCCCCTCCCTCGGCCCCGCGGGCTCCCGGCGATTATGCAGCTCCTGACCCGCCCAGCCCAGGGCCCTCGGGAGCCACTCGACAGGCCATAACCGGCCATACCGACCAGGATGGAAGGTGAAACGAGCTCCAGCGGCCCGAGCCGGGCTCACCAGGACGAGCTCCGGCAACCGGGCCCCCGGAGGCTTGAGGAGGAGGCGTCGATGGCGACGGACGTGAGCGAACGGGCCGCCGTGCCCGGTGCCGGGCAGGCCAGGAGCGGGGTGCTCGTCTCCATCGGGGCGCTGCTGCTCGGCATGCTGATCGCCGCGCTCGACCAGACCATCGTGGCGACCGCGCTGCCGACCATCGTCAGTGACCTCGGCGGCATGAGCCATCTGTCGTGGGTGGTCACGGCGTACATGCTCGCCGCCACCGCGGCCACCCCGCTGTGGGGCAAGCTCGGCGACCAGTACGGGCGCAAGAAGCTCTTCCAGACCGCGATCGTGATCTTCCTGGTGGGCTCCGCACTGTGCGGCATGGCGCAGGGCATGGGGCAGCTGATCGGTTTCCGGGCGCTGCAGGGACTGGGCGGCGGCGGCCTGATGGTGCTGTCGATGGCGATCGTCGGCGATATCGTGCCGCCGCGTGAACGGGGCAAGTACCAGGGTCTGTTCGGCGCGGTCTTCGGTACGACGAGCGTCCTCGGGCCCCTGCTCGGCGGGCTCTTCGTGGACCATCTGTCGTGGCGCTGGGTGTTCTACGTCAATCTGCCGATCGGTGTCGTCGCGCTGCTCGTCATCGCCGCGGCCCTGCACATCCCGGTCCGCTCGCAGAAGCACACCATCGACTACCTCGGCACGTTCCTGATCGCGTCGGTCGCCACCTGTCTGATCCTGGTCGCCTCGCTCGGCGGCAAGACCTGGGCCTGGGGCTCGGCGCAGCTGATCGGCACGGCGGTGCTCGGCGCGGTGCTGCTCGTGGCGTTCGTGGCGGTGGAGCGCAGGGCCGCGGAGCCGGTGCTTCCGCTGAAGCTGTTCAAGATCCGCACCTTCGCCCTGTCCGCGGCGATCAGCTTTGTGATCGGCTTCGCGATGTTCGGCGGCATGACCTATCTGCCGACGTTCCTTCAGGTCGTACGGGGTGTGTCACCGACCATGTCGGGTGTCCACATGCTGCCGATGGTGCTCGGTGTCTTTCTCGCCTCCACCGGCTCCGGGCAGATCGTCAGCCGCACCGGGCGCTGGAAGGTGTTCCCGGTCCTCGGCACCGCCGTCACCACCATCGGTCTGCTGCTCCTTCACCAGCTGAAGGAGACCACCGGTGACCTGGAGATGAGCGTCTACTTCTTCGTGTTCGGCTTCGGACTCGGCCTGGTCATGCAGGTTCTCGTGCTGATCGTGCAGAACGCGGTCTCGTACGAGGACCTGGGCGTCGCCACCTCGGGCGCCACCTTCTTCCGCTCCATCGGCGCCTCCTTCGGCGTCGCGGTCTTCGGCACGATCTTCACCAGCCGGCTCGACGACAAGCTCACCGACGCCCTCGCAGGCAAGGTGCCTCCGGGTACGCCCGCGGCCCTGGAGGCCGATCCACGGGCGATGGCCCAACTGCCGCCCGAACTGCGGCCGGTGGCGCTGCACGCCTACTCGACCTCCATCACCGATGTCTTCCTGTACGCCGCCCCGGTCGTCGTCCTGGCCTTCGTGCTGACCTGGTTCCTGAAGGAGGACCCGCTGCGCGGCTCGGTCACCGCGCCGGAGCTGAGCGAGACCGTCGCGAGCAACCCGGTCGAGCGCTCGTCCCGTGACGAGGTGATGCGCGCCCTGTCCGTGCTCGGCTCCCGCGAGGGCCGCCGCGACCTCTACGAGAAGATCACCGCGACGGCGGGCTACGACCTGCTGCCCGCGTCGAGCTGGCTGCTCCTGCGCATCAAGCGGCATGGCATCGTCGAGCCCGCCCGGCTCGCGGAGTCCAGCGAGGTGCCGTTGAAGGTCATCCAGGCCGCGGCCCGGCAGGTCGAGGTGCGCCATCTGGCCCGGCGCGAGGGCCTCGGCCTGCTGCTGACCGACGAGGGCGCCGAAGCCGCGCAGAAGCTGGCCGCGGCGCGTGAGGACTCCCTCGCCGAACTGCTCGGCGACTGGTGGGACCCGGAGCGGCCCACCGATCTGCGCGAGCTGGTCGCCGAGCTGGGCGCCGAGCTGTCCGGCTCCGACGGTGAGCGCCCGCACAACGGCACGGTCAACTCGCCCGGGCACCAGGTGACTTGAGCCCGCCGCGGGTGCGGCGCTGACGTGCGTAACCGATGAGGGCGAGCGCGACGGTCAGGGCGCCGGTCGAGATCAGCTGCACCCGGGTGTCGGGCTCCTTCGCCATCAGGACCAGGATGGCGGCCATCCCGGCGAGCGCCGCCCAGGTCAGGAACGGGAACAGCCACATGCGGACCACCAGCGTCTCGGGGGCGTCGCGCTCGAGGCGGCGCCGGGTGCGCAGCTCCGCCACCGCGATGAAGATCCAGACGACCAGGAAGGCCGCGCCGATGATGTTCAGGAGCCAGGCGAACACGGTGTCCGGCCACCAGTAGCTGAGCAGCGTCGTCACGAAGCCGAAGAAGGCCGTGGCGAGGACGGCGGCGCGCGGCACCCCGCGGCCCCAGGTGCGGTGCAGGATGCCGGGGCCCTCGCCGCGGCCCGCGAGGGAGTAGGCGATGCGCGAGGCGCCGTAGATGTTGGCGTTCATCGCGGAGAGCAGGGCGATGAGGACGACGACGTCCATGATCCGGCCGGCTGCCGGGATCTGCAGATAGTCGAGCACGGCGACATAGGGGCCCTTCTCCTTGACCTCGGGGTCGTTCCAGGGCACCAGCGTCACGATCACCGCCATCGAGCCGATGTAGAAGATCGCGATCCGCCACATCGCCGTCCGCACGGCCTTGGCGACACCCTGCACCGGGTTCTCGGACTCGGCCGCGGCGATGGTCACCGTCTCCAGGCCGCCGTACGCGAAGACGGAGGTGAGCAGGCCGACGATCAGGCCGTCGAAGCCGTTGGGCAGAAAGCCGCCGTGGCCGGTGAGGTTGGCGGTGCCGGGGGCGTCGGTGCCGGGGAGCAGGCCCGCGATGGCGAGGACGCCGATGGCCAGGAAGAGCGTGATCGCGACGACCTTCAGGGTGGCGAACCAGAACTCGAACTCACCGAAGTTGCCGACGGCGGTGAGGTTGGTGACGCAGAAGACCACCATGAACAGGGCGGCCCACATCCAGTCCGGCGTCGAGGGGAACCAGCCCGTCATGACGCCCGCGGCGCCGATCGCCTCGGCGCCCACACCGACGCTGAGCAGCACCCAGAAGACCCATCCCACCGTGAACCCCGCCCACGGCCCGATGGCCCGCTCGGCGTGCACCGAGAACGAACCGGACGCCGGATGCGCCGCCGACATCTCACCGAGCATGCGCATCACCAGCATGACGAGCAGCCCGGAGAGGACATACGCGATCACGATCGAAGGGCCCGCGGCCGCGATGCCGGCGCCCGAGCCGACGAAGAGGCCGGCGCCGATCACCCCGCCGAGGGCAATCATGGACAGGTGGCGCTGTTTGAGGCCGTGCGCGAGATGGGCGTTGTTGTCCTGTTGCATCCCTTATGTCTAATACATCGGGGAAGCCTCGCCGAACACGCCGCACAGCTGCTTGCCGTACCAGCGCTCGCTGTAGGGGCCGGTGTCGGCGTACGCGGGGATCCGCCGGAAGCCGTGTCGCTCGTACAGCGCGTGCGACTCCGTCAGGTCATGGCGGGTGTCGAGCACCAGCTCACGGGCGCCGAAGCCGAGTGCCGCCCGCTCCGCCGCCGGCATGAGCACCGAGCCGCCGCCCTTGCCGCGCATGCCGGGCAGGAGAAACACCCGCGTCAGCTCGGCCCGTACGCCGTCGAGCAGCCGCACTCCCGCGGTCCCCGCCGCCACCCCTTCGTACCGGGCGACCAGGAGCACGCCGGTGGGCGGGGCGAGATCGGCGCCGCTCTGTGACGCGATGCCGCGCTCCAGCTCGTCGGGGTCCGTCGCGTGCCCGGACTCGCGCTCGTACCAGCGGTCGCTGACCTCGGTGTAGTACGCCCGCCACAGGGCCGCAGCGGTGGGCGAGTCGTACGGTTCGGCCGCGACGGTCCAGGGGCTCATGCGGGCGAGCATGCGGGATGCCGGGGGCGGGCGGCAATCGGATATCCGCCGGGACCGCGGGCGTGCCGGGGCGGTTTGCGGTGGCGCCGCGTGGCTACCCGTCGTGACGACAGCCTCACACACTTCGGGAGCGCACCATGTCCACCGCTTTGACCGTGGTCCTGATCGCGGTCGCCGTCGTCCTCGTCGCGGCTCTCGTCTGGGCCGTACTGGCCGGACCCCTGAGCCGTGGCGGCGGCACGTCGCTGCGGCGCCGGTTCGGGCCCGAGTACGACACGACCGTGGCCCGGCACGACGGCGACACCAAGGCCGCCGAACGCGAACTGAAGGAGCGGGTACGCCGCCACGGCAACCTGCGGCACAAGCCGCTGCCGCCCGCGACGCGGGAGCGCTACGCCGCTCAATGGGCCACCCTCCAGGAGCGTTTCGTGGAGTCGCCGCAGCAGGCGGCCGACGACGCCGACCGGCTGCTCGCCCGGCTCGCGGGTGAGCGTGGCTACCCCGCCGACCACTACGAGGAGCAGATCGCCGCGCTCTCCGTGCACCACGGAACGCGCATCCGGGGCTACCGCAGGCTGCACGCGCGCGTGCAGGACGGTGCCGGTACGGAAGAGCTGCGGGCGGCGTTCCTGGAGGCGCGCGGGCTCTTCGACGACCTGGTCGCCGCCCAGCGCGTCGACAAGGAGGCCGCCGGCAGTGCGAGCGCCGACGGCGCGACCTCCGGCAAGCAGGTCTCCGGCAAGCAGGCTTCCGGGAAGAAGGCCGGGATCACTCGGCCCGAGCGGAACGCACGGGGTTCCGGCAAGTTCACCGAACGCGCCCACCCGCCTTGGGCGTTCCGCAAGAAGGGCGAGGCCCGATGACCGAGCAGCGACAGGACATGACCGAGCAGCGACAGCCGATCGCCGAGCAGCGACAGCACAGGACCGAGCAGCGGCATCTGACCGAGCAGGACTACGGCAGCGCCACCTCACTCGTGGCGGCCGATGTGCGCGACAAGCTGGGTCTGCGTCTGCAGCACGCCCTGAACAGCTTCGTGGACGATCCGCGGCAGTCGGCGGCCGATGCCGAGAGCGTCGTCGAGGAGGCCGCGGATCATCTCGCGCAGTCGGTGCGCGAGCGGCGGGAGGCCATCGCGGTCGCGACGGACACGGACGCCGGGCAGGAGCAGGGCACGGAGCAACTCCGCCACGCCCTGCGGCAGTACCGGGACCTGGCGGAGCGGCTCCTGCGTCTGTAGCGGCCCGCATCGGCGGAAGAGGTACCCATGCCCGCATCGGCAGAAGAGGTACCCATTACCCATCCATGGCCCAGGCCCCCAGGCCTGGGCCTCTGCCGGTCCGGGACCCGCCGTCTAGGCCTGCTTCGGTGCCGCCTGCTGTACCACCTCGAAGGTCCACACCGTCGAGCCCGACGCCGCCGGCTTGGGCCGCTCGCCGCCCTCGCCGCCGCCCTGGTGGGCGGCCTTCATCGGGCCCTCCATCCAGGCCTGGAACGCGGCCTCGTCGCGCCAGCGCGTGTAGACGAGGTACTGGTCGGTGCCTTCCAGCGGCTTGAGCAGCTCGAACCACTCGAAGCCGTCGGAGCTCTCCACGGCGCCCGCGCGCGCGGCGAAGCGCTTCTCCAGGACCTCGCGCTGCTCCTGCGGGACGGTCAGGGCGTTGATCTTCACGATGCTCATGCGGACATCCTCTCGTACGCCCCCTATGGGCCGGATCAGCGCCCCGTGGCCGACGGCTCACTCCTACGAGTGAGGAGGGGCGCGGATCGGTCGCGCAAAGGCCTTGAGATCCACTTGGGTTGGGCAGCCTCTGTGTCGTCACCGAGCTGTGAAGGAGTGGAATGACGGTCCCAACGGCGGCCCGAACCTCCCGCATCCCGTCCGCCCGGCACGCCCTGGCGCGCCGCTGCCGCACCCTCACCGAGGCGCGCTGGTTCGCCCTCGTCGTGATCGCGCTGATCCTCGGCAACGCGGTGCTGCTCGGCGTGGAGACCTACGCCGGGGTCGTGCACGACTGGCACCACTGGCTGCGGTTCGCCGAGCACTGCTGCATCGCCGGGTTCGCCGTCGAGATACTGCTGCGGATCGGTGCGCACGCCGACCGCCCGAAGGACTTCTTCCGCGACCCGTGGAACCTCTTCGACCTCGCCGTGGTGCTGTGCGTCTTCCTGCCGGTCGTCAGCGAGAACACCACGCTGCTCCGGCTGCTCAGGCTCGCCCGTGTGCTGCGCACCGCACGGTTCCTGCCGCAGCTGCGCATCCTGCTCGTCGCGATCGGCCGCAGCCTGCCGGGCACGGTCAGCTTCCTGCTCGTCGGCGCGCTGCTCCTGTACGTCTACGCCATGATCGGCTGGATCTTCTTCGCCCGCGCCGATCCCGAGCACTTCGGCTCCCTGGGCCGTGCCGTGCTCACGCTGTTGCTCCTGATGACCCTCGACGGGCTCGGTGAGGCGGTGCACGGCGGCCTTGAGATCTCCCGCTGGAGCATCGTCTACTACGGCGTGTACGTCCTTATGGCGTCGTTCGTCCTGGTCAATGTGCTCATCGGCGTCGTCATCAACTCCCTCGAAGAGGCACGGGAGTTGGAGAAGGCGGAACGGGAGCGGGCCGAACGGGAGAAGGCGGAGCGGGCGGAACGGCGCGGCTCGGGCGGCGTCGCCCCGCAGGGAAACGATCCGGCACCGCTGCTGCACCAGCGCATCGCCGCCGCCCGGCAGGCTCTCGACGACCTGGAGCGGAGCCTGCCGCGCGAGGTGGTGCGGGTACCGGGGGTGCCAGGGGCGCCGGCACAGACGCCGACGCAGACGCCGGAGAGGACCCGCTCCTAGCGACGTCTTACGGTGACGTTCCCGCGGTGATGTTCTTACGGTGACGTTCCCGCGGTGATGTTCTTACGGTGACGACTCGTCCGCGCCCCGGCCCTGCTCGCGCCAGGTGCGGACGATCTCGTCCGGGTCGAAGGGGGTGAGCCCGAGAGGCGGCCCCGGTGGCGGCCTGCGCAGGGCCGCGCGGATCTTCTCGTTCAGCTCCGCCACGAGCTCGCGCACCGCCCGCTCCGAAGGCGCGTCCGCGGCCGCGGCGAGGACGTCCTCGGCCTCCTTGCGCAGGGCCAGGGTCGGCGACAGGTGCGAGATGCCCTCGCGGGCCAGCTTCCGCTTGATCCACCACAGTTCGTCGTACGGCTGCTCCAGGTCCTGCAGCGGTTTGCCCGCGCCGGGGAGATCCGTGAAGGCGCCGCGTTCCTCCGCCTCGCGGATCTGCCGGTCGACCCAGGACTCGAAGCTGACGCCGGGAGGCTTTCGCTCGGTCATGCCACCAGTGTCGCAAACGGCTTGTCCGGGCCTATCATGCGGCCGCGCGCCCCACCGCGTCCCGGCTCAGGTGAGTACCCAACTCCCTTGAGCGTTCCGCGAGATGAAGGAGCGTACGTGCTGGAGCTCACCATGGCCTCGGTGTCGGAAGCGGACACGGGAGCGACGGCGGGCATGCTCATGGCCGATGAGCAGAGCACCCCGGGCGCCGTCCTGAGGGTGGGTCGCGACCGCGCCGTGTGCCGCCTCTCGCCGCCCGACGACTGGCTGTTCGTGTCCCGCGTGCATCTGGAGTTCCGCTGCGCCGCCGACCGCACCTGGAGCCTCACCTGGCTGCAGGGTTCGCATCCGGAACCGTCGTCGGACGTGCGGTTCGTGACCGGCGGAGTGTCGCACTCGCTGGCGTACGGCGGGACCGTGCCGCTGCCCGTGGGCGGTTCCGGAGAGGTGGTCATCCAGGACAGGAGCGGCCCGCGCAGCGTGAACGTGGGCTTCTTCCACGAGATGTACGCGTCATAAGGGCAGGGAGGCCTTTCGTAGAGACATCCGACCTGCTCAGGGCCTTCTTGTAGAGACAGGCGCTCAGGGGCGGGGCGGTTGCACCGGGCGAGCGCGACAAAGATCACAGGCCGCTGGTGCGCATCACGCCCGCGTACACGGCAATGAGCCTGGTAGAGGCGGGTTTCCGCGAGCTATGCGACGGGATGCATACCGTACGTAATGGGGGTATGTGCCCCTATCTTCGGGATACATGTCCTCCGCCACTCTCGCCCCGAATCCGGCTGTGTCCGCGCCGCCCACCGAGGTCACCGTCACCGACCCCGCGATGGTCAAGCGCGCCGTCAAGGCGGCCGCACTCGGCAACGCCATGGAGTGGTTCGACTTCGGCGTCTACAGCTATATCGCGGTCACCCTCGGCAAGGTCTTCTTCCCCTCGGGCAACGCCACCGCCCAACTGCTCTCCACCTTCGGTGCCTTCGCCGCCGCGTTCCTCGTGCGCCCCCTGGGCGGCATGGTCTTCGGTCCGCTCGGCGACCGGATCGGCCGGCAGAAGGTGCTCGCCTTCACCATGATCATGATGGCGGCGGGCACGTTCGCGATCGGCCTGATCCCCTCGCACGCCGCGATCGGCATCTGGGCGCCCGTTCTGCTGCTCGCCGCGCGTCTGGTGCAGGGCTTCTCCACGGGCGGCGAGTACGCGGGCGCCTCGACCTTCATCGCCGAGTACGCGCCCGACAAGAAGCGCGGATTCCTCGGCAGCTGGCTGGAGTTCGGCACCCTCGCGGGCTATATCGGCGGCGCCGGGCTCGTCACCCTGATGACCGCGCTGCTCTCCACCGACGACCTGCTGTCCTGGGGCTGGCGCATCCCGTTCCTGATCGCGGGTCCGATGGGTCTGATCGGCCTCTATCTGCGGATGCGCCTGGAGGAGACCCCGGCCTTCGCCGCCGAGCTGGACAAGGCCGAGGAGGACCGGCCCAAGGTGCCGCTGCGCGAGATGATCACCGGCCAGTGGCGGGCCCTCCTCCTGTGCGTCGGCCTGGTCCTGGTCTTCAACGTCACGGACTACATGCTCCTGTCGTACATGCCCAGCTACCTCACCGGTGAGCTGAACTACGACGCCACCCACGGGCTGCTCGTGGTCCTCGGCGTGATGGCCCTGATGATGGTCGTCCAGCCCTTCGCGGGCCTGCTCACCGACCGCGTCGGCCGCCGCCCGGTGATCGCCTTCGGCTGCGCGGGCTTCCTGCTCCTGTCGGTGCCCGCGCTGCTCCTGATCCGGCAGGGCTCGCTGCTCGCCATCGGCCTCGGCATGGCGGCGCTCGGTCTGCTCCTGGTCTGCTTCACCGCGACGATGCCGTCCACGCTGCCCGCCCTGTTCCCGACCCGGGTGCGCTACGGCTCCCTGTCGATCGGCTTCAACGTCTCCGTCTCGATCTTCGGCGGTACGACCCCGCTGGTCGTCACGGCCCTGATCGGCGCCACCGGCAACGTGATGATGCCCGCCTACTACATGATGGCCGCGGCCGTCGTCGGCGGTGTCGCCGTCTGGTTCATGACGGAGAGCGCCCGCAGGCCCCTGCCGGGCTCGCCGCCCGCCGTGGAGACCGAGGAGGAGGCGCGCGCCCTGACTGCCGGAGTCCGTCCGTAGCCGTCGGCCGTCAGCCGTCTCGGCAGCGCTGCCCGCCGGCCGGTGGGGCCGGCACCGCGATCCACCAGTCGTTGTACGCGCCGGGCACCGCGATCACCCGCCAGTGGCGCCGCGCGTGCGGGGGCCGGGTGCCGCGCAGGACCAGGGCGTCCGGGTTCGTGGCCGTGGGGCGGCAGCCCGCCGCGTGGGCGATGGGGATGACCGAGCTGCTGCCGGCGAGGCGGCAGCCGGGGCCGATGTCCGCCTCCCGCAGGGCCGCGGTGACGCGGGTCCAGTCGCGGCGGGCCTCGGCCTGGATGTCCGCGTTGCCGTGCGTCAGGGAGAGCTGCAGGGCCAGCTGCGTGCCGCACAGGGCCAGGAGCGGCAGACGGGCGCGGTGGGCCGCCGTCCACGCCGTGTGCAGCGCGACCGCCGCCGGGATCATGAGCAGGGCGTACGAGGTGAACAGGAACCGTGCGGCCGAGTAGTCGATGAGGAAGGCGTACGTCACCGCCGTCGACCCGGCGACGGCGGTCGCGAGCCAGAGCCCGCCGCGCCGTGCGCGCCCGGCGAGCAGCAGACCCACGCCCGCCAGGACGGGCAGCGCGAACCACCACAGCGACGGCGGCACGGACAGGGCGTCGTCCGTGCAGGGGCGGCAGAGCAGCGGCCCGTCCACCGCCGACACCATCCGCCACACGTTGAACTGCGGCTTCATGCCGCCCTGTTGATCCGTGGCCAGGGCGAGCCGCTCGCCGATGCCGCCGAAGCGGACCTCGGACTCGATCACCCAGGGCACGGCGGCCGCCAGGGCCCCCGCCGCCATCGCCACGGCCGGTGCGAGCGCCCGCCATGGCCGGTGCACGAGCAGCGCGAGCAGCAGCGGACCCGCGATCCACACCGCGTCGTTGGGCCGCATGAGGGTGGCCAGGGCAAGGCTCAGGGCGAGCCCGGACAGCAGCCGGCGGCGCCGCTCACCGCCCGCGTACCGCACGAAGCAGCCCACGGCGGCCGTCGCGCCCATCGCCGTGTAGTGGTTGGGCATGGCGGACGAGGCGTAGAACAGGACCGACCAGAGGGTGCCGTAGCCCGCGGCGGCGATCGGCACGACGGCGGGCCGGGTGCCGAACTCCCGCAGCCACGGCAGGAATCCGGCGTACAGCGCGGCCCCCGCGAGCAGGCTCAGCCAGCCGCGCAGCAGTGGCACCGAGTCCGACCAGAGGGCGACCGGGGCGAGCAGCGTGGGCACTCCGCGGGTGCGGGGCGCTTCGAAGGGCACGTCGAGGCCGTTCGCGAACGGCGTGAACCGGCTCGCGTACACCAGCTCGTCCCAGCCGAGGGGCTGCGTCAGCGGCTGCAGGGCGGCGGACAGCAGCACGACGACCGCGCACACGGCGAGGAGGGCACGGTGCGCGCGACGGTGCCGCGCTCCCGCCTCCTCCCCGGCCGTGCGGCCTTGGCCATCGCGCACTCCGGGCAGCATCGTCAACCTCCGTTTGCGGACCCGTACTTGGTGACTGCCCTGACTGCCCGCAGGAGGCAAGGGTTCCCGCATCGCCGCAAGAGGGGGGGGATACGTCAGGACATTACCGCCCGCCGCAGGGTGCGCCGTGTGCGGCGCAGTGCCCCGGCGGCCAGGAGGCGGACCGTGGCCCGGTACAGGGCCAGGACGCGGCGCGGGGCGGGCGGGACCGTGTCCGGGTGCTCGGGCGGGGCGGAGAGCAACTCCTCGTAGCGGCCGGTGACTTGCTCCGGGGCGAAGGCCTTCGCCGCGTGCTCGCGGGCGGCCGCGCCCATCCGGCGGCGCAGCGCCGGGTCGTCCATGAGCTCGGCGAGGGCGGCGCTGTAGGCGCGGAGGTCGTCGCGGGGTATGAGCCGGCCGTCGACACCGTCGCGGATGATCTCGCGCGGGCCGTGCGGACAGTCGGTGGCGACCACCGGAAGGCCGCAGCGCATCGCCTCCACGATGGTCATGCCGAACGACTCCTGGGCCGAAGTCACCGCCGCGATCGACCCCTTGGCCCACTCCGGGTCGAGCGGGGTGACGGCCCCCATGAGCCGTACCCGGTCCCGCAGGCCGCGGCGGTCGATCTCGGCGGCGATCCGGTCCCGCTCGACGCCCGCGCCATAGATGCGCAGGCGCCAGCCGGGGCGGTCACGGGCGGCCCGGTCGAAGGCGGCGACGAGCAGGTGATAGCGCTTGACCGGGGTGAGACGTCCGGCCGCGACGACGACTTCGCGGGTGAGGTCGGCGGGCGGCGCCTCCGTCTGCGGTACGCAGTTGGGGATGGCCGTGACCAGGCCGTGCGGCAGGGCGAGCCCGGTGCGGTGGGCGCGGGCGTCGGCCCGTGTCATGGTCACCAGGGCGTCCAACCGCGGGTACCAGCGCTGCAGTTCACGGCGCAGCCGGTGCGGGTGCGCGTCGTGGGTGAGGTGCTCCTGGCCGATGCGCAGGGTGCCGGGCGGGCCGAAGCGGGCGAGCAGCACGTTGAGTCCGGTGCGGGTGGAGATGACGGCGTCGGCCTCGGTGGCGGTGTCAGTGCCGGTGCCGGTGCCGGTCGCCTTGAGCCAGTCGATGACGCGTTCCTCGGCGAGCCGGTGGTACTGGGGTGCGCGGCTCTCGCCCGCGGGGAAGAAGCGGCCCGGCTCGTGTGCGCGGGGGTCTGCCGCGTCCGGCGCCGTGCCGCGCCGGTCGACCAGGGCCGTGAGCGGCACTCCGGGCGGGGGAGTGAGCAGCGGCCGTGCGCGGTGCCGGAAGACGGAGACGATCCGCACGTCATGGCGGTCGGCGAGGGAACCGGCCAGATTGAAGGTGGTCCTGGTCGTCCCGCCGATCGCATACGCGTTGTGCAGCAGAAAGCCGATGCGCACCCCGCCAACGTGCCGGTGAATGAGGGCGGTTGACAACCCCGGATACCGCCAGGCGGATCGGCGGGCGGGTCCGGGAGGCAGGGGCGGGGCGTGGAGAGTGAGCCCCTGCCTCCCGAAGCGAAGCGGCCGCCACGATCGGCCCCGGGTGCCCCCGGGTGCCGGTCAGACGGTGCTGACCTGGAGTTCCTTGATGCCGTTGAGCCAGGCCGCGCGCAGCCGCCGGGGGTCGCCCGCGAGCTTGAGGTCGGGCAGGGCGTCCGCGAGCGCGTTGAAGATCAGGTCGATCTCGTGGATGGCCAGGGACTTGCCGAGGCAGAAGTGCGGGCCTCCGCCGCCGAAGCCGAGATGCGGGTTGGGGTCACGGGTGATGTCGAACTGGTCGGGCCTGTCGAAGACTTCGGGGTCGTTGTTGGCCGATGAGTAGAACATCCCGACCCGGTCCCCGGCCTTGATCCGGACGCCGCCGAGCTCCGTGTCCTCGGTGGCGGTGCGCTGGAAGGCGGTCACGGGAGTGGCCCAGCGGACGATTTCCTCGGCGGCGGTCGCGGGCCGCTCGCGCTTGTAGAGCTCCCACTGGTCGGGGTGGGTGAGGAAGGCGTGCATACCGTGGCTGATGGCGTTGCGCGTGGTCTCGTTCCCGGCGACGGCGAGCAGCAGCACGAAGAAGCCGAACTCGTCGTTGGACAGATTGCCCTCGCCCTCGGCGGCCACCAGCTGGCTGACGATGTCCTTGGCGGGGCACTCCTTGCGGGCCGCGGCCATGTTCATGGAGTAGCCGATGAGCTCCATCGCCGCCTCGGCGCCGACCTCCTCGGTGATGGCGTACTCCGGGTCGTCGTACGCGATCATCTTGTTCGACCAGTCGAAGATCCGGGAGCGGTCCTCCTGGGGTACGCCGATGAGTTCGGCGATGGCCTGCAGCGGCAGCTCCACGGCGATATTGGTGACGAAGTCGAAGGCGCCGTCGGGCCCGGCGTTCTTCTTCGCCTCCTCGACGATCCGTCCCGCCCGCTCGCGCAGGGCGCCTTCGAGGGACCTGATCGCCCGCGGGGTGAAGCCGCGCTGGACGATCTGGCGGACCCGGCTGTGCTCGGGCGGGTCCATATTGAGCATGATCAGCCGCTGGGCGTCTATCTGGTCCCGGTTGATGTGCTCGTTGAAGCGGATGACCGCGGTGTTCGCGGTGGAGGAGAACAGCTCCGGGTGCGTGGAGACGTACTTGACGTCGGCGTGCCGTGTGACGGCCCAGTAGCCCTCGTCGTCGAAGCCGGTGACGCCGCGCCGCTGCGGGCACCACCACACCGGTGCGGTCTGCCGCAGCTCGGCGAACTCCGGGAAGGGGATGCGGCTTTGGAGGAGATCGGGGTCGGTGGCGTCGAACCCGTCAGGCAGCGCGGGACAGGGCATCGGCAACTCCATGGTCGTACGACGTGTGGCCGCGCGGGTGTCTGACGGCCCATCAGAAGTTGTCCGAAAGGTAGTAACGGGTTCTACAAGTGGCAAGGGCTCCGACGCCATCTGTTGCGCAGGCACTCCGTGCAAGACCCTTGCGGTGGACGGGGCGCACTCATAAGACTGCTCTCAGAACTAGAACGCGTACTAGTTCTATCTGCCCGTACCGGCGGGGTGCCGGGATCGCCCCTGGACGGGCGAGTTGTGCGAGGAGAGGACGAGCCCATGGCCGCGGAACCCGTCATCGTCGAAGCCGTACGCACCCCCATCGGCAAGCGCTCAGGAGCGCTCGCCAATCTTCATCCGGCCTATCTGCTCGGCGAGACCTATCGCGAACTCCTCGCCCGCACCGGCATTCACGCCGACTGCGTCGAGCAGATCGTCGGCGGCGCGGTCACCCAGGCCGGTGAGCAGTCCGCCAACCCGACCCGTACCGCCTGGCTCACCATGGGCCTGCCGTACGAGACCGCCGCGACCACCGTCAACTGCCAGTGCGGATCCTCGCAGCAGGCCAGCCATATGGTCGCCAACATGATCTCGTCCGGGGTGATGGACGTCGGCATCAGCTGCGGCGTCGAGGCGATGTCGCGGGTGCCGCTCGGTTCGGCGTCCAAGCACGGGCCCGGCAAGCCGTTCCCCGACGAGTGGAACGTCGATCTGCCCAACCAGTTCGAGGCCGCCGAGCGCATCGCTCGCAACCGGGGGCTCACCCGCGAGAACGTCGACTCGCTCGGCCTGATCTCGCAGGAGCGGGCGGCCATCGCCTGGGCCGAGGAGCGCTTCAAACGCGAGACCTTCGCCGTGCAGGTGCCGACGACGGAGGAGGAACAGGCCGCGGGCCAGGGCATGTGGCGGCTCGTCGACCGTGACGAGGGGCTGCGCGACACGACGATGGAGGGCCTCGCCGGCCTCAAGCCGGTCATGCCCACCGCCGTGCACACGGCCGGGAACGCCTCGCAGATATCCGACGGGGCCGCGGCGATCCTGTGGGCGTCGAAGCGGATGGCCAGGGCCCTGAAGCTCAAGCCCCGGGCGCGCATCGTGGCCCAGGCCCTGGTCGGCTCCGATCCGCACTTCCACCTGGACGGCCCGATCGACGCGACTAGGGCGGTGCTCGGCAAGGCCGGGATGTCCCTGAAGGACATCGACCTCGTCGAGATCAACGAAGCCTTCGCCTCGGTGGTGCTCAGCTGGGCCCAGGTCTTCGAGCAGGACCTGGAGAAGGTCAATGTGAACGGCGGCGCGATCGCGCTCGGGCACCCGGTGGGGGCGACGGGGGCGCGCATGATCACGACGGCTCTGCATGAACTGGAGCGGCGGGACAAGGAGTTCGCGCTCGTCACGATGTGCGCGGGTGGGGCGCTGGCTACGGCGACGATTCTTCAGCGGCTGTAGGCGGGTGACGGCCGGGTGGGGGGTTGGGCGCCTGCGGCGGGCTTCTTCCCCTCCCCGCCCCTTCCCGAAAGTCCTGCGGACAGCTGTCCTCAATCGCCGGACGGGCTCAAATTGAGCCCGTCCGGCGATTGAGGACAACGGAGCGCGAATGGCCGCACCCCGCGTATGGGGTGCGGCCATTCACGAACCGACAAGCGGCCGGCGGTTCAGTACCAGCCGTGCGAGGACCAGAAGTTCCACGCGCCGGCCGGGCTGCCGTAGCGGGAGTTCATGTAGTCGAGGCCCCACTTGATCTGGGTGGCCGGGTTGGTCTTCCAGTCGGCGCCCGCGGAGGCCATCTTCGAGCCGGGCAGCGCCTGGACCAGGCCGTAGGCGCCGGAGGACTTGTTGCTGGCCGTGTGGTTCCAGCCGCTCTCGTGGGCGACGATCTTGCTGAACGCGGCGTACTGGGCCGGGTCCGGGATCATCTGCTTCGCGATCGCCTGCGCGGAGCCGGCGGCGGCGGGGGCCGCGGCCGGGGCGGCCGCGGGGGCGGCCTGCACGGCGGCGTGGGCCGGGACCGAGGAGAAGAGCATGCCGGCGGTGGCGAGGGCCACGGCGGCGCCGGCGGCGGTCTTCTTCGGGGTGGCGATGCGGCGGAAGCGGGAGACGGACACAGGGGGCCTTCCAGAAGGGGACAGGGCGTCGCAGGCAAGCCGGTACCGCATGCGGAACCACGGGGGGGCCACGCGGGGGGATGCCGGGGCGCTGCGGCCGGTGCGGCCGGGCGGCGCCCTGCGACTCATCCAGAGAAGCAGGGCTGTTACGTCTCCGCAATGACCCCTTTTACTAGTGGTGGTCGCATTGGGGGTGGAAGGTCCTCAATGTCGCCAAGGGGGTTGAAGTCGCAGGTCGGCGCGGGTTTCAGAGGGCCCGTGGATCATGCCTGTGGCCCTACTAGGCGGCTTCGTGGAGGACCAAGGTCCTGTGCCCGGGGTCACCCTCGGGGGACCCCTGTCGTTACGCAGCGGACGTGATCCCCTACGGCGCAGAGGCGTCGGGTGTGACCCGCGCCTCGTGCTTCCCGGGCGCGGCGGACCCGGCGGACCCGGCTGACCCGTCGGCCCCGCCGTCGGCCCCGTCGACGGGCCCGGCGAATGTGACCGGCGCCTCGAAAGCCGCCCGCCGGGTCGCCCGCCGCAGCGCCTTGAGGACCGTCGCCCCGACCGTGACCGTCAGGGCCACGGTCACCACCGCCCGGCCCAGGTCCCAGCCGAGCGAGGTCGCCATGCAGTACGCGAGATAGCGGACCAGGTTCTCGTGCAGCGGGTCGCCGGGGTGGAAGGAGATCCCCGAGGACAGGCCGGGCACGATCGTCCAGCCGTACAGATTCATCACGAGCCCGTAGCCGAACGCCGCCACCGCCCCGTACAGCGCGAGCAGTCCGAGTTCGGCGCGGCCGCGCAGCCGGTCCGGGCCGGGCAGCAGGCCCGCGCCCATCGACACCCAGCCCATCGTCAGCATCTGGAACGGCATCCACGGCCCGACGCCGCCCGTCAGGAGCGCGGACGCGAACATCGTGACCGAGCCGAGCACGAAGCCGAAGCCGGGGCCGAGTACCCGGCCCGCGAGCACCATCAGGAAGAACATCGGCTCCAGGCCCGCCGTGCCGGCGCCCAGCGGACGCAGCGCGGCGCCCACCGCCGCGAGCACACCGAGCATCGCCACGGCCTTCGCGCCGAGCCCGGACTCCGCGATGGTCGCCGCCACCACCCCGACCAGGAGCGGCAGCAGCGCGGCGAACAGCCAGGGCGCGTCCTGGGCGTGCGCGGTCACGCCGGAGCCGGTGTCGGCGAGCAGCGGCCAGCCGAACGCGGCCACGCCGATGGCGCTGACCAGAAGGAGCGCGGCCACCGACTTGGGGCCCAGGCGGACGGCCCGCGCCTGTGCCACGGCCGCCCGGCCCGCAGCGGTCATCGGGTGCCCGCCAGGGCCGAGTCGACCTGCGCCACCGTCAGCCACTTCTGCGGCGCCAGGATCTTGGTCACCTGCGGGGCGAAGGACGGTGAGGAGACCACCACGTCCGCCGTCGGGCCGTCCGCGACGACCTCGCCGTCGGCCAGGATCACCACGCGGTGCGCCAGTTCGGCGGCGAGCTCCACGTCGTGGGTGGCGAGCACGATCGCGTGCCCCGCACCGGCGAGGCCGCGCAGGATGCCCACCAGACGGGCCTTCGCCGCGTAGTCGAGGCCGCGGGTCGGCTCGTCGAGCAGCAGCAGCGGGGGCTTCGCGGTGAGGACGACGGCCAGGGCGAGGGTGAGGCGCTGGCCCTCCGAGAGATCGCGGGGGTGGGTGCCGTCCGCGATGCCGGGGAGCAGGGTGTCGAGCAGCTCGCGGCAGGTGCCGGCCGCGGCGCCCGCGTCGTGGTCGGCGGCCTGGCACTCGGCGGCGACGGTGTCGGCGTAGAGGAGGTCGCGCGGTTCCTGCGGTACGAGGCCGACGTGCCGCAGCAGGTCGCGGGGCGCGGTCCGGTGCGGGGTGGCCGCCCCCACGAGTACCGAGCCCCCGGTGGGTTCGAGCAGACCGACGAGGGCGCTCAGGAGGGTCGACTTGCCGGCGCCGTTGCGGCCCATGAGGGCGATGGTCTCGCCCCGGGTGACCTCGAGGTCGACCCGGCGCAGGGCCTCGACCCGCCCCCGGCGTACGGCGAGTGCGTCCACGACGGCGACCGGGGTGCCGTACCCGCCCGTCTCCGTCCGGGACGGGGGCGCCGGGGTGCCGCGCCGCAGGCGGGCGAGCAGGCCACGGCCGGCGCGGGCGGGTGGCGCGGCGGGTCCTTTCCCCGGCTCGGAGCGGTTCGGCTCGGAGCGGTTCGGCTCCGGGTGGTCAGGCTCGGGGGTTCCGGGAGCGGCCGCACCGGCGGGGCCCTCGGGGGCGGGCGGCGGAGCGTCGGCGAGCCGGTCCCGCAGGGAGTCCGCCCGGCGCCGTGCGTCCCGTACGGACAGCGGCAGCGGGGACCAGCCGGCCAGGCGGCCGAGCCCGACCACCGGCGGGTACACCGGGGACACGGCCATCACGTCGGCGGGCGCGCCGAGCACGAGTGCTTCGCCGGGGGCGGGCAGCAGCAGCACCTGGTCCGCGTACTGGACGACGCGTTCCAGGCGGTGCTCGGCCATCAGGACCGTCGTGCCCAAGTCGTGGACCAGGCGCTGCAGTACGGCCAGGACCTCCTCGGCCGCCGCCGGGTCGAGGGCCGACGTGGGCTCGTCGAGGACCAGGACGTCGGGGTGCGGGGTGAGGACCGAGCCGATCGCGACGCGCTGCTGCTGGCCGCCGGAGAGGGTGGCGATGGGACGGTCGCGCAGTTCGGCGAGGCCGAGCAGATCGAGGGTCTCCTCCACCCGGCGCCGCATCACGTCCGGGGCCAGGCCCAGCGACTCCATTCCGTAGGCCAGTTCGTCCTCGACCGTGTCCGTGACGAAGTGGGACAGCGGGTCCTGGCCCACCGTGCCCACCACATCGGCGAGTTCCCGCGGTTTATGGGTACGGGTGTCACGGCCCGCGACGGTGACGCGGCCGCGCAGGGTGCCGCCCGTGAAGTGCGGGACGAGGCCGCTGACCGTGCCGAGCAGGGTGGACTTGCCGACCCCGGAAGGGCCGACCAGAAGCACCAACTCGCCCTCGGGGACGGCCAGGTCGATGCCCTGAACCGTGGCGGCGGCCGCGCCGTCGTAGGTCACCGAGACATCCTCGAAACGGATCATGGGGCTTCCTTCCGAGGGGCTTCGGCGGACCGGGGAGCTCGGTCGACCCGGGGGGCTTCGGCGGCAGGCGGCGCGGGTGCGACGAAGGCCGGGAGCAGCCCGATCAGGACGCAGGCCGCGGGCCACACCGGAAGGCCGGGGGCGACCAGGGGCACCACGCCGGGGTGCAGGGCCGCGGCGTCGCCCGACGCGAACCAGATCATCAGGGACGCCACCGCGACTCCGGAGCCGGACACCAGCCACGCGCGCGTGCCCCAGACATCGGGCCGGTAGCGGGTGCGCACGCTGCGCCGCCCGCCGAGCCAGAGCCCGCCGAGCGCCGCGGCGAGACCGGCGAGCAGCACCGGCAGTCCGTAGCCGGCGCCTGTGGCGGAGAGCAGCGCGTACGTCCCCGCGCAGACACCGAGGAGGCCGCCGAGCGTGAGGACGGCGGTGGTGCGGCGGACGCCCGGGGGCACTTCGGCGCTGCGACCGTAGCCGCGGGCGTCCATCGCGGCGGCCAGGGCCACCGAGCGCTCCAACGCGCCCTCCAGGACCGGGAGTCCGACCTGGAGCAGTCCGCGTACGCCGCGGTCGGGGCGGCCGCGAAGGCGCCGCGCCGCCCGCAGCCGCTGCAGATCGGCGATCAGCTGCGGCGCGAAGGTCATCGCGACGACGACCGCGACGCCCGCCTCGTACAGCGCGCCCGGCAGGGACTTGAGCAGCCGGGCCGGATTGGCGAGGGCGTTGGCGGCGCCCACGCAGATCAGCAGCGTGGCCAGTTTCAGGCCGTCGTACAGTGCGAAGACCAGGGTCTCCGCGGTGACGCGGCCGCCGAGCCGCACCCCCTTGGCCCACTCGGGCAGCGGCACTTCGGGCAGCGTGAACAGCAGATGCGAGCCCGGGATCGGCGAGCCGAGGAACACCGCGAACACCAGGCGGATACCGAGGACGAACAGGCCGAGCTTCACGAACGCGCCGTAACTGCGCGCCCAGGGAGCCTCGGTGCGGCGTGCGGCGACCACATAGCCGGCGACGCCGATGAGCAGGCCGAGCAGCAGCGGGTTGGTGGTGCGGGACGCGGCGGTGCCGAGACCCAGGGCCCACACCCACCAGGCGCCGGGGTGCAGGGCGTTGCTCCGGTTCGCCTCGGGGGCGCGAAGGCGCCGGCCGCCCGTGCCGCTCTCCATGGCCATGCCCGGCTCCCGGGTCAGCCGCGGCGGCGGCGGGCCTGCCACACGGCGGCGGCGCCGAGTGCGCACACCGCGGCGGCGCCCGCGATCAGGCCGACGGACGGACCGCCGTCCCCGTCGCTGTCCTTGCCGGTCTCCCGCGCGGCGGTGTCCTGCTCACCGCCGTCCTGCTCACCGCCGTCCTCCGCGACCTGCTCGCCGCAGCCCGCCTTCGGGTAGCCCGCGATGGCGCAGAGCAGCGCGTCGTTGCCGTAGCGCAGGGGTTCGGCGACGGCGGCGAGGGCCTCCGCCGAGGTGCCGTTCTCGGAGATCTGCGCGCAGGCGCTCCGCGGCTTCGGCGGTGTCTCGCCCTTCGGGGCGTCGCCCGCGGTGCCGAAGTCGACGACGACGGCGATCCGCTTGCTGCCGTCCTTGGCCGGGGTGTCCGCGCAGATCTCACCGAACTTCGCGGTGCCGCGCGGCTTCGAGGCGTCCTGGGAGTCGGCGCTCACCGAGAACCGGAACCCCTCCACGTCCCCGTCGGCGGGCCGCGACGTGGACGGCCCTTGAGTCGCATACGCCCAGGCACCGTCCTTCTGGTACCAGAAGGACCAGTAGCGGTAGCCCGCGGCGTACGAGGGGGAGGCGAACAGGACGACACACAGGGTGGCCAGTGCCACCAAGGCGGCCGTGGAGGCGCCCCGGGCCGAGGTGCGGCAGCGTGACCTCACAGCTGGGTCTTCTTCTTACGGCCGCTGATCAGGAAGCCGATGCCGACGCTCGCGACGAAGAAGACACCGATGATCCACCAGGGGACACCGCCGCCGTCGTCCTTCTTCTCGGAGTCCGCGGCGGCGGCCTTCTCCGGGGCGGGACCGGTGGCGTTGAGGGCCTTCACCAGGTCCGTGCCGCCGAAGTCACGCGGGTCGGCGCCGGTCGCGTGCGCGGCGAAGATCAGCTGGGAGTAGGCGGCGGGGCCGTTCTCCTTGGCCCACTTCGCGGAGTTCTGCTGCAGCCACTCGACGGGCTTCTTGGTCTGGTCGGTGAGCCCCGCGGCGGACAGCGCGACGACCGCGTCGGCCGTGTTGCCGTAGTCCGGCTGGTCCTCGGCGCCCGGCATGGACGACTTCAGGTGGCCGTCCTTCGCGAGCGTGTCGGCGAGGTAGGCGGCGCCGTTCTTCGCGGCCTGCCGTACGTCGCCGGGCTCGGCGCACTTCGCCGGTGACTGCTTCTCGGCGGCCTTCACGACCAGGCCGTCACCGAGGGAGCCGAGCACACCGGCCGCCGTCGCGTCGGCGTTCGCCGCGAGCTTCCCGGTCTTCATGTCCGCCAGGCCGAAGGCACCGTCCTCGCCCTTGTCGCAGGAGAGCGCGAGCTTCGGCAGCGCGTCGTACGCCGACTTGCCCTTCTGCGACTTCACGGCCTGCGGCTTCTCGCCCGCCGCGGCGAGGGCGCCGACCACGATGCCGGTGGAGTTGGCGTCGGTCGGCAGGCCCGGGTTGTAGCCCCAGCCGCCGTCCTGGTTCTGCACTGACTTCAGCCAGCTCACGGCCTTCTTCACGGTGGCGTCCTGCCCGCCGAGCGCCGTGAGTGCCTGTACCGCGGCGGCCGTGGAGTTGGAGTCGACCTGCGTCTTCGCGTCGCAGGCCTCGCTCGGGTCGGCCCGGAACGCCGCGAAACCGCCGCTGTCGCACTGCTGGCCGGTCAGCCAGTCCACGGCCTTCTGCGCGGGCTTCACGCCCACGGTGTCCTGGGCGAGCAGGGCGTACGACTGCCGGAAGACACCGTCGAACTTGGGGTCCTTCTTGCCGTAGAGGCCGGAGGGGAGCGAGGCCGGTGCGCTGGGCGACGGGGTGTCGGCGGCGTGAGCGGCGGGGGCGGCGACCGCAAGGAGCGCTGCGGTGACAGCGGCGGCGGTGGCAGCCGCGGTGCGGCGAACGTTCATGATCGGGGCGGGTGCCTCTCCTGCGGGGGAGCAGGGGCGCGGGCCCGCGGCGGGGACCGAGCTCCGGCTCCGTATACCTCGACGGTGGCCGTCGCCTCGCCTGCGCGGAGCGACTGGAGCGCACGCCCTCCGGGGCATTCCGGCTCACCGACCCAGGGGTCGGCTCACGGCTGCGGGTCAGCGCCGGGTTTCCACCGGCTTTCCCCCGAGGGGCGTGATTCGTGCCCGCCCACTGTACCGGGCGGTCACCGCGGCCCGCCGGGCACGCTGCCCCGGCTCCTCACGTGAGGGCGCCCCCTCACACCGCCCTCACACCGCGGGGCACGCCGCCCGCGCATCGCCGGGCACCCCCTGCTCACACCGCCCGGTACACCACCGGATCGCTGCCCTCCACCGCTTCCGCGAGCCCCAGCTTCACCAGGCGCCGCAGATGGGCCTCCGCTTCCGATACTGCGATGTTCCGGGAGCCGTAGGGGATATCGGCCCAGGGCCGGTTCCACTCCATGCGCTCGGCGGTCTGCCAGGGGGTGAGCGGCTCCGCGAGCAGCTCGCGCAGATGCCGCAGACGCTCCTCGTGGTGGTCGAGCAGCTCCCCGACGCGGCCGCCGGAGTCGGTGAACGCGTACTGGTGGGCAGGCAGCACCTCGGCGACCCCGAGGCGCCCGATGCGTTCGAGCGAGTCGAGGTAGTCGCCGAGCGGATCGGTCACGGTCTCGTCGTCCGGGTCCTCGTACAGGCCGATGTGCGGGGTGATCTCGGGCAGCAGATGGTCCCCGGAGAACAGCCGTCCGCGGCCGGGCTTACCGGCCGGGTGCTCCTCCTCCAGGTGCAGACAGACATGGCCCGGCGTGTGGCCCGGGGTCCAGATGGCGCGCAGCCTGCGCCCCGCCAGATCGAGCAGCTCGCCGGGGGTGATCTCCCGGTCGGGCAGCGCGGAGTTGAGCCCCGGCACGGTCCGCGCCCGGCCCGAGGCGCGGGCGGCGCGCAGCGGCGAGATGTGGTCCTCCGGGGCGCCGGCGGCGGCGAGTTTGTCCGCGATGTAGCCGACCCAGCGGCCCGGCTCCTGCTCACGGGTGCGGCGTACGACATGGGTGTCCGCCGGGTGCATCGCGATCCACGCGCCGGAGGCCTCGCGCACCTTGCCGGACAGGCCGTGGTGGTCGGGGTGGTGGTGGGTGACGACCACGCCCTGCAGTTCGCCGATGGCCGCCCCGCAGGCGGCGACCCCGGCGACGAGGGTGTCCCAGGAGTCCGGGTCGTCCCAGCCGGTGTCGATCAGGACAGGTCCGCGGTCGGTGTCGAGGAGATGGACGAGGGTGTGCCCGAGTGGGTTGTCGGGGATCGGCACCTTGATGCTCCATACGCCCCCGCCGTGCTCGGTCACTTGCGTCATGGAGCGCTCCCATCCGTTCGCGGCCGTGCGCCACGTCGTTCGCGGCCGTCCGCCACGGTCCCCGACCGGCTCACTATAACTAGAACTAGTTTCAGTGGTCGCCCAAGTCCACCATCTGGTAGGCGCACGCCCGTTCCCTCCGTGGACTACATGAACTAGAACTGGTATCAGTTCTGGAGATGTAAATCTGAAACAGCGTCAGAAACTCGCCCCGTCAAGGTCCGCAGGAGGCAGTCGGCCATGACCGAGCTCGTGGAACATCAGAAGCTGTTCATCGGCGGGGAGTTGGTGGACCCGCAGGGCAAGGACGTCATCGAGGTGGTCTCCCCGCACACCGAGGAGGTCATCGGCCGGGTCCCGCACGCCGCGCCCGCCGATGTGGACCGCGCCGTCGCCGCCGCCCGCCGCGCCTTCGACGAGGGGCCCTGGCCCCGGATGTCGCTCGAGGAGCGGATCGAGGTCGTCACCAGGATCAAGGACGCCTTCGCGGTCCGGCACGAGGAGATCGCCCGGGTCATCAGCTCGGAGAACGGCACCCCCTACACCTCCAGCGTGATGGTGCAGGCGCTCGCCTCGATGATGGTCTGGGACGCGGCCATCACCACGGCTCGCAACTTCACCTACGAGGAGAAGCGCGACGGCGTCCTCGGCAAGATCCTGGTGCGCCGTGAGCCCGTCGGGGTCGTCGCGGCCGTAGTGCCCTGGAACGTCCCGCAGTTCACCGCCGCCGCCAAGCTCGCCCCGGCGCTCCTCGCGGGCTGCCCGGCGATTCTCAAGGTCTCGCCCGAGACACCGCTCGACGCCTATCTGCTCGCCGAGATAGCGGCCGAGGCCGGCCTGCCCGAAGGCGTGCTGTCCGTCATCCCCGCCGACCGCGAGGTCAGTGAGTATCTGGTCGCGCACCCCGGTGTCGACAAGGTGTCCTTCACCGGCTCGGTGGGCGCGGGCAAGCGGGTGATGGAGGTCTGCTCGCGCAATCTCACCCGCGTCACCCTGGAGCTCGGCGGCAAGTCGGCCGCGGTCATCCTGCCGGACGCCGACGCGCAGACCGCCGTCGCCGGGATCGTGCCCTTCGCCTGGATGATCAACGGGCAGGCCTGTGTGGCCCAGACCCGCATCCTCGTACCGCGCACCCGCTACGACGAGTTCGCCGAGGCCTTCGCCGCCGCGGCCGGCGCCCTGAAGGTCGGCGACCCGCTCGACCCGGCCACCGAACTCGGCCCGCTCGTCGCCAAGAGGCAGCAGCAGCGCTCCCTCGACTACATCCGTATCGGCCAGGAGGAAGGCGCCAAGGTCCTTACGGGCGGCGGGCGTCCGGCCGGCCTCGACAAGGGCTGGTATGTGGAGCCGACCCTCTTCGGCGAGGTGGACAACTCCATGCGGATCGCCCGCGAGGAGATCTTCGGCCCGGTCATCTGCCTGCTCCCGTACGGCGACGAGGCCGAGGCCGTGAAGATCGCCAACGATTCGGAGTACGGCCTGAGCGGCAGCGTCTGGACCGCCGACACCGAGCGCGGCATCGACGTGGCCCGGCAGGTGCGCACCGGCACGTACAGCGTGAACACCTTCAGCCTCGACATGCTCGGCCCCTTCGGCGGCTACAAGAACTCCGGTCTCGGCCGGGAGTTCGGGCCCGAGGGCTACGGCGAGTACTTCGAGCACAAGATGATCCACCTGCCGGCCGGCTACGAGGGATGACCGCAGGACCGTCAGGGAGACGAGGGATGAGGTGAGCTGATGGGTGACCGTTGGCACGTCGAGGTGGACCGGGGGGTGTGCATCGGCTCCGGGATGTGTGTGGCCGCCGCGGCGGACCGCTTCCGCCTCGACAGCGCACGCCAGTCGCACCCCACCGAGCCGGAGACGGATGCGAACGAGCAGGTGCTCGAAGCGGCCGAGGGCTGCCCGGTCGAGGCGATCACCATCACGCTGCTCGGCAGCGGCGAACCGGTCTTTCCGCCGGAGGAGTAGCCGGTCTTTCCGCCCGAGGAGCAGGCCGGCCTTCCCCCGGAGCCCGTCGGGGGAGTGAGCCGGTTGTACGTGGACGAGCGGGGGGGACGCGTGGGGTGTGGGGGTCGTGCAACGGTGCGGGAGCCGAGCGGCACCGCACCTTCACGGGCAGGCCTCTTGCCCCCCACCCGCCTCCCTACTCGTGCGTTCCGCACATCGACCTGATGACACCCGTGACTGTGCGGCCCCCTTGCTGAGTGGAAATCTCGACATCCACGCAGCAGAGGGGGCATCGCCATGGACAAGCGGTACGAGGTCTACTGTCTTGCCGACCGGCATTTCTACGAGACCCCGGACCGACTGGCATCAGCACAGCAGCCGGGCGTCACACCGAAGTTCAGCACCGCGGAACGCCCGGTGCCGGAGAGCTGGAAGTCGTCGGTCAACGGCGACTGGCTGATGCTGACCCCGCTGGACGGGGACGGGCAGCAGCTGCCGCTGCCCGCTCAGGGCTGGAAGATCCATGTCTCCGCCACCCGCGAGAACGCCGACAAGGTCGCCTCCGTGGTGTGGGACTACTGCGTGCCGCGCGGCGTGCCCTTCAAGTTCGTGCCGGGCCCCGTCCTGCTGCACCTGCGCAACAGCAAGTACGCGGCCCGCGACGGCAGCGGCAAATTCGCCACCATCTACCCGACCGGCGAGGAACAGCTGCAGCAGATCCTGCGGGAGCTCGGCAAGCTCCTCGAAGGACACGAGGGCCCGTACATCCTCACCGACCTGCGCTGGGACGAAGGCCCGCTCTATGTCCGCTACGGCGCCTTCGCCCGCCGTATGTGCGTGGACAAGCGCGGCACGCTCGTCCCGGCCCTGGAGAACGCCGAGGGCGTCCTCGTACCGGACAAGCGTGACCCCGCGTTCCGGGTGCCGGAGTGGGTGAAGCTGCCCGCGTTCCTCGAACCGCAGCTCGCCGCCCGCAACACCACCACCGTCGGCGACCTGCCGTACCGCATCGAGAAGGCCCTGCACTTCTCCAACGGCGGTGGCGTGTACCGGGGCACCGACACCCGCACCGGCCGCAAGGTCGTCCTCAAGGAGGCCAGGCCGCACGCCGGGCTGGGATCGGACGGCGCCGACGCCGTCACCCGGCTCGAACGCGAGCGGACCGCCCTTGAGCGGGCCGCGGGCCTCGCCGTCGCACCCGAGCCGCTCGACTGGTTCCTGCTCGGCGACCACCAGTTCCTGGTCATGGAGTACATCGAGGGCCGCACCCTCAACTCCTTCTTCGCCGAACGCCATCCGCTGCTCTCGGCGGAGCCGTCCCGGGACGCGATCGCCGAGTACACCGAGTGGGCGCTGCGCATCCACGGCCTCGTCGAGCAGGCAGTGGAGGCCCTGCACGGACGCGGAGTGGTCTTCAACGACCTGCACATGTTCAACATCCTGATCGCCCCGGACGAGCAGTCGGTCACCCTGATCGACTTCGAGACCGCCGCCGACGCCGAGGAGGACGGGCGCCAAGTGGTCGCCCACCCGGGCTTCGTGGCCCCCGCCGACCGCAGGGGAGCCGACGTGGACCGCTACGCTCTGGCCTGCCTCCGGATCGCCCTGTTCATGCCGGTCACCACGCTGTTCGCGGTGGACCGGGGCAAGGCGGCCCACCTCGCCGATGTCGTCGCGGCGGAATTCCCGGACGTGCCAAGGGAGTTCCTCGACACGGCCGTGGCCGAAATCTGCCGCGGCTACCGCGCCCCCGACGGCGCGGCGCAGCCCGCCGCTGCCGAGGCGCCCGCCTCGGGACTGCACCTGGGCGGCGCCACCCCCGTCGCCGAGCCCGGCGACTGGCCCTACAGCCGCGACTCGATGGCCAAGGCCATCCTCGCCGCCGCCACACCCGAGCGCGACGACCGGCTCTTCCCCGGTGACATCGCACAGTTCACCGAAGGCGGCGGACTCGGCCTCGCGCACGGCGCCGCGGGCGTTCTGTACGCGCTCGCGCAGACCGGCGCCGAACGCTACGAAGAGGGCGAGGAGTGGCTGCTCGCCCACACCGACCCCGTACCGTTCGGCACCCCGCTCGGCCTGTACGACGGCATCGCCGGTATCGCCTACACGCTGCACCGCCTGGGCCACACCCAACGCGCCCTGGATCTCGTGGAGTTCGCGCTGCGCGAGAAGTGGCAGCGGCTCACCACCCATCTGCACGGCGGCCTCGCCGGACTCGGTCTGGTCCTCGACCACCTCGCCTGGACGGCGGGGGAGTCCCAGCTGAACGACCTCGCCCTCGAGGCCACCGAGATCGTCGCCTCCCGTGTCGCCGAGCTGCGCGACGGCGACCGTGCGGGCGGCAAGGGGCGGCGCGCGGGACTGATGCACGGCATGACCGGACCCGCCCTGCTGCTGATCCGGCAGTACGAGGCCACCGGGGCCCCGGAACTGCTCGAACTCGCCGGTGACGCTCTGCGGTTGGACCTGGAGTGCTGCGTCGAACAGAAGGGCGGCGGACTCCAGGTCAACGAGGGCTGGCGCACCATGCCGTACGTCGGGGACGGCAGCGCCGGCATCGGCATGGTCCTCGACGACTACCTCACCCACCAGGACGACGACGCCTTCGAGCTGGCCCGCGACGGCATCCTGACCGCCGCCACCTCACGCTTCTACGCGCAGCCCGGACTCCTCCAGGGCCGCGCCGGAATGATCCTGCACCTCAGCCGCACCACGATGCCCGAGGCGACCTCCGGGCAACTGGCCGCGCAGATCGCGGCGCTCGGCTGGCTCGCCATGCCCTACGCAGGCCAACTCGCCTTCCCCGGGCATCAGATGATGCGGCTTTCGATGGACCTCGCGACCGGAACGGTCGGCTGTCTGCTGGCCCTCGGAGCCGCCCTCGACAGCGGCTCCACCGCCCAGCTGCCGTTCCTCCCGCCGCTGCGACGGCGGCCATGAAGCCGGCTCCGTAGAGACGCGGAGCTGCGGGAAGCACCATCCCGTCCCCAACGGGGCCCGGACGAAGCGTCGGATCCCGAAAAGAGAGAGGAATGAACATGGCACTTCTCGACCTGCAGACCATGGAGAGGGAAGAGATGACCGGTGGCGGCGGCAGCGTCGTCAGCCTCCTGCTCTGCAGCCCCAGTGGCGCCAGCGTCACCGTGTGTCTGTGACAGCACTCCTGTGTCATTGACACCTCGCCGTGTCCGGGTGGCCTCTCCTCGTGAGGGGCCACCCGGGCCCGTGTCCGGCGACCGGCTGCTGCGCGCCGCCGCCCGGCACAGCGGCGCCCACCTCGTGGCCCTCGGCGCCCTGGCCATCCTGTCGGCGGCCGGTCATCTGCTGCTGCCCGCCGCGCTCGGCCACACCCTCGACCAGCTGCTCACGGCCCGGCCCGACGCCACCCGCTGGGTGCTGCTCTGCGTCGCACTGCTCGCCGCTCTCGCGGTGTGCGACGCCGGCGAGGAGATCCTCACCGGTACCGTCCACGCCCGCGGCGCCGCCTGGCTGCGGGCCTCCCTTATCCGCCACGTCCTCGCCGTCGGCCCCCGCGCGACGAGCCGTTTCGCCCCCGGCGACCTGGTCGCCCGGATGGTCGGCAACGCCGCGCACGCGGGCATCGGCCCCGCCACCGCCGCACTGCTGCTCGCCGCGCTCGCCGCCCCGCTCGGCGCCGTCGTCGCGCTCGGCCTGATCGACCTCTGGCTCGCCGTGGTGTTCCTCGCCGGAGCACCCGTACTCGCCCTCCTCCTGCGGGCGTTCACCCGCGCGTCCTCCGACTGTCTGACCCGCTACCAGCAGGTCCAGGGCGACCTCGCGGCCCGTCTCGCCGAGGCCGTCGGCGGCGCCCGCACCATCGCGGCCGCCGGGACGGCGGACCGCGAACGGGACCGCATCCTGCGGCCGCTGCCCGAACTCGCCCGGCAGGGACACCGCATGTGGCAGGTGCAGGGCCGGGCCGCCGCCCAGACCGGCGGTGTCGCACCGCTGCTGCAGCTCGGAGTGGTCGCGACGGCAGGCCTCCAGCTGGCCCACGGCCGCCTCACCGTGGGCGAGCTGTTCGCGGCGTCCCGCTACGCGGTACTCGCCGCCGGAGTGGGCGTCCTCGTCGGCTATCTGTCAGGGCTCGTCCGGGCGCGCACGGCGGGCCACCGCCTCGCCGAAGTCCTCGCGGAACCCGCGACGGAGTACGGGGACAGGGAACTCCCGCCGGGCACTGGCGCTTTGACCTTCCGCGGCGTCAGCGTGCAGCGGGCCGGGCGCACCGTCCTGTCCGGGGTCGATCTGCGGGTTCCCGGCGGGGCCACCTACGCCGTGGCCGGTGCGTCGGGCTCAGGGAAGTCGCTGCTCGCCGCCCTCGCGGGCCGCCTCGCCGACCCCGACGAGGGCGAGGTGCTGCTCGACGGCGTCCCGCTGCGCGACCTCACCCACGCACAGGTGCGCGCGGCGGTCGCCTACGCCTTCGAACGCCCCGCGCTCCTGGGCGACACCCTCGCCGGGACCATCGCGCTCGGCGCGGACCTGCCGCGGGACGCGGTCGTACGGGCCGCGCGCTCGGCCCACGCGGACGACTTCGTCCGGCGTCTGCCCCGCGGATACGACACCCCCTGCGCCGACGCGCCCCTCTCCGGCGGCGAGGTCCAACGCCTGGGCCTGGCAAGGGCGTTCGCGCACGACGGCCGCCTGCTCGTCCTGGACGACGCGCTGTCCAGCCTGGACACGGTCACCGAACGCGATATCGCCGAGGCACTCCTGGGCCCCACGACCGGCAGGACCCGCCTCATCGTCGCCCACCGCGCCACCACCGCAGCCCGCGCGGACCAGGTGGTGTGGCTGGCCGACGGCCGGGTGTGCGCGGTCGGCCCGCACGAGGAGCTCTGGCAACTGCCCGCCTACCGCAAGGTGTTCGGCCACCCGGCCGGCGAGTCCGGGCGCGGACCCGGGCAGGAGGAGGACCTCCGTGCGTGACTCCGCCCTGCACCGGCGCGCCCTGCGCTTCCTGCGCGGCAAAGGGCGGGTGCTGCTGCGGCTCACCGCGTGGTCGGTCCTGGAGACGGGACAGACCTTCGTCACCGGGTACGCCGTGGCCCGCGCCGTCGACGACGGCTTCCTCGCCGGCGACGCACGCACCGGCCTCGCCTGGCTCGCCACCGCCGCGCTCGCCGTGATCCTCGGCGCGTACGGCACCGGCCGGGCCTACCGGGCCGTCGGCGCCCTGGTCGAGCCGCTGCGCGACGCCCTCGTCGAACGGGTCGTGGCCCGCGCGGTGGCCACGGCCGACAGGGGCGCGGTGTCGCGGCTCACCCAGCAGGTGGAGATCGCCCGCGACTCCTTCGCGGGCCTGCTCATGGTGTGCCGGTCGTTCGTCTTCACGGCCGCGGGCGCCCTGATCGGCCTGGCCTCGCTCGCCGCGCCGCTGGTCCTCCTGGTCGCCCCGCCGCTGCTCGCCGCCATCGCCCTGTTCACCCTCACTCTGCGGTTGCTGGCCCGCCGCCAAGAGGCCTTTCTGGTGACGGACGAGCGGCTCGCGGCCCAACTCGCCACGGTGACACCGGGGTTGCGCGATGTGTCCGCCACGGGAGCGGAGCGGCCCACGGGCGCGGCCCTCACCCGCCTGTCGGACGCGGAGTTCCGCGCGGCCCGCGCACTGGCCCGCTGGAGCGTGGTCCGGGTGCTCGCCCTGACCATCGGCGGCCGCCTCCCGGTCGCCCTGCTGCTCGTCGCCACCCCCTGGCTGCTGCGCCACGGAGTGACCGCCGGCGCCCTGCTCGGAGCCCTCACCTACATCACCCAGTCCCTGCTGCCCGCCCTCCAGTCCCTGATGGACGCCCTGGGCACGAGCGGCTCCCGCCTCCTGGTCGTACTGCGCCGCCTCGCTCCGTCCGGAACCGGCGGCTCGGGGG
The DNA here is from genome assembly GCF_042665355.1 of Streptomyces monticola. NCBI lineage: Bacteria > Bacillati > Actinomycetota > Actinomycetes > Kitasatosporales > Streptomycetaceae > Streptomyces > Streptomyces monticola. The sequence continues at coordinate 54,459 of NZ_JBHTCF010000016.1, read as the reverse complement.
AGGCGGTTGAGGAGCCTCGTGCGGGTTTGGGCGCGGAGTCCCCCCGTGTGGGCTTGGGTGCGGAGCCTGGTTCGGGTTTGGGCGCGGAGCCTGGTTCGGGCTTGGGCGCGGAGCCCGGTCCGGGTTTGGGCGCGGAGTCCCGTGTGGGCTTGGGTGCGGAGCCTGGTTCGGGCTTGGGCGCGGAGCCTGGTTCGGGCTTGGGCGCGGAGCCTGGTTCGGGCTTGGGCGCGGAGCCTGGTTCGGGCTTGGGCGCGGAGCCCGGTCCGGGTTTGGGCGCGGAGTCCCGTGTGGGCTTGGGTGCGGAGCCTGGTTCGGGCTTGGGCGCGGAGTCCTGTGCGGGCCGGGATACGGAGCCTCGTCCGGGCCGGGACACGGAGCCTCGTCCGGGCCGGGACACGGAGCCCGGTAGGGACGTGGTCCTGAAGCCCGGTGCAGACGTGGCTGCGGAGTCCGGTGCGGGCGTGGACGCGGAGTTCCGTAAGGACGTGGTCGTGGGGCCTCGTGCCGCCGCCCCCGTACCCGCCCCCGTACCCGCGCCTGCACCCGCCCCTGCCCCCGGCCACGCCCTCGCGCCCGCCGTCTGTCTCGAAGACGTCACCTTCGCCTACGGGCCCGGCGCGGAACCCGTCCTGCGCGGGCTTGATCTGAGCGTGCCCCAGGGGGCGCATCTGGCGGTCGTGGGCCCCAGCGGCATCGGCAAGTCGACGCTGGCGGGAATCGCCGCAGGGCTCCTTCGCCCGCAGGAGGGGGAGGCGTGGTTGTGCGGGGCGCGGGCCGACGGGCCCGAGGCGCTCGCCCGGCGCGTACTGATCCCGCAGGAGGCCTACGTCTTCTCCGGCACCGTCGCCGAGAACCTCAGCTATCTGCGCCAGGACACCGTTCCCGAGGCGGAGTTGCTGGCCGCGGCCGATGCGGTCGGCATGGGTCCGCTGCTCGAACGGCTCGGCGGCCTCGACGCCCTCGTGGAACCGGCGGCGCTCTCGGCGGGCGAGCGCCAGCTGATCGCGCTGACCCGCGCCCATCTCTCCCGCGCTCCCGTGGCCCTCCTGGACGAGGCCACCTGTCACCTCGACCCGGAGGCGGAGGCGCGCGCCGAGGGGGCCTTCGCGGAGCGTCCGGGCGGCACGCTCGTCGTGATCGCGCACCGGATCAGTTCCGCCCGCAGGGCCGACCGGATTCTGGTCATGGACGGCCCGCGGGTCGTCTCGGGTCACCACGACGAGCTGCTCGAACGCTCCGGTCTCTACCGTGATCTGATCGGAGCGTGGGCCGGGACCCCCCTGTCGTAACGTGTCCCGGACCCTGGCGCGTTCCGGCCCTCAGCCGACCGGTGCCGTCGGCCTCTCGGGCCTCTCCGGGACCTCCGGCCGCTCCGGTCTCAAACCCACCCCTCTCCTCGCGAGATCCTTATCGCGTCGACCCGGTTCCGGGCCCCGGTCTTCCGTGTGATCGCCGCCATGTAGTTGCGTACCGTCCCGTTGGACAGATGCAGACTGCGCGCGATCTCCGCGATCGACGCACCGCCCGCCGCAAGCGACAGCACACTTAACTCCCGCTGTGTCAACGGCATCTGAGAGGCCCTCAGAAATCCGAAGCCCAGCGAGTCGTCCACGAACCTGCGTCCGGCGGCAACCTGCCGGATGGCGGTGAGCAGCTGTTCCGGCGGGCTCGCCTCGTCGACGTAGCCGAGCGCGCCGGCCTCCGCCGCCCGCCGGAGAAGTCCCGGACGGTCCGCGGTGGACAGGACAAGCAGGGGACAGGCCCCCGCCCCGGCCGTACGGCCGGTCAGTTCGCCCAGTGGGGCGAGCCCATAGGGCTCCGCGCAGTGCAGATCGGCGACGCACACATTCGGCCGTAAGGACCGTGCGCGGACGCCGGCACTGCGCCATGGCACATGAAAAACCTCCAAGTCGGTCTCTCTGGCGAGGCGTTCAGCCAGGGCTGAGCGCATCAGACAAGAGTCGTGCACAAGAAGTACCCGGATCACGTCCGCTCCCCTAAGTCCCCGCTTACCGGCTGCTTCGTTTCGAGCACGCAGAGCACGCAGCTAATTCAAGCGGCGGGTACCCGGCGATGGAGCTTGAGAACAGGCCAAGGCGCAGGCGACGGGGGCGTGCAGGCGCATGCCCCGCGCCCGCGTGCGCCCCCCGTGCACAAGCGTCTCCGACGGGGCGTCACATGGGCCGTCACATGAATTCCGAGGACGGATTACGGGGACGGGGCCCGGCCTGCGGGCTCGGGGGTACGGGGGGCGGGGGTGGGCTCCGGGCGACGGATCCGGGGGACGGGCTACGGGCGGCGGGGCACGGAGCCAGCGCCCGGCACGGGGGCCGAAGGGCGGATTCCGGCACCAGCGTCCGGCGCGGCGTCCGGGCGACGTCGGCCCACAACCGCCAAGCCCGAACCGCCTCCGCTGCACCGAGGCCGAGCCGTCTCCGCTGCCGCCGAGGCTGAACCGCTTTCACCGCCGCCGAGCGCGAACTGCCTTCGCTGCGCCGAGGCCAAGCCGTCTCCGCTGCCGCCGAGGCTGAACCGCCTTCATCGTCGCCAAGCCCGAACCGCCTCCGCTGCACCGAGGCGGAGCCGTCTCCGCTGCCGCCGAGGCTGAACCGCCTTCATCGTCGCCAAGCCCGAACCGCCTCCGCTGCGCCGAGGCGGAGCTGCCTTCACCGTCGCCGAGGCTGAACCGCTTTCACCGTCGCCGAGCGCGAACTGCCTTCGCTGCGCCGAGGCCGAGCCGTCTCCGCTGCCGCCGAGGCTGAACCGCCTTCATCGTCGCCGAGGTGGGACCGCCCGCTACCGCCGAGGTCGATCTGCTTCCCGTGACGTCAGCCCGCTACCGGCGGCTTCGGCCCGCCATCGACGGCCTCGGCTCGCTAGCGGCGACCGTGACCCGCTTCCGGCGGCCTTGGTCCGCTTCCGGCGACCTCGCCCCGCCGCCAGCACCCTCGACCCGTCACCCGCACCCGCACCCGCTCCCGCCCCCGCGGCCGCGACCCGCGACCTCAGCCCGCGTCCGGCGACGTCAGATCGATCAGCCTGCACACCGTTTCGATGTCGATCTTGACCTGGGCGATGGAGGCACGGCCCGACAGCCAGGTGATGAGTGCCGAGTGCCAGGTGTGCTCGATGACGCGGACCGCGGACAGCTGCTGCGGTGTCGGCTCGGCCTCCAGGCCCATCGCGTCCAGGATGATCGCCGTGGTGAGCCGCGAGACCGTGTCGACCTCGGGGGAGACCGAACGGTCCGCGAAGGTCAGGGCCCGCACCATGGCGTCGGCGAGATGCGGCTCGCGCTGCAGTGCGCGAAAGGCCCGCATCAGGGTCTCGGAGACCCGCTCGGCCGCGCTCTCCCCGCCCGGCGGCCGCTTGCGCAGCGTGGTGTGCATGTGCTGCAGCTGGTCCTGCATGGTCGCCACGAGCAGATGCACCTTGGACGGGAAGTACCGGTACAGCGTGCCGAGCGCCACGCTCGAGGACTCGGCGACCTCCCGCATCTGCACCGCGTCGAAACCGCCCCTGCTGGCCAGCTGGGCGCTGGCGTGCAGAATGCGGCGACGGCGGGCTTCCTGACGCTCGGTCAGGGGAGGGGATGCCGCGCCGGGTTCCTTCACGTCCGCCACTTCCGCTGTCATATGTCCCGTTCCACGGTGCCGATCCAGAGGGCCTGGGAGCCGGGCCCGCAAGGAGCACAGCATGGCAGGGGCGCAGTCGTGGCGCGAATCACCTGATCCAGGCCTTCCGGTCTACTTACCTGCCGGTAAATTCGAAGCTCCTCGGGCGATCAAGTCTGAAACTTGTTCTAGGTTAGCGTCCCAGCGTAATGTCGCGGGAGCCGCAGGGAGAAGGGGGCCGTGAGTGACCGCTGAGGCCATCGAGACGGGCCCCGGATCGGGCCGCACAGCAGGACCCCTGGCGGGTCATGTGCCGCCCGAACCGTCCGCGCGGGGCGGCGGCGACCGCCCGCTGCGGATCGCGATGCTCACGTACAAGGGGAACCCGTTCTGCGGGGGCCAGGGTGTGTACGTACGCCATCTCTCGCGCGAGCTGACCCGGCTCGGCCACCACGTGGAAGTGATCGGCGCACAGCCCTACCCGGTCCTCGACGAGGTCGACGGCACGGGCATCGCCCTCACCGAACTGCCGAGCCTCGACCTCTACCGCAGCCCCGACCCCTTCCGCACCCCGCGCCGCAAGGAGTTCCGGGACTGGATCGACGCCGTCGAGTTCGCCACCATGCGCACCGGCGGCTTCCCCGAACCGCTGACGTTCTCGCTGCGCGCCCGGCGCCACCTGGCGGCCCGCAGCGGAGAGTTCGACGTCGTGCACGACAACCAGACGCTCGGATACGGCCTGTTGGGCGGCCCCGCCGCCATCGGCGCGCCGCTCGTGACCACGATCCACCACCCCATCACCGTGGACCGGCAGCTCGAACTCGACGCCGCCGACGGCTGGAAGGGCCGCGCGTCGGTGCGCCGCTGGTACGGCTTCACGCGGATGCAGAAGCGCGTGGCCCGGCGACTGCCGTCGGTGCTCACCGTCTCCGGTACCTCGCGCCAGGAGATCGTCGATCACCTCGGGGTACGCGAGGACCGTATCCACGTCGTGCACATCGGCGCCGACACCGATCTGTTCTCGCCCGACCCGGCCGTGCCGCAGGTGCCGGGCCGGATCGTGACGACGTCCAGCGCCGACGTACCGCTCAAGGGTCTGATCCATCTCGTCGAGGCGCTGGCGAAACTGCGTACCGAGAACCCCGCGGCCCATCTGGTCGTCGTCGGCAAGCGCGCCGAGGACGGACCGGTCGCGGCGGCCATCGAGCGCTACGGCCTCGACGGCGCGGTCGAGTTCGTGAAGGGCATCACCGACGCGGAACTCGTCGACCTGGTGCGCGGCGCCGAGATCGCCTGCGTGCCGTCCCTCTACGAAGGCTTCTCGCTGCCCGCCGCCGAGGCCATGGCCACCGGCACCCCGCTCGTGGCCACCACGGGCGGCGCGATCCCGGAGGTCGCGGGCCCGGACGGCGAGACCTGTCTCGCGGTGCCACCGGGCGACGCGAGCGCGCTCGCGGCGGCACTCGGACGGCTCCTCGGCGACACCGAGCTGGGCAGGCGGCTCGGCGCGGCGGGCCGCGAACGGGTGCTGTCGAAGTTCACGTGGGCACGGGCGGCGGAGGGCACCGCCGAGCGGTACCGGGCGGCGATGGAGCAGGCTCCGCGCGTTGGGGCCACACGATGACAGCGGGGGCCACACGATGACATCCGAGCCCGGCCCGGGGGCGGCTTCCGGCGGTAGCCGCAGGGCCCGCACCGGACCCGCCCACCCCACGGCCCACCACCCCCGACCCCACCCCGAAGGCAGGCGCCCGTGCTGACCGTCGACTTCACCCGCTTCCCGCTCGCCGCAGGCGACCGCGTCCTGGATCTGGGCTGCGGCGCGGGCCGGCACGCGTTCGAGTGCTACCGGCGCGGAGCGCAGGTCGTGGCGCTCGACCAGAACGCCGAGGAGATCCGCGAAGTCGCCAAGTGGTTCGCCGCCATGAAGGAGGCAGGGGAGGCCCCGCAAGGTGCCACCGCCACCGCGATGGAGGGCGACGCACTCCAACTGCCCTTCCCCGACGAGTCGTTCGACGTGGTCATCATCTCCGAGGTGATGGAGCACATCCCCGACGACAAGGGCGTGCTCGCCGAGATGGTGCGGGTGCTCAGGCCCGGCGGCCGGATCGCCGTCACCGTGCCGCGCTACGGCCCCGAGAAGGTCTGCTGGACGCTCTCCGACGCGTACCACGAGGTCGAGGGCGGCCACATCCGCATCTATAAGGCCGAGGAACTGCTCGGCAAGATGAAGGAAGCCGGCCTCAAGCCGTACGGCACGCACCACGCGCACGCCCTGCACAGCCCCTACTGGTGGCTCAAGTGCGCCTTCGGCGTCGACAACGACAAGGCGCTGCCGGTGCGGGCGTACCACAAGCTCCTGGTCTGGGACATCATGAAGAAGCCGCTCGCCACCCGGGTCGCCGAGCAGGCCCTCAACCCGCTGATCGGCAAGAGTTTCGTGGCGTACGCGACCAAGCCCCACCTGCCGGCCGCGGCCGTGGCGGACGCTTCGTGACGACGCCGCGGACGCAGCACCTGGTCCTGCCGGGCGTCCTCACCGCCGAGCAGGCCGCGCAGACCGTACGGGGCATCCTCGCCGGGCAGCGCCCGGACGGCGCCATCCCGTGGTTCCGCGGGCACCATCTGGACCCGTGGGACCACACCGAGGCCGCCATGGCCCTGGACACGGCGGGTGAGCACGAGGCCGCGGGCCGCGCGTACGACTGGCTGGCCCGGCACCAGAACCCCGACGGCTCCTGGTACGCGGCCTACGCCGACGGTGACGCCGAGCGGCCCACCGACCGGGGCGTGGAGTCCAACTTCTGCGCGTACGTCGCCGTGGGCGTCTGGCACCACTACCTCGCCACCGGCGACGACACCTTCCTCGACCGTATGTGGCCCACCGTGGTCGCCGCGATCGAGTGCGTGCTCACGCTGCAGCAGCCCGGCGGCGAGATCGGCTGGAAGCGCGAGGAGGACGGCACGCCCGTCACGGACGCGCTGCTCACCGGCTCCTCCTCCATCCACCAGGCCCTGCGCTGCGCCCTGGCCATCGCCGATGAGCGCGAAGAGCCGCAGCCCGACTGGGAGCTGGCGGCCGGTGCGCTGCGCCACGCGATCCACCGGCACCCCGAGCGCTTCCTCGACAAGAACCGCTACTCCATGGACTGGTACTACCCGGTCCTGGCCGGCGCCCTGACCGGCGCCGACGCCAAGTCGCGTATGGAGCAGGGCTGGGAGCGCTTCGTGGTGCCCGGTGTGGGCGTCCGCTGTGTCGTGCCCAACCCCTGGGTCACCGGCGGCGAATCCGCCGAACTCGCCCTCGCGCTCTGGGTGATGGGCGAGTCCGACCGCGCCCTGGAGATCCTCCAGTCCATCGGGCATCTGCGCGACGAGCGCACCGGTCTCTACTGGACGGGATACGTCTTCGACGACCAGGCCGTCTGGCCCGAGGAGCAGACCGCCTGGACGGCGGGCGCCCTGCTCCTCGCCGTCGCGGCGCTCGGCGGCCACGACGCGACCTGCGCGGTCTTCGGCACGGACCGGCTTCCGGCGGGACTCGAACCCGACTGCTGCTGACCTCCGGCGACGGCTGCTGCCCTGCGGCCGCCGCTGACTCCCGGCTGCCGCTGACCTCGGGCTGCCGCTGACCTCGGGCTGCCGCCAGCCTCCGGCCGCCGCCAGCCTCCGGCCGCCGCTGGACGCCGCTCGCGCTGAACGTTCCGTGGCGGGCGTCGGTCCGTGTCCAGGGGTGGCCGGGCCGTCAGTAGCGACGGATCCGGTTGGCCACGAAATGGCCGACCAGGAGATACACGAGCGCGGCCAGGCCGTAGCCCGCGACCACGCGCGCCCAGGTGTCGTCGAAGGTGAACAGGTCGTGCGACCAGCCGGCCAGCCAGCGCGCGACGTCATGGACGAACTGCACCAGGTCGTTGGCCCGGTTGGCGTCCAGGAGGTACATCAGAATCCACAGGCCGAGAATCACGGCGAGGACGTCGGCGATGACCGCGACGACCGTGCCCGCCTGCCATGTACGACTTCGATGCGGGGACATGTACTCCGGGTGACCGGCTCGCGCCGGCTGAAACCCTCGGTCACCGGGCGGCGCCACGGATGGGCTCGCCCGAGTGGCGGCGTGCGGGGCCCCGGGTGAGGCTGACGGACAGCGCCCGCACCCGGCCCCGGGGCGCGCGCAGGCCCACGGGCCCTACGTGCCGACCCAGGCCCTCTTGGAGGTCCGCCGTGCTCAGCTCCGCTCCCTCCCTGCCGACCGTCCCGCTGAAGCGACTTCTCGTCGCAGTCACGCTCTGCTGCGCCCTGCTCGTGGGCACCACGGCGTGCGGCAGCGACGACAAGGACGCCGCGGCGACGCCGTCGCCGACGACGTCGGCGGAGAAGCAGAAGTTCGCCAAGACACGGTTCGTGGCGAACGCGGGGCTCGCGGCGGGTGCCGCCTACCAGTGGATCATCAAGCCCGCCCGTGCGGGCAAGTTCAAACAGGGCGCCGACGGCCGGAAGTTCGCCATGGTCAAGGCGGGCCTGGCCGGCGCCTTCACCTACAACCGCCTCAAGGCGGCGGCGAAGAACGCCGAGGGCGATCCGCTCCTGGCCAAGGCCGTGGCCCCGCTCGCCGCCGGCATCGAGTCCCTCAAGGACCTCCCGTCCAAGCTCCGCAAGGGCGAGGGCGCGGACGACGCCGCAGGCGTCTTCGACAGCGTCATCAACTCGGTGAAGGGCGCGGGCAAGGACGCAGGGGCGCCGGTGGTGGAGAAGGTGCCGTCGGTTTCACAGCTGAACGGGGGCTGAACGGGGTCCGAGCGGGGCCGAGTTGGCGTAACCCGGCCCCCGCCGGTCCGCTGCCTACCCGTTCAGCTCCGCAAGCACCCGCAGGGTCTCCCGGTCGGGCGCCAGCACGAGCAGATCCGTCACCGGCCCCTTGCGCCACAACTCCATCCGCTCCGCGATCCGTTCACGCGGTCCGATCAGTGAGATCTCGTCGGCGAACGCGTCCGGCACGGCGAGCACCGCCTCCTCGCGGCGCCCTTCGGCGAACAGCTCCTGGATGTGCCGGGCCTCCGCCTCGAACCCCATCCGGGCCATGAGGTCGGCGTGGAAGTTCTTGGCGGCGTGCCCCATGCCCCCGATGTAGAACCCCAGCATCGCCTTCACCGGGAGCAGCCCCTCCGCCACGTCGTCGCACACCTTGGCCCGCGCCATGGGCGCGATCCGGAAGCCGTCCGTGAGCCCGTCGAGCGAAGCCTCGTATACGTCCGTACGCAGCGGCGACCAGTACAGCGGCAGCCAGCCGTCGGCGATCCGGGTGGTCTGCGCGATGTTCTTGGGGCCCTCGGCGCCGAGGAACACCGGCAGGTCGGCGCGCAGGGGATGGGTGATGGACTTGAGGGGCTTGCCGATGCCCGTGCCGTCCGCCCCGGCGTACGGATGCGCGTGGAAGCGCCCGTCGAGCTCAACCGGCGCCTCGCGCCTGAGCACTTGCCTGATGACGTCGACGTACTCCCTTGTCGCGGTCAGCGGCGACTTGGGGAACGGCCGGCCGTACCAGCCCTCCACCACCTGCGGCCCGGAGAGCCCGAGCCCGAGCATCATCCGGCCGCCGGAGAGATGGTCGAGGGTGAGGGCGTGCATCGCGGTGGCGGTGGGGGTGCGGGCGGCCATCTGCGCAACCGCCGTACCCAGCTGGATGGTTGAGGTCTGCGCGGCGATCCAGGTGAGCGCGGTGAAGGCGTCGGACCCCCAGGCCTCGGCGGTCCACACGGAGTCGTAGCCGAGCCGCTCCGCCTCCTGCGCCAGCGCGACATGGCCGGGGTCGGGGCCGCGCCCCCAGTAGCCGAGTGCGAGCCCGAGCCGCATACGCCCTCCCGTATCTGACGGTACGTCAGTTCAGCTGTGGTGGGGCGACTGTACGGGGCGGGCGCGGACATGGCAACGGCCCCCGTTCCGCAGGGAACGGGGGCCGTATGGCGCTTTCGGGCTCCGGGCTCAGCCGCGCTGGATACCCGTCGTGTCCTGCAGTACGCCGCGACGGCCGTCCTGCGTCTGGGCCACCAGGCCGGGACCGCGCTGCTCGACGGCGAGGTACCAGGTGCCGGGCGCCAGCTCGGCGATCGGCGTGGGGCTGCCGTCCTCGGCGTACAGCGGCCGCTGGACCGGCACGGCGAACCAGAACGGCGTGAAGTCACTGGGGGCCGGCGCCTGCGCCTGGGCCTGCTGCGGGGCGGGGGCCTGCTGCTGACCGGGCAGCGGCTGACCCTGCTGGCCGCCGTACGACTGCTGCGGCTGACCGCCGTAGGGCTGCTGCCCCTGCTGCGGACCGCCCGGGTAGCCGTAACCACCCTGCTGCGGCTGGCCGCCGTACATCGGCTGCGGCTTCGGAGCGCCGACGAGGGCAGCGTTCAGGGCCGGGACGAGGGGGGTGGCGATGGCACCGGCGGCGAGGGCGAGGGAGGCGATGAGGCCGAGGATCAGGCCGGCACCGGCTTCGAGCTGCTCGGGCAGATCGATGAGCGTCCAGAAGAAGTTCCACGCGACGGCGAGCGTCAACGCGGCACCGACCTGGCCGAGGTCGAGACCGGCGATCTTGCGGGGCTGCGGGAGGCCACGGTTGACGATGATCAGGGCCGCTCCGATGACCCCGACCATGAAGGTGCCGATGGCGGTCCCGAGACCTTCCCAGGCGTTGCCACCGAAGTTGCCGTAGAGGTCCACGAACGAGGCGATGAACAGCAACACCGCTGCCCCGATCACCACTGCGTCGCCTCGAGTGAGAGAGCGGAAATTCACTTCAGGTCCTTCGTAGATCGTCAGGTGTCAGGCGTCGCTGTCGCCGGTACGCGCGGTGCGAAGCGTGGGGGTGGCCCCCTATCGTACGGATGACCCTATCGCTCACCGGGCCGGGGTGTCTGGTCGGTATAAAGACCCCCTCTTCCTACCCCTGCAGAAGGTCGGGGATACCGGGAGAACTCCTGTGCGCCCCCTATACGGCACCATGGAGCGCCGCCCCATTCCCGTACCTCTGGAGGCACTGTGGCCGCCCCCGCTCCCGGTTCCGAAGCTCCCGCTCCCAAGCCCGGGATACTCGCCGCCTTCGAGGCCGCCAAGGGCTTCATGCCGGTCGACGAAGGGCTCGCCCTGTATGCCGCCGCACTGGAGGCGGGTGCGCTCGGGCTGCCGCTTCTTGAAGTGGGGACGTACTGCGGGCGGTCCACGATCCTGCTGGCCGACGCCGCGCGGGAGACGGGTGTGACGGCTGTCACCGTCGATCACCACCGTGGCAGCGAAGAGCAGCAGCCGGGCTGGGACTTCCATGATCCGGAGACCGTCGACCCCGAGGTCGGGCGGATGGACACGCTGCCGTCCTTCCGGCGCACCCTGTACAAGGCGGGCCTGGAGGACCACGTGATCGCGGTCGTGGGGCGGTCGCCGCAGGTGGCCAAGGTGTGGGGAGGTGAAGTGGGCTTCGTCTTCATCGACGGCGGTCACACCGACGAGCACGCGAGCGCCGACTACGAGGGCTGGGCACCGCATCTCGCGCAGGGCGGGCTGCTGCTCATCCATGACGTGTTTCCCGACCCCGTCGACGAGTTCACCGGCCAGGCCCCCTACCGCGTCTACCTCCGCGCCCTCGCGTCCGGCGCCTTCACGGAGGTCTCGGCGACCGGCTCGCTGCGGGTCCTGCGCCGTACTGGCGCGGGTGTCTGACCTGATGCCTGCGTGGCCGGGGGCCGGGGGCCGGGTGTCCATGTGGCTGTGTGGGCTGCGCGGCCGCGCGCTCGGGGGTCCGCGCGCCTGATGACCCGCTGACCACGTGACCCGCCGATCGCGAAAGGGCCTAGGCTCGCACTCGTGTCGTACGACGATCCGGACAATCCCTCACCTGCCCCGGGCGGCCGCCCGCCGCGCCGGCGCGGGGCGCTCGTGGCCGTGGCCGCCCTGGTGCCCGCCGGGCTCGCGGGATGGCTGCTGTGGCAGGCGATGAGCGGATCCGGCGACGGCGATCCGCAGCAACTGCGGCCCTCGTCCGGCCAGTCGTCCCCGTCCTCTCCGTCGTCCGCGCAGGGCGGGGCGGGCGGCGGTGACGACAAGTCGGCGCCGTCGGGGTCGAAACCGGTGGGGTCGTCCGGCCCGGCGGATCCCGACCCGTCGAAGTCCTCCTCCGCGCCGAAGCCGCCGCGCGACGGTGCGCTCAAAGGCAAGACCGTGGTGATCGACCCGGGGCACAATCCGAACAATCGCAATCACCCGCAGGAAATCTCGCGGTTGGTCGACATCGGAACGAATAAAAAAGAATGCGACACAACTGGCACATCGACCAATAACGGTTATAGCGAAGCCGAATTCACTCTCGACGTCGCCCACCGTCTCCGCACTCTCCTGGAAAAGCAGGGTGCGACCGTGAAATTCACCCAGGACGGCGACCGTGCCTATGGTCCCTGTGTCGATGAACGTGCCCGGATCGGCAATACGGCCGACGCCGACGCCGTCGTCTCGATCCACGCGGACGGCTCGGGCGAGGGCAACCGGGGTTTCCATGTGATCATGCCCGCCAAGGTCGACGCGGGTTCCGCCGACACCACCGCGATCGCCGGCCCCTCCCGTGATCTGGGGGAGCGCATCGCGGGCGGGTTCGTACGCAGCACCGGAACCGCTCCCTCCAACTACATCGGCGGCGGCACGGGCCTCGACGTCCGTGACGACCTCGGCGGCCTCAACCTCTCCAAGGTCCCCAAGGTGTTCATCGAGTGCGGCAACATGCGTGACGCGAAGGACGAGGCCCTGCTGACCAGCGGTACGTGGCGGCAGAAGGCGGCCCAGGGGATCTCGGACGGCATCGAGGGGTTCCTCGCGCCCTGAGGCGTCCCGGCCCTCGTCCACTCGTGGACCGTCACCCCACGACCTTTCCTCGTAGACCGTCATCTGACCTTCCGTCAGATTGGAACGTGTTCTACTGTGCCCTGCATGGGGATCGGAATCACAGAAGAGCAAAGCGAGTTGGCCGACGCGGTGCGCGGCTGGGTCGCCCGGGCCGTACCGCCCGAGGAGCTGCGCAAGCTGCTCGACGCCCCGAGCGGCGCGGGCGGCAGGCCCGGCTACTGGGACGGGCTCGCCGAGCAGGGGCTGCTCGCGCCCCATCTGCCCGAGGCTTACGGCGGGGGCGGCGGCGACCTCGTGGATCTCGCCGTCGTCCTGGAAGAGGCCGCGCGGGCCGCGCTGCCAGGCCCGAACCTGGCCAACGCCCTCGCCGTCACCGCCCTGCACCGGGCCGGAGCCCGGGAGTTGGCGCGGAGCCTGGCATCCGGAGAGCGGATCGGCGCCGCCGCACTGGGCGCCGGCACGCTCACCGCCGTCGCCGCGGACGACGGCTACGTCCTGGACGGCACCGCACCACCCGTACTCTCCGGCGCAGAAGCCGATCTGCTGTTGCTCGCCGCCGAATCGGCAACCGGCACTATATGGGTGGCCGTCGACGCGGAAACCGTCACCGCGCGGGCGCATGACAGCGCGGATCCGACCCGCCCGACCGCCGAGGTGACGGCCACACAGACACATGTGCCCACCGCGCGCGTGCTGCACGACCTGGACACCGCCCTCGTCCGTGACCTCGCCGCCGCCCTTTATGCGGCCGACGCCTGCGGCACCGCCTCCTGGGCGCTCGCCACCGCCGCCGAATACGCCAAGGTGCGCGAGCAGTTCGGGCGCCCCATCGGACAGTTCCAGGGAATCAAGCACCTGTGCGCCGACATGCTGGTCCGGGTGGAGAAGGCACGTGCCCTCGCCTGGGACGCGGTCAGGGCGCTGGACGACACCCCCGAAGCGCGGGGCCTCGTCACGTCCCTCGCCGCCGCCACCGCGCTCGACGCCGCCTACTCCTGCGCCAAGGACTGCATCCAGATCCTCGGCGGCATCGGCTTCACCTGGGAGCACGACGCGCATCTCTACCTCCGGCGGGCCGTCGTGGCACGGCAGTTGCTCGGCGGTACGGACACCCACCACGCGCGTGCCGTCCGGTTCGCGGAAAACGGCGCCCGTAGAGAGCTGCGCCTCCAGCTGCCCGCGGAGGCCGAGACGTACCGCCAAGAGGCACGCGGTGTGATCGACGGAGTGCGCGGGCTCGCCCCCGGCGCCGTCCGCCGTGCCCTCGCGCCCACCGGATACGCCGCCCCGCATCTGCCTCCGCCCCACGGGCTCGGCGCCGGTCCCGTGCAACAGCTCGTCATTCAGGAGGAGTTGAGCGCCGCCGGAGTCAAGGTCGCCGACCTGGGCATCGCCACCTGGGTCGTGCCCTCGCTCATCGCGTACGGCAGCACGGCGCAGCAGGAGCGGTATCTCGCGCCCACCCTGCGGGGCGAGGTGCTGTGGTGCCAGCTGTTCAGCGAGCCGGGCGCCGGGTCCGATCTGGCGTCCCTGCGCACCCGCGCGGAGCGGCTCGACGACGGGCGGTGGCGGATCAACGGCCAGAAGGTGTGGACGAGCGCGGCGCAGTGGGCCGACCACGGCATCCTGCTCGCCCGGACCGACCCCGAGGCCCCCAAGCACAAAGGGCTGACGTATTTCCTCGTCGACATGAAGGACACGGACGGCATCGACGTCCGGCCGCTCAAGGAGATCACGGGGGACTCCCTCTTCAACGAGGTCTACTTCGACGACGTCGTGCTGCCCGCCGACGCCGTCGTCGGGGAGGTGAACGACGGCTGGCGCGTGGCGCGCCACACCCTGGGCAATGAACGCGTCCACATGGCCGACCAGTTGACCTTCGACACCGGTCTCGAAGCGCTCATCGCACGGGCCGCCGACCTCGACGGCGCCTGCCGCGCCCGGATCGGGGCGCTCGCCGCCGAAGCGCACGCCCTCGCCTGTATCGGGCTTCGCACCACCATGCGTCAGGTCGCCGGGGCCGAACCGGGCGCCGGTGCCTCCATCAGGAAGCTCGTCCAGACCCCGCACCAGCAGAAAGTCGCCGAACTCGCCCTGGAGTTGCTCGGCCCGGACGGCGCCGTGCGCGAGGGCGCGGGGGAGCGGGCCGTCCACGGATTCCTGATGTCGCGCTGCCTGACCATCGCGGGCGGCACCACACAGGTGCAGCTGAACGTCGTCGCCGAGCGCCTGCTCGGACTGCCGCGCGACCCCGAGCCGCGCCCCATCATCTGACCGGGCCGCGCCCCATCATCTGACCGAGTTCCCGAGGCCTCACGGAGGGTTCGCTGTGAAGACGTACATCGTCGGTGTCGGCATGACCAAGTTCGAGAAGCCGGAGACCCGCGACTGGCAGTACTGGGACATGGCCAAGGAGGCCGGCACCAAGGCCCTCGAGGACGCCGGAATCCCGTACGAGAAGGTGGAGCAGGTGCCCGTCGGGTACTGCTTCCAGGCCTCCACGGCGGGGCAGCGGGCCGCGTACGAACTGGGGCTCAGCGGTGTGCCGGTCTACAACGTCAACAACAACTGCGCGACCGCGTCCACGGCCCTGATGATGGCGCGCCAGTTCGTCGCGGGCGGCCTCAACGACTGCGTACTGGCGCTCGGTTTCGAGAAGATGGCGCGCGGCGCGCTCGGCGGCGGTGCGGACGCCGGGTCGGACTTCAAGACGTCCCCGGTGGCCCGCCACTACGGCATCATGGCCGCCAAGCACGGCTTCGAGATGACCCCGCCCACCGCCCAGATCTTCGGTGACGCGGCGCGCGAGCACATGGAGCTGTACGGCACCACAGAGGCGCAGCTCGCGGCCGTGGGCGCCAAGAACCACCGGCACTCGGCGAACAATCCGTACGCCCAGTTCCAGGACGTCTACACGGTCGAGGAGATCCTCGCCGCCAAGACCATCCACCGGCCGCTCACCAAGCTGCAGTGCTCGCCCACGTCCGACGGATCGGCGGCGGCGGTCGTGGCCTCCGAGCGGTTCGTGGAGCGGCACGGGCTCGAAGAGCAGGCCGTGGAGATCGTCGCGCAGGCCATGACGACGGACACCGCCGCGTCCTTCGACTCCGGTTCGTGTATCGATGTCGTCGGCAAACCCATGTCCCGCGCGGCGGCGGCCCAGGTGTACGACGCCTCGGGCATCGGCATCGAGGACGTCGACGTGATCGAGATGCACGACTGCTTCTCCATCAACGAACTGCTCACCTACGAAGCGCTCGGCATGTGCGACGACGGCGAGTCCGGCAAGCTCGTCGAATCCGGTGCGACGACCTATGGGGGCCGGTGGGTCGTGAACCCCTCGGGCGGTCTGATCTCCAAGGGACATCCGCTGGGCGCGACCGGACTCGCGCAGGCCGCCGAACTCACCTGGCAGCTGCGCGGCACGGCGGGGAAGCGGCAGGTGCCGGGGGCGGAAGTGGGCCTTGCGCACAACATCGGACTCGGTGGCGCGGCGGTCGTGACGATGCTGCGTAAGTAGCGGTCGGGACGATGCCGCGTAAGCGGTCGTGGCGATGCTGCGGACCGGCCTAGTCCTCGCGACCGAGGCTCCGTACTCCGATACCCCGATGCATCCGCGGGCCCCGTCCTGAGAGCATGGCCGTCATGGTCCAAACCCCGTCCACCACTTACATAGCCCCGCCCTCCCGGAAGCCCGCCCCGCTCTGGGCGGTCATGCTCGCGGCCTGCGCGGGCCAGTTCCTGGTCGTCCTCGACGTGTCCGTGGTCAACACCGCGCTGCCGTCCATGCGAGCCGACCTGGGCATGAGCGCGCTCGGCCTGCAGTGGGTGGTCAACGCCTACTCGATCGCCTTCGCCGGGTTCATGCTGCTCGGCGGACGGGCCGGCGACCTCTTCGGGCGGAAGCGGATGTTCCTGGTCGGGCTCGGACTCTTCACCGCCGCGTCGCTCGCGGGCGGACTCGCACAGGCCGACTGGCAGCTCCTGGTCGCCCGCGCGCTGCAGGGCCTCGGCGCCGCCGTGCTCGCGCCGTCCACGCTCACCATCCTCACCTCGGCCGTGCCCGAGGGAGCCGCCCGGGTGCGGGCCATCGGCACCTGGTCCGCGGTGGGTGCGGGCGGCGGCGCGGCCGGCGGCCTGGTCGGCGGGGTCCTCACCGATCTGCTGTCCTGGCGCTGGGTTCTCCTGATCAACGTGCCGATCGGCGCCCTCGTGCTCGTCGCGGGCGCCTTCTGGCTCAGCGAGAGCCGTGCCGGTCAGGCACGACGCCTCGACCTGCCGGGTGCGGTGCTCGTCACGGCGGGCCTCGCGACCCTCGCGTACGGCATCGTGCAGACCGAGGCCGAGGGGTGGACGGCGCCCGCGACCCTCGCGCCGCTGGCCGCGGGACTCGCGCTGCTCGTGGTCTTCCTCCTGGTGGAGTGGCGGACCAAGGTGCCGCTGATGCCGCTGAAGCTGTTCAGGGTGCGGTCGGTGTCGGCGGCCAACCTGTCCATGTTCATCTGCGGCGGCGCCATGTTCGCCATGTGGTTCTTCATGACGCTCTACGCCCAGAACGTCCTCGGCTACTCACCCCTGAAGGCCGGGCTCGCCCTCGTACCGTCCTCGCTCACCGTGGTCATCGGCTCCAAGCTGGCGCCGCGCCTGATGCCGATGATCGGCGCGAAGAACGTCTCGATGCTCGGCATCGTCGTATCCGCCGCAGGATTCGGCTGGCAGTCCACGATGACCGTCGACGGCGCGTACGTCACCTCCATCATGCTTCCCGGCATGCTGATGATGCTGGGCGCGGGCCTCGCGGGAACTCCCCTTGCCTCGCTTGCCACTTCGGGCGCGGCACCCGGTGACGCGGGCCTCGTCTCCGGCCTGATCAACACCTCCCGCACGATGGGCGGCTCCCTCGGCCTCTCGGTCCTCTCCACGGTCGCGGCCTCGCGGATGGCGGGCTCCGACAGCCCGGAGGCGCTGACCGAGGGGTACGCGGCGGCGTTCCGCACGAGTGGGTTCATCCTGCTCGCGGGGGTCGTGGTGATGCTGCTGTGGATGCCGCGAGCGGCTTCGGAGCCGGCTGAGAAGAACTGAGGCAACGGTTTCGGTCCCCCATGGACTCTATGAAGCAAGGAGGTATTCATGGGGGAGCGAAAGCAGGCTCTGGACGATGAGTTCCAGGGCTTTGTGAACAGCCGCTGGCCGCGGCTGATGCGTACGGCCTTCCTGCTCACGGGAGATCGGCACGCCGCCGAGGACTTGGTGCAGTCCTCGTTGGAGCGTGCCTATGTGTCCTGGCGCAAGGTGAGCGCCGCCGGCGATCCGGACGCGTATGTCCGCCGCATCATGGTCAACACCCATGCGCGGCGCCACCGCAGGAAGCTCAAGGAGATCCTGTCGGTCCGGGACGCCTCGCCGGTGCCCGAAGTCGCCGAGCGCGGTGACCGCATGGCGCAGGCGGAGGACCGCTCCGTGCTGATGCGGGCCCTGGCCCAACTCCCGGCAAGACAGCGGGAAGCAGTCGTCCTGCGGTACTGGGAGGACCTCACGGAGACCCAGACGGCCGAGACCATGGGCTGCTCCGTCGGGTCGGTCAAGAGCAATGCGGCGAAGGGCATCGCGAAACTCCGGGCGATCCCCGGCCTCGCTGCCACAGTGACGAGCGGAGGGCGGAAGTGATGGGCGCAGAGCGGGAGATGTCGCACGCGGACGTGGCGCTGCTGCTTGCGGACGCGGCCGACGGGATCGAGCCGGGCGCCGCACCCTGCCAGGCGGTGATGCGCGGCGGAAAGCGCCGCAAGGCCCGCCGCTGGCTGGCCGGCGCGGCCACGGCCCTGGTGCTCGCGGGTTCCACGGGGTCGATCGCCATCGCCGTGGTGGACGGACGCGACCAGACACATGTCGCGGACAAGCGCCTGAGCCCGGACGAGCGGAATGTCTACAGCCCGGCGCGCGTCCAGCTCGCCGAGCTCTTCGACAAGGGGGGCTCCATCAAGGCGTATGTCTCCGTGGAGGTCTGGGGCGCTCCCCTGAGCCGGACGGAGGCGGCCCGCCAGAAGGACCGCATGGTCGATTACGGCGTGTGGGACGAGCGCAAGAACGACAAGGCGCCCCTCCTGGAAAGGGCCTGGTCCTCGGTCGTCGTCGTCGACCCGGCCACGGGCAGGCGCGAGCTGGTGAGCTTCGGTCTCGTGGACAAGAACCCGGACCCCATGGGGTATGAGTCCAGCGAGTTCACGCTCAAGGGGTCACGGCTGACCGTCGGGCAGGTCGGCCCGGGCGTCAAGAGCGTCGCGTTCGAGTACGAGGACAGCACGTCGGAGCCCGAGCTGTTCAAGGTGCCCGGAACCGGAAAGCGCTGGTTCCTGCAGGACCGGGACGACTCCCCGGCCTCCTCGGAGAAGCCCCTGGGCATAAGGGTGTACGGACAGGACGGGAAGTCGAGGACGGTCGCGGGCCAGTGAGGCGCGGCGGTCCGGGTGGCCCCGGTGGTCCGGGTGGTCCGGGCGGGCCTCAGAGCCACCCCTGCCCGCGGGCCTCCCGCACGGCTTCCATGCGGTTGCGGGTGCCCGTCTTGCCGATCGCCGAGGACAGATAGTTGCGCACGGTCGACTCCGACAGATGCAGCTTCCCCGCGATATCGGCGACCGTCGCACCGTCGACGGAAGCCTTCAGGACATCGCACTCGCGGTCGGTCAGCGGGTTCGGGCCGGCGCTCAGGGCGGCGGCCGCGAGTGCCGGGTCGACGACCGTCTCACCGCGCAGGACCTGCCGGATCGCCTCGGCGAGTTCCTCCACGGGCCCGTCCTTGACGAGGAAACCGGCGGCGCCCGCGTCCATGGCCCGACGCAGATAGCCGGGGCGGCCGAAGGTGGTGAGGATGAGGACCTTGCAGTCGGGGCACTCCGTGCGCAGCTCTTCCGCGGCGTCCAGGCCGCTGCGGCCCGGCAGTTCGATGTCGAGCAGCGCCACATCGGGGTGGGCGGAGAGGGCCGCGTCCACCACCTGGTCGCCCGCGCCGACCTGGGCGACCACCTCGATGTCCCGTTCCATACCGAGCAGCAGGGCCAGGGCGCCGCGCATCATGCCCTGATCCTCGGCAAGCAGCACCCGCACGCACTTCGTGGGGCGGTGGTCCTGGGGCATCTCGTCCATAGGGGTCAGATTACGGAGAGGGGAGGAGTTTGGCTTACGGAGAGGGGAGGAGTTTGGCGCCGCGGCGGCCCCGGCCGGGCGGGGCGGCGATCACTCCGAACCGGCTGGGCGTAGCGAACCGGAGTCCCCCGTCCCGCCGCCCGAGCCCCCGGGGCCCACGGGGATCTGCGCGGTCACCTGGAAGCCGAGCGGGTCCCGGGGACCGAAGGAGAGGGTGCCCCCGGCTGCCGCGAGCCGTTCGGCGAGACCCTGGAGGCCGAGGCCGCTCCCGGCCTGGGGGGCTGCCCGGGGGCCGGGCCCTGTGCCGCCCCACGTATCGGTGCGCGTACCGGCTCGGGCAAGGGCCCCGGTGCCCGGGCCGTCGTCGGTGACGCGGAGGCGGACCAGGTCGGGGGTTCCGGTGACGTCCAGTTCGCAGTGGGCGGCGCCGGAGTGGCGGACCACATTGGTGACGGATTCACGGACGACCCAGCCGAGCAGGGCCGCGGTCTCCGGGGCGAGCGGCGGTCCCGACTGCCGTACCACCGGCTCGATCCCGGCGGCGGTCAACGCGTCGCGTGCCCGGTCGAGTTCGGTGGCGAGGCTGCCGTCGCGGTAGCCGGTGACCGCCTCGCGGATCTCGTTCAGGGCCTGGCGTCCCACGGACTCGATGTCATGGACCTGGGCGAGGGCGGCGCCCAGGTCGCGCGAGGCGAGCCGGCGGGCGGCCTCCGACTTCACGACGATCACGGACAGGGTGTGGCCGAGGAGGTCGTGCAGATCGCGGGAGAAGCGAAGGCGTTCCTTTTCCACGGCGGTACGCGCCAACTCCTGCCGCGTCTCGCGGAGTTCAAGGATCTTCTCGGAGAGGGTGATCAGGGCAGCGGTGACCATGCCGGAGAGCAGCGCGCCGTATGCGTTGGTGACCGCGGTCCACACCGCGAGGTCGCGCCACACCGAGATCGCGGCGGCCGACCCGGCGATGGTGAAGAGGGTCCAGGCGAGGCGACGGCCGCGCAGGACCGTACCGCAGGCGAGGGAGAGGAGAGGAAAGAGGGCGAGCCAGGACCCGCCGTAGATGGCTCCGAGTCCATAGGTGACGACGGCCATGCCGCCGAGCGCCGCGTAGGTGGCGGGCCGGTGTCTGCGGCTCGGGTCGAAGGCCCGGAACACCACCGAGATGTAGAGGGAGTTGAAGGTGAGGAGGCCGATGCCGCCGATCCACGGGTTGGGCGTCTCGCCCTTGACGATATTGGAGAAGGCGCCCATACCGAGCAGCAGCCAGGGCAGAAAGGCGTAAGCGGTGCGGGGGCCGGGGCGGGCCTCCTCCGCGCACTTCCGCCGTTCGTCGATCGCCGCCATGGGATGCCCTCCGGGTGAGCCGTGGTCACAGGGTGCTCGCCGCCCGACAGTACGAGACGGCGGTGGCCGGGCCCCGCCGTCAGGGCCGGTCGTCATGGGCCGACCGTACGAAGAGCGGCCGCCGTCTCGGCAGAGTCGAGTGTCGGGAGTTGAACAGGACAAATGTCATGGCCGGGAGGTGGAGGCCCGTGCGGGCGGGAAGGCCACCCGGCACCAGATCTGACATTGCGTCAGGAGTCTTGACCCGGGAGTCTTCACAACACAGAAGGGCTGCGTTATACATGGTGACCACCGGCTAGAACGCGTTCTAGAACGGGCGGTTCGGCCGGTCCCAGACGACCTCGGTGCGGCCGACGGTGCGGACGGCCGCACCGAGGTCTTCCCTGTGCATGCAGACCTGTGCATGCAGCCTGTACCCACAAGGAGCCGCGTCCCTATGCCCATTGATGCCGCCAAGGCCGTAGCCGCCGAGCCCCGCAGCACCGACATCTCCTGGGACCACAAGGACATCCAGCTCTACCACCTCGGTCTCGGCGCCGGCATACCCGCCACCGACCCCGGCGAGCTGCGCTACACCCTGGAGTCCAAGCTGCATGTGCTGCCGAGCTTCGCGACCGTCGCGGGCGGCGGAATGGCCGTGGCCGGAGGCCTCTCGGCGCCCGGTATCGACGTCAACCTCGCGCATGTCCTGCACGGCGGCCAGACGGTGACCCTGCACCGGCCGATCCCCGTGAAGGGCAAGGCGGTGCAGAGCTCGACGATCCCGGCCGTGTACGACAAGGGCAAGGCCGCGGTGATCGTGATGCGGTCCGAAGTGACCGACGAAGAGGGTCCGTTGTGGACCTGTGACACCCAGATCTTCGTGCGCGGCGAGGGCGGCTTCGGCGGCGAGCGCGGCCCGTCGGCCAGGACCGAACTGCCGGACCGCGCACCCGACAAGGTCGAGGAGCGGACCATCCGCGAGGACCAGGCGCTCCTCTATCGCCTCTCCGGCGACTGGAACCCGCTGCACGCCGACCCCGAGTTCGCCAAGCTCGCCGGTTTCGACAAGCCGATCCTGCACGGCCTGTGCACCTACGGCATGACCCTGAAGGCGGTCGTCGACACGGTTCTCGACGGGGATGTGTCACGGGTGCGCTCGTACACGACACGGTTCGCGGGCGTCGTCTTCCCCGGCGAGACGCTGCGCCTTCGCATGTGGCGCACGGAGGGCCGGGTCCAGGTGGCGGTCAGCGCCGTGGAGCGGGACGACGCGCCGGTACTCGCGGACACCGTGGTCGAGCACAACTGACGGTAGCCAAGCGACAAGCACAACGGCCTGTACGTACGAGAGGAGCCGCACCATGCGCGCAGCCGTGCTGCACGAGATAGGCCAGGAGAAGCTCGAAGTCCTCGACGACATCGAGACGGTGGGCTTCGGGCCCGGCAAGGTCAAGATCCGGGTACGGGCCACCGGCCTGTGCCACTCGGACCTCTCCGCGATGAGCGGTGTGCTGCCGCAGCCCGGCCCGTTCATCCCGGGCCACGAGGGCGCGGGCGAAGTCGTCGACGTCGGCGACGGCGTGACGAACGTCAAGGCCGGCGACCGCGTCCTGGTGTGCTGGCTGCCCGCGTGCGGCGAGTGCCCCGCCTGCAAGCGCGGCCAGACCCAGCTGTGCCTGGCCGGGTTCATGAACGCGGGCGTCCCCAACTTCAAGCGCCCCACCGGCGATGTCTTCGGCTTCGCGGGCACCGGCACCTTCGCCGAAGAGGTCGTCGTGGACGCCAAGTGCGCCGTGCCGATCCCGGACGACGTGCCCTTCGACATCGCCGCGCTCATCGGCTGCGGGGTGACGACCGGACTCGGCGCGGCCGTCAACACCGCCGATGTGCGGGCCGGTTCCTCGGTCGCGGTGATCGGCTGCGGCGGTGTCGGTATCTCCGCGATCCAGGGTGCGCGGCTCAAGGGCGCGGCACAGATCGTGGCCGTCGACCCGGTGGCCTCGCGCCGTGAGGCGGCCCTGAAGTTCGGCGCCACGGAAGCCGTCGCCCCCGACGCACTCGATGACGCCAAGCAGCGCCTCACCGCGGGCGAGGGCTTCGACTATGTCTTCGAGGTCGTCGGCAAGTCGGCCACCGCGCGCACGGCGTACGAGACGACCCGCCGCGGCGGCACCCTGTGCGTGGTCGGCGCGGGCGCCCTGGACGACTTCCTGCAGATCAATATGTTCGAGCTGTTCTTCGACGAGAAGAGGATCCTGCCGTCCATGTACGGCGGCGGCGATGTCCTCACGTCGTACGAGCGTTCCATCGCCCTGTGGCGCGCGGGCCGGATCGACCTCGAAGGCCTCATCACGCACCGGGTGCCGCTGGGCGAGATCAACGAAGCCCTGGACCAGATGCGGACGGGCGTGGCGCTGCGCACCTGCATCGAGATCTGATCCGGCATCCGAGCCGGGATACGCATCCGGCCCAACCGGGCTCAAAGGAAAGGACTTTGATGTCACAGCCACTTGCGGGCCTGTCCGCGATCGTCACCGGCGCGGGCCGTGGCCTCGGCCGGGCCGAGGCACTCGAACTCGCCCGGCTCGGCGCGAGCGTCGTCGTCAACGACTTCGGGCAGCCGGGCCGGGACGGCTCGGGCGCGGCATCGGCCACGCCCGCCGAGGAGGTCGCCGCCGAGATCCGGGCCGCCGGCGGCCAGGCGGTCGCGCACCTGGGCGATGTGGCGGACCATGAACAGGCCCGCGAACTGGTGCAGTTGGCGGTCGACCGCTATGGAAAGCTCGACATCCTGGTCAACAACGCGGGCATTCTGCGGGACCGGATGATCTTCTCCATGAGCGAGGACGAGTGGGACTCGGTGATACGGGTCCATCTCAAGGGCCACTTCAACACCACCCACTTCGCGTCCGTGCACTGGCGGGCACGCTCCAAGGAAGCGGGCGGCCCGGTCTACGGCCGGGTGATCAACACCTCGTCCGAGGCGTTCCTCGCGGGCTCCGCGGGCCAGCCCAACTACGCGGCCGCGAAGGGCGGCATCGTGGGTCTGACCACGTCATCGGCGCTCGCCCTCGGCAAGTACGGCGTGACGGCGAACGCGATCTGCCCGCGCGCCCGCACCCGTATGACCGAGGACGTCTTCGCCGGATTCGGCGAGCCGTCGGGCGATGAGCTCGACCCGCTGGCGCCCGAGCATGTCGCCCCGCTCGTCGGCTATCTGGCGGGCCCGGCCGCGGCGAAGGTCAACGGCCAGCTGCTCGTGGTGCACGGCGGAATGGTGGCGGTCGTGGAGCGCCCCAAGGTGGCGGCCAAGTTCGACACGGCCAAGGAGGTCTTCTCGTACGAGGAGCTGGACGAGCTGATCTCCCCGTACTACGAGGACCGGCCGGCGAACGAGACCTTCGCGGCGGCAGAGGTCCTGGGTCTGAAGAAGGGCTGACCTGAGAAGGACTGAGGAGAACTGAGTAGGACTGAGTAGGGCTGAGGAGAACTGAGTAGGGCTGAGAAGGGCTGCGCAGGGTTCACCTGCCGACGAGGGCCCGTGCCGCCTGCTGACAGGCGGCACGGGCCCTCGCTCACGCACCAGCGGCTACGCCGCTTCCGACCGCGTCTCCTGGGACGGCTTGCGGTGCCGGCCACGCGGCGCCGCTGCGTCCTCCTGAACGGCGACGGGACCGCGGTGCTTGCCGTGGCCCGCCTGCTCGGGCGCCGCCTGGGGCGTGTCCGGCTCGGTCGGCACGTTGCTGTTCTGAGTCATGGGAAAACGTCACCCCGTAAGAAGATCGTCAAAGGACAGCCGGGCGAGTCTAACCGCCTCCTCGGGTGCCTTCCGAGCCGCCCGCGACCGGCCCTGCACCCCGTCCGGCGACCGGCCCTGCGCCTCGTCCGGCGACCGGCCCTGCGCCCCGTCCGGCGACCGGCCCTGCGCCCCGTCCGGCGACCGGCCCTGCACCCCGTCCGGCGACCAGCCCTGCGACCCTCCCCGTGAGCGGCGCCTGCTGCAGCGGAACAGGCCGTGGCGCCGCCGCCACCGCGGGTTCCGCGGGAGCCTCGCGGACCACCGGCGCGGGCGCCTGCACCCGGGCCACGCCGCACGGCACCGAGGCGGTGGAGTAAGGGAGTTGAAGGATCCCGTCGGGTGTCCACAGGCCCGCCCCGGCCAGCCAGCCCTCGGGCGCGGCGAGGTGCTGGATCTGTCGTTCCATGGGCCGCCACAGGCCGAGCCAGGTGCCCGCGGCGCCGTCGATGCGCAGCGCCACCGCGCAGTGCTCCGGCATCAGGACCTGCCCCGGCTGTATGGCGAACGGCGTCACCGCGCAGTCCGGGAGGCGCAGACACTCGGGAAAGCGCACCGGCAGTGTGGAGCCGAGCACACCCCAGCCGAGCCGGTCGTGGCCCGGCGCGTCGGAGCGGACCAGGATCAGTCCGCTGCCCGGGTCGGCGAGCAGCAGCCGGTCGTCGCTGTCCTCGCCGATCTGCAGGAGCGGTGAGACCTCACCGCCGCGCTCCAGGTCGACGGCGACGGTCTTCGTACGCCCGTCCCACTCCTGGTCGAGGGCGAGCAGCCGGCCCGCGCGGTCCAGCCACACCCCGCCGGAACAGCGCCCCGGCACTTCCGCGACATGTTCGGGACCGAAGGCCCCGCCCGCCACCAGCCATACGGAACTGGAGTGGCGGCCCACGGCGACGGCGTACGCGCAGGAGCCGTCCGGCGACGGCGGCAGCAGGCTGAGGGACTCGCATTCCACGGCGCCGAGCGGCAGTTCACCGGTGCCGGGGCCGGTCGGGTAGAGCAGCGAGAACAACTGCCGTCCGGCGGCGGCCCGGTGGATGAGCACGCGCCCGTCGGCCATCGGCAGCACGTCCGCGTCGGGCTCTTCGGGCTGGTCCACGGGCAGCGGTACCGCGTAGGGCTCGGGGCCGTCCAGGGTCCAGCGCTCCGGGAACCAGACGTCACCGCTGTCACCGTGCGGCGCGAGCCGCGCGGCGTAGGAGCCGTCCGCGCTGATCGTGAACCTGGGCCGCAGCGGCGCAGCACCCGGAGCGGCATCGGTCACCCGGGCCTCGGCCTCGACCTCACGGAGCGCCTCACGCTCACCGGCTCCCTCATGGGCTTCGTGAGAGTCACGGGCATCACGGGCCTCGCGGGCGTCACGGGCCCCGCTGACCTCGTGGGCTTCGTGGGCTTCGTGGGCCTCGCCGGTCTCGCGGGCCTCGTCCTGACGCGCGCTCTCTGTCTCGTCGTTCTCGTCGTCCCGGGGCGCGGTCCCCGTCCCCGTCTCGGTAGCGGTCTCAGTGGCACAGGCCGTCATCGATCGGTCACCTCCGGCGACGAAGCTAGTTTTCGCACGCGCTGCCGTGGCACGGGCGGCCGCTCACTTCACACATAAGGGTGGCCATGCCCCGATTCGCCTGAGGAAGGCGTGGTGGCTGTGCTGAACGTGCTGACCGGGACGTGCCTTAAGGTAAGGGCCACCTAACCTGAGATGGCCCCTCGGTCACCGCATCTGAGTGCGGCCACTCGGCCACCGCACCTGCGCACAGCCACCCTGGAGCACTGATGTCCCTACGACGCCGCAGTACCGCAGCCGTCGCTCTCGCCGTCGCCGCCGCCCTCTCGATGTCGGCCTGCTCGAGCGGTGACGCCGGTTCTGGCTCGGGCTCGGGCTCGGGCAAGTCCGGCAACGGCAGCGGCAGCAAGTCGGTGGCCCAGGGCGGCGAGGACTTCGCCAAGGCCGCCGCGGACACGGCGAAGATGGGCACGAGCGCCAAGCCCGGCGAGTTCCCGCGCACCGTCGAGCACGCCCTGGGCAAGACCGAGATCAAGGCCAAGCCCAAGCGGGTCGTCGTCCTGGACGTCGGCGAGCTCGACAACGTCGTCTCGCTCGGCGTCAAGCCCGTCGGCTACGCGCCCACCGAGGGCGACGACGGCATACCCGGCTACCTCAAGAAGGACGCGGGCAGCCCGAAGGACGTCGGCACGATCAACGCTCTCAACCTGGAGGCGATCGCGGCCCTCAAGCCCGATCTGATCCTCGGCAGCGAGCTGCGCGCCGCGAAGATGTACCCGCAGCTCGCCAAGATCGCGCCGACCGTGTTCTCCATCCGCCCCGGCTTCACGTGGAAGGAGAACTACCTCCTCAACGCCGCCGCGCTCGACGAGCAGGCCACGGCGAAGGAGCACCTGGCCGCGTACGAGAAGAAGGCGCAGCGGCTCGGCGACGACCTCGGCGAGAAGAGGCCCACCGTCACGATGCTGCGCTACATGCCCGGCATGATCCGGCTGTACGCGAAGGCCTCCTTCATCGGCACCATCCTTGAGGACGTCGGCGTCCAGCGGCCCAAGAACCAGCAGATCGAGGATCTCGCCACGGAGATCAGCCCGGAGAAGATCGACGAGGCCGACGCCGACTGGATCTTCACCGGCGTCTACGGCGACCCGAAGAAGACGGAGCGCGCGACCGCCGAGGGCAACCCCCTGTGGAAGAAGCTCGGCGCCGTCAAGAAGGGCCAGGCCGAGAACGTCCCGGACGAGACCTGGTACCTGGGCCTCGGTGTGACGGCGGCGGACCGGGTCCTGGACGATCTGCGCGGCCGTCTGGCCAAGTGATCCGCGGCGGCCGGGGGATCGCCCGCCAAGTGATCGCCGGGTAACGGCCGGTAGCGGCAAGGTGACCGGGGCGCGGGGGAAGGTAGCCTTTCCCCGTGCCCCGTCTGTCTGATGTCATCGCCGAGCTCGACGCCCTGTGGCCCCCCGAGCGGGCCGAGCAGTGGGACGCGGTCGGCACGGTCGCCGGTTATCCGGACGCCGAGGTCAGCCGCGTACTGTTCGCCGTCGACCCGGTGCAGGAGATCGTCGACGAGGCGGTGCGGCTCGGCGCCGACCTCCTCGTCACCCACCACCCGCTCTACCTGCGCGGTACGACCACGGTCGCGGCCGGTCACTTCAAGGGCCGGGTCGTGCACGACCTGATCAAGAACGACATCGCGCTGCACGTCGCGCACACCAACGCCGACACCGCGGACCCCGGAGTCTCCGACGCCCTCGCGGGCGCGCTCGACCTGCGGGTCGTACGCCCCCTCGTACCGGACGACTCGGACCCGTCGGGCCGCCGTGGCCTCGGCCGGGTCTGCGAGCTCGACCACCCGCTGACGCTGCGGGACTTCGCCGAACACGCCGCCAAGCGGCTGCCCGCCACCGCGCAGGGCATCCGCGTCGCCGGGAACCCGGACGCCCTGGTGCGCACGGTCGCGGTGAGCGGCGGCTCGGGCGACAGCCTCTTCGACGCGGTACGCGCCACCGGGGCCGACGCCTTCCTGACCGCCGATCTGCGCCACCACCCCGTCTCCGAGGCGACCCAGGGCTCACCGCTCGGCCTCGTCGACGCCGCGCACTGGGCCACCGAGTGGCCGTGGTGTGAGCTGGCGGCAGCCCAGCTCGATGAGATTTCCGACCGTCACGGATGGGACCTGCGGGTCCATGTCTCGAAGACGGTCACCGACCCCTGGACCGCCCACGCGGCCTCAACTACGACAGCAGGAGCCCCCAACTGAACGCCGCGCCCGCCGACCAGATCCGACTCCTCGACGTCCAGGCACTCGACGTACGCCTGCAGCAGCTGGCGCACAAGCGCAAGGCCCTGCCGGAGCACGCCGAGATCGAGTCGCTGACCAAGGACCTCACGCAGCTGCGCGACCTGCTCGTGGCCGCGCAGACCGAGGAGAGCGACTGCGCCCGCGAGCAGACCAAGGCCGAGCAGGACGTGGACCAGGTGCGCCAGCGCGCCACCCGCGACCAGCAGCGCCTGGACTCCGGCGCGATCACCTCGCCCAAGGACCTGGAGAACCTGCAGCGCGAGATCGCCTCGCTCGCCAAGCGCCAGGGTGACCTGGAGGACGTCGTCCTCGAGGTGATGGAGCGCCGCGAGTCCGCGCAGGAGCGCGTCGCCGAGCTGACGGAACGTGTCTCCTCGGTGCAGTCCAAGATCGATGACGCCACGGCCCGCCGGGGCGCGGCCTTCGAGGAGATCGACGGCGAGGCCGCCACGGTCACCAAGGAGCGCGAGGTCGTGGCCGGTTCGGTCCCCGCCGACCTCCTGAAGCTCTACGACAAGCTGCGCGAGCAGCAGGGCGGTGTCGGCGCGGCCCGTCTCTACCAGCGCCGCTGCGAGGGCTGCCGCCTGGAGCTCAACATCACCGAGGTGAACGAGGTCAAGGCCGCGGCCCCCGACACGGTCCTGCGCTGCGAGAACTGCCGCCGCATCCTGGTGCGCACCTCGGAGTCCGGCCTGTAATGAGCGTGGGCCGGCAGTTCATCGTCGAGGCCGACGGCGGCTCCCGGGGCAACCCGGGGCCCGCGGGCTACGGCGCGGTGGTGATCGACGCGGAGAGCGGCGAGGTCCTGGCCGAGGCGGCCGAGTACATCGGCGTGGCGACCAACAACGTCGCCGAGTACAAGGGCCTGGTGGCCGGTCTGACGGCCGCGCGGCAACTGGACCCGGACGCCTCGGTGGCCGTCCGTATGGACTCCAAGCTCGTCGTCGAGCAGATGTCGGGCCGCTGGCAGATCAAGCACCCGGACATGAAACCCCTTGCCGCTCGGGCCCGTTCGGCGTTTCCCGTGTCCCGGGTGACGTACGAGTGGATCCCGCGCGCGGAGAACAAGCACGCGGACCGGCTCGCCAACGAGGCGATGGACGCGGGCAAGCGCGGCGAACAGTGGTCGCCGTCCCTGTCCACGGCACAGCTCGACGCCCAGGACGCCCGCGCGGCCCGCAGTCTCACGGGGGGCGACGCGGCCGCCGGTACGGGGCTCGGCCGTTCCCTGGGCACCTCCGAGCCGGAGCCGGAGCCGGAATCGGAGCCGAAGACCGAGGACGCCCCCCAGCTCCCGGCCACCGCCGTGGCCGCCCCCGCCGATCTCGGCACCCCCGCCACCTTCGTGCTGCTGCGCCACGGCGAGACCGCGCTGACCCCCGAGAAGCGGTTCTCCGGGAGCGGCGGCTCCGACCCCGAGCTGTCGGCGGCGGGCCGCCGCCAGGCGGAGGCGGTGGCCGCGGCCCTGGCCGCCCGCGGCACCGTCCAGGACATCGTGAGCTCCCCGCTGCGCCGCTGCCGCGAGACGGCGGAGACCGTCGCCGCCCGCGTCGGCCTCGACGTACACATCGAAGAGGGCCTGCGCGAAACGGACTTCGGGGCCTGGGAGGGTCTGACCTTCGCCGAGGCCAGGGAGCGGTACCCGGACGAACTGACCGCGTGGCTCGGCTCCGAACAGGCGGCGCCGCCGGGCGGGGAGTCCTTCGAGCAGGTCACCGAGCGGGTCTCGGCGGCCCGCGACAAGCTGCTCGCGCGCTACGCGGGCCGCACGGTGCTCCTCGTCACGCATGTCACCCCGGTCAAGACGCTGGTCCGTCTGGCCCTCGGCGCCCCGCCCGAGTCCCTGTTCCGGATGGAACTCTCGGCCGCGTCGGTCTCGGCGATCGCGTACTACGCCGACGGCAACGCGTCGCTGCGGCTGCTCAACGACACCTCACACCTGCGCTGACGTCACCTCACACCTGCGCTGACGTCACCTCACACCTGCGCCGAGGTGTCCTTCAGGCCGGCCGCCGTGCGGGCCAGGGACTCGACCCGGGCCCAGTCCTTGGCGGCGACGGCATCGGCGGGCAGCATCCAACTCCCGCCCACGCAGCCGACGTTCTTCAGCGCGAGGTACGAGGGCGCGGAGGCCGGGGTGATGCCGCCGGTCGGGCAGAACCGGGCCTGGGGGAGCGGACCGCCGAGCGACTTCAGATAGGCGGTGCCGCCGGCGGCCTCGGCGGGGAAGAACTTCATCTCGGTCACGCCGCGTTCGAGCAGCGCCACCACCTCGGACGTGGTGGAAACCCCCGGCAGGAACGGCACACCGGAGGCCCGCATCGCGTCGAGCAGTGCGTCCGTCCACCCCGGGCTGACCAGGAAGCGGGAGCCGGCGTCGACGGCGTCCCTTACGTTCTGCGCGGAGATCACGGTGCCCGCGCCGACCACGGCGTCCGGCACCTCGGCGGCGATGGCGCGGATGGCGTCGAGGGCGGCGGGCGTCCGTAGCGTCACCTCGATCGCGGGCAGACCGCCCGCCACGAGCGCCCGCGCGAGCGGCACCGCGTCGGCGGCGTCCTCCACGACGACGACGGGTACGACGGGGGCGAGATCAAGCACGGAGCGCGAAGTCATGGCCCCATCCTGCCCCGCCATCTGCAGCATGCGCAAAGACCATTGCGCATGCTGCAACGGCCGGGGAGGCCGTCAGTGGATCTCCGTCACGATCACATCCAGCTGCCAGGCCTTCCCGGCCTTCGCGGGCGCCTCCGCCTCCACCGCGTACCCGAGATCCCGCAGCACGCCCACGAGTTCATCCGGGTCCGCCGGTGCGGCGCCCGTCTGCAGCAGATCCCGCACGATCCGCCCCTTGGTCGCCTTGTTGAAGTGACTGACCACGGACCGCTTCTCCACGCCGTTCACCATCTGGGACTGCAGCACCCGCACCGTCGCGGTGCGGCCCACCACCTCGCCCTTCGGCTTCCAGGCGCTCGCGTACGCGGACGAGCGCAGGTCGAGCACGAGCCCGTCACCGGCGGCCTGCGGCATGACCTCCGCCATGGGCGCGCGCCAGTACGCGTTCAGGGCGCCGAGCCCCGGCAGCTTCACGCCCATCGAGCAGCGGTAGGAGGGGATGCGGTCGGTGACGCGCACGGCGCCCCAGAGGCCGGAGAACACGAGCAGCGACTTCGCGGCCCGCTTCTTCGCGGCGGGCTCAAGCGTGGCGAGACCGAGAGCGTCGTACAGCACACCGGTGTAGATCTCCCCGGCGGGCCGCGCGCCCGCCGTGCGCAGCTCGGTGTTCTTGGCGACCTCGCCGCGCAGCCCCTCGCTCAGGCCGAGCACCTCACGCGCCTTGCCCTCGTCCCCGGCGCACAGTTCCACCAGCTCGTCGAGCACGGCCTGGCGCGCCTCGGTGAGACCGGGCAGCGAGAGCCCCTCGACCTTCAGCGGCGCCCCCCGGCCGGAGGCGGCCTTTCCCTCGGACGGCGGCAACAGCACGAGCACGACGGGTTCTCCTTTTACGGCGGTACGTGTGGGGGTGCGGCCCCCGCTGCAGGGTAACGGCCGAAGGCCGGGCCACCGCCGACGGCCGATCCGAAATACCCTCACAAACATGCCGCGCCGCCATATGTACGTCCCGACCGCAGCGGAGGCGACTCCCCTGCGCGCCGCCCTGCGCGAACTGCGTGTGAACCTCGAAGTCCCGCAGGACTTCCCGCCCGAGGTGCTCGCCGAGGCGGAACAGGCCGCCCGGAATCCCCGCCTCCCGGAGCACGACGCGACGGACATCCCCTTCTTCACCATCGACCCGCCCACGTCCACGGACCTGGACCAGGCGATGTATCTGTCCCGCAGGGAGGGCGGCGGCTTCCGCGTCCAGTACGCCATCGCCGATGTCGCCGCGTTCGTCACGCCCGGCGGCGCCCTCGACAAAGAGGCGCACGCGCGCGTGACGACGCTCTACTTTCCGGACGACAAGGTTCCGCTGCACCCCACGCTGCTCTCCGAGGGCGCCGCGAGCCTGTTGCCCGACCAGGACGCGCCCGCCCTGCTCTGGACGATCGACCTGGACGCGGAGGGCCGCCAGAGCTCCGTCGACGTACGGCGCGCCCTGGTCCGCAGCCGCGCCAAGCTCGACTACGACGGTGTGCAGAAGGCCATCGACGACGGCACCGCGGAAGAGCCCCTCGCGCTGCTCAAGGACATCGGCCTGCTGCGCGAGCGCCTGGAGGTGGAGCGCGGCGGGATCTCCCTGAACGTCCCCGAGCAGGAGATCGTCGAGCGGCACGGCACGTACGCGCTCGAATACCGCGCCCCGCTCCCGGCCGACGGCTGGAACGCCCAGATCTCCCTGCTCACCGGCACGGCGGCCGCCGACCTGATGGTCACGTACGGCACCGGCGTGCTGCGCACCCTGCCCTCCGCCCCGGACGGCGCGGTCGGCCGGCTGCACCGGGCCGCGAAGGCCCTGCACGTGGACTGGCCCCACCACGTCGCATACGCCGACCTGGTCCGCTCCCTCGACCCGCGCAAGCCGCACCACGCGGCGTTCCTGCAGGAGTGCACGACACTGCTGCGCGGCGCGGGCTACACGGTGTTCACCGGCGGCGAGCTGCCCGACCCGCGGATCCACGCCGCCGTCGCCGACGAGTACACCCACTGCACGGCACCGCTGCGCCGCCTCGTCGACCGCTACGCCGGTGAGATCTGCCTGGCGGCGGTGGCGGGCGAAGAGCCGCCGGAGTGGGTCGTCGCGGCCCTGCCCGAGCTGCCCAAGGAGATGGCCGACGGCACCCGCAAGGCCAACACGGTGGAGCGCGAGTGCGTCGACATCATCGAGGCGGCCCTTCTGAAGGACCGGATCGGGGAGATCTTCGACGCGATCGTGATCGATGTGAAGGACCGCGAACCGGCCGTCGGCACCGTGCACTTGGAGGACCCGGCGGTGGTCGCCCGGATCGAGGGCGGTACGGGGAAGCTGCCGCTGGGCGAGCGGCTCCGGGTCCGCCTCACGCAGGCCGACCCGGGGGCGGCGAAGGTGCAGTTCGCCCCCGCATGAGCGCGGCCACGAGGGTCCGCGGGTCGTCGGCGTGGAATCGTACCGCCGTGGACGCCGACTCCCGCCGCCCCAGCGGACGTACGAACGAGACCGGCGCCGTCAGCTCCACGCTCACGCTCGTCTGTGAACCGACCAGCAGGTCGAGCGACCCGTCCTCGTGCCGCTGTATCCGCTTCCCCGTCGGGAAACGCTGCTCCACGCGCGCGTGCTTGATGGCGTCGGCCGGTATCCGCAGGTCGAGGAGATGCCCGTAGCGGATCAGCAGGGAGCCGTCCGCGCCCACCACGTGGGGCCGGGTCACACAGGCGGCGTGCAGCGCGAGCACCTGCAGCACCGTGTAGACGTCCAGGAAGAGCACGACCGAGTGCACGAGCGGCCACGGGATCAGCACCGCGAGAGCGACCGTCTCCAGGACCGCCACGAACAGCAGCCCGAACAGCATCGCGGTCTGCGGCGAGGTGTACGCGACGGGGTGCGCGCCCGGGGCGAGCCCGTGCCGGCGCCGCCCCAGCCACAGCAACAGGCTGTGGAATCCGCGCAGTTCGAGCACGGTGAGCCGGACGAGGAGCCGGCCGGCGGATCTGGTGGCGTTTCTGGTGGCGGTTATGGCGGCGGTCTTCATCCGGTCCCCTGCGCTCGCTCGGTCAAGATCGCGATCATGCGCTGTACGGCTGCGGCCTGGGCGGGGGTGAAGTCGGCGAGAAACGCCTCCCCGAGGCTGCCCCGCATGCTCTGCTCGGCATCGCCGTCGGCGAAGTGCCGCAGCATCCCGTCCGGCATCACGGCCGCGAGCGCCGCACCGAGATCCGCGACCCGCGGATCGTCCGCGGGCGCGTCGGCAAGGTCGTCGAGCCGCCGGTACAGACCCTCTACGCGCCGCACGAACCCGGGGTCGTCGGCGAGCGGCCGCAACGCCTCGAAGGGCCCCGCGCCCCCGGCCGGGTCGTGCAGGGAGTCGAACAGCACCAGGTGCTCCCGGTCCTTGGCGGCCATGGGGGAGTCGCTCGGGGTGAAGCCGGAGAAGGCCGCGAAGAGCTCGGCGAGCTCGGGTGAGACGGGCCCTTCGGGCGGCAGCTCGCCGGAGCGCGCCTGGCGCAGCAGCTCCCGCAGCCGCTCGCGCCGCTCCCGGATCGCGGCTTCCTGCCGCGCCAGATCCCCGTCCAACTCCTCCAGGACTTCGGCGAGTTCACGCCCGGCGTCGTCGGCGAGCACATCCCGTACCTCCGCGAGGCCGAGCCCCAGCTCGGTCAGCCGTTTGATCCGGGCGAGCTCGACGGCGTGCCGCAGGCCGTACTCGCGATAGCCGTTGGAGCGCCGCTCGGGTTCGGGCAGCAGCCCCAGGTGGTGGTAGTGCCGCACTGCCCGCGAGGTCACCCCGGCGAGTGCGGCGATCTCTCCGATCCGCATGGCCTCAGTAGAAACCCTGACGCTGCGGCAAGGTCAAGCGTGACGTGCGCGGCGAGCGGGGCCGGTCGCTGCAGGTAGCATGGACCGCACGGCGGACGAGCCGGCCGGGCGGCCGCGACGCGGATCCCAGGATCCGCGCCGAGGAACGTCCGGGCTCCACACGGCAGGGTGGTGGGTAACGCCCACCCGGGGTGACCCGCGGGACAGTGCCACAGAAAACAAACCGCCGGGACTCCGGTCCCGGTAAGGGTGAAACGGTGGTGTAAGAGACCACCAGCGCCTGAGGTGACTCAGGCGGCTAGGTAAACCCCACCCGGAGCAAGGTCAAGAGGGGCCGCTTTCCGAAAGGACCGGCGGCCCTGCGCGGATGTTCGAGGGCTGCCCGCCCGAGTCCGCGGGTAGACCGCACGAGGCCCGCAGCAATGCGGGCCCTAGATGGATGGCCGCCTCCCCGGCCGCCGCAAGGCGCCCGGGAGACAGAACCCGGCGTATAGGCGGGCTCGCTCCGTCGTCGTAAAGGGAAGGGCTCCTGACCAGGAGAAACACCAGGTCAGGGGCCCTTTTCGCGCCTTGGGAAGCCGTAGTCATGTGGTGACCGATGGTGACCGATCCGGGCTGATTCTGGGCACCCTGTGGCGATTGTGTGGCGGTGAGACGGCCCCCGGAGGGGCGTCACCTGGTCATGCACCCACCCTCTGATCGAGGCCCCCTAGACCCTGCTCAGAGGCCATGTCCGGCTGACTCACCACCACGGGTCTATGCGAGTACGTGACTAGAGGGGCGCCGCCCTTGAGGCAGGGGTAAGACGCTCCGTAGGTTGCTGACCACACGAGGCCGGAGGGGGCTTTCAGTGGACGAACTGCGCATGATCGCGGGCGGACCGTGCCGGAGCGATGACGACGACAAATGCGGGAATGGCGACTGCCCGACCGTGTACGAAATGCCAGACCCGACGATGTTGGCGATACAGGGCTACGACGTAGCCCACCAGACGCCCGAAGGGGAGTCCGTAGTGATGATCCCCGAAGAGGTCTTGAAGGAGGCTGCACGTGCCCGTGGATGGCTCTAACGCCCCCGTCCTCCTCGACGGCGACGAATGGCAGGCGTACTTCCGGAACTTCAAGCGGTCGGCATTCCGGCTGGAAGTCCACCAGACGTACACCATGCCCGCCGAGGCTGAGACCGTGCGCGCATTCCTCGCCGGGGAATCCATGCCCGACGGATTCAATGCCTCATGGCATGACCTGATTCGGGATCACGCCACAGCCGGACGCAGGATGACCCGAGCGAAGATCGTGCGACGGCCGCTCACGGACTACAGCCGCTATCTGTTTGAGTGGTGCATTCCCGGAAACGTTGCGGCCGGTGAGAACTACCAGATAGTTGACGTGACCGACCGGCCGAACCTTGGACTTCCGGAGCAAGACTTTTGGATGTTCGACGAATCGACGGTCGTGCACTTGAACTACCGTCCCGATGGGACGCAGATCAATCGTGAACTGATCCAAAATCCCGACATCGGCAAGTACGTTGCATGGCGGGACCTAGCACTTGAAAGCGCAGTGCCATTCGGTGCCTATCGAACCTGAGACACAGGCACAGGAGCGTAGGGATTTGGCGGGGGCTCTTAAGAGCCTCCGCCGCGCTTCTGGTTTGAGCGGTGAACGCCTCGCGCTTCGCTGCAACATGAGTCAGACAAAGATCAGTCGCATTGAGACCGGTCGGGCTCTTCCGACCGTGATTGATGTTGAACGCATCCTGAAGGCGTTGGATGTTCCTGGGGAAGTGGCCGACGAAATACTGAGGCTGGCTAGGCGGGCGAACGTCGATTACGCCTCTTGGCGGGCCTATGCCCGAGTAGGGCTCTATCACAAGCAAGCGGAGTTGAAGGCACTTGAGTCTTCCTCGCGGGTGATGCGGCACTTTCTACCGGCCATCCCTACAGGGTTGTTGCATGTCAAGGACTACGCGATAGCCACGCTGACGCCCACGGTGGAGGGCGATCCGGCGCGGGACGTGGCGCGGGCTGTGAACGCCCGTATGGAGCGTCAGAAGGTGCTGGACGACACCTCTCGGTCGTTCTCCTTCCTGATGACGGAACAGGCCGTTAGGTGGCGACGTGCGGCCCCGGAAGTGATGGCCGCGCAGTGCGCGCATATGGCGAAGGTGAATGGGAAGCCGAACGTTCAGCTAGGGATCATTCCGCAAACGGCGGAAGTCCCAGGTATCCCCATGAACATCTTTGTCGTCTACGACGACCGGCTAGTGACGGTCGAACTGTTCTCCGGGGAAGTCGTACTGCGCGACCCTCGGGATATCACTCAACACCTCAACCTGTTCGATCTCTTCTGGACGCATGCCCTGACCGGTGATGCCGCTACGGCCTTTCTCACAGAGACGGCCGAAGGGTTTATGCGTCAACGTAACTAGCGCTTCCATCGGTTCTGTTGGGCTCCGATGATGGATTCATGGCGAGCAACCAGGAACCCAAGGGATGGCGACTCGACCCGATTCCGAGCCGCACGGCATACCGGGACGACGACGGAAACGTACGAGTCCCGATGTGGATTACGCGGAACGGCAATCATGTTGCCGACACGGAAATGGTGCTGTTGCCGTCTGAGGTGGACCTGTTGCGCGACCAACTCGCGGACGCCATGGGCTCGAACCGCTCGCTGATTCAGGAACTGTTCCGGGGCCGGACTCTCTCGGCTTCCGGGCCGGGCGTGGTCCTGGTGTCCAAGGTGGCCTCTGAAAGGCCCTGAGCGGCTCTCTGACGGCCTCTCGCTCCCTCTCATGACTTCCGCCCTGCCGGGGCGGTAGACGGCCCTGCCCTGGGCCGTTTCAGACGATCAGGAAGGCACATCCCATGACCGACCTGTACGCGCTCAACATCGACGGCGCCTCCTTCTCGAAGGCGTGCGGCGGCAACACCCACCCTGACGGCGAGTCGTGCGTGACGCTCGCCAAGATCGGCTCGGACGCGTGGGCGCTGGGCGACTCGAAGCGGCCGAACGCTGAGCCGCTTCGGTACACGACGGCGGAGCTGGACGCGGCCGGTATCGACCCGTCGCGGTTCGGTCTGTCCGCCTGATCTACCCCCTGTCTCCGGCCGGTCTGGGTCCCCCTCCACTCGACCCGGGCCGGCCGGACTCCACTGCATCCAACTGCACAGGAAGACATGGTGAGTTGACTCATCATCACGGCTACCTCTGGACCGGCCCAAAGACCGAGTTCGACAAGGAAGGCCACAGGCGACCCCCACACCCCAACCCGCCACCACCACCCGTAGACGACAAGGACACGGACGGGATCAAGCTGAACCAGCGCTACCGCGAGGCAGTCGCCGAGTTCCGCACGGGCGACCTCCCGCCGATGGAAACGGCCCACTGGCTCATGAAGCCCCGGAACCTGATCCGGGGTACGTGGGGGGAGCCGAAGGAAGCGGCCGAATGGTTGGGCGAGCGGCTGGCGGAGTACGCGCCACGCTTCGCGGCCGAGACCGACCGGGACAGCACCCGCCTGGCCGTACTGGTCAACAACGCTGCCGAAACACTCGGTTGGGGTGGCGACGTGTCCCACGGCTTCTACCTCGAACGCCCTACATACCTGTCTATCGCCCTGGTGACGTGCGACCGGAACAGAGCGGCCCCGGAGTTGCCTTGCCCCCTATAGCCACCCCAGAAAACACGTAGGCCCCCACCAGTGGTGGGGGCCTTTTCCTATCGGAACCTCGCATGAGTACGAGACCAACTGTGTTCTCTCTTGAGCTGCCGCCGACGAGCGATTTGGTCAACGAACCGCTTGTTCCTCTTCGCCTTGTACTTCGGACCCAACCTGTTCGGATCACGCTTCCTGCTCCCTCGAACGGTAGGCGCAAAGTCCATCAATCGACTGCACCCCCTCCGCAATAGCCCACGAGTTGCGGCACATACGACGAGATCCGGTCAGGGGTATAGGGCGACCGACGCTGATAGACGTTGAACATTTCCTGCGTCACCGGCACACCGCACCCGAGACAATCCGGCTGCTCGCAGTAGACCCGAGAGGGGCAGCGCTCAAACTGGAAGTGAGTGCCGCACCCGTCCCCGGGAATCGGGACACGGTTGCCGTCCCCCTTCGGATGCTCCACAAGCTCATCCGTCACCGTGTCGTACTCGATACGGCCTGCCTCAACTTCCATAGCGAGGTGGGAGACATGGGCGGTTTCCGATAGCTGTAGCTCTGCCGTGCAGTAGCTTCGCCATCCTTCCAACGGCATTCGCCGCAGCCTCTTTGGGGCCCGCTTACGAGGGGCGCTCTTCGTGGTCGTCATACTCACGGCCCCTTCTTGATGATCTGAACAAACTTGGACAGTGCGGTATCGGTGGCACCCGCCACAGCAACACCACCCACACGGCAGCGAATCTTCGCGTCGATAATGTCGGCATTGGCAGAGAGGGCCCGCTCTGTAGCCACAACTTGGATTTCCTCTGCGAGCGTTGCCCGGCACCGTTCCGAGTCCAGGACCAGGGCCGTACCGGTAGGAACCATGCGAGACGATACGAGGGGCGGCAGGTGCTCTAGCTGATTTCCGGTCAGGGAGGCCACTAGGCCCGCCTTAACGGCCGGTGTGGTGACGATGTGAGTTGCGGTCCCGTCAGCTTCTTCAACTGCCGCAACAGCAGCACTCAGAGCCTTCAAATCGGGAACGGCATCTACCTTCGTGCCACGGTCCAACAGACCAACCATCGATTTAGCCCCGTCAGTTCCACCCGACAGGACAAGAGAGTCCAGCTTTAGCCCTAGACCTGCCCAGAACGCATGGTCGATGGCATCCAATAAGTGTTCCGCGTCCTCCAGGACTTCACTGGAGAACTGGACGTAGGCACCGGTCTTGATGGTGCCGAACTTGTGGTCACCAATCGGAACGGTCACGGGATTCCAGGGCTCGCCTTCCTTGACGATTTCCACAGGCACGGGACCAGCCCATGCAACTCGACCGGCAACAGGACCGGCACCGCCGGAACGCTGTGCGGGGACAACGGGAATTACGCGGCCGAAGATCCGGGCACCGTTTCCCCCGGCGTGAAGTAGCTCGCTCAAGAGGTCTGTAGCGGCCGGAAGGGTGAGGCTGTTTGCGCCTCTGGTTTCGAAGGCTTCACGGAGGCTGCGAACCTCCCCAGCCCTACCGGGCCGGCCAGGACCTGACGGGTCCTCAAGACCGTTGTTCTGCAACAGACTTCGCAGCGAAACAGTCGACTCCTCATAGGCCGGATACGTCACCGGCGACACGTCGAAAAGACGTACCTCCCGCAACTCCCGCCGATGCGGTTCCCCCGGCCGCTGCGGCGGATGCATCTTCGCGTCAGTCGCCTTAAAACCAAAGCTCGAATGACTGATGTCGCCACGGCGAATCGACGCCAACAGATCATCCGCGTAAGACGTATTCGGCAAATCCACGGTGTACCGCAATCCAATATCGTCCTCCTCAAGGCGGAGGGTCCCCGAGGCGGTACGGCCCAACACCTTGGAAGGGTCATGGTTAAACAGGGCCCTAACGTCGTGCCCCTCGTCCAGGGCGGACATCATGCGCCGCACCGGTACGCAGTACGGGATCGACAGCGTGCTCGTCCGGGTCGACCTATGGGAGTTCCGCGCGGCCGTGGATGCCGCCCGCCAGCAGCCGACCGACAGGGTGGAGAAATCCGCAGCCCTAGAACGCGTCGTCGCCCTCTACACAGGAGACTTCGCCGAAGACATCGACGCCGTGTGGACGGTGGCGCCCCGCGAGGCACTGCGGCGTGAGTACTTGGATGCGCTCAGCGCACTCGTCCGGCTCTCAAGCGGCGCCGACCCCCGCCACATGCTCGACCTCCTGGAACGCGCCCGAGAGCTGGACCGCCACAACGAGGCGATCTACCGGGATATCGCCCGCATACAAGCACAGTTGGGGCAACACGACGCCGTGATACGAACCTTCCAGCTCCTGGAGCGGGCGCTGGCGGAACTAGACACAAAGCCCGGACGCGAGACGGTGGCCCTGTTTGACGCACTACGGAGCCCGTCGGCCGGCCGCCGTTCCGCATCGGAAGACATGGGTTGATCGACACGTCTCTAGGATGGGCATCGGCGACGCCAGCCGAACCCGCGGTTTCTAGGAGGCCGAGTGGACAACGTTGAGATCGTGGATCTGTTCGCCGGGCCAAGTGGGTTGGATCTTGCTGCACGTGGCTTAGGTCTGCCGGTAGTCGGCATCGAATGGGACGCGAGCGCTTGTGCCACGCGCCGGGCCGCAGGGTTGGCCACAGTGGAGGGCGACGTACGGGACTTCGGCCCGGCCGACTTCCCTTCTGCCACCGTTCTCGCGGGCGGCCCTCCGACCCAGACGTACACCGTCGCTGGAAATAGGGCCGGGCGTCGCGCTCTCGATGAGGTGCGGCACCTCATGAGCCGCATGGTTGATCGTAAAGACATCACCGCGGACCTGTGCAAATTGGACGATGAGCGCGCCGGCTTGGTGCT
Source organism: Streptomyces monticola (assembly GCF_042665355.1). NCBI lineage: Bacteria > Bacillati > Actinomycetota > Actinomycetes > Kitasatosporales > Streptomycetaceae > Streptomyces > Streptomyces monticola. The sequence continues at coordinate 12,954 of NZ_JBHTCF010000016.1, read as the reverse complement.
GGAACCGCTGCGGTGGGCCCTAGCCGCCATGGATAGCCGTCGCCCCTACGAAGCGATCGTGCTGGAACAGGTGCCAGCCGTTTTGCCAGTCTGGGAGGCGATAGGGGAAGTCCTCTCTAAGGAGGGCTATTCGGTGGTGTCAGGAGTGTTGCGTGCAGAGGAGTTCGGCGTTCCGCAGACGCGCCGCCGTGCCGTATTGATCGCACGCCGTCAGGGGGAGGTGGAACTCCCGCAAGCGACGCACCGGCGGTATCGCCAAGGCATACCCCGCACCGAGGGCAACTCTGCGCTACTTCCGTGGGTGTCCATGGGCGATGTGTTGGACCGTCCCGAGCCATTCGTCGTGGTCTCCAATTACGGCACCGGTGGAGACCCCAGAGCCCGCGGCCGACGGACCTCTGCGGAGCCGGCGTTCACAGTCACCGGCAAGATCACCCGCTGTCGAGTTCAGACTGAGGATGGTGTCGACCGCTTCTCTGTCTCTGAGGCAGGTCGACTTCAAGGCTTCCCCGCTGACTATCCATGGGCGGGCAACGACCAATCCCAACAGGTCGGTAACGCTGTCCCGCTGCCCTTGGCCACCCGCATCCTCGCCGCCGCGGTCGGACCGCTGAACGTCACACCGTTGGCCGGCGGAGCCGCGCCGAGACGTGAAGGCATCCCCTCGCCGGACAAGCCCCAGTAGGAGCGTCCCCCCCCCCCCCCAAGCGGCGACAGCACCCTGCTGCTGTCGCCGCCGCCAGTTACACGTCAGACCTGCTGGAGCTGGCGGAACTCGTGGGTGGCGAGAGGAAAGCGGCTGGAGAGAATGTTTGAGCGGATCACACCTGTGAGGGCGTCTGCCAAAAACTGGGTGCACGTTACCGAATGGTGCTCCCACCGATCGCCACGAGCCTCGTTGACCATGACGGTCCATTCATCCGGATGCTGCCCGGGGCGAACTAGCCAGTAGAGGCATTCACCGTTGTCCGTGGTGGCCCAGGGAATGACCCTCGTCCCCTCATCCTCTAGCTCTGCGGGCTTCTTCTCGAACTCCCACAACCCATCCAGCGCCTCGGTCTGCTGGTCTTCCCACTCGATGAGGTCATAGTTGTCGTTGGGGCACCCGGGCTCTAGAACGTACAGGTAGTCATCCCAATTACTGCCCCCGTACGTCTGGATGAGTTCCTTGTAGTCCGAAGGGAGAGGGAATCCGAGCTCTCGCTCCGCAGCAGCCCAGTCCTTCTCGCGGGGCTGAGGAGGCTCGATGAGCTCACCGAGCCGAGCGACTGAGTTGTTCACTGGCTACTCCTTCTGTGTGCTGCGTATCGCGACATACCCGTGGGAAACGAAGGAGACGGAACTCCTAGGTTCCTCGTTTCTTGTTGGGTATGAATGCTTCATTGCCGGATCCGTCTATTCCTGTGCTCTTGTGCTGCGTGAACTGGAACCCGTTTGCGCCGTGGGCTTCAATCTTGACGCCTGTCGGGATCGGGTCACTGCCGTTATAGACAGGTGTAACGCTGTATTGAATGGTCTCTCCTGCTTCGACCGCTGCACGCACTTGGTTCTCGATATGCCGCATGACGGGGGAATTGGCGTATGCGTGCATCGTGACGAAGTTGGCAGGGTCATAGTTCGATCCGCCGAGCTGTGCACCGAGCAGGTGTGCGCGATTGTAGCCCTTGTCCTTTTCCCAGCCAGGGGGGTCCCCGTGGGGGTCGGTGGGGTTGGCGCCCATCATGTCCGGTCCAAGGGTGGCGTGCATGGCTGTGGGGCGGCCGTGTTCGTCCGGCTCCCCGTACCGCACACGCCCGTCCCACGTCGGGTCGTCGGGCTCGGTCTTCCTGCACGGCGAGAGCCCCAGTGGGTCTGTCCAGGCCAAGGGGTTCGGCACGTAGGCGGCAGGGTTGGGTGCCGGGGCGAGGCCGAGCGGGTCGAGTGTGAGATAGCGCGCGGCTTCCGGGTCGTAGTGCCGGAAATAGTTGTAGTGGAGCCTCGTCTCCGGGTCGAAGTATTGCCCAGGAAACCGCAGAGGTGTGTAGGCGTCGGCTGATGGGGCCCAGCCGGTGGTTCCCCAGAGCGTGGAGCGGGCCTGCCAGGCGATGTGGCCGTGTTCGTCAACCAGTTCGGTGGGGGTTCCGACAAGGTCGGTGACGATGGCGAAGAACCGCTGATCGATGATCTCTTGCGGTGCGGAGGCAAGGGCTTTGCTCTCAGTCTGGGAAATCGGCGTCTGTCCGTCGTGGTCCCAGGTGAGGGTCAAAGTTTCTGGCGACCCTTGTATATAGGCCGTCTGTTCCGCGAGCGTATTGCCGTCCCAGGTGAACCTGGTCTCTTGCAGAACCGTTTCCTCGTCGGCTCCTAGCTGCTGCTTGGCGATGCGTCGCCCCATTGGGTCGTATACATAACGCCATCGTGTGCCATCAGGGGTAACAACTGATGTGAGGCGGTCCTCTGCATCCCAGAAGTAGCGCCACGTATCTGGCTTGCGTGACAGGCGGGTCTTTTGTCGTAGCGTGACGCGTCCTGCGGCGTCGTACTCATAACGAATGTTTCCGGCTTGCGTGATACGCGTGCCTGAGTAGCGGCGCTCCCCCCGGGCGCCGGCGTTGAGGTGGTGGTCCGGCCACGACGCGTGCGTCTGGTTGCCTGCCGAGTCGTACGCGTACGACTCGTTCCAGGTCTCTCCGCGGACGTTGGTCACGCGCCCGGCTACGTCGACCTCGAGGTGCTTTCGTTCTCCCGCGTCGTCAGCGATGCCGATGACGTGTCCATCGGGCCGGTAGGTGTATTCGCGACGTTTGACGTTGCGGCCCGTTCCGGTGTCTACCTGTTGGGTCGTGAGGCGTCCGAGTTGGTCGAATGAGTTCGAGAACGTGAGGTGGTCACCTATGTGCCGTGCGAGCTCTCTGCCGGCTTCGTCGTGGGTGAACGTGAACGTTCGGCCGGAAGAGATGAGTTCCGTCCTGTTCCCTACGGAGTCGTAGGTGTACGTACTCACGGCGCCACTCGGAGTAGTACGGCTTGTACGTCGCCCCGCGGTGTCGTACGCGTAGGTCATGGTGCGGTCGTTGACCGTTTCCGATATGAGGCGACCTGCTTCGTCGCGCTGCAGCACCACGGCGACTTCGGGCCCCGCTGCAACGGCGAGACGGCCGAAGTTGTCGTAGGCGTACGTCGTGACAGCACCGTCAACGTCCTTGCGGACAGTGCGGCCGAAGACGTCGCGCTCGAAATGCAAGGTGGCACCAGCGGCGGTGGTGCGAGATGACAGCTGGCCGGCCGCATCGTGTGTGTAGGTCAGGGTATGACCGTCGAAATCTGTCTCGGAACGGAGGCGGCCAGCCGGGTCGTACTCGTAATTCCAGGTCAGTCCCTGCGGGTTGGTGACCTTGCGCAGACGCAGCTCAGCGTCATGTTCGAACTCGTAACGGACCCCGTCAGGTCCCGTGCGAGCTGACATCAGGTCGAAGTGGGTGTACTCGATGGACGAGACAGTCCCCATGGCGTCGGTGTGACTGGTGCAATTGCCCTCGCCGTCGTAGGTCCAGGATTCGACGGTGCCGTCAGAACCGGTACGTCTGGCCAGGTGTCCCTCGGGCGTCCACTCCAGATGCGTAGCTGCACCCGTAGGTCCGGTCACCACGACAGGCCGGCCGAACGCGTCCCGTTCGTAGAGGGTCGAGGCTCCGAGCGGGTCCGTGATCACCACGGGGAGGCCCGCAGGGTCGCACCTCACGGTGACTGTCTCGCCCAGACTGTTCGTCAGAGCAGCGAGGTGCCCTCGATCGTCGTAGGCGTAACGCGCTCCGATTCCCGCCGGGTTGGTGGCGGCTGTGCGGTTCCCCCGTGCGTCGTAGCTGTAGCGGAGGCGTGCGCCACCTGCCTCACGAATCGCCAGCGGCTGGTTGAAATCGTTGTAGGTAATCGTGGTGCGCGAACCGTCAGGGTGCTGGGCAGTCGTCAGGTTGCCGCGGTCGTCCCATGCGTACGCCGTGGTACGTCCCAGGGGATCTGTGCGGGAGAGGAGGTTGTCGCGGTCGTCGTAGGACTGGACCGTGGTGTTGCCGAGCGGGTCCGTTTCCACGACGATCTTGCTTCGGGCGTTGAGCTGGAAGACCGTCGTGGCTCCGAGCGCGTCGGTCCAGCGGGTGGTGCGGCTGTCTGTGTCGTAGACAAAGGTGCCGGACAGATAGCCTTCTGGGCCGATCGTTTGGACCACGCGGCCAGCGGAATCGTGGACGTAGCGGTACGTGGACTCATTACGGTCAGTCCAAGCAGTGATGCGCCCCTCTGCGTCGTATTCGAACCGAAGAGGCAGACCGGACGAGTTGGTGACCTCGCCCAGGTCACCGGTGCCGGGAACGTAGCCGTAGGTCATGACCTGCTGCGATGCGCCGAGGTCTTCCCCGACGCGAAGAGCCAGCTGGGTGACGCGCCCAAGCTCGCGGTCACCGGTGATCTTCACGTCATATCCGCCGCTGTGTGTGACGGACAGCGGCATACCGGTAGCAGCACGGTGGAAGTCGATCTGATTGCCGTTCCGGTCTTCGATCGCCATGAGCCAGAGCTGCCAGCCCTCTGTCCCCGGGCGAGCGAAGTAGCGGGTCAGTCCAGTTCGGTGATCAGTCGTTGCGAACTCCTGCTCCTGCGAACCGAATTCACTGACACGGCGCAGAGGGATCCGCGGCCCTTCCAGCGGCAGGACTTCCGGCTGTTGCGGGGTGGGCAGGCGGTCATAGACCAGCAGAGTGCCGTCTTCCCGGGCCCACACAGCCTTGTTGCGTATATCGACCTCGATGCGCTCATCCAGCGTCGACGCCCAGGAACGACCGAACCATGTGCCGAACGTGTAGTCCGACAGGTGGGTTCGCCGCAGTACCAAGGGCAGCGCCCCTGGCAGGTCCAAGTCCGTCTGTTCCAGCAGCATCTGGCCACTGGCGACATCGATCGGGTCTTCCTTGCACTCACGATCCTTGGGCTCAACGCCGTGATGACGGGGATCATTGAGGCCCTTATTGAGCAGGTCCGGCTTACGTCCAGCCGCGCCGCCTCCGCCACCGGGGCCCTTGCCTGGCGCACCGGGTTCCTTGCCGTCCCGGTCACCCATGATCTTGCGCAGGGCGTCCTCGTTGGCCTTCTCATTGGTCTTGTGCCGGTCGGAGGTGTCCCGCACGTTCTTCGGGACGGTCTCCCCGGTGTACTTGACGACCCTTTCGACCGCCTTCTTCATGCCCTTGGTGGCACCGTCGACCAGACCGTCGATGGGGGCGGTGAAGGCGTCCTTGCCGCGGGTACGGCCGCCGGCCCCATGAGCGCGATCCAACGAGCTGTTCAGCTTGGTCAGCGAAGTCTCACTGATGCGGCCCAGATCGCCCGCGGCCTTCTCGTATTCGACATGGTCGATGCGCATCTTGCCCGTACCGCCACCGCCACCGCCACCGCCGCCGGGGCCGTTGGCAGAGTTCAGGTTCATACCGGAGGCGCCCTCGCCGCCTCCGCTACCGCCTGCCGGGCTGATCGCGTCCTGGGCCAGGTCCAAGATCGCGTCCGCGACCATGTCCTCCAGCTTGGCGGCAACCGGCTCGGTCACCCGCGCCATGACCTCCTCGACGATCTGGTCGGCGGCCTCCTTGATGATGCGGCGCACCACTTCCCGCATCGCCGTGATCTGAGCCGCGCCCAGAAGAGCTGAGAGGCCGCCGGTGACGAAGGCCAAGCCGATTGAGATGCCCGCGGAGGCGGCCATGGCGCCGAGTTCGATCTCGGCCTTGACCTTCATTCCGTAGATGAGATCTGCGACGACATCCATCGCGTCCGCGAACAGACGGGCCACTTCGGGCAGTTGCTCCAGATGGGAGCCCTTCACCTTGCCCCAGTGCTCCTGCAGCGCGTCCACCGCCCAGCCCTCGCTGGACGACAACAGGCGGCTCACCGCCCCGTGCGCCTCGCCCGCGTGGTCCTCGAAGGAGTCCGCGAGCTCACGCATCGCGTCCGCCATCTCGCGGTAGTCGTCCTCGTCGACGTTCGGCCAGTTGATCCCGATGAAGTCGAGGATCTCGTCCAGCCAACCGGGCAGCACGTAGCCCATCCCCGTACACCCTCCCCCGGGAGGCGAGCCCCTGACATCGCCTCATTGATCATCCTGTGTTTGAGGCAGACCGTAACTGATGGGACTGACAACGTTCTAAGGGGTTCGAACGGCTGTAAGTTCATCTGGCTTGAACACGTCACTGCTTGCCTTTGGGTGACCCGAGTGCGTCTCCAACTGCGAAGGGCGTCGTGCCGCACTGTGTCGGCGTCGACTCCGACGCCAGGTCTCGCGGTCTCTCTGAGAGCGGTGTTGTCGAACAGGTGAGACCTGGACCTGAAACCGAGACCGGTGCCCGCAACCATGAAATCTGGACCTGGAGCCCGTCTCTTAGCGTCGACCCAGCAGACTCGGGCGTGCTCTCGGACTTTCGGGCTCGCCGGTCCATGAGCGGCTGGCGCAGATAGCGGCCAGGATGCGTGCGGGAACTTCGACGCCCCATGCACCGTGGATGATGTGGGCGACTGGTCGTCCCTGACACCGCCACCGTGATCTTCAAACACGCGAAGCGGCCCTTGACAGCGGGGCACGGGGTGGCGGGTCAGCGTTAGGTCTTTCGTTCGTGCCGGTGCCGTACTTCGTGGGACCGGGGTCGCAGAGGCCGGGTTGCTTGGTCCGAGGTGGATGGTGCGCGCATCTGTCGCGTCTGGTTGTCAGGCGGGCGTACAGCACCCCGAGCTGACGCGGGGATCGGAGTGCCGAACTCTCGTTTCCCTGAGCCTCGTTTGCGGGAATGGGTCGCGATGAGGGTGAGGACCGCGACGGTGAGCGCCAGGGAGATGGGCCACACCCAGGCAGGCACAGGATCTGATGCCGTCGGAGCCGTCTCATCCCGCGGCGTGTCCACCGTACTGCCGTCGTGCCGGGGTGGATCGTCGCCCCGGGTGGGCGGAGCACTGGCATCGGATGGTGTTCGGGTGTCCGGAGCGGTCGGCCGCGGAGTTGCTGGGGTGGCGATGCCCTCGCCGGTGGTGAACCGGATTTCGATGGGCAGAGCAGTGCCACGGGCGGCCGCATCCTTGCCCAGCGCCACCTGGACGTAGTAGCTGCCGTGGAGTTCTAGTGGCTCGTCGCGGCGGTCGGCCGGATCGCCGACGGAGCAGTCCGTGCGTACGACGCCTCCTGTGCGGCCCACCCCTTGTAGGGAGGAGAGCAGGGCAGTCGGATGGTCGTTGCCGCAGTGCAGATCATGGCGGGCCGGGTTGTAGACGGCGATGCCGAAGCTCTCCAGGCTGCGGCCCTTGCTGAAGTCCACAGGCAGGGTCGCGCGGGCCTCGACACGCAGCTTCCGACCGGGTGCGACGGAGATGCGCCACAACAGCACGTCGCCAACGACGAGTTCGCGTCGCACGGTGGTGTTGTCGGTAATGGCGGTGGCGGTATTGAAGGAGTGCCCCACGTCGTCGGGATCGGCGGCGGAGGCGGTGGATATCAGCGTGATGCCGGGCAGCAGCAACGGAGCCAGGACGGCCAGGACGGCCAGGACGGCCAGGACAGCTGATCGGGCGGGGATCGCGATGGAGGTGCTGCGCGTGAGCCTCATAAGCGCCTTCTCATGCGGCGGTTCAGGAACAGGCGGGCGAGAACGCCCAAGAACAGGCCGCCGGCCACGGCCCAAAGCCACACCCCGAACGACACGCTGATGGTCGCGTCGGATTCGGCGGAACGCGGGTGCGGCGACTTCGACGGCGCATTTTCGGTTGCTGAAGTGGTCGGTGGGGGCGTCGGTAGGCCGTCGTCGATACGGGTGCGGCCGACCAAGGCCACAGCGAGCTCCATGGGTTCGGTCTCCTTCACCGAGTTGATGCGGCCGGTCACTTTGACGCACGCGTGCCCTTGTCGCGCACCGTGAGGCAGGCTGCCCGCGGCCAGTGGATCCGACTGCAGGCCCGTGGAGATGAGATGCGACCAGTCCTGGGTGACGGAGACCTCGTGCTCCCAGATGCTGGTGCGGCGCTCCGGCTTGTATGCCGTGACCCGCAGCACTGCCGGCGTCTCGTACTCGGACTGCACCGATACGGAGGCGGAGAACCGCAGAGCCTGACCGGGACGCAGAGCCACCTTGTACCAGCGCTCCTCGCGGAAGCTGATGCGGTCGGTGTACTGGCCGGGCGGCAGCAGCGGCGCCTGCGCGCAACTCGCCGCCCCCTTTGTTTCGATGCCAGTCAGGGCGTACGGCGCCCAGGAACGCTGAAACGCATCCTGCAGCTCACGCGCGAGGTCCTCGGCATCGTCCACCGCCCCATAACGTCCGCCACCGGCGCGGGCGATGCAGCGCAGCTGCTCCTCGGCTGTGGAGTCGACCTGGAAGCCGAGCGTGTCGATGGCCAAGTCGGTACCGGAGCCAGCGAGTTCGCGGGCTACCTGGCATGGATCGGGCGGGGCGCAGGTGTCCTCCCCGTCGGACACCAGGATGAAACGATGGCAGGCGCGGTGGCGGGACAAGGACGGCCGACAGCAGTCCAAGAGTTTCCCGGAGAACATGAAGAGGGCGGCCGCCGCCTATCAGCGTGGTCAACGTGCCGCCGTCGATGAGGGCCGGGACCCCCTTCCGCACCGCGGCCGCAGGGATCCCGCCGGTGGGCCGACGATTGCCGTGTACGTGGAGACGTTCCTGGGGCGGCACGAAGCGAGGCAGGGCACGGTGGAGGCGTACGGATACCGGCTCCGTGGACATGTGGTGCCAGTCCTCGGCAACCGTCGGATCACCGAACTCCGGCGGCCCGAGTACAAGCGGTTCTTCGCTGACCTCAAGGCGATGGGGATGGCGGACCCCCACCGGTCGCAGGTGAAGAAGGCGCTGTCCGCCATGTTGTCGGCCGCGCTGGACGATCCGGACTTCGGACATCTGATGCCGGGCAATCAAGTCGTCGGCATCAAGCTCCCGCAGGGACGCAGGAAGAAGGCCCGGCTGGCCTGGGAGCAGGTTGTCGCCCTGGCTGAGGAGATCACCCCAACCTTCGAGATGCTGATTTGGTACGGGGCGCTCCAAGGACTGCGCAGCATGGAGGCCGCCGGGGTGCGCACCAGCGACATGAAGTGCCGGTTGAAGAAGCTGGAGGTGGAGGAGCAGCGTCGGGGCGGCAAGTCCGCACCGCTGAAGACCGAGCACAGTTACGCCGTCATCCCCATGGGCTCCTTCCTGGTGGCCAAGTACGTGTCGCACATGAAGCGGCGGACGACACCGCCGTCCACCGACGTCCTGCGCCACCGTGACAAGCGGGGATGGAGCCCACGCCCCGAGGAGTACGACGACCTCGTGACCGTGGGCCGTTTCGGGACGCCCGTGCGTGAGGACGCGCTCTGCCGGGCGTTCAACCTGGCGAAGGACGCCGCCTGCGCCAAAGGGATCATGATCCCGAAGGAGGCCACCTTCCGGGACCTGCGCGACTTCATGGACGCGGTCCTGATCGCGTCTGGCGTACCGCCGCGCAACGTCCAGGCGCGCATGCGGCACGGCACCCTCGCCGAGACCCTGGACACCTACGGCTTCGCGCTGGAAGTCGACTGGGAGAACGCCCCGGCCTCCTTCGAGGAGCTGTACGGCATCCCGGCCCCGCCTGGGCTGCCGGAGGCCGCCTTGGTGCCCCACGCCGAGCGGACCCGGCGACGCGGTGTCGCATCAACGCCAGAAGTGCCGCACGGGGCGGAGCGGGTTGCGGGTGCCACGGCACACGTGGGACCTCGCGGAATGGCGGCCTCGACATGGCTGCCGTTCGCCCGTGTGCCGCTGTTGCGGTGACCCCTGCTTCGCCGGATGTGCCACCGATGTGCAACGCTCCACTGCGCGCAGCGGGACCACGCAGGTCAGGGGACTTCTCTTCGCGTTCCCCGACGTTGCCCGGCGTACAGGCCGACTCGTCCGCCCCCCCAGCCCCAGCCCTCCGCCTTCCGGCCAGGGCCTCCGGGTTCCGGCCTCGCTACTGGCGCCTCACAGAATCCGCTGCCCGCTCTCCAGCCTGCTGATGGCCGTGCGGCAGGCGGTGGTGAAGGACCAGAACGCGGGGGTGGTGCTTGTGGGGCGGCCGACGCGGGTGTTGGTGGTGAACATGCTGTTGCGCAGTTCCGTGGTCAGCTCCAGCTGGCCGCCTTCGCCGAGCATGGTGCGGTTGCAGGGATTGTTCTCGTGGTCGCCGTTGAGGTCGGGAAGGGTCGCGCCGTCGATGGTCCGGAAGCCCGCCCTCGTCAGCTCCTCCGTGAGGTAGCGCCTGAAGGCGGCGTTGCGGCCACCGATGACGACGGCTTCAGGGGCGGTTGCCGGCGCGCCCGCCTGTGCGGCCGTACAGCCGTGCAGGCTCAGGACGTTGAGGCTGGAGAAGGCCATCGACAGGGCCACGTGGTCGTCGCAGTTCTTGGCGGTGACGTGGAGTTCGCGGTTGCCCGACGAGCGCAGGCCCTCGAACATCCAGTAGTCGTGGACCGGCCCCTCCGCCGGCGTCACCTCGAAGGTCGCGGGGTGGTAGCCGGCCATCGCCAGACAGAGCTCCGACGTGCCGGTCTCGATCCCTCCGCCGTGCATCGCCATGATGGTCGTGCGGTGGTACGGGTACGTCTGGGACAGGCTCGCGTCGGCCATCTCATGGCGTCTGTAGCGGCGGGCGAACTCGGTGCCCTCCTGGCCCGCGAGCTTGGTGTAGAGCTCGGTGTTGGAGGCGTAGAGGTCACCGATCGCCGAGGCGTGGGCGGGTGATGCGGCAAGCGCTGACAGGAGCGGGGCCGTCGTGCCCGCCGTGGCGAGTGCGGTGAGGATGGTGCGGCGGCGGGCGCCCGTCGTGGTGCGCGGTTCCGGCTCGGAGTGCGGCATGGCTGTCGTCCTTACTCGTGGCCGCCGCAGCGGCAGCGTAAAGCACGAGCACGGACCCCCGCCAAAACGCGGGGTTCCGTGCTCGTGCGCGGTCAACTCCTACTTGCTGGTGATGATTTCGACCAGAGTATGTTCACGGCCCGCGGGATCGGCGTTCTCGCCGACGCCCTTCCAGGAGTTCTTCGGGATGTCGAAGGACTTCCGCTCGTCGCCGACCGTCATGTTGAGCTTGGTGTTGTAGTCGTTGCTCTGCACGCCGCCGACCGAGGGGACTTCCAGGGAGAGGTAGCCGTCGTTGCCGGTGACCTTGAAGCAGAAGTCGGCACGGTCGCGGGCGACGAACTTCAGAAGCTTCGGCTCGCTGTCGCACTCGGCCAGGACGATTTTCCCGTTGCCGCGCTTCAGCTTGAGGTTCTTCTCCTTGAGGATCTTCTCCGCGCCCGGATACGAGAAGTCCTCTACTGCGCTGGGGAGTTGCCCCTCCGCATTCGCGGCCGGAGTCGAACGGGACACGGCGGTGTCGTCCGCACCGGCCGTGCCCGCGAGGAGCAGGGCGCTGCCGGCCAGGGCTGCGCCTGCCAGGCCGGTGGCCAGGAGGCGTGAAGGTATGCGCATCGATGAATCGCGTTTCAGTTGTTGAGGACAGGAAGGGGCGAATCACCCCCGACGAAGTAACTATCACTTAAGCCAACAAAGCATCAAACCGATCCTTATCGTTATCCAAGCGTCATCTAGTGGGGCGTCGGCTTACCAATACGCCTATATCGACCCCTCCGCCTGTCGCCAACTCCCGTTCGTGCGAGGCTTTTTGAGCGTCATGTCCGAATGGCGGCTCATGGGTGGATGGGTCATCAGGCAGGTGCTTACGCCATCATTACCTGTGCTTTGTCTGTGTGATCATGCTTCCCGGACGCGTGGCCACGCCTCTCGACTTCAGTGAGAGAACCGACTTGGGGAAGCACCTGACATGAAACCGTCCAGCATGTCGCGCCGAGCGCGGCATACACGCGGTCGATACATACGCGACGGACACAAGGGCGGCGGCCGCTTCACCGCCCTGACCGCATTGACCACGGCAGCAGTGATCTTCGGTACGACCGCCGCACAAGCGCTGCCAACTCAGCCGGGGGAAACGGCGGTTACGGACAGCGCGCGGGCCCGGGCAGTGGAGGCCTGGAAGGTCGGCGGTGTCGCGACCAAGCGCGAGGCGGGCAGGGCACTGACCGGCTCGCCCGCCGATATGAGCAAGTTCATCGGGGAGTCCCTGCACCGGGCCCAGGTCGAGGACGCGCGGTACGCCGTGCTCAAGACAATGGCGGACGCGGGCAAGGGTGTTGCCGGTGCGGCCGACAAGGCCCTGTCCGGCTCCGACGAGGACGTACTCGCCTTCGTCAGGGACGGGTTCGAGAAGCCGCTGCAGGACGACCGCCGTTTCGCGGTCCTGCGCGCCATGAACTCCGGTGGCAAGGCCGTCGACCGGGAGGGGCAGCGAGCCCTCGACGACGGCACGCCCGAAGTCCTGGACAAGTTCCTTCAGGAGGGCCTGAAGAAGGCCACCGACGAGGACAACCGGTACGAAGTCCTCCGCGTCATGAACTCCGGCGGACCCGCCGTGAAGCAGGCCGCCGAACGCGCCCTCAACGGTGACGCCGGTGACCTGGCCGAGTTCCTGGACCGCGGCCTCGACCTGGCCCAGGCCCGTGACCAGGAGACGATGACGGTCACGCAGCTGGCCCAAGTCGCCACCGACGCGGGCAAGAAGGCCAAGGCCGAGACCGACGCCGCGCAAGAGGCGGCCACCGTCGCCGACAAGGCCGCGGCACGGGCCAAGCAGGCCGCCGAGGAAGCGGCCCGCCAGACTGCGGAGGCCAAGAACGACGCGGACAAGGCCGGCCGCTCCGCCACGAAGGCCGCGCAGGCGGCCGAGGGCGCCGCCGCAGCCGCCCGTACCGCCATCCGCGCCTCCAACAACGCGGTGTCCGCGGCCCGTACGGCCGCTCGCGCCGCCTCCAACGCGGCGGCGGTGGCCGCCGCCGCGGGTCAGGCCGCGGCCCGCGCCTACCGCACGGCGCTCACC
>NZ_JBHTCF010000015.1:0-218120 GCF_042665355.1 Streptomyces monticola | reverse complement strand
ACGTCCACCAACTGCGGGAGCAGCACGGATAGTTCGACACTACACGCGACCATCCTGACCGAACCCGGGCACGTCAGACGCCAGAAACCCCAAGCCGATCAGCGCCTACGAAATTCTTGGAAGAGCCTTCTTTCTGACAGTCCCGACTCACGTGATCCCGAGTCTGGGCGCGCGGAAGCTGCGGGATCTCACCGCTGAGGACGTTGACCGCTGGTTGGCGGTGAAGGCTCGATCGCTCAGCACGCGCACTCTGCAAGGCGTGCATTCCTGCCTCAATCGTGCGGTCAAGCGAGCCATGGCGCGGGACAAGGTGAAGCGCAACGTCGTCGAGCTGTGCGCCGTTCCGGCCGGCCGTCCGGGGCGCCCGTCCAAGGCGCTCACCTTGGTCCAGGCGGAGGCCGTGCTGAAGGCGGCTGAGGGGACCTCGATGTACGCGTACATCGTCGTCGCGCTGCTGACTGGGGCCCGCACCGAGGAATTGCGGGCGCTGACTTGGGATCACGTCTTTCTCAATGGCAGGCCGGACGCCAATCCGCCGCAGCCTCCGCACATCGCCGTGTGGCGGTCGGTCCGACGGGGTGGTGACACCAAGACGCGGAAGTCCCGGCGCACGCTCGCCCTGCCCGCGCGCTGCGTCGAGGTTCTGTGGGCCCAGTTCGAGGATCAGGGGTGGGAGCGCTTGGCTGCCGGTGATGGCTGGGAGGAGCACGGGCTGGTCTTCTCGTCGGCTGTCGGCAAGCCGCTGGACGCGACGAACGTCCGCCGTGCTTTCCGGGCCGCGCTCAAGGGAGCCAAGGGGATCAACGCCAACGAGTGGACTCCACGGGAGCTTCGGCACAGCTTCGTGTCGCTGCTCTCCGACAGCGGCGTACCCCTGGAAGAGATCTCCCGCCTCGTCGGCCACTCCGGAACGGCCGTGACCGAGGAGGTCTATCGGAAGCAGATCCGACCCGTGATCCAGACCGGCGCCGTGGTCATGGACGGCATCTTCAAGCGGGCCCCGGAGCGGTAGTCACGCAGATAGACACGCACACAGAAACAGGTGAGGCTCCTACCGAATCCGATAGGAGCCTCACCTGCTGTTACGGCTGTCGGGGTGGCGGGATTTGAACCCACGACCTCTTCGTCCCGAATGAGGTTCGATCAAGATCGCTACCGGGCTGGACAGGAATCTGTGCTGGTCAGGAGCTTGGAGTGGGGTGGTTTCGGGTGGCCTCAACGGGTCTCCGAGAGAAGATCATCTCCCAGATTTCTCCCAGACGGCGGTGTGGCAGCCGGGTAGCCTCGGCTGTAGACCGCGTTGCGTGGGCGAATTTGCGCGACGGACGGCATGTGAGCTGACAGGACGCATGACCTGACGGGCGCTCGCCATGTGCAGGCACCCGTCGGGGCGTCCCTGGCCCGATCTATGGGCCGAGCCCAAGCAATCAGCTGAGACGCTCCGCTGCGGGCTCGGCCGCTTGTCCCTCAGTAGTCATTGGCCCGCTCGAGCTCTTCCTCGAGCCCTTCGACCCACGTCGGTTGTGGCAGGGCGTCGAAGGCTTGCCGGTGCTCCAAGATCGACTGACCGAGGGCATGGAAGGCGGTCACCGACCTGGCGTACAGGTACCACCGGCCCCACTGTTGGCCGATTCCGCAGCCGGTACGTTCCGCGAGTTCGGCTATCAAGGTGGCGCGCTCTGCGTCGGGCACGAAGCCCACCATCGGGTACTTGGCGTGGTGACGGTGATCGAGCCCGCTGGAACAGGAGTAGAAGGTGGCGGTCCGGGCCGCACTGAGAGCGAGACTCGCGCCGGCCACTCCGATGTCGTTCCAGTGGAAGACCGACATGAGTTCGGCGAACCCCACGCCATCCTCCTCGTGGAGCGCGTCGAGGATCTCCTCGATGCCGTCCGGCGCGCTCGAACGGGCAGCCCGCTCAAGGATCTCGGCCTCCTCGGCGAGGCACGCCGCGACCTCCTGCCAGCTGGGCAGGCCGAGGCATTGGTAGTCGTGGTGCTCGACGAATCCAGAGGCCACGTCCTCGGCGGTCAACTCGGTTCGTAGCTCAGCCAGTTCGTAGTGATGGCTGATCTCTACCTCGAACTCGGGAACCATGTGCTAATCATGTCGGAGAGGCTGGCGGCGTGGATCCCTTTGTCGTGATTCTCGGCTGGGGCGGCCAACAATCGGATCACGGCGTCCTGACTGTCGCGGCCGTGTGGCCTGACGCGCGACTGTCAGCGGTGCCGCTCGTCGACAGTGGCTCGAACGTGTCTTCAGACCCGCCGGATCGTTGAGCCAGATACCGCACCTGGCTGGGTCCGGTATGGCGCTGCTACGGCTGTCCTCTAAGATTGCGTCGGCATCGCACCAGAACATCGTTTCGAGGCGGAGGGCCGGAAGTCCTGTGGACGCGCCGGGGTGCCTGGCGGGACGACGCGAGCGGATCGCGGACATCTCCCGTGGTCAGCATGGTGGAATCCTTGCCTCCACCAGCGCGTCCGTGATCTCCTGGTGCTCGTTGTTCTCGCTGGTGTGGAGGTGCGTGCTGTGCAGGGTGGGCACTACGGCGTACCCCTTGAGCGAAGCGACTACCTGAAGCTCACCCGCAACAGGAACAGCTGTAAGCCCGAGCGCTTCGCCAAGTGGCTTGAAGGCTTCGGAAGCGGAAAGCGGCTCGCCGTCGACCTCTTCTCGGGAGCAGGGGGGCTGAGTCTCGGGCTCCAGCGCGCCGGCTGGACGGTCGCGGCCGCGGTCGACTTCGACGAACGGGCCTTGGAGACGCACGCCGCGAACTTCCCCGGCATGAGCCTGCACATGGACCTGGGCAACCCCGACGAGCGCGACCGGCTCGAGCAGGTTCTGGAACCGGCCAAGGGGAAGATCGATCTGGTGGCGGGAGGCCCGCCCTGCCAGCCGTTCAGCAGGGCGGGACGCAGCAAGATCCGGAACCTCGTCGAGTATCACGGACGGGATCCCCACGACCGCCGCAAGGAGCTGTGGAGCGCCTACCTAGATGTGGTCAGGCGGCTGGAACCTCGTGCCGTCCTGATGGAGAACGTGCCCGACATGGGGCTGGGCGACGACTTCTTCGTGGTGCGCACGATCGAGCAGCAGCTGGAGGAGTTGGGCTACGCGACTCAGGTGCGCCTCGTCGATGCCTGGCGCTACGGAGTCCCGCAGCATCGCAAGCGGCTGATCCTGCTGGCCAGGAAGGACGTGGACAAGTTCGAGTGGCGGCAGGAGCTGGCGGAGGAGGACCGCACCACGCTGCGGGACGCCATCGGTGACCTGCCCGAACTTCCTGTCGTGCCTACGGAACGGGTCGGCGGCCGTGAGTGGGCGTACTCCGCCGATCCCTCGGAACTCTCCTCGTTCGCGACCGACATGCGTAAGTGGGCGCGACGGGGCGTCGTCTTCGACCACATGACCCGGCGGGTCCGGAAGGACGACTGGGAGATCTTCGACGGGATGGACTCCAGGACCCTGTACTCGGAGATCTCCCCGGAGCTGCAGCGCTACGACGTCAAGCACTTCACGGACAAGTACAAGAAGCTCGGCTGGGGTGAACTCAGCCGGTCGATCACGGCCCACATCGCCAAGGACGGCTACTGGTACATCCACCCGGACCAGAACCGCACGCTGACCGTGCGCGAGGCGGCGCGGGTGCAGACGTTCCCCGACCGGTTCAGGTTCGCAGGAACGCGCAGTGACGCGTTCCGTCAGATCGGAAACGCCGTGCCTCCTCTGCTCGGCCAGGCCGCAGCCGAGGTTCTGCGGCCCACTGACCAGGGGCTGGCGGAGGGGGCGCTGCAGCCTCACTGGCGCACGGTGCGTCGGGAGCTGACCCTTTGGGCGGAGCGGCAACGCGAGGGAGACGAGTGGTACCAGCTTCCGAAGCTGTCCCCTCTGCACGCGGCGGTCGTGGCCATACTGTCCGGGACCAGGGTGCAGCCCGCCCAGATGCACAAAATGGTCGAGACCATCCGGGAACGCAGCTCCCTGACCAAGAACGCTTTCCTGGCCCTTCTTGAGGCAGCTCCCACCGATGCCGCTCGTGCGCGCGTGGACAGGTTGTCCGTGGTCGTGGGCAAGTCACGTCTGTGGCAGCAGCCGGAAGAAGTTCCCGGACACCTGGGGATGAAGCCTGGTGAACAGCGTCTCTACCAGCTGCTGACCGACAACGATCTCCTCTGGATCGGACAGGGGGCGCTCCGCGTCGCCGCTCGTCTCAACGGCAGCGAATCGGATCGCACGAACAAGCTCAGCGACGGACGGGTGGACCTCGTGAAGCTGGTCGGGGCCGGGGAGGAAGCGCCCCTGCGGATGGCCGCCCTGCGCCTGATCGGGGACACGCTGTGCCTGGCTCGGCAGCCACTCTGCGAACGATGTCCTCTGAGCGCGTTCTGCGCCAGCAGGGACGAGGTCTCGGGTGATCTGTTCAGCGACGCGGTGAGCGGGACCCACGGCCGGGTGGCAGTTCCTGCCCAGACCGGCGATCCTGAGCGGCGCACTGCAGCGCGACGTTGAGCGCCGCTCGCTCGACGTCGGTCCGGACCTCGCACTCCCACACCCGGACAACGGCCCATCCTGCGGCTTCCGCCGCCTCGGTGTTCCGACGGTCCCGTTCCTTGTTCGTCTCGATCTTCTGCTGCCACAGGGCGGCGTTGGGGCCTCGGAACACCTTGGGCCCGTGCACGGGACACCCGTGCCAGAAGCATCCGTCGACGAACACGGCAACGCCATACCGGGGCAGGACGAAATCGGCCGTGCAACGAGGGGCCACCTTGCGCTGAAGCCGGAACCGGAGCCCCTGCCGGTGAACGGCTCTTCGGAGGGTTACCTCGGGTGCCGTGTCACGTGCACGACGTCCGCGGAGGTGTTCGCCCTTCGCTGTGCTGACCCAGTTTCCGCCTGCTGCGCTGCTGTTCTGTGCCATCCCTGTGGTTCCAGCCCGTCCGCGACGTCCCGGCAAGCAGGGTGCCACACTCTGCTCATGCTCCGGGAACCAGCTGAACTCCGTATCGACGACCAAGGCCGTGTCGAACTCCCCCTTGGGCTGCTCGCCGAGGCCGGTCTCGCACCGGGCGCCGGCCTCGTGGCGTTCAGTGACGGGGACGGCAGGATCGTCCTCCGCCGGGCGGAGGACGCCATGCTGGACTTGGTCGAACGGGGGCGGCTCTGACGAGCGGGGCCACGCAGCTGTCTACGGCCCGGGGACGAAGCCCAGGGAGAGGGCCTCGTTGCGGGCGTGGAGGGCTTGGACCGCCTGAACTTCGGGAACCTCCTGGTCGAGTTCGAGGCGCCGACCGACGTACTGGGCGAGCTGGCGCTGCCAAGGCTCGAGGTTGCGCGTTTCCTTCGCCCACTGTTCGACCGCGTACCACTCGTCCGGGGAGATGAGCGATACCTCGTCAGTCGCGCCCGCGTCGGCCTGCGTACCGCCAGCGAGTGCCGCCTCGTCCAAGGGGTGGTCTCGGAGCTCTGCCCGCAGCACCCCAGGCACAGCCCACGGCACTCGGGACACTGCATCCCAGCAGGCTGCCTTCTTGGCCCACTCGCCCACGTGGTTGCCCTCACGAGGCGCGGTCACGACCGCCATCACCCGGGGGCACAGGTCGTCGATCGACTCTGCGAGGGCCTCCGAGATCGCCTGTTCCCGCCAGATCTGGTCGAGATCGATCCGTCTGTCCGCAGCGAGTGACAGCCGGGCCATGGTGTAAGTGGTGATCATGCTCTTGTAGCTGCCTGCCTGGTGTGCGGCAGCGATGCGGTCCACCGCCTTGAACAGGATCGCCATGGCGATCACACGTTGGCAGTATTGGACGTCGACCCGAGGGGGTGCCTCGTCGACGCGGAGCATGAACTCGGCGAAGTTCTTCTGGGCTCCCCGGCTGACGTGGTACGGAAGCTGGTTCCAGGAGTGGACGAACTTCGCGAGGTCCGCCTTCGTGAACTTCTGCCGTGTCGGATTGAGTGCCTTGAAGTGGCGCTGCCGGGCCGGGGTGCGGGCCTTGGCCAGCTCGTCGGTGAACTGACCGCGGGCACGCTCGTAGAACCAGTGCGTCTCCTGGCCGCTCCCGTCCGTCGCAGGAGCCCACAGGGAACGGGTGATCCTCTGAACGGCCACGTGGTACTCGTGGTTCGAGCTGAAGTCGACCAGTGTCACCCGGTTCTGGGTGTTCGAGTACTGGGAGATCTTCGGAACGATCTCAGCGAGCCGTACCGGGGACACCTCCGTGAGCTTCATCTGCACCATGACATGCGACAGGTCGGCCTTGTCACGGCTCGACGCGTAGTGAAGCGAGGCCGTCGTCTGGCCACCGTTGACGATCTGGAGCCCGTGCACCCGGGATATCCCGGTGGGCTCCCCGTGCGGGCCACGTACGAAGTCGACCTGGGACGCCGTCGCCGTGATGCCGTTGTTGTAGGACAGGAACCTGCCGGGTGCGTCGAGCAGCGTCTCCCGGATGCCTCGGTTGACCGCGCCCCTGGTCTGCAGGAAGGAGCGGACGTTCAGTTCGAGCAGCCGCGTGCCGTGCTCGCCGTAGAGTTCCGCCAGCCGTTGCCCAGGGATCACCGACAGTGCCACGGAATGGTCCGGCTCCGTGCTGGGGGTCGAGACGCAGGGCAGCGGTGGGTCGAAGGACACCACGATGGGCTCGCTGATGCTGCCGGACGTCGCGTGGCGGTGCAGCCGTGCCAGGTCCCACACCTCACGGCTGACCGGGAGTCCGCCGAACTCGCCGGGAGAGAGGTCGGTGGAGGTGCTCACACGGTTGGTGAGCAGGAACAACCTGATCCGCTGTACCTCGGTCAGGGCCTTCTCGACCGCGGCGCACATGTCGTACACGTCGAAGGACTCGTCGATGTGCTGCTGCAGTCCGTCCCGGCACCGGCGTGCGAACGTCAGGAGTCGTTTGAAGAACGACTCGGCCTGGGCCTTCGTGAGTTTGGCGTCCGACGGGTCGAGGTGGAAGTCCGTGAAGAAGAGGTCGAGGCACTCGCCGGACTCCCCGACGCCGTATCCATGCACCTCGTGTCCGTGGGCCTTGTGGTAAGCGGTGAAGGTGTTGGACGCGATGCCGGTCTGCTCCAGGTCCTCGAACACCCTGCGTGTGAACGCCTCGGGGGTGGTGGTCCCCTCGGCGTCGGCGGTCGCCTGGACGTCCGCGACGAGGTCGCGGGAGAACTCGTTCAGGTCGAGTTCAGGCATGCTGGCCCCTGATCAGTTCGGTCACCTCGTCGGTCGTGGCTCGGTACTGGTCCAGTCCCGTGGTGTTCACCTGGTACGTGCAGTGGCCGACGCCTTCACGGAGATCTGCCTCGACGATTCTCGGGAAGGCGTCCCGCACATGCCAGAAGTGCAGGTCACGAAGGGTGTAGCGCGGCTCGTCGTAGAGGTCACGGTGCCCGGGGAGATATCCGGCCTGGATCAGACGGCCGTCGAACCCGGAGCGGGCGGCAGGGCTGGTGAGCTGTTCCCGTATACAGTCGACCAGCCTGTTCAGGCTCTCGCCCGATCCGCCGCGCCGCTCGTCAAGCATCGCGAGTGCCAGGAGGAGCGTGGGCACCCCGGTGGCGTCCAGCTGCCGCTCGCTGGCGATGCGGATACTCCGAGGCCGCTTCGCGGTGCTCGACTTGGCCTCGATGGCCACAGCGGGAAGCTGGAAGTCCTGGTCGGCCCCCGAGGGCCCGGTCCAGGAGTCGACGGCGTCGGTCTGGGCGAGCGGTGGCAGGACGTGCTCCCGGAGGACCAGGAGCTCGCCGGCCAGCCCTCGGCGCTCCTCCGGCCTCAGCCCGTCGGTGCCGACCGCCCGCAGCAGGTCCTGCCACCTCCCGAACCGGTCCACGGCAGCGGTCAGTGCCGCGTCGGCTGCGGGCGCGGCCCGCACAGTGTCAGCGACGTCGTCTACAAGCGGGTTGAAGACCTCACGAAGCTCGTTGGAGGTCAGGACCACCTGGAGTTCGTACTCGACCCGTGACACCGCACTCAGGTTCATCTCCAGCCCTGCCGCCCGCGGAAGCCGACCCACCGAGCGGACGATGTGGTCCGCGGCGCGTGCGTCGGCTCGGAGAACCAGCATGCGCTGGTGGCCCGGGTGGGAGACGGACAGGAAGACGTCCAGCGGTGCGTCAGGGTGCAGACGGAGGCGGGACCGCCCTGTAGTGCCCTGGGGCGTCTCCAGTTCACGCCATTCGTCCTCGGTGACAGTCACTCCGAGTCCTCCTCGTCGTAGGTGTCGAGGCCCTCCTGCTGCCAGATGCTGTTGACGACGTACGTGGTGTCCGACTGGTGCTGGGAGCGGGGGAAGCTCACCTTGAAGCCCACCAAAGGCGGTTGCGCTGCCCCGTCCGCAGACGCGGGCCGCTCGATCAGGTAGATCAGCAGCAGCGCCTGGTCGGGCCTGCGCTGCCAGCGCAGGAGCTCGCCGGAGGGGTTCTGGGGAACCTTCTCCTTCTTGTTCTTCTCCGCTGCCTTCTTTGTCGCGACGCGCGCGGCCTCCACTTGGCCCTCATCGAGGTCGAGGTACTCGTCAGGGGGGCTGAGCACACGACGGATCGTGTACCGCCCCTCAGCCTCGAAACCCGGGTTGATGGCTGTGCGCGTCACGGGTCCGACGGTGTGTCCGGCGACGTCCTGAGGGTCCTTCGCGGTGGTCTTGCCGACAAGGATCACCGTCCACTGGGGAAGTTCTCCCACGGCTACACACTGCTCGATGTACTTCGCGATGAACCGGGGGCGGACCCTCTGCGCCGTACGCTCGGTCTCGTAGCGGGAGAGGAACTCGACGACAGCGTCGGAGGGGACTCCGTTCCACCTCACGTTGCCGCCCGGCGTCTTCGCAGCCTCGGCCTCAGTGACCCCGTCAAGCCTCTGGACGAAGTCCCCGAGCGCCTTCAGGTTGTGCTCGACGGTCCGCTGGGCCAAGTCGAAGAGCACCGTCTCCGGGCCTTCGCCTGAGTAGCTCAGCATGACCTTGGTTCCCTGGCGCATTTTGTTCGCGGCCGTGATCGCGAGACCGAGTGACGAGGCGCGTACCTTCAGCCCGAAGTTCCTCGGTGTGAGGTCGAGGGCGGCCATCTCCTCGACCTCACGGCGCAGTTCGTCGGTCGCAGAGGTCACCTCGACGTACCTGGCCTGGAGCTTGGGGGTGGTGTAGAGGCGGCAGAGGTCCTCGTAGCCTGGGCGGTATCCGAACCACCGGCCCATCTGGAGCAGACTGTCGTAAGTGGTGGTGTTGCGCAGGTAGTAGCTGACGGTCAGCCCTTCCAGGGTGAGACCTCGGGAGAGTTTCTGGCCTCCTATCGCGATGACCGAGAGGCCGTTCCTGCGGTGCTCGTAGTAGTCGAGCGCGTCACGCGAGGCGCCGTTCACCGTCTTGACCACGATCTTGCGCAGGGCCGGCATGAGCTGCCTGGACACCTCCTTCCAGGTCACCCGCTCGGCCTCGTCGGCAGGGAAATGGCCGGTGGTGGGTACGAAGTCCCGCTCCCAGAGGTCCTGAAAGTCGGCCATGCGTGCTTGGGCCTGCCCGTATCGGTCGCTGAGTGAGTCCACGAGGAGGCGCAGGTGGTCGTAGACCTGGTCTCTCATGGTCGCCTGTGCCAGGTTGAAACGGCTGAGGTGGACGAGCATGGAGTTGTGGACCCTCGTCTGCCCCCGTGCCCTGCGGGCGGCACATGCGAGCACGAACGAAGCGATGGCCTCGTGAAGGGACCGCGGAAGGTCGTCGGAGGGTTCGAAGTCCGACTTGTGCTTGGTCGGCACCCAGGTCTCGCCGTCGTCCACAGGACGCACGAGCGGGAGCGGCAGGACGCCTTCCTCGTCGTCGTTGTCGACCTGGAGCCCGAAGACCCGTTCGGGGCCGAGGTAGTTGGTCGGTGAGGGCAGGGTACGGATGAAGCTCTCGGGGAAGAGGTCCGAGCCGAGGGAGGCGTGCTCGGCGTCCGGGTCGATGTAGATGTTGGCGAACGGCGTGGCCGTGTACCCGACGTACGCCGCCTTCTCGAAGCTCTTCATGAGGTCGCGGATCGCACCGTTGGTCCTGGTCGGGTCCGCTTCGGGGTCGCGCTTGGTGTTGACGGAGGCGTTGTCCGCCTCGTCGTCGATGACGAACAGCGGGATGTCACGTACGACCTTGTTACCCCTCTCGTCCTCCGTGCCCTGGACCTCCGTCACCCACGTACGCAGGTACTCGAGGATCTTCCAGTGCTTCTTGACGACGAGGACCACGGGGAAACGGCCGAGCGGGAAGTTGACCGCGTTCGCCGCCTGCCGACCAAAGTCGCCCTTCTCGGAGCTGTTGGTCGGCGACGCGATGTCCAGTCTCCGCGCACCGGGCATCCTCCCGGCTCCCATGAGGCGGGACTTCCCGTTCTGGTTGGACCGCTGCTGGTGCTGGGTGTCGAACCCGAGGAGGCCCTCGTCGACCCGCAGCTGTGTCTGGCTCCGGAGGTCGTTGTGGATGCCGGCGAGGATCACCACGAACTGGTACCCCGCATCGACGGCCTTCGCGGCGAGCCCGATGTACTGGCCCGTCTTGCCCGACTGGACCTGCCCGATCACGAGGCCCGTGCGACGCCAGGATCCCGGGCGGCGAGGGTCCTCCAGCTGGCTCAGGACGTCGTCCGTGCTCTGGTCGAGGCGACGTACGACGACCGGGGGGAGGTTGCGGACGTCCTCGAGGTAGCGCCGGTAGCGCTCCCAGAAGTCCCAGTCCCGGTCGTTCTTGGCCTCGGGCAACCACTGCTCGTGCCCTCTGTCGCTCTCCAGGCCGGAGGAGCCCTCCTGGAAGACGGCGGTCATGGCCTCGATCTCCTTGGCCAGTCGCTCCCGGTCGAGGACCTCGCCCTGCCCGGCCAGCATCCCGAAGATGACGGTGACCGCGTTCTGCACTTCATCGGGAGTCGGCTGTCGGTCCTGGGAGAGCAGGGCGAGTACCAGGCGCCTGGCCTTGGCGAGGGAGTCGGTCGACTCCTCGGGGTTGGGGCTCACAGCGGTCCTCCGACTGGAAGTTGACGGTATCGAGCAGGGTAGGGGCGGCCACTGACATCAGGCTCATGTGCTCCAGAAGCCCTGCAGTTGGTCGAAGGGCGGCATGGACCTCAGCCGCTCCCGTGCCGCGGCAGGTGACCGCCCGTCGGAGACCAGCGACTCGTACACCCGGTGGGCGATCTCCGTGACCTCCGCGTCGGCGAACCCAGCCCCTCCGAAGGGCTCGGGGTCGTCGCTGGTGTCCGTCTCGTGCATCACGCGCAGCGCGGTGACGGGAACGGTCTCCTCCAACAGGCGGATCAGCGCGCGTACGTCGTCGGCACTGCCACCGCCGGGTCGCAATGCCGCTCTGACCAATGGGTGGCCACGGTTGATCCGGCAGCTGACCCGATCGTCGGTACGGCGGACGTTCCAGGCGTACAGCAGGGGATCGCCATGTGTCCGTGCCGCGATCTGCCCGCGGTAGCGCAACACGTCGGCAGCCTGTCTCCGGGTCCGCTTGGCGATGCGCTGGAGGTGGGGTCGCAGGCCGACGGGAGGGACGACGCTCGACTTGCGGACGTCGACGCCCCACTCGACATCGGTCTCGGCCGGGATGTCGACGGCGATGCGGGCCAGGTTGTACTTCTCCTCGCGGCGTATGCCGCGCTGCCCGAGCCAGTCCCCGGCGAGGATCAGACGGTCCCGGCGGTAGACGTAGAACCCCTGCTGGTCGAGCCACCCACGTGGCCCTCCGGCAGCTTCGTACTCGGCCGGGGCGAGCCGCTGGGCACTCGGCAGGACGAATGCCTCCACACGCACGGTTCCTGCTCCGAGTGGGAGCTGCTCGACCGGAAGCGACTGCACGGAGGGGTGTCCCGTCAGGAAGGGGTCCCACCCTTCGACGGTGCTCCCGGAGACCCGCAAGGTGCGGCGACGGCTTCCGACGAGGAAACGGGCGAATACCATGGCGAGGTGTGACCTCACTCGGTGTCTCTCCGCGTAGAACTGCTTCTGGGTCCGCTCGTCGTCCACCGTCACGTCGCCGACGTGGTAGCCGTTGAGTCTCCGCCACAACACGATGGTGCCGTGATCCGACGTGCCGCGGATCCTGTCCAGCAGAGCGGTGGTCGTCTCGTCCGCGCCGCGCAGCAGGCGCCACTGGCCGGACTTCTCGACGACGTCGAGATCCCAGGTCCGTGTGTGCCACGCACCGGAGGTCGCGGTGGACACGGTGAGCTGTCTCGCCTGGGAGAACGACGCCGACTTGAGGCCGACCCCGAAACGACCGAGATCTGTGGCGCTCCGCGGCGTCGCCGGTCCACGCGCGGCCACGGTCATGGCGGTGACGAGCTCCTCCGCGTTCATACCGCCGCCGTCGTCGACGACGGCGATCCACGAGTCCCGTCCTGCCCAGGTGAACTCGACGTCGATGTTCGTCGCGTGCGCGGAGAGGCTGTTGTCCACCAAGTCCGCGACGGCTGCGGGCAGGGAGTACCCGAGGGAGCTGAGAGAGGCGACCATGCCCGCAGGTTCGGGGGCCGCGATGTCGTACGTCATGCGCAGTTCCAGCCCTGCTCCCGCTCCCTGCTGCTTCTCGGTGTGCGGCTGTCCCGAGAACCAGCGGAACCGAGTGAGCGAGCACCCCCTGACGGGCAGGGAAACCAGGCCGCACCTCTGGTTCTGACGTGCGCTCCAAGTCCCTGTCCAGGGCTGATGGTAATGGAGCGCGAGGGCGAAGAATCCGGGGTTGGCTTGAACCTGCCCATGGCGTACACACTCTCGCCGACCTTGGTGAAGGCGTCGACAGTCGTGTACGGACTCCTGGGCATGCGGCACTCCGCAGCGCAGCAGCGCGACCAACTGCTGGTCGAATCCCCGGTCTCGTATCTGCTCAGGATTGAACACGGCTTGGAGCCCAGCGGCCTGATTCGCCGTATCACGCGTGCAGGGCAACGGGTCACGGGAAGTGGGAGTTGAGCCGGACCTCGTCAGCTTCGTCATTGCACGGTGGGTTCGCCGCCGATGAGGCGGCCGATGCAGGTGCTCTCGCATTGCTGGCGGCTCTCACCGTCGATGTAGGCAACGACGTGGTGTGCTCCACACAGGGCGCCTCGACGTACGGCACGCCCCATCGAAAGTGATTCGATTGGATGACTGGAGACAGGAGTTCGCCCGGGGCAGACAGGAAAGACCCCGGAAGGGGCTGGTGCACACCCGCAACGCATGCGAACGTACAACGCCCTGCCGGAGAACCACCCCCGAACCCACGGAGGCGCCCCTGCATCCGCACCACCCCAGCAATCCCACCGGCCCCGACGTGCCGGACCCGGTGTACTGGGTCACCCCGCGCCACCTGGCCGGTGACGACGGCGATCTCGCCGAGCGGATGGGCGACATCCTGGTCGGCCTTGGCTGGCGCATGTGGCCGACTTCCCGTGACACCCTGTTGTATGTGAGCCCGGACGGGCTGCGCGGCGCCGAGTGGATTCTCGCGGCCCACCCATTCGAGCTGGGTGGGCTGCCTGTCGCCTGGCAGCTCAGCGCCCGCTCCCATGCGGCCTCCGCCATTGCCGAATGGAACGTGTACTTCACCGCCGGTGTCCCGCCTGAGGCGCTCGCTGATCTCCTCGTCGCGATCGACGCCCGTGAGGCGCCCGACGTCGGCTTCGAGGGCCCCGAGAGCGTCCTGACCGCGCTCAGTACCCAGGGCTGGCTCCGCGACGTGGACCGGCCCCGCACCGCTGCCGACCCCGGCTTCTCCTGCACCGTGTCTCTGGAGTTGCTGCCGCCGCTCATCCAGGACGTTGACCCGCGCCCCGACCTGGTGGGCTGGCAGGCATGGGCGGAACCCGTGCTCGGCGCACCGTACCTGTGGTGCGCGAACTTCAGCGCCAGCGTCCCCCACGACCTGGTCGCCGCGTTCGCCTCCTCGCTGGCCTCACCGGTCCCGGTACCCCGCCGCCACTTGCCCGAGTCCACTGAGGGGCGGCTCAGCGTCGTCCGCCGCAGCTGACAATCCGCGCCCGCACGGAGCCGCTGTCATGCGGCTCCCCGCCCCTTTCCCTGGGGGCGCGTTCTCTGCACCTGTCAGACGAGAGAGATGGAGTTCTGCATGTACTTCCGACGCCGTGCCCGTGCCGACCGTGAGTTCCGCGAGGCTCAGCAGGAGGGATTCGCGGTGCTGCAGCGGCTGGCGCAGGAGCCGTCGCCGTTTGGCTCCGCCCAGGCTGAGGTACCAGCGGCGCCAGCCGGATCGGACGCTGCGGCGCACGCGCCCGACTTCCCGCCAGCCGATCTGCGCGCGCCGTCCCGGCAGGACGTCGACGGGTTCATGATGCGTTGGGTCCAGCCGCTCGTCATCGATGGCCAGGTTCGTACGTGTCCGCAGTGCGGCGACTACCGGGACTGGATCGTCTTCTGCATGCGCGACGACTCGGTGTGGCTGCGTTGCCGGGCCGGTCACGAAACGAAGGAGCCGGGCTTGGACGCAGCCTGGTACAACCGCAACTCCGGCCCGGTCGACCGCTATCACCCCACCCTCGAAGAGGGCCTGCGCCACCTCGGCCACTGAGCCCCCACGCCCTTCAACCTGCCGATGCCGGAGCTCGGCTCGGCTCGAGGGATGAGCCCGCCGGGCAGGGCTCGTCACGACAGTGATGTGCGCACTGCCTCGACCAGCGATGCCGCCCGCACATCGTCAGAGCCGCTGATGATGTGGTTCATCACGTAGCCGAAGGCGATGCCGTGTTCCGGGTCGGCGAATCCGAGGGAGCCACCCCGTCCGGTGTGGCCGAAGGAGTGCGGCCCGGTCATGGGATTGCCCTCGGTGGGCAGCATGTATCCGGAGCTGAAGCGGCTGGGCGCCACCAATACTTGGTCCATTCCGCTCGACTGCTCTTTTGTGGCCGATGCGATCGTCTCTGGGGTGAGCAGGCGCACGCCGTCCACCTCTCCGATCAGCGCCGCGTACATGCACGCCAGCCCCCGCGCGGTGCCGATGCCGTTGGAGGCCGGGAGTTCCGCGGCCTGCACCTCGGGGGAGTCGAAGTCGATCGCCGCCGGGTCAGTGACCATGTACGCCCTGTTGCTGAAGGAGTTCGGGTCGCGCCAGGCGGCGACCTGTTCGCGGAGGTCTTCGGGGATCGACTCCGGTGGCAGGGTGGTGAAGTCGACGTCCGGCTTCCGGTGCACCATGCGGCTGACCCGGTCGCGTTCGCTCGCCGGCAGCCCGATGAAGAAGTCGAGCCCGAGCGGGGCGGCGAACTCGTCGGCGAAGAAGCGGCCCGGTGAGCGGCCGGACACCCTGCGGATCAATTCGCCGACCAGCCAGCCCCATGTCCGCCCGTGATATCCGTGGGCGGTTCCTGGAGCCCACACCGGGCGCTGAGCGGCCAGTGCGGCGGCCATTGGATGCCAGGCCAACGCCTCGGTCAGCGGAACTGGTTGGTCCAGTGTGACCAGGCCGGCCTGGTGGGACAGGAGCCAGCGCACCGGGATGTCTGCCTTGCCGTTCGCGGCGAACTCCGGCCAGTACTTGGCCACAGGCGCGTCTAGGTCCAGCTCGCCGCGCTGGACCAGCAGATGCGCGGCGCTTGCAGTTGCCCCCTTGGTTGCTGAGTAGACCAGTTGAAGAGTGTCGCGTTGCCATGGGCGGCCGGTGTCGGGATCGGCGACTCCACCCCACAGGTCCACCACTGGCTGGCCGTGCTGGTACACGCACACCGCTGCGCCGATGTCCCCGTGCTGCGCGAAGTTGGCCGCGAACGCCGCGCGCACGGGCTCGAATTCGGCCGCGACTTCACCGTTGATCGTCGTCATACGGACCATCGTGGCACTCCGACCGCCTGGGCCAAGGGCTCAGCCCGCACCGCACTCGTAGCATGCAGTGTCCTCGGTCACGCTGTAACGGGCAGTGCCTGGAGCCGCTCGCGGAACTCTCGGATGGCGGGATCTGACTTGCGTGGTTCGAGCCGCGCGGAGAACTCCTTCAGGCGGTCCAGGGCCCGGACGGAGGTGACCTTGTCTTCGAGGAGCCCGGCGCCGTAGTTCGCTGCGTCGAGTGCCCCGTCGAGATCGCCACCGGCAAGGCGGGCCTCGGCCAGACGGCTGGAGCGCACGGCTTTGTCCCGGGGAGCCGCCTTGTTGATGGAGGCTTCCAGGGAGCGCGTAGCGCGCTCCACTTGGCCCGAGCGCAGCAGGACCTTGCCCTCGGTCGACCTCAGCTGTGCCTCGCCGAACCAGGCGAGCCAGTCCGGGGTGTCCTCCACCGTGTGGCGCTCCCAGAGGGAAGCGGCACGATTCAGCGCCGTACCGGCCCTTTGGTGATCGCCGTCGCGGGACAGCGCTTCGGCCTTGTGCAGGTAGAGGAAGGACTGGGTGTAGGGCGACAGCGTTCGAGGCGCGTTGTCCAGGGCTGTTGCGATGAGGTCGACCCGCTCGGCGGTCCGGCCGGCCTCGGAGACGTGCACGCCCATCTCCGCCAGGACGAAGGCGCCGAAGGCATCGTCACCGGCCGTACGGGCGCTACGCAGGGCCCCGACGTAGTACTGCTGCCCGGCCGACCGCAGCCCTGAGTCGTAGGCCATCCAGCCGGACAGGTGCGACACCCGGGCCGCGAGCGCGTACAGCCGGAGGCGGACGCTGTCTGTGTACCGGCCGGCGCTGAGGAGACCGCTGATCAGGCTGAAGTCACCGCGTGCTTGCTCCAGAAGCCGGGCGCCGCCGAGCTGGTCGTCGAGCGTGCGGAGCGTGCTGATCCGTTGTTCAAGCGTCGAGACCATCTTGTCGGTGACTTGATCGCCGTTGAGCGCCGAGGCGAACGCCGGCGGTGCATCGACCCAGCTCGCCGCAAGCCCTGTCAGGGCGGCGCCGGTGATGGTGAGAAAGCCTCGGCGGTCCAAGCGGCCGCTGCCCACCAGGTCAGCCAGCGCCTCGACGGTTCCCGCCTCCGTCCATGGGGCAGTAAGCCCTGTCACTTCCCACACGGGCAGCCACTGTGGCCACTGTTCCGCCTGGATCTGCGCGTAGGGGATACGGAGGAGGTCGGCGAGCACGCGCTGAGCATCCCCGTCCGGCTCTTGTCCCTGCTCCCACTTCCACACCGTCGTCCGGTTGGTCGCCAGGGAGATGCCGAGCAGCGTGCCACGTGACCGCATGAGGCGGGCGAACTCGGCCTTTCCCCATCCATGCGACTGGCGCACGAAGGTCAGCGGGTGAACTGCTAACGGTTCACCGGGCACGTCATCACTCCCGTCATCCCCTCACGGCGTGGTCCGGAGGCTACTGCGCGTACAGGCCCGCGGAAGGGTGTCCCCGAGAGAAACCTCCAAGAAACGTTCCGGGCATGTACGCCGCGGCAGTTGACTGTGGGAGCCCCACCGGAGCTGCCAGAAGGTGCCGCTCCTGCACGACCACCACATACGGCGGCTCCATCACCGTCCCCCGTCGGAGATGGAGCCGCTCCCCACCCCTCCGGAGGCGTCCGCCATGCCTACGCTCGTCTTACGCTTTGCCCTTGCTGGTGCGGAGGACGAGGTATCTCCCGCCCGCCACAAGATCGTTGACTGCGTCCGGGCGTGGGGTGTCGCCCTGGGCGACGACGCGGCGGACACGATCCGCCTGGTCGCGTCCGAGCTGATCAGTAACGCGGTGATCCACGGAGCAGGGCCTGTAACCGTCGTGCTTCACCACCGCCCCGGCAGGTTGGTGATCGCTGTATCCGACCGTGACCAGCAGGCTCCGGTGGCGAGTTGTGCGCCCGATAGCGCCGAGTGCGGGCGTGGACTCGCATTGGTGGACTACTTCGCGGTGCGCTCAGGCTGGGAGCCCCTCGCGCATGGCAAGAGAGTGTGGGCGGAGATCGAACTCCCGAAGCCTCCACCGGCCATCAGGGCGGCCGTTCTCCGCAGGTTCTTCGCGGCCCGACTACGGCGTGGGACCGGACCTGTGCTCCAGCCACTGGCCCGAACGGCGGCCTGAGCAGCCTCGCACTCGTACGCCCAGACCTATCAGGCCCCACGGCAGAGCAGTCGGGGTCTGTATGTGAGCGCCGCGTTGCGCTCTGCCAGCTTCAGGCTGCCCACTGACCGCCGCTCTCACGTAACCAACATCTCCCACGGGCGTGGGAGCGGCCTTTGAACCCTCGCCGGAGTCCTGGCGAGGGATCCGAACAGGAAGGAGCAAGAGGTGGCACAGACCATTGCACCGCTTCCCACGAGGGGCGGCCTTCTGGTGGCGGTCGAGGAGCTGACCGCCGTCCACGACCGGTACGACAGCCTCCGGTCCGACAACCAGGGGAGCTCCGGAGACGCTCCGTGGCCCGGCGGTGACGGCAACTTGACCGAGGTCGCATAGCACCAGGCGGCAGGGCGAGCTCAGTGGTTCGTGCTCGCCCTGCCGCATCTGCACCACATGGACGAACGCATGAGGAGGCAGCAATGGAACACCAGTTGATCAACGCCATCGAGGCAGCACTCGGGTGGAACGGGCCCGGTGAACTCGGCAAGGGATTCGCCCGGGGACGCATGGGGGACGTCGGCCTCGCCGCTCGCATCCTGACGCCGAACCGCCTGCTCGACATCGCGATGCGCAGGAGCCTGAACCGCCCGCAGTTCCGGTGCTTCCAGAAGGGCGAGGAAGTCCACCCGGCCATCTACTACACCGACGTCGTCAGCCCTCGTGGCCAAAGCATCCCCACGGTCAACATGCGCAGCCTGGGCAGGCTGCTCGGGGAAGGCGCCACGCTCATCCTCGACCAGCTCAACGTCTTCGACCCGACCATGGAGGTCGCCTGCCGGGCACTGCAGTGGTGGTCCCACGAACGGGTACAGGTCAACGCCTACCTGACGACGAACGACGCCTCCGGCTTCCCGCTGCACTGGGACGACCACGATGTGGTGATCGTCCAGCTCGCAGGCGAGAAGGCGTGGGAGGTACGCGGGACTTCCCGTGCGGCCCCCCTGTACCGGGACGCCGACCCCAACACCACCCCGAGCGAGGAGATCCTCTGGTCCGGAGTCATGCGGACCGGCGACATCATGCACATCCCCCGAGGACATTGGCACCGGGCGACCCGGGCCGGCAGCGGCTCAGGGAAGAGCCTCCACGTGACCTTCGGCATCACCCAGCGCACGGGGGCGAGCTGGATGGGATGGCTGGCCGACTGGTGTCGAGAGCGGGAGATCTTCCGTCGAGACCTGGACCGCAGTCCCGGAGCCAGCGGTGAAGCCCTGAAGGAGGCTGCCGTACAACTGATCGGCGAGCGCTCACCCGCCGACTTCCTGGCCGTCTACGAGCAGCAGACGACGCTGCCCCGCCACGTGCCTTACCTGGACATCCTCGGCCCGCTGGAGGCCGCGGTGTGCACCACCCGCTTCCGCCCCGAGATCAAGGAGCGCGGCGACACCGTCGACGTTCTGGCCTCGGGCAAGAAGCTCACCCTCGCGTCCAAGGCTCTGCCCGCGCTGCGTCTTCTGCTCAGCGGCCAGCCGGTCCCGCTCGACCAGGCGGCGGCCACTGTCGGGGCCGAAGTAGCCGAGGTCGCCGAGATCTTGGTGAAGGAGGAGATATGCGCGACGCTGACCCCCGAGTTGTCCTCGGGTTACACCGGTCTCGTCACGAACGCCGTCTCCTGACCGGCGCGCTGGACCTCGGCGTCACCGCGCTCGACACCAGCTCCAATTACCTCGGCTTCCGCTCGCACGAGGTTCTGGCGCGCGTGGCCGGGGATCTGCTGCCGAGATTCACGCTCTCCACCAAGGTCGGCTATTTCCCAGGGGCAGACAGGGCGGAGCACTCCCTCGACCCGGCGCGGCTGCACGTAGCCGTGGAACAAGCGGTCAAGGACCTCGGGCGGGAGCCGGACCTGATCTTCCTGCACAACCCGGAACACACCCTCACGGGAGCCGCGTCCCGTGACCGATACACACTGGCCCAGGCGTGCGCCGCGCTCGACGTAGCCGCGGCGAAGGGGGTGTGCGGCGCCTGGGGTGTCGCGTCGTGGGATCCCGCGCCGCTGGTGGGCCTGGTCGACGTGGCCCTGCCGCGGCCCTCGGTCCTCATGGTCCGCGCCGGCCTCCTGGTCGGGACCAGGACGCTCGACGCAGCGGATGCCGTGGCTGCGGCATGGGGCCTCGGCAGCGACAGGGTCTGGGGGATGAGCCCCTTCGGCGGCAGCACCCGCGCTCCGGTGTGGGACAGAATCAACCCTGGTGTGTTCCTCCGGGGCGGTGACCGCCTAACCCGGGTGCAGGCGGCTTTCCGAGCGGCGTACGACCTTCCGAAGGTCAGCACCATCGCCGTGGGCACGGATGAGCCCGCCCACTTGGGCGAGCTGATGGGCGCCCTGGCCGGCAAGGTGGACGAGCGGGCCGTTCGCGAGTACCGGGACCTCATCCGGTCCCGGTCGCGTGATCAGCCTGCTTGAAGCTCCGCGACGACTCGCTCCACCATCTGGCGCGCGGGCTTCAGCCGGGGGTCCTGTGGGTGCGCGTCTGGCCCAAGGATCTTCGAACACGCGAAGAGCGTCATCAGCTTGCCGTCCCGGCTCTCGAAGTCGTGGCGTCGCTCGTGCCAAACGCGATCGGCCAGAGCAGGGACGGCGAGCGAGCTGCCCCACAGCGAAGCGGCATCCAAGCCGCGCGGCGCGTTGCCCCAGTCCTCCCAGTCGAAGAGAGAGAACGTCGGCGCGGTCATGTTGGCCCAGTTCAGGTCCGCGTGGGCGGGAACCCAGCGCTCGACGGTTGTGTTGAGGTCGTGGGTAGGGGCGACGCTGCGGACGGCTTCAGTGACAAGAGCCTGCGTGACGGTGATGGTGTCCGGGGTGGCGACGCGCCGCGTTTCCTGGGCCGTGAGCGCGTCCAGCGAGGTGTTGAACGCTTGCCACCACGAGTCCTGCAGCTTCGGGTCTTCGCTAAGGATCGCGTTGCCGATGGGTGGACTCGGCAGGAGTTCGGTCTCGTCGGCCCGCCACATCACGGGTTCGTCCGCGTCCCGCCAGACCACGCACCCACGCCAGACGGGCTGGGCAATGCCTTCCAGACGTGCGGCGCATTCAGTGCCGTTCCAGCCCTGCACACCGATCTTGTCGAGCCCGCGCCTCTCGATACGGATCCATGTCCGCCGGTCAGTACGCGCTCCGACCGAGCGGCGTTTACGTACCACCGTCTCCCGGTCCAGTTCGACTTGAAGGGATCGCTCTACGTGATCGAGAACGATGTCCACCGATTCAACTCGCAAGTCGACGGCGCGCGCCGAAGGGGCCGAGAGCGTCATGCGGGCGACCGTAGCACCGGCACAACTCACCCCATGGCCAACTCAGCGAACATGGCAGGACCCGGACAGGGGCCCTGGTGGGGCGCAGACGTATGACCAGTGCAATGTCCGCTACTGAGACCGTGTCCCAGGGCACGAGGCGTTCGCCCGTGCCGTGGGACGCCGCCCGCCGTCGGTTACGGCGTGAGCCGGTTCGGTCCGCGGAAGAGGAAGGTGGCCTCACGGATGGAGTCCAGGCCGAGCATCACCATCAGCACCCGGCCGAGCCCCATGCCGAGCCCGCCGTGCGGCGGGCATCCGTACCGGAAGGCATTCAGGTAGTCCTGCAGCGGCTTCGTGCTCATGCCCTTCTCGGCGGCCTGCTTGAGCAGCACGTCGTAGCGGTGCTCGCGCTGGGCGCCGGTGGTGACCTCCAGGCCCTTCCACAGCAGGTCGAAGCTCAGGGTCACGCTCGGGTCGTCGGCCGGCCGCATGTGGTAGAAGGGCCGGATGACGGCCGGGTAGTGCGTGATGAACACGAACTCGTGCCCGGTGGCCTCCTTGATGTGAGCCGAGATGCTCCGCTCACCCTCCGGGTCCAGGTCCACCTTGACCCCCTCCGGGTCCCAGCCGCCCTCACGCAGAACCTCGTGCGCTTGGGCCATGGTGATGCGGGGGAACGGCGTGGTGGGCACGGCAGCCTCGACGCCGAAGTGCTCGCGGATTGCCTCGCCGTGCACGTCGGCCACCTTGGTGATGGCGTGGGCGAGCATCTGCTCCTCGAACGCCATCACGTCCTCGACGCCGTCGATCCAGGCCAGCTCCACGTCGACGCCGGTGAACTCGGTGGCGTGCCGGGAGGTGAACGACGGCTCGGCGCGGAAGACCGGACCGATCTCGAAGACCTTCTCGATCCCGGCCGAGATCGCCATCTGCTTGTAGAACTGCGGCGACTGCGCCAGATAGGCGGAGCGGTCGAAGTAGCCCAGCTTGAAGACCTCCGCCCCAGACTCCGAGGCGGTGCCCATGAGCTTGGGCGTGTGCATCTCGGTAGCGCCCTGCGCGTAGGCGTACTCGCGCATCCCCTGTTCCAGGGTGGTCTGCACGGCGAACAGCAGCTGAGCGGCGGGACGGCGCCGCACATCCAGGAAGCGCCAGTCGAGACGCTGCTCCAGGCCGGTGTGCTCGTCGATCGGCAACGGCGTCGCGGCCGGGTTCAGGACCTCCACCTGCTCGGGGACGATCTCCAGGCCGTCGAGTTTCACCTGGG
Organism: Streptomyces monticola; assembly: GCF_042665355.1. Lineage (NCBI taxonomy): Bacteria > Bacillati > Actinomycetota > Actinomycetes > Kitasatosporales > Streptomycetaceae > Streptomyces > Streptomyces monticola. The sequence goes on along the minus strand of NZ_JBHTCF010000015.1, from coordinate 195,636 downwards.
CGGCGTCGACGACGCGGCCGGTGATCCGTACTGCGGATTCGAGGGTGAGGGCTTCGAGCTGGGCCTCCAGCGGTCCGTCGTCGCGCGTATGGGTCACCTGCACCATGCCGGTGCTGTCGCGCACGATGACGAACTGCATCTTGCGCTGCAGGCGGAGGGTGTTCACCCACCCGCAGACGGAAACGGTACGGCCGACGTGTTCTCGCAGGTCAGCGACGTGTACGCGGCTTTGGATCATTGCGGTCCTCCGAAGGACATCGTCATGATCCCTTGGGAGTGCGGGCGAGAAGGGAACTCGCGGTACCACCGCACTTTCGCCGCCACGAGGTGGCGGCCTCATTCGGGCCCGGTGACGGGGGCCGGCCGGCGGGGCATGGGACCACGACGTGGTCGTTCCTCCCCGCGCTCGGGAGGGTCTTCGCCTCGGGGTGCGAGTCCGCCTTCCCAGCTACCGGCGGCTCTCTCTGCTCGCGTGATCCCTGGCTACTCGTCTCCGTCATCGCGTTGCCCAGCAGGTTACGGACCTCGCGGATACCGCCGCAATCAAGAACGCACTCATGATCGGGAGGATCTGCTGTGACCGTGTCCGTGCGACGAGCGGTGGCCGCCGACGCCGGGGAGCTGGCCCGCCTGCGCCAGCTTTCGCTGACCTGCCCGTCTGTGCCGTGGAGCGAGCCGAGGGCCGTGCCGGATGGGCCATGGGTCAAGGAGTGCGAGGAGGCCATCGCTTCCCTGCTCCGCGACCAGGACAGGACCGCCGCGTTCGTCGTCGATGCCGAACCGGGCCGCATGGCGGCCTGCGCGATGGGCTTGCTACTGCCCAGGCTCCCGGGACCCGACAGCGCCAAACCGTTCAACGGTGACATCAGCACTGTCTCGCCACCGATCAGGCATTTCGCAGGCGCGGCTACGCGCGGGCCGTGGTGACAGCGCTCATGGACTGGATGACCGCCAGCGGCTGCAAGCGCGTCAGCCTGTCCTCCAGCTCGGAGGGCGAGCCGCTGTACGCGTCGCTCGGGTTCACTTACGACGACCCGCGGATGTCCTGGCGGGCCCGCTGATGGGGCGACACGGTCACGACCGCAGTCCCCCGCTCGATCAGCATCCGGCTCGCGATGACCTGGCACTACGGCCGGCGGTGGAGGACGCGGCGATGGGCCGGTGGGAGAGTGCCCGGGATCTGCTGGTCGCGACGGGCCCGGACTGGGACCGGAGGATCTTCCGCCTCCAGATCCTCGCCGAAGCGGGGGCGCGGCTCAGGTTTGCCGATACCTGGGCCAAGGCCGAGCCCCGCTCTCCGCACGCCCTCGCTCTCCTCGCGAACGTGCAGGCCCTGCGAGCGATGATCGCCGGACGCGGTGCCGGGCGAACCCTGATGGAGGAAGCCTGGTCCACCTGTCACACCGCTCTGGACGCGTGGCCCCGAGACGTGGCACCGCTGGTCGTCATGCTCGCGCTGCTGCGTACCCACGTCCCCGACCGAGACACGCTCGGCCGCGTATGGGAGGAGATCAAGCAGCGCGACCCCTGGAACCGTGAAGCGCACCACGAGATCGTCACCTATCTCCTCCCGCGCTATCACGGCGCGCAGGGCGAGGCCGCATGGTGGGCCGAGGAGCAGGCGTCCATCGCCCCTCAAGGCTTACCCATCGCCGTCCTACCCCTGGTCGTCCTCGCGGAGGCACACCGCTCCCGTCAGGAGCAGGACCAGAAGACGTACGGCCTGACGATCCACCCCTGGGTCGACTGCCCGCAGATCGACGTCGTGCTGGAGCGCTGGTGGCGCTACCGCGCACCGCATCCGCACGCATGCCTCGCCGACGACGCCAACTACCTCGCCCACGCCCTGTCGTTCGCGAACCGGCACCACGAGGCCCTGGAGGTCTTCGACGTGATCGGCCCGTACGCCACGCAAGTCCCCTGGTCCTACTGCGGCCAGGCCCGCGAACTGTTCCTGCGGCACCGCGGCTGGGCGTACAGCCCGCCACGGCGCCGACACCACTGAGCCCTCGAACCATCCCTTCCACCTGCCATAGGACGGAACCCCCTGTGCCTCTCGATGTCTCCCGCGTCTCCGACGAGGAACGCCTCAAGCAGCTCGGCTACCAGCAGACCCTGTCGCGCTCGATGTCCGGCCGCGCGAACTTCGGCGTCAGCTTCACGATCATCTCGATCCTGTCCGGCTGCATGACCATGTACGGCTACGGTATGAACACCGGCGGCCCGGCAGTGATCATGTGGGGCTGGCTGTTCGTCGGCCTCATGACGCTCTTCGTCGGGCTGTCCATGGCAGAGGTCTGCTCCGCCTACCCGACGTCCGCGGGCCTGTACTTCTGGGCCCACCGCATGGCGCCCAGACGGTCGGCGGCGGCGTGGGCGTGGTTCACCGGCTGGTTCAACACCCTCGGGCAGATAGCGGTGACCGCGGGCATCGACTTCGGCGCGGCCACCTTCCTCAACGCCTTACTGGACCTTCAGTTCGGCTTCGAGGCCACGCCGGGGCATACCATCATCCTGTTCGGGATCATCCTCGTCCTGCACGGCGTGCTGAACACCTTCGGCGTGCGCATCGTCGCCTTCCTCAACGAGGTGTCCATCTGGTGGCACATCCTCGGTGTCGTGGTCATCTGTGGCGCCCTGGTCCTTGTCCCTGGCCACCACCAGTCGACGCAGTTCGTGTTCGGCGAGTTCGTCAACAACACGGGCTTCAGCTCCAGCGTGTACGTGGTGCTGATCGGGCTGCTGATGGCGCAGTACACCTTCACCGGCTACGACGCCTCCGCCCACATGACCGAGGAGACCATCGACGCCTCCACCGCCGGACCCAAGGGAATCGTCCGCTCGATCCTCGTCTCGCTCGCGGCCGGATTCGTCCTCCTCTTCGGCTTCACCTACGCCATCCAGTCCTACGCCGGCTCCCTCGACTCGGCCACGGGCGTGCCCCCGGCGCAGATCCTCATGGACGCTCTCGGCGCGGCGACCGGCAAGTGCCTGCTGCTCGTCGTCATCGTCGCCCAGCTCTTCTGCGGCATGGCCTCGGTCACCGCCAACTCCCGGATGATCTACGCCTTCTCGCGCGACGGCGCGCTGCCCTTCTCCCGGACATGGCACCAGCTGAACCCCGCCACCCGCACCCCCGCCAACGCCGTCTGGCTGGCCACCGGCGGCGCCTTTGTACTCGGCCTGCCCTATCTGTGGAACAGCACCGCCTACGCCGCCGTCACCTCGATCGCGACCATCGGCCTCTACATCGCCTACGTGATTCCCACCTTCCTGCGGCTGCGGCAGGGGGACCGGTTCGAGCGCGGCCCCTGGCACCTGGGTTCCTGGTCCACCCTCGTCGGCGCGATCGCGGTCGCCTGGGTCGTGGTGATCACGGTGCTGTTCATGCTGCCGCAGAGCTCACCGATCACCGCGGAGACCTTCAACTACGCCCCGATCGCGGTCGGTGTCGTTGTCGCCTTCTGCGGTATCTGGTGGCTCGCCTCGGCTCGCAAGTGGTTCCTCAACCCTGCCCACCCCCGTAACGCCAGCCCCGGCCGCAAGCGGGAAGTGGCTCGCTCGTAAGCCGAGCTGAGGGGCCGGGGCCCCGCCGATTGCCGAGGCGACCCAGGTGGAAGGCGCGTTAAATGGCACCACGAAGAGGGCCGGCGGCCGGGATGATTCCCGGCCGCCGGCCCTCTTCCCCATATTGGTCTGTAGGTGGCGCGTCTCCTGGTCAGAACGTGTACGGGGTGAAACGGCGTAGCGAATCGGGGGAGCCTCGGAGCCAGGGGTGGCTTCTTGGTAGCAACTTCAGCAACCTGCCGCTGGTCTTCGTCGGGGGGCTTGCCCGTGTGCTCAGTCCTCGTGCGGCAGGTTGCTGTCGGCGCCCGCGACGACGATGGTGGCCAACCGGTCGTATTCGAGCACGTCCTCGTCGGTCATGAAGGGGATGAGGACTTCATGGTGCGGGATGACGTACTTGAACAAGAGCTCGGCCAGCTCCTGTGCGGCTGCTGCGGCCTCGGCTTCGGCTGCCGGGTTGTGGACGTAGACGCCAGCGGCCTGGAGTTCTTCGATCGTGGCGTTACGGACGACGGCCTGTTCCTCCTCGGTGAAGAGGCGTCCGTCGAGGTGGCGGAAGACGAGGGAATCCGCAGGGCGGTTGAGATCCGTGTCAAACAGTAGGGCCATGACGTGGGGTCGAGGGGCGGAGGCGGGCACAGGGGTTCTCCTCAAAAAAGGGGTGGGGGTGAGGGTGGGCGACCACCAATGCTCCGAACGATCCCCGGTTTCGCTAACCGGGGATCGTCGGCTATCTTTCGCCCCGCTCGCCCGGTCAGCGCCGTCAAGCAGAGCCGTTCGTGGGCTGTGCGGCGGGTACAAGGCGGTGGTGCTGCGCATGCCTCGGGTGGATGCTTCGTGGGATTCCGAGCGAGCTGCGCCCCCGAAGGCTGACCACTTCCGCTGGGAGGAGATGTTGGAGCTTCTCCTCCCAAGCTGTCCGCGAGGCCGTGATCACCGCCGGTGCGGTCGTACCGTTTCCTGCCGGGCAGCGGCCCCCGTGACGGGAGTGGCCTTCGGAGCAGGGTTCGGTTGCGACCGCGGACGCCGAGGCGGCGGGGTGGTGTAGCCGAGGTGGTGGAGTCGCCAGATCAGGACGTCGCTGGCCGAGTCGGCGGTGCCGAGTTCGCGTTGCGCGGCGGCCTTGGCCAGCAGGGCGGCGGTGTCATATCCGGCCTGCTCGGCTTGGTCGAGGACCATCACCAGGGAGTCCCAGCCGGGCTCGGCCTGGAGGCGGTCGGCGAGGTGGGGGAGGGCTGTGCGGACCGTGGTGGTGTGGCGCTGTCGGTTGGGCACGGGCAGGCGTTCGCCCCAGGCGTGCAGGGCGGCCAGTGGTTCGGCTGCGGCGGCCTGGTAGGCGGTGCGCAGGTGGTCGGCGGCCTGCTGGGCTGCCTGGGCCTGTTGAGCGTGGCCACGGGCAGCGTGCCAGCGGGCAGCTGCGATGACCGCCAGGATCATCACGTCGAGGATCAGGGCGGTGGCAGTGCTGTCGGGGCCGCGGCCGAGGGCGGTACCGGAGTGGACGATCTGGCGGGCCGCGCGGCGCAGGGCGTACATCTCCTCGTCCTTGGCGCGGATATGGGAGCGGGTGGCACGCTCGAAGTGCCATGCGGCCTCTCGCAGTTCGGAGCGGCTGGGCCCGGCTGCGGTCTGGGCGAGGGCATCGAGAACCTCACCGACCCCGACCAGCTGGGCCGCTGCCGTGGTGTCGTCGCCGGAGGCGAACGCGGCGCGGGCGGAGTCGGCGGCCACGGCAGCGGTGTAGCGGGCGCGGGCAGGTGCCGAAGCGCCGCTGCGGTCCAGCGGCGTGGGCTGCGTGTCCGTGTCTGTGACGGCGGTGAATCGGTTGCGGATGCGGGGCAGGGAGAGGTCGGGGGCGAGGGTGGAACCCGCATACCAGACGGGCTCCTGCTCCTTGTTGCGGTCGCCGACGATGGCGACCTTGTAGCCGAGCACGTCGCCGGAAGGCGCGATGCGTTTGTCGATGCGTACGCCTTCGGCGGCGAGCCTGTCGAAGAACTCCACCTCGTCGGCGGCGCCGGCCAGGGCGCGGCGGACGTGCTCGCGCAGCAGCTCTTGTGAGGCGGCTTCCTGGCCGAGGCGTTCGGCTTTGTGGACTGTGGCGCGGGTGGGGCGTTTGGCGGCGGTCCCGTCGCCCGGGGTGACGCGGCGCAGGTTGTAGTCGGCTTCGATGCGGCGGGCCTCGGCCTGGGCGCGGCGGGCTTCGTTGTGCAGGCGGGGGCGGCGGCCGTCGTCGCGGACCAGGGTGGCGATGATGTGGATGTGGTCGTCGGCGTGCCGGACGGCCGCCCACCGGCAGGCTTGCTCGTCGCCTTCGGGGGCGATGCCGGTGGCGGCGACGGTGCGGCGGGCGATGGCGGCCCAGTCCTCGTCGGACAGGATCGGGTCCTCCGGGCTGGCCCGCACGGATATGTGCCAGACGTGCTTGGCGGGGCGGCGGCTCTTGGGCAGGGCGTTGACGGGTTGGTCGAGCAGGCGCTCCAGCTGCTGGTAGGTGGCGTTCGGGTCGCGGCCGGGGTCGGGGGTGAGTGGATCGAAGGCGGCGACCAGGTGCGGGTCGGTGTGCTCCTCTTTGGTGCCGGGGCCGTAGAGGTAGCGGATCAGCCCGATGGTTTCGCTGCCGCGCTTGTGGATGCTGGGGATCATGCTGCGGCACCGTCCTCCGCGGTGTTGTCGCGGTGGGCGAGCAGGGCATCGGCCGCGTCTTCCATGCGGCTGGCCGCGTCCGCGACGACCTGGGCGGCAGCGTCGAGGTGGGGTACGTCGGCGCCGGAGTTGAGGGCCTTGACCGTCTGGTTGAACAGGCCGTGGATGCGGCCCAGGTGCCGACGGGCGGCGAACAGTTCGTCGATGACTTCCCGCTCGGCGGCGATTTCGGCGGCGGTGCGGGTCAGGTCGCGGGCGGCCTTGTCGACGGCGTAGGCGAGGAAGGCGGCGATGCTCATCTCGCACGTCTCGGCGGCGTCGGTGAGGCGGGCGAGTTCGGCGTCGTTCATGCGGCAGCTGGCCTGGTGCAGACGCTTGCGGTGCGTGGGCTGACGGGGACGCTGACGCTTGCGCGCAAGCTGTTCGGCAGGCCGGTCCCCTCCCTGCTGCGGTCCGCCCTCGGCCGCAGCTTCCCCGTCTGGCGCCCCCTGGTGCCGGGCATTCTCCGCCCCCTGCGGGGCGGGGACTCCGGGAGCATTGCTCCCGGGACAACTTGCTCGCGCTGTGGGGCTGGTGGGGTCTGCGATATCAGCGGGTCGGGTGGGGTCCTGGCGCTGCTGGTCAGGCATGGGATGGGTCTCCAGGGCTGTGCGGGGTGTGGTGGTACGTGCGGTCGTAGAGCTGGCGAACGAGTGCTCTCGGGTGCCCGGGGCGAGACGCGCGGAAGTCCCTTGGAGTTGGTGAGTTCGCAGATGCTGCGACTGACGTGACGGCCCGGGCACGATGAAGGGGTTGGCGGTGAGGTTCACGTGGCGGTGCCCGGCGTTGGCGGGGAGGCTTTCCGCCAACACAGGGCGTCCCGCCATGGCGCTCATGCGGCAGTGGCGGTGTTGTTGGCGGCAGCGAGTTCCGCCGTGACGGTCTTGGCGACCACTTTGGCGACGTCCTTTTGGATCGTGTGGCCTTGGGCTCTGACCTCGTCCTCCAGGGTGGTGCGGGGGACTTTGCCGAGCCTGGCGCCGATGGCGCGGGCCGTCGCCCACAGGACGTCGTCGGGAACGGTGGTCCTGCGCCCGCCCTGCTGGGGCTTCACCGTGGTCGATGGCGCCATGACCGTGGCGGTCTTCGGCTCGGGTGCGCCGGACTTGGCGGAAGGCGCGGTATTGGCGCCGTCCGGTTCTTCTTGGCGGATCTGACGGCTCGGCTTTGGCGGGGCCGGTTGGGCGGGCGAGGTGGCGGACGGCACTTCCGCCGCCGCGTTGGTGACGGCGGTGAGGTGGCGGTTGATGACGAGGTAGAGGTGGACGGCGCCGGCGAGGGCGAGCGGGGCGATGGCGGACAGGGCACCGACGGTGGCGTTGTTGAGGTGGAGCCGGGTTTGCTCGTTTAGGCGCATGGCGTGCAGGGCGTTCGCCCAGATGCTGGCGAGCGTGGCCAGGCCGACGAGCGCCCAGACGTACAGGCGGGAGGAACGTGGCGCGGTGCGCAGGATCAGCAGGGCGATGACGCCGATGGCGATGAACCCGTCGATCACGAGGGGGAAGAGATAGGTGAGTGCTCCGCGTATGTGGGCGGCGACGGCCATCTGCCGCAGGGCGTCGTAGGACAAGGAGAAGGCGAAGACGGCGAGTAGGACGATGCCGACGCGGATGGTGCGGCCGCCGTGCATGGCGGCCGGGGATACGAGGGCGGGGAGGCGCAACGCGAGGGGCTCCTGGGTGGGGGTTGGGGCGGAAGAGCAGGGAAGCTGGGGTGGAGGTGCAGTACACGCAGGCCCCCGTCGGGTGGCGCGCCTCGTCACTGTCCACAGGGTGTGGGCGGGACTCGTCCGAGGGCGTTCACGGGCGGGGCGTTCACGCGGGCCGCGCTGAGGGGCCTCGTGCGTGAATGCTTGGGTGCGTGTCCGGCGCGCACGGTCACACGAATCGTTTGACCAGGGATTTCCTGTGCCGGTGGACGCTGCGCGCGCTGATCGGCACCACGTACGCGCACGAGCGCAAAGGGAGGTCTGCTGGAAGTGCCGAGGTGGTTTCGCATCGTCGGCGGTCGGCCTCAGCCGATCTCGTCGACGGCGTCCCACAGTGCGTCTTGCTCGTCCTCCACCAGCCAGATGGCCTTCTGTAACTGGTCGTCAGCGGCCTTCAGGCCGTGGACCTCCCGGATCTCCCTTTCGATCTCGGTGCCGTCCACGTCGCCCATCCGGACCACCACTGAGCGAGCGATGGCCAGGAGTTCGTCGATCGAGGCGTTGGAAGGCTGCTCGGTGCGCCGAGGCATCGACGCCTCCTTGGGGTGTGGCGCGGGTGCGGACGAGCTGTGCGGGTCCTCGCTGTGGGGGTGGTTGTCTCGCGGTTTGCGTCCGAGTACCGGGTGGGCCTGGGAGTCGGCATATGGGCGGGCATCGGGATCCGACCCCTGCGGTGTCCGGGACGTGGTGGCGTCCGGTGGATCGTCAGGGCCGGGGCAGGTGGGAGAGGCAGCGGGTGGCTCCGGTAGTTGACCCGAGTCGGGTTCCGGGCGATCGGCGATCCGGCCGACGAGTTGGTGGATCTGCCGCATGAGGACGCCGGAGGCCAGCAAGGCGGTGGTCTGGGGCACCGCGGCGACCACATAGTCGAGCAGGGACACGCTGCTGGCGGGGCCCGCGCTACTGACCCCGACCACGTTCAGGGCGATGGCGCCGACTGCCCCGGTGGCGGTCAGCGCGATGGCCCAGCGGTCGGTGACGCGGCGCAGGCCAGCGCGGAGCATCAGCAGCTCGCCCGCGACGATGCATGCGTACAGGGGCGCGGGCCAGGCCCAGCGGCGAGCGGGCGAGCCGCCGAACCCATGGGCTCCGGCGACCTCGGCGAGATGCGCGTACGACAGCCAGAAGCCGCCGACGGCGAGGGCGACGACGACGGCAACTGCCGTGATGAGCACGAACCTTTCGGGAGAGCACTTGGGCACGAGAGACTCCCGCTCGGGGTGATGTGGGGCAGGCGTGGGGTGGTGAGCGATGGGAGTTCTCCAGGGGTTTGGGAGGGGTGCCGGAGAGGCGGTGGCCTGGCATGGGCTCAGAGCCGGGTCCGTCATCACCGGGGCGGTCAAGGCACGCGCACGGTGCCGAGTGGCGGGGTGGGGTGAAGGGAGAGGAGGGGCGCGAGATGGGGATCAGGCAGCCGTAAGCTCCGCAAACCCTGAGGCGGCAAGGTCCACGCGGGTCGGGTGGGGTGTGGTGCGAGGGGCGTTGCCCCGGGCGCGGCCGTCGGGGCTCATACGTCGGCTGCGGCAGGGCTCGCCCTTGGGGGCGTGGCACCACTGGCAGGCGACGCTGAGGGCATCGGGCTGACCTGCGGCCATGGCGGTCTCGCGGGCGGCTCGGGTCGGCCGGTAGCGGGCCAGTTCGGCGCGCACCGTGGGCGGGATGCACGAGCCGATGGCGGCGAGGCGGGCCTCGACGTCGGGATGTGGCGCGCCGCCGGAGAGTTGGCGGTGCGTTGCAGGCGCGGCCTGACCGGTGGCGACAGCGCGGCGAGCGCCGAGCAGCTCGGCTCGCCAGCCAGCTGGGTCGTCCGGGTCCGTGGCTGGGGTGGGGTCGGTGTGCCGATCGAGACGGTCGCGGCCGTAGGCGCGCCACTTGCGGGCGATGTCCACGGGCAGGATCGGGTACGGGGAGTCGAGCACATGGGCTCGTATCGCCTCGCGGGCATCCCAGCCGTGGGCTGTAGCCAGCGGTACGTCGCTGAGCAGCTCGTGCCATTGGGCGATCTGGTCACGAGCCTCGCCGGTATCGGTGCGAATGGTGCGAGGGTCGAGGCGGCCGATGTAGGCGAGGACGGCGGCGATTTCGCGGTGATCCAGGGGAGTTGCTCCTTACGTTCCGGTCGGCTCGTCGAGGGCGGCGAGCAGGGCGGCGGTGTGCTTCTCGGCGCGGGTCATGCCGACTGCGGGGGCGGGGACAGGGGTGCCGCCGGACAGGGCATGGAGGTTCGGGGGCCCCGGGGCGGGGGAGTGCTCGCGGGCGATCCAGGTGCGCCAGTCGGCAGCCCACGCGGCGGCGCTACGGGGTGCCCATGTCGCCCGGTTCGAGCGCCACTTCGCGTCCGCAGCGTGGATACCGTGCTCGCCGAGGCGGGCGAGGTGGCCCTGCTGATGGGCCCAGGCACGGCTGGCGTCGTCGAGCTCCCAGTCCGTGGCCGAGGTGAGGGTGGCTACAGCACTGCTGCAGTTACTTCGGTTCACCTTCGGTTCACTACGGTTCTGGGGGTCGGATTCTGCCCCGTCGAGGGGTCGGTATGTGCCCCGTCGGGGGGCCGGATTCTGACGTGAGGACGCAGGATCTGACCCGGCCGGATTCTGACGAGGGGGGTCGGAATCGGCCCCGGACTTGGGCCAGATGCCGTGCTTGCGCAGCCGCTTGCCGTCCACCTCGGGCACCGGATCGGACTCGGCCAGGGGCTCGACGTACGCGTCGGGATCGCTTCTCCGGGCGGCCGTGACCTTGGCGAGCCATGCGGCGGTGCGCGGCAGCCGGTAGACGGTGCTGCGCTGCGGGCCCTCGTACGCGTCGAGCAGCTCCAGCTCGCCGCTGTCGGCCAGGGCTACCAAGGCGCTGCGCACGGCGTTGCGGCTGGCGTTCGTGCGCTTCATCAGTGAGGTGACGGAGGCCCAGGCGACGCATTGCTCGTCCGGTATCCGGTCGGCGATCGACAGCAGGACCAGGCGGGCGGTTCCTCGGCTGGTGCTGTTTTCCCAGGCCCATTCGCGGGCGTCTCGGCTCATCGGGCGGCGGCTCCTAGGGCAGGTGGGGGGCGGACGGTCCGCTTCGGGGGTTTGGGGAGGGTTGTGGCTGGAGGTCCCGGCGAGGTTCCCGTGGGGATGCTCCGCAGGGACGCCGTGGCCTTGGCTGCGGTGTGCCGGTGTCCTATGGTCCGGAAACAGCGCTCCGGCGCCTGGACAAGACAGCCACAACCACCCGCACAAGTCCAGCATTCCGCCGAGAAAGCAAACAGCCTACGGAGAACACCTCATGCACGGGAGGGGCTAGAACAGTAGACCCGGATCCCCGGTCGGCGAAATCGCCCGGCGTGATGACGGGGCTAAAGCAGGCAACTAGTAATGCTTGGGTGGCGATCCTGGGCAGATCCCACGTGCGGTCATATATGGCACTTGACCAGGCGTGATGCCCTGCTTCGGTGACGCGTCATCGAGGCGGTCGGCCTGGCTTACCGTGACTTTAGCAATCGGTAATTCCGCGCCATATTTCGCCCATTCCTGGCGGCGACCTAGGGGATCTGACAACAAAGCTACGCAAGATAGCAGTGGATCAGCGGTTACCGAAATCGCGCTCCGCGAGCTACAACAGACGCATGACGAAAAGCCTTCTGGGAAAGGGTCTGGCCGGAAAACGGCCAGCCGTCCGCGCCATCGGGTGCGGCTCCACCGCGCGCGAACTCGCCCAACGACAGCTGGCCGCCTGTGCCCCGCGCCGGGGCATTCTGTGACCGTCACCATGTTCACGCGCCTCGAACGTCGGCGGCACCGCCGAGACGCCGACAGCCTCGTCAACGTGGCCGCCCTCGATGTCTTCTCGCTTGCCTTCCTCGGCGAGGCCGGATGGTCCTGCTGCCGCCCCGCGTCCGGAAAGCCAACACCTTTGATCCGCAGCGCACTTCGCCCCGTCTGCGTCTGAGCGCTCACATCGGTGCTCGCGGATTCACCCCTGTTGTGCCGTATGGCCGCTCGCGGTCCTCACCTGCCAGCGGCAGTTGAGCTGCGGTCTTATACCACGTATTCCCCGGTTAGCGAAACCGGGGAATCTCCGGACAGTTGTGGTGTCCGCCCGGTGCCGCGCCGGGTGGCCTGCTGCGTACACACGCGGCGACCGATGCCGCGCACCGAATCGAAAGGAGCCAGTCCGCGTGGCCTCCCCGCACCACCGCGCCAGATAGGAACCTCCTTGCCCCAAGAGCCCACACCCCCTGCCCTCCCGCACACTGCGACGGCACTTCTCCGCCTCTACCGCCCCGACGAGGTCGCCACCGTCCTCGGCTGCTCCACCTGGTGGGTCAAGGACCGTGCCCGTCGCCGGCTGATCCCGCACACCCGCGTCGGCCGCGCCTACCGCTTCACGGCCGACCACCTCGCCGAGATCATCCGCCTCAACGAGGAACGCCCACCTGCCGCTACGAAGCCCCGCGCTGGCCTGCCCGCCATGGCCAAGACCTCAGCCAGGCGGCAGCCCGGCTCGCCCTCCGCATCGGGCCCGGCGGCGGCACGCTTGCACTCCCGGCCGCCACAGCGCACCCGCCGAGCGGAGTTCGACACCGCCGCGTAGTACCGCACCCGGAAAGCCAACTGCCGAACGAAGGGGAGGGCACCACACTTGGGCTTCGCTGAGAAGCGCGGAAACTACTGGCGGGGCCGGTACAAGATCGAGGACGGCAAGTACGGCACGGTCGCAGACCCGACCGGTGCGGTGGTCAAGTTCGCCACCAAGCGCGAAGCCAAGCAGGCCGCCGACGCCGAAGAGGTCACCGTCCGGCGCGGAACCTGGCGCGACCCGGACCTTGGCCAGGAGACCTTCGGTGAGTACGCGAGCCGCTGGTACGAAGCCCAGGACCTGGCCGCCTCGACCATGCAGAACTACAGGCGCCACATCGAGGAGCACCTGCTCCCCGACTTCGAGGACAAGGCCCTCGCGGGCATCCTGCGCGCCGACGTCGACCGCTGGGAGAAGAAGGAGAAGGCCGTCTACGCGGCCTCCAGCGTCAAGACCTGGCGCTCCACGCTCCACCTGATCTTCGAGGACGCGATCGACGAGGGGTTGATCACCTCCAACCCGGCCGCCAGGCGACGCGGGCGCGGCAAACGCGCCGGCCGGTCCCGCGACCGCGGCCCCGAGAAGGCCATCACCGATCCGCTCGGCATCCTGCTGACCGCTGAGCGAGCCGCCCTGCTCTCTGGCCGCGACGACGAGTTCGTCGCCGTCGTGCAGAAGGGCTACACCGGTATGCGCTGGGGTGAAATCGTCGGCCTGGAAACGGAGTTCGCCCGCCCGGACGCCTTCCGCGTCGAGTGGCAGCTGTACGAACTGGACACTGGCGAGCTCGTGCGCGTCCCGCCCAAGGACGACAGCTACCGCACCATTGACTCGATGGACTGGCTCTCTGCCCTCGTCGCCAACCACGTCGCCCGTACGAAGCCGCAGCCCTGCCCATGCCACGGTAAGACCTACGTCTACCGCGGACTTGGAGCGGCCCGTACCGGGGGCCACCAGGGAGCGAAGCTCGTCGACGTGGCACGCCGCGCCGAAGTCTCCACCGGAACGGTCTCCAACGTCCTCAACCACCCCGACCGCGTACGGGAGGACACCCGCGTACGCGTCGAACTCGTCATCGCCGAGCTCGGGTTCGTACGGGGCGGTACCACGTCGGAGCACGCAGCGCATTGGCGCAGGAACGGTTTTGCGACCTGGCTGTTCACCCCGGCGGTCTCCGGCTGGTACCCGAAGAAGGCACCCCAGGAGGCCCGCCCGGTGCCGATTCTCGGCGAGCCGTGGCCCGGCATCCCGGCCCGAGGTCGAGGCGCTGCTGCTCGGGCCGATGCCTGCTGGCTCCCGATCGCCAAGAGCCTCACGCCGCACGGCCTGCGCCATACGCACCGGACGATGATGGAGGACCTCGGTACCGAGAAGGTCCTCATGGACGAGCGCATGGGCCACATCGACGGCTCGGTCTCCGCGCGCTACGCCCACGTCACGCCCGGCATGCGTAAGCGCCTCATGGCTGGCCTGACCGAGCAGTGGGAGGCGGCACTCGCCGCCAGGCGTGCGCTGCACCCGCGTTCCCCAGTATCTGCGCTGGACCGGCTCCTACAGACTGGCGGCTGACGCGTCAGGCCCAGCCCTCCTCCTAGGAGGAGGGCTGGGCGCCGCCAGGTCCCCAGGCGTCCCCCTTGCGGATGTTGCAGACCCAATGGGCCGCCTGCAGGTTCTCCGCTGTGTGCGCGCCGCCCTCCGCAACAGGCCGGATGTGGTCAAGGGTGGCGGACCACGGGTCGGGCCACTCAACGGCGGAGTCCATCGCGCAGTGGCACAACTGGCAGATCCATTGGGCGCGTTCGTAGATGTCGAACGGGTCCACCTGGTCAGCTCCGGCATTGAGTGTGCCGTAGCCGCGCATGCGAGCCTGGTAGCTGTTACGGGCTCGAGTGGAGCGCCGCTGCTTTTCGGAGCGGGCAGTGTATGCCGGGGTCCAGAGGGTGGGCGTCGGTTCGGCGACGCAGACCCAGGCTTCCCAGTCGTAAGTCTTCCCGCTCTCGTCCACGTCACGGAAGATCTCGTTCTGCCAGTGCCACCGACGCCCGTCGTCCCCCTCGAACGACGTCTGCTGGACGAGGGGGTGTTCCTGGCCGGGCACTTTGGTCCACCACAGGACTCGGTCCGTGTAGGCGAGGAGTGCTCCGGTCTGCTGGTGGATCGCGACCATCGGCTCTGCGTCGGACTCGGAGTTCGCCCGCACCAAGGCGACGAGCTCGTCGGCACCCAGGGAGGTAGCGGTGGCGTACGTCGTGACGGAGCCGTGCCGCTCGACGACATCGCCCTCGATGGGGCTCAACCCGTAGAACTCGTAGGGGAAGTCGCCGTCGGCGGTCCTGGTGCAGAAGACCCGCGGCTCCCGTGCTGCCCCGAACCGAGCGCGCTGGTCGGCATCGGCAGAGGACCGGTCGCCGTGATCCACGATGGCAGCCACGTCGATCTCACCCCTCTCGATCCGCGCCTTCGTACGCCGCTTGAGCGTGGTGTTGCACCGACCCGAGCAGACGTGCCGGTCACGGTGCTCCCAGTGCGCGCTCCTCGACACAGGCTCGCCGCAGATACGGCAAGGTTCGCCGCCGGTGGCACGTTCGGCAGCCGCGAGGACCGGGTTCCAGTAGGGATCACCGCGAACCTCGCGTGTCCTGGCGAGATCAGGCACCGGCGGCGTACCAGGCGTGAGCGTCTGCTTCGGGCGCCGCACTCTCGGCGCGTCCTTCGGACGTTCAGCCCGTTGCTTCCTGGCGGCCGAGGTACGGCAGGGATCGGAGCAGTACTTCTGACTGCGCGGGCGCCAATACTCCATCTCTGTGCCGCAGACCGCGCATGGGAGCCCCGCTCGCTCGGAGGCGCTGGTGTCGACGTCGTCGGTGCTGTCGAAGCCGTGGTCCACAGGCTGTCCTCGGGTCGAGTGGGCAACTGAAGCTCGCGAACGCGCAGGTGCGAGGTAACACGCCGGAGGCGTGCCGCCCCTGCCGGACGATCGCCTGCTGGGAGAAGCCCACCAAGATCTTCTCCCAGATTTCTCCCAAACGATCACCAGGGACGCAGGAAGGGCCTGATCCGATTCCGGATCAGGCCCTTGACCTGCTACTTCTCAGTCGGGGTGGCGGGATTTGAACCCACGACCTCTTCGTCCCGAACGAAGCGCGCTGCCAAGCTGCGCTACACCCCGATGTCGCTGTTGCGTGTGACCACGTCGTGGCGACATCGATTACTTTAGCGGACCGTCGCCCTGAGGCGAAATCCGGTTTTCACCGGCCCGGAGGTCCGGTCGGATCCGGTCGAGGCCGACGATGGCCAGGGCGAGGGCGTAGAAGATCAGCCCGAGGACGACGGCGTTGCCCAGGACGCCCGCGTAACCGTGGAGGTCGACGTCCACGAAGGGGTACGGGTAGCGGGCCGGTGAGCCGGGGGACATGAGCGCGCCGCGTACCAGGGCGAAGCCGAGGTAAGCCAGGGGATAGAGCAGCCACAGGCCCGCGTGGCGCGGGCGGAGGCCGCCGGGGCGGGTCAGGAGCAGCCAGTTCAGGGCGGCGCCGATGGGGGTGACCGTGTGCAGGAGCTGGTTGGAGACCGCGTGCCATCCGGTGATGCTCGCGGTGCCGGTCATCGAGAAGCCGCTGGAGGCATTGGCCAGGATCAGGTGGTAGACGAGGCCCGTGATCGCGATGAAGAGCGTCGTGCCGCCGGTGATCCAGGGGGCGAGGCGCGGGCGGCCGGTCCAGGCGCGCCACGCGGAGACGCCGAGGACCGCCGCGACGATCAGGTTGCTCTGGATCGTGAAGTAGCTGAGCACCCGCAGCGGGCTGCCGAGGGTCAGGTCGATGACGATGCCCGTGATCGCTGCGAGGGAGATCAGCGCGCGGACGACGGCCACGAAGGGGCGGCGGACGGGCGGCATGACGGCCCCCGCGGGCACGTTGTCAGCGCTGTTCGCATGTACCGGTTTTGGGGAGTTTGCCGGAGGAGGCGCGATCATGCCTATACGTTAATAGGTGCCCGGTTGGGCCCGCATCAGGGCCGCCCACCCACAGGCTCCACCCGCACCGCAGGTCCCATCCATAGGCCTCACCCGCACCGCAGGTCCCACCCGCACCACAGGCCCCGCCCTCGCAGGCGCGACAGCGCCTACGCGGCTCGTTCCGTCAGCGTCAGCAGCGTCGCCTCCGGGGGGCAGGCGAAGCGGACCGGGGTGTAGCGGCTGGTGCCGCAGCCCGCCGAGACGTGCATATACGACTCCTTGCCGCCGGCCGTGTGCCGCGACAGGCCCTTCACGCGCTCCGTGTCCAGGTCGCAGTTGGTGACCAGGGCGCCGTAGAAGGGGATGCAGAGCTGGCCGCCGTGGGTGTGCCCGGCGAGGATCAGCGGATAGCCGTCCTCGGTGAAGGCGTCGAGGGCGCGGAGGTACGGGGCGTGCACGATGCCCATGGAGAAGTCGGCCCCCGTGTCCGGACCGCCCGCCACGCGCGCGTACCGGTCGCGCTTGATGTGCGGGTCGTCCAGGCCGGTGAGGGCGATCTCGTAACCGTCGATCTTGAGTGAGCCGCGGGTGTTGCTGAGACCCACCCAGCCGGCCGCGTCGAAGGCGTCGCGCAGCTCTTCCCACGGGTTGTGGACGGCGCCCACGACTCCCGTGTTGCCGTTCAGCCCATGCCGTCCCTGCAGCCTCTCGACCAAGTACCGGGCGGGGTTGCGCGGTGTGGGGCCGTAGTAGTCGTTGGAGCCGAAGACATACGTCCCCGGGAACTCCATCAGCGGGCCGAGTGCGTCGAGGACCTCGGGGACGCCCTCGGGGTCCGAGAGGTTGTCGCCGGTGTTGACCACGAAGTCGGGGCGCAGGCCCGCGAGCGACTGCAGCCAGCGCTGCTTCTTGCGCTGTCCGCACACCATGTGGATGTCGGAGACCTGGAGCACGCGCAGGGGGCGCATTCCCGGTGGCAGCACCGGCACGGTGACGCGCCTCAGCCGGAAGGAGCGGACCTCGAAGGCAGCCGCGTACAACACACCGGCGGCACCCGCCGCGGTGATTCCCAGGGGTACTCCGTATCGCGCGCGCATGAACCCATCGTTGCAGACCAGGTGGTGCCGGGAAATCGGCGGGCGCCGCGGAGCGCGCACCTGCGACACTTGGGGCATGACCACGCTCAAGTCCAAGCTGCAGGAAGACCTCACCGCGGCGATCAGGGAGCGCGACGAGCTGCGCTCCGCCACGCTCCGGCTGACCCTGTCCGCGATCACCAAGGAGGAGGTCTCGGGCAAGACGGCCCGTGAGCTCTCCGACGACGAGGTGCAGAAGGTGATCACCCGCGAGGCGAAGAAGCGCCGCGAGGCCGCTGAGGCCTTCGCCCAGGGCGGGCGCGCCGAGCAGGCCGAGCGGGAGCGGGCGGAGGGCGAGATCCTCGCCGCGTACCTGCCCAAGCAGCTCAGCGACGACGAGCTCAAGGAGATCGTGGCGCAGGCCGTCGAAGAGGCGAAGGCCGCAGGCGCCGAGGGCCCGCGCGCCATGGGCCAGGTCATGAAGATCGTGAACCCGAAGGTCGCGGGCCAGGCCGAGGGCGGCCGCGTCGCCGCGGTGGTCAAGCAGCTGCTCGCCGGCTGAGGTTCCGCGTATATACGTGTACGTGTACGTGCGCGAGTAGGCGCTTACGTGAGTGAGGGCGCCCCCTGAACTTCAGGGGGCGCCCTCACTCACGAACTGCTGCCGGCAGGCATCATCCGCGCACCGCTACCCGCAGGCGGGTCTCAACGCGGTTGCGGCCACCCCCCGTTACCGCCGCCGTTGCCGTTCCCGCCGTTGCCGCCGCCGCCGATGAGGTCCGGCGGCAGGGAGACGTCCGGCCACGGGTTGTCGTTGCCGCCGCCCCCGTCACCGCCGCCCGGCCGGCCCGGCTTCTCGTCGTCCTCGTGGTCGCCCCCGTCGTCTTCCTTGGGCTTGTCCTTGGGGATGTTGACGAGGTTGAAGTTCGGCGCGGGCTTGCCCGACAGGGCGCCCGACATGGCCTGCTTCCAGATCGGGCCCGGGACTTCGCCGCCGTAGACCTTGTCGTAGTAGCTGCCGCCGATGGTGATGTCGGTCATCTGCCGCTTGTGCTGCGGGTCGCCGACCCAGACGGCGCCCGACATGTTCGGCGTGTAGCCCACGAACCAGGCGGCGTAGCGGAAGTCGGTCGTACCCGTCTTGCCCGCGCTCGGGCGGCTGCCGCCGAGTCCCGCCTGCTGGCCCGTGCCGTCCTCGACCACGCCCTTGAGCAGGGTGTTGATGGTGTCCGCGGTCTTCGGCGACATGGCCTGGTTGCAGGAGGTCTTGGGCACCCGCATCGACTTGCCGTCGGGGCCGGTGATCGCCTCGATGGCGACCGGTGTGCAGTAGGTGCCGCGGCTGGCGAAGGTGGCGTACGCCGAGGCCATCGTCAGCGGCGACATCTCCTGGGTGCCGAGCGCGATGGACGGGGCCTGTGCGATCTGCCGGCCGTCGGCGCGGTTGACGCCCATCTTCTCGGCCATCGAGGTCACAGGGCAGATACCGATATCGCTGATCAGCTCCACGAAGTAGGTGTTGACCGACTTCGCGGTCGCCTCCTTCATGCCGTACGGGCCGACCTCTTCCTCGTTCTCGTTGGTCAGCTTCTCGTTCTGCGTGTTGGTCCAGTTGCCCGAGCAGGTGGCCACCGGGCTCGGATACGGCATCTCGTACGGCGAGCCGTACTTCTGTGTCGGCGCCTTGCCCTGCTCGATGGCGGCCGCGGCGACCACCGGCTTGAAGGTGGAGCCGGGCTGGTAGCCCGCGCCGCCGCCCATGCGCTTGTCGACGGAGAGGTTGATCTCCGTCTCGTTCGGCCCGTAGCCGTACGGCCGGGACTGGCCCATGCCGAGGATCTTGCCGGTGCCGGGCTCGACGATGGAGACCGCGGTCGCCACCTGGTCGGTCTGGCGGACGTTGTCCTTTATCGACGCCTGCACCGATTCCTGGGCCTGCGGGTCGAGCGTCGTCTGGATCTTGAGGCCGCCCTGGTTCCAGATCTTCTGGCGGTCCTCGCGGGTCTCGCCGAATACCGGGTCGTTCACAAACGCGTTGCGGACGTAGTCACAGAAGAAGCCCGCGCCGCGGACCGCGGTGATGCAGCCGTTCTTCGGCTTGCTGACCTGCAGACCGAGCGGCTTCTCCTTGGCCTTGTCGGCCTCTTCCTGCGAGATGTCGTGGGTCGCGGCCATCCGCTGCAGCACGGTGTTGCGGCGCTTGGTGGCTTCTTCGGAGTCGTTGACCGGGTCGTAGCGGCTCGGCGACTGGACGATGCCGGCGAGCAGCGCGGCCTCCTCCACCTTCAGGTCCTTGGCCGACTTGGAGAAGTAGCGCTGGGCCGCGGCTTCGACGCCGTAGGCCTGCTGCCCGAAGAACGTGATGTTGAGGTAGTTCTCCAGGATCTGCTTCTTGCCCAGCTCCTCCTCGACCTGGATCGCGTACTTCAACTCGCGGATCTTGCGGCCGATGGTCTGCTGGGTGGCCTCGGCGACCTTGGTGGGGTCGTCGCCCGCCTCCTCGACGAAGACGTTCTTCACGTACTGCTGGGTGAGGGTCGAGGCGCCCTGCGAGACGCCGCCCGACTGGGCGTTCTCGTTCAGGGCGCGCAGGATGCCCTTGAGGTCGACCGCGCCGTGCTCGTAGAAGCGCGAGTCCTCGATCGCGACGATCGCCTTCTGCATGTACGGCGAGATGTTCTTGAGGTCCACCAGGGTGCGGTCACGGGAGAAGACCGTGGCGATCGTGCCGCCCTTGTTGTCCAGGATGGTGGTGCGCTGGCTGAGCGGCGGCCGCTTCAGATTGGCCGGAATATCGTCGAAGCTCTCGACCGATCCCTTGGCCGCGAGGCCGAGCGCACCTGCCGCGGGCAGGGCGATACCGGCGAGCACAGCACCCGCGAGCACGCTGACACCGAGGAATTTGGCGGCCTGCTGAGTCGGGGACAGACCTCCGCCCGAGCGCTTGTTTCCCATGGGGGCAGCCTACGTTCTGAATCGCCGGACAGGCGTAACGCCTTGGCCTAAGCTGGCTATCAACTGTCACAGCAGTGTGGTTCCGCATCAAGACCCGGGACCGAACCCGGTCTGTCGAGGTCTGCTCCGCCGTTCCCGAATCCGGCGGTCCGATGCCCGAATCCGCCTCATGCGTCACCGGACGCCCGTTGTGGCTCAGCTGAACTGTCCTGGTTTGCCGGGATTCCTCACGCATGTCGCCAGCTCACTCCGTCGGGTGATCTGCCGCTTACGCATAGTCCGTTCGGGCCATTCAAGATTGGGCCCGAAGGGGGTGTTGCGCTGTCGCCACCTTCCGTAACGTCCTCAACTGGCGGCGGTGAATATGCCGCTGCCGCCGTGGGGGAGCCTCGATTCGGGAGAGGACGGCGCCGGTATGGGCTGGGTAACCGACTGGAGTGCGCAGGCGGCCTGCCGCACTACCGATCCGGATGAACTGTTCGTTCAAGGAGCAGCGCAGAACCGGGCGAAGGCGGTGTGCACCGGATGTCCGGTGCGCACGGAGTGCCTGGCCGATGCGCTGGACAACCGCGTCGAGTTCGGCGTGTGGGGTGGCATGACAGAGCGGGAGCGCCGCGCATTGCTGCGCAGGCGTCCCACGGTCACCTCGTGGCGCAGACTGCTCGAGACCGCGCGTACGGAGTACGAGCGCAGCGCGGGCATCCTGCCGGTGGACGTCGACAACATCGACGCCATCGACAACCTCGACGACATCGACGAGCAGCAGCACTACGAGTACGGAAGCTACGCCGCCGTGGGGTAGCGGGCCGGCGGTTCATCGCACGCGGACTCACGCGGATCCCTGAAGCGGACCCACGCTGATCACGCGCTGATCACGCGGACTCGGGCTCAGCTCCGGCCGGTTGGCTCCCGGCCGCGAGCCGGTCTCCGATGTCCCGGAGCCCTGCGAGGTCATGCACATCGCCGGGCAGAGCGGCCACCTCGGTCACAGCCACCTCGGGGTGCAGCGCGGTGAAGCGGTCACGTGTGCGCTGCTCACGGGCGAGCAGATGCATACGCTCGGCGTGCAACCGCAGCAGCCCTGCGGCCAGTTGGTGCGCCGGGTCCGTGGAGTGCGCCCGGTCTGTGGAGTCCGAGTGGTCTGTGGAGTCCGAGGCCGATGCCTTGGAGCGCATGGGTGCCGTGGGGGCCGTGGGTTCCTCGGCTTCATCCGCCGCTTGCGCTGGGGGTTCGGGCGATTCGGGGGAGTTACGCACTCCTTCCTTCCCGCCCTCCTGATCCACAATGCGGCGCTCATCAAGATTTTCCGCAGCGGCGAGCGCCCGCTCGGCCGAGAGCCGGGCGGCGCCGCTGCCGTGCACCCGGTTGAGCACAAGGCCCGCCAGCGGCATCCCCTCGGCGGCCAGGCGCTCCACGAAATAGGCCGCCTCCCGCAGCGCGTCCCGCTCCGGCGCCGCCACCACCAGGAAGGCCGTACCCGGCGCCTGGAGGAGCCGGTAGGTCGCATCGGCCCGGGTGCGGAAACCGCCGAACATGGTGTCCATCGCGGCCACGAAAGTCTGTACGTCCCCCAGGAACTGGCCCCCGAGCAGCTTCCCGAGCGTCCCCGTCATCATCGACATCCCGACGTTCAGGAACTTCATCCCGGCCCGCCCGCCGACCTTTGCCGGCGCCATGAGCACCCGGATGAACTTGCCGTCCAGGAACGACCCCAGGTTCTTCGGCGCGTCCAGGAAGTCGAGCGCCGAGCGCGACGGCGGGGTGTCGACGACGATCAGGTCCCACTCGTCGCGGGCCCGCAGCTGGCCCAGCTTCTCCATCGCCATGTACTCCTGCGTGCCCGCGAAGCCCGCCGAGAGCGACTGGTAGAAGGGGTTGCCCAGGATCGCGGCCGCCCGGTCGGCGTCCGCGTGCGCCTCGACGATCTCGTCGAAGGTGCGCTTCATGTCCAGCATCATGGCGTGCAGTTCGCCATCACCACTGATGTCCTTCACCCGCCGCGGCACATTGTCGAGCGAGTCGATGCCCATGGACTGGGCGAGGCGGCGGGCCGGGTCGATGGTGAGGACGACGACCTTGCGGCCGCGCTCGGCGGCCCGCAGGCCGAGGGCGGCGGCGGTCGTGGTCTTGCCCACGCCGCCCGCGCCGCAGCACACGATGATCCGGGTCTTCGGGTCGTCGATCAGCGGATCGACGTCGAGCGTCGGTACCGGATCCAGCGTCATGCGACGACCCCCTGTTTCCGCAACTCGGTCGCCAGGCGGTAGAGCCCGGCCAGATCGATGCCCTCGGTGAGCAGCTCCAACTCCTGCACGGGCAGGCCCGGTTCGGCGAGCAGCTCCCGCTGACCGCGCTCCAGTTCCACCCGCTCGGCATGCTCCGCGGCCTGGGCGAGCAGCGGATCGACCAGCTGCTCCGCGAGCCCGCCCTTGCGCGCCCCGCCGAGCCCCGCGCTGGACAGCGCCTTGGCGAGGTCGGTGCGCCGTACGCCGTCGGGGACGGGCCCGTCGAGCAGCGCGGGCCGCACCATGTTCACGAGGATCCGCCCCACCGGGAGTCCCGCGTCCCGCAGTTCCCCGATCCCGTCCAGGGTCTCCTGGACCGGCATCTCCTCGAGCAGGGTCACCAAGTGCACAGCCGTCTCGGGCGACTTGAGGACCCGCATCACGGCCTGCGCCTGGTTGTGTATGGGCCCGATCTTGGCGAGCCCCGCCACCTCGTCGTTGACGTTCAGGAAGCGCGTGATCCGCCCCGTGGGCGGGGCGTCCATGATGACGTAGTCATACGCGTACCGGCCCTTCTTGTCCTTCCGCCTGACCGCCTCGCACGCCTTGCCCGTCAGGAGTACGTCGCGGACGCCGGGGGCGATGGTGGTGGCGAAGTCGATCGCGCCGAGCTTGCGCAGGGCGCGGCCCGCGCCGCCGAGCCGGTAGAACATCTGGAGGTAGTCGAGGAGCGCCAGCTCGGCGTCGATGGCCAGGGCGTACACCTCGCCTCCGCCCGGAGCGACCGCGATCTTCCGCTCCTCGTAGGGGAGTGCTTCGGTCTCGAAGAGCTGCGCGATGCCCTGCCTGCCCTCGACCTCCACAAGAAGCGTGCGCTTTCCCTCCGTCGCGAGGGCGAGCGCGAGAGCGGCGGCCACCGTGGTCTTACCGGTACCGCCCTTGCCGCTGACGACCTGGAGCCTGCTCACGTATTCGAGCCTAACCAGTCGCCCCCCGGCCTACGCACGAGGTCGTCTGTGCCAGGCATTACAGTCGCCGTATGACCAAGTGGGAATACGCGACCGTGCCCCTTCTCGTGCACGCGACGAAGCAGATTCTGGACACCTGGGGCGAGGACGGCTGGGAGCTGGTCCAGGTCGTCCCGGGCCCCAACAACCCCGAGCAGCTGGTGGCCTACCTGAAGCGGGAGAAGCAGGCATGAGTGGCGCGGTAAGCGGCGCGGTGGAGGCGAAGCTCACCGAGCTCGGCCTGACCCTGCCGGACGTCGTCCCGCCGCTCGCCTCGTACCAGCCGGCCGTCCAGTCCGGTGTGTACGTGTACACCGCCGGCCAGCTCCCCATGGTGGAGGGCAAGCTTCCGGCGGTCGGCAAGGTCGGCGCCGAGGTGACCCCCGAGGACGCCAAGGACCTCGCCCGCATCTGCGCCCTGAACGCACTCGCGGCCGTGAAGTCGGTCGCCGGTGACCTGGACCGCATCAAGCGCGTGGTGAAGGTCGTCGGCTTCGTCGCCTCCGCCGCGGACTTCACGGGCCAGCCCGCCGTCCTCAACGGTGCCAGCGAACTCCTCGGTGAGGTCCTCGGCGACAAGGGCGTGCACGCGCGCAGCGCGGTGGGTGTGGCGGTGCTTCCGCTCGACGCCCCCGTGGAGGTCGAGATCCAGGTGGAGCTGGTCGACGAGGGCTGAGGGGATGATCGCGGGGATTTGGTTGCCTCTCGAACATCAACCCGTCAGGGGATAGCCTCCGCCCATGGCTAATGGGCAGTGGTATCCGCCGGAGTGGCCGGACCGTATCCGCGCGCTCGCGGAGGGCGCCTTGACGCCCGTGACCCCGCGTCGCGCGGCCACGGTCATGCTGCTGCGGGACACCGCGGACGGACCCGCCGTACACATGCTGCGCAGACGCGCCTCCATGGCTTTCGCCGGAGGCGCGTACGCGTATCCGGGCGGCGGCGTCGACCCGCGCGACGACGACCGCCTGGTCGGCTGGGCGGGCCCGGACCGCAAGGAGTGGGCCGGGCGCCTGGGCGTCACGGAGGCCGAGGCGCAGGCCATCGTGTGCGCCGCGGTCCGTGAGACCTACGAGGAGGCGGGCGTCCTGCTCGCGGGCCCCGACGCCGGCTCGGTCGTCTCCGACACCACGGGCGACGACTGGGAGGCCGACCGCGAGGCCCTCGTCGGGCGTGAGCTGTCGTTCGCCGAGTTCCTGGACCGGCGCGGCCTGGTCCTGCGCAGCGACCTGCTCGGCGCCTGGACCCGGTGGATCACCCCCGAGTTCGAACCCCGGCGTTACGACACCTGGTTCTTCGTCGCCGCGCTCCCGGCCGGCCAGCGCACCCGTAACGCCTCCACGGAAGCGGACCGGACGGTCTGGATCCGCCCCGAGGACGCGACCGCTGCGTACGACCGCGGTGAGCTGCTCATGATGCCGCCGACCATCGCGACCCTGCGCCAGCTCGCCCCCAGCGCGACGGCCGCCGCCGCCCTGGCCGCGGCGGCCGACCGTGACCTGACTCCGGTCCTGGCCCAAGCGCGCCTGGAGGACGGCGAGTTGGTGCTCACCTGGCCGGGGCACGACGAGTTCACCAAGCACATCCCGGTCGACGAGACCGGCACTGCCACCGCCACCGCCACCGAGACCGACGCCGGGCCGGACGCCGGGACCGACGCAGTCACTGCCACCGCCACCGCCACCGAGACCGACGCCGGGCCGGACGCCGGGACCGACGCAGTCGCTGCCACCGAGACCGACGCCGACACCGATGCCACCGCCGGGGGAAGCTCCACATGACCGAAGCCGCAGCCCTGCCGGGACAGCCGCGGGGCGGGGTGCTCTCCGGCCTCGCCACCGACCGCGCGGTCAACGTCCTGGCTCCGAACGCCTCCGCGATGACCCTGGACGGCACCAACACCTGGATCGTCGCCGAGCCCGACTCGGAGCTCGCGGTGGTGATCGACCCGGGCCCTCTGGACGACGGCCATCTGCGGACGGTCCTCGACACCGCAGAGCGGGCCGGCAAACGCGTCGCGCTGACCCTCCTCACCCACGGCCACCCCGACCACGCGGAGGGCGCGGCCCGTTTCGCCGAGCTGACCCGTACCAAGGTGCGCGCCCTCGACCCGGCGCTCCGCCTCGGCGACGAGGGGCTGGCGCCGGGCGATGTGATCACCACCGGCGGCCTCGAGCTGCGCGTCGTGCCCACCCCCGGGCACACCGACGACTCCCTCTGCTTCCATCTCCCCGCCGACCGGGCGGTGTTGACCGGTGACACGGTCCTCGGCCGCGGTACGACGGTCGTCGCGCATCCCGACGGCCGCCTCGGCGACTACCTCGACTCGCTGCGTCGGCTGCGCTCCCTGACCGTGGACGACGGCGTCCATACGGTCCTTCCCGGTCACGGCCCCGTGCTCGAGGACGCCCAGGGCGTCGTCGAGTTCTACCTCGCCCACCGCGCCCACCGTCTCGCCCAGGTCGAGACGGCCGTGGAGGACGGCTACAAGACGGCGCCCGAGGTCGTGGCGCATGTGTACGCCGACGTGGACCGCTCCTTGTGGCCCGCGGCCGAACTGTCCGTACGGGCGCAGCTGGAGTACCTGCGTGAACATGGCCTGATCTAGCCCGGGAGCACGCGCTGGGAAGACGCAAGGAGGACGCCGACGGGCCCCGCCAAGCGTGTGGCGGGGCCCGTCGGCGTACGAAACCGGGGTGCTGCTGTGCTGCTGCGGCAGCCGTGGCCGGCTGCCGGTCGCAGCGGCTAGCGCGAGCGCTTCGCGAGGCGCTCCACATCGAGGAGGATCACGGCGCGGGCCTCCAGGCGCAGCCAGCCGCGGCCCGCGAAGTCCGCGAGCGCCTTGTTGACCGTCTCGCGGGAGGCGCCGACCAGCTGGGCCAGCTCTTCCTGCGTGAGGTCGTGCACGACGTGGATGCCCTCCTCGGACTGCACGCCGAAGCGGCGCGACAGGTCGAGGAGCGCACGGGCCACACGGCCCGGCACGTCGGAGAAGACCAGATCGGACATCTGGTCGTTGGTCTTGCGCAGCCGCCGGGCGACGGCGCGCAGCAGCGCGGACGCGACCTCGGGGCGGGCGTTCAGCCAGGGCTGCAGATCGCCGTGGCCCAGGCCGAGGAGCTTGACCTCGGTGAGCGCGCTGGCGGTGGCGGTACGCGGGCCGGGGTCGAAGAGCGACAGCTCGCCGATCAGCTCCCCGGGGCCCAGGACAGCGAGCATGTTCTCGCGGCCGTCGGGTGAGGTGCGGTGCAGCTTCACCTTGCCCTCGGTGACCACGTACAGGCGGTCACCTGGGTCGCCCTCGTGAAACAGCGCTTCGCTGCGTGCGAGGGTCACCTCACTCATGGAGGCGCGCAGCTCCGCCGCCTGCTCGTCATCGAGCGCCGCGAAGAGCGGGGCGCGCCGCAGAACGTCGTCCACGAGTTCTCTCCTTGTCGACCTGCTCATCGGGGACCGTGGTCCCCATGATGCCGGACGGTCCAAACAGTGTGATCAGTCACAAGGATGCCGTACTGGTGTCGTATGCCGTGCGACTGGGGGCCCAATCGGGGGCTGTTCACCTGGGCCCGGGGCGGATGTCGGTGGGTGGCTTTACGCTGGCCGAGTGTCCAATACGCCGGTGAGAGCACAGGCCAAGGGGGCTGGGACGGTGGCGGAGCGCAGTTATTCCGCTGTGGGCGAACAGGTCACAAGAAGCGCAAAGAAAGCCGCAAAAGGGACAAAAGGGGAGGGTGGGGATCCGGTGGAGCAGGCACCAGTAAACCGGAAGCCGGCACCGGAGACACAGGCCTCGGCGAAGAAGGCCTCGGCCACGGCGAAGAAGGCCTCGGCCACGGCGAAGAAGGCCTCGGCCACGGCCGCGAAGGCGTCCCCGGTGAAGAAGGCTTCAGCGAAGAAAGCGGCGGCCCCGAAGGTGACCTCGGCGAAGAAGACGGCGACCACGAAGGCGACCCCGGCGAAGAAGGCGACGGCCGCGAGCGAGGCGACGAAGGCGGCCGCCACCGCCAAGACGGCCAAGGCCGCCAAGACGGCCCCGGCGAAGACCGCGAAGTCGGCGAAGTCCACAGGCACCGCCAAGCCCGCAGGCACCGCCAAGTCCCCGAGCGGTCCGAAGCCCGCGAAGCCACTGAAGCCCACCAAGATCTCTCAGCCCGAATCCCGCGTCTCCCTGGTCCGCCGCGCTCGCCGTATCAACCGCGAGCTCGCCGACGTGTATCCGTACGCCCATCCCGAGCTGGACTTCGAGAATCCCTTCCAGCTCCTGGTGGCCACGGTCCTCTCCGCGCAGACCACCGACCTGCGGGTGAACCAGACGACACCGCGCCTGTTCGCCGCGTATCCGACCCCCGAGGACCTGGCCGCGGCCAACCCCGAGGAGGTCGAGGAGCTGATCCGCCCGACCGGCTTCTTCCGCGCGAAGACCAAGTCGATCATGGGCCTGGCCAAGGCCCTGCGGGACGAGCACGGCGGTGAAGTGCCGGGCCGCCTCGCCGACCTGGTGAAACTCCCCGGTGTCGGCCGCAAGACGGCGAATGTCGTCCTCGGCAATGCCTTCGGCGTCCCCGGCATCACGGTCGACACCCACTTCGGCCGCCTCGTACGCCGCTGGAAGTGGACCGACTCCGAGGACCCGGAGAAGATCGAGGCGCTGGTCTGTGACATCTTCCCGAAGAGCGACTGGACGATGCTGTCGCACCGGATCATCTTCCACGGCCGTCGCATCTGCCATGCCCGCAAGCCGGCCTGCGGCGCCTGCCCGATCGCCCCGCTGTGCCCGTCGTACGGCGAGGGCGAGACGGACCCGGATAAGGCCGAAAAGCTCCTCAAGTACGAGAAGGGCGGCCTCCCGGGCCAGCGCCTGAAGCCCCCGCCGGACTACCCGGGCCGGCCCGCGCCCCCGCTGGACGCCGGATGACATGGCGCCGACAGGGGTAGGCCGGGGCCGGAACGATCGGGGCGCCCGCAGGCGTTGTGCAGTAACGGACGGACGGGGGTGCCCATGAGGCATACAAGAACGAGCGGGGCGATCAGGACGAGCGGCACAGGCGGAACGAACAGGAGCGGCACCGGAACCGGCACGGAGGCGGGAACCGGCACCGGCACGAGCACCGGCACCGGCACCGGCACGAGCACGACCAAGGGCACGGGTACCGACGAGGCGTACGCCACGTACCCCGCGTACGACCGCGACGTGACCGTCACCGCCGAAGGCCTGCCCGACTGGCTGGACCCGGTGGCCCGCGCCGCCGCCGCAGTCCGGCCGAACCAGCTCAGCCGCTTCCTGCCGCCCGAGAGCGGCGAGGGCCGCCAGTCCGCCGTGCTGATCCTCTTCGGTGAAGGCACCGCCGAGACGGGCCCCGAGCTGCTCCTCATGGAGCGCTCCAGCGCCCTGCGCTCGCACGCGGGCCAGCCCTCCTTCCCCGGCGGCGCCCTCGACCCCGAGGACGGCGACCCGCACACCACGGGCCCGCTGCGCGCCGCCCTGCGCGAGGCCGAGGAAGAGACCGGCCTCGACCCGGCCGGGGTGCAGATCTTCGGCGTCCTGCCGAAGCTGTACATCCCGGTGAGCCGCTTCGTCGTCACCCCCGTGCTCGCCTGGTGGCGCGAGCCGAGCCCGGTCGGCGTCGTCGACCCGGGAGAGACGGCCCGGGTCTTCACGGTTCCCGTGGCACATCTCACGGATCCGGCCAATCGCGTCACCTCGGTCCACCCCCGCGGCCACAAGGGCCCCGCATTCCTCGTCGGATCGGCTCTGGTCTGGGGTTTTACGGCCGGACTCATCGACCGGATCCTGCATTTCGCGGGCTGGGAGAGACCCTGGGACCGCTCGAAGCAGGTCCCCCTCGACTGGCACGCATGACAGGCTTGGCCACCGTGCCGTGCGTACGCAGTACGACGCCGCCGCCCCGCACAGGACGGCGCCGCGGCGCGTACGCGGGACGACGGCGATCCGCGATGCGAGGCGAGGACTGGTCGATGTGAGGCGAGGGCTGATTCGGTGAACGTGCTGGACATACTGCTGCTCGTCGCTGCCGTGTGGTTCGCCATCGTCGGCTACCGCCAGGGCTTCGTCGTCGGCATCCTGTCGGTGATCGGCTTCATCGGCGGCGGTCTGATCGCGGTCTATGCGCTGCCCGTCATCTGGGGCGCCCTCACCGACGGCCAGGAGGCGAGCACCACGGCGGTGGTCGTGGCCGTCGTCATCGTGATCGTCTGCGCCTCCGTGGGCCAGGCCTTCACGACCCATCTGGGCAACAAGCTCCGCCGGTACATCACCTGGTCCCCGGCCCGCGCCCTGGACGCCACCGGCGGCGCCCTGGTCAACGTCCTGGCGATGCTCCTCGTCGCCTGGCTGATCGGCTCCCTCGTCGCGCAGACGACGATGCCGACGGTCGGCAAGGAGGTCCGCAACTCCAAGGTGCTGAACGGCATCGCGAGCGCCCTGCCGGTCCAGGCCGACACCTGGTTCAGGGGCTTCACCTCCGCCCTCGCGCAGAACGGCTTCCCGCAGGTCTTCAGCCCGTTCTCCAACGAGCCCATCACCGAGGTCAGGGCCCCCGACCCCAAGCTGCAGAACAGCCCGGTCGCGGCCCGCGCCAAGCAGTCCATCGTCAAGGTCATGGGCACGGCGACCAGTTGCAACAAAGTCCTTGAGGGCACCGGCTTCGTCTTCTCCGACCGCCGCGTGATGACCAACGCCCATGTGGTGGGCGGCGTCGACGAGCCCACCGTCCAGATAGGCGGCGAGGGCCGCAGATACGACGCGAAGGTGGTGCTCTACGACTGGGAGCGCGACATCGCCGTACTCGACGTACCGAATCTGAACGCCAGGCCGCTGCAGTTCACCGACAAGGACGCGGTCAGCAGTGACAGCGCGATCGTCGCGGGCTTCCCGGAGAACGGCGCGTACGACGTCCGCTCGGCCCGCGTCCGCGGCCGCATCAACGCCAACGGCCCGGACATCTACCACCGCGGCACCGTGCAGCGCGATGTGTACTCGCTCTACGCGACCGTGCGCCAGGGCAACTCCGGCGGCCCGCTGCTCACCCCGGACGGCAAGGTGTACGGCGTGGTGTTCGCCAAGTCGCTCGACGACCCGCAGACCGGTTACGCGCTGACCGCGGACGAGGTGCGGGACGACATCAGGCTCGGCCGCACGTCGAACCAGCAGGTCGACACGGAAGGCTGCGCGCTCTGACGCACACGCTCTGACTCGCGTGGTCTCGCACTCGTGGTCTCACGCTCGTGCTCTGACGCGCGCGTTCTGAGTCGTGTGAGATCGCGTGAATCCGCGTGAGTCGCGTGCTCTGCCTCGCGGAAGGCTTCGCGCTGTCATCCCGGTCGCGGTGCCAGAGGCGAACTCCGGTCGCGGTGCCAGAGGCGAACTCCGGTCGCGGCGCGAGTGGTGACTCCGGCCGTGGGGCGGTGAGCAACTCCGGCCGTGGCGCGCTCAGTCGCGGGTGTGCCGCAGCCGCGCCGAGACCCAGCGGGCCCTCCGGCGGAGGATGCGGGGAATGCCGATCGCCGCGGAGGAGTGCTCATGCCCCTGATCCGGGGGGCCGCCCCTCTGATGCGGGTTCAGCGCTGCGGCCGAGCGGCGATTGCGTGCTGCGTCACTGTAGTCGTGCGTCCAGCCCATACCCGGACGTGTGCCCGTGCCTCATGGTCGATAACCGCCCCCACGGTCCCCAATCGGCCTATGCGTCAGGCAATTGGCCGTTCGAAGGACGACTGTTCCCTTCCGGATTGCGGAGCCCCCACAAGCCCGCCCCGGCCGGCCCCCTCAAGCCCGCCCCGGCCGGCCTCCCCGCCCGCACTCACCGATCCGGTTCAGGATCCTTCAGCCAGTTCACCAGCTCCGTGGAGAACGCCACCGGGTCCTCCTCATGCGGAAAGTGGCCGAGACCGTCGAACAGCCGCCAGCGGTAAGGCGCTTCGACGTACTCGCCGGAGCCCGCCGCGCTCCTGGTGCGCATCACGGGGTCGAGGGAGCCGTGCAGATGCAGCGTGGGCACCCGCACGGGACGCTTCATCCGCCGGTTGAACTGGATGCCGTCGGGCCGCGCCATCGACCGCACCATCCACCGGTACGGCTCGATCGAGCAGTGCGCCGTCGACGGGATGCACATCGCGCGCTGATACGTCGCCACCGCCTCGTCGTCCGGAAGCCGCGGCCCCGACCAGTCCCGGATCAGCCGCCCCACCAACGCACCGTCGTCCGCGACCAGTTGACGCTCCGGCAGCCAGGGCCGCTGAAAGCCCCAGATGTAGGAGCCGGCCGCGGTCTGCTTGCGGTCGGAGAGCATCGCCGAGCGCCAGCGCCGTGGATGCGGCATCGAGGAGACGACGAGCCGGCGCACCAGCTTGGGCCGCATCACGGCCGCCGTCCACGCCAGATACCCGCCCAGGTCGTGCCCGACGAGCGCGGCGTCGTGCTCGCCCAACGACCGCACCACGCCGGTGATGTCGAGCGCGAGGTTCGCCGGATCGTAGCCGCGCGGTGTCCGGTCGCTGCCGCCCACGCCCCGCAGATCCATCGCCACCGCGCGGAAGCCCGCGTCGGCGAGGGCCGTCAGCTGGTGCCGCCAGGTCCACCAGAACTGCGGGAAGCCGTGCAGAAGCAGCACCAGCGGCCCGTCACCCGCCTCCGCGATATGGAAGCGTGCACCGTTCGCGGCCACGTCCCGGTGGGTCACCTCTCTCCCACCGGGGATGTCGAGGCGTACGACTGAAGTGGGCGGCCCGGAAGGAGCGGCCGGTGTGGCGGGATCCGTCATGAAGACGAGCGTGCCACAGGCGCCGTCTCGGCCACCCTCTCGGCCAGTTCGGCCCGCGCCGAAGCGGTGACCGCACGCGGGTGCGGCTTGACGTTCTGCAGTACGGCCGCCGTCTCCTTGGCCGAGGCGACCGTCTTCTGCGCGCCCTTGCCCTTCTTGGCCTTCTTGGCGAAGACGACGCCGATAAGCCCGAGCAGCCCCGCCACGAGCACATTGGCGGCGAAGGAGAGCAGGAAGCAGACGGACAGATGCCAGCCGCTCCAGGCGTGGATGCCGTACGCGAGCGCGAAGCTCAGCATGGGCAGCGAGAAGATCAGCACGGCGGCGGCCGCGATGAACGCGCCGCTGCCGATCCCGGCACGCTTGACGTCCTGTCGCAGCTGGGCTTTGGCCAGCGCGATCTCGTCGTGCACCAGCGCGGACATCTCGGTGGTCGCCGAGGCGACCAGCTGCCCGAGGCTGCGGTCGGCGCCATCGGCTGCGCTCATCGCGGTCTCCCTCTTCTCTTCTGGACGTGGCTCTCAGTACCGGGGCGCGCCCTCTGTACGCGGCGGCCTGTGTCAGATCATGCCGGACTGTCGTCCTTGCCGCTTCCCCCGGTGGGCAGTTCGGCGAGACGGCGGTGCTCGGCGGCCTTCTTCTCGAGGATCTCGGCCATCCGGAGGTGGTACGCCGGGTTGTCCTGCTCGTAGATGTCGGGGATGCCGTCGAGGTCTTCGTCGCGCTCCTCGTCCTCGACCATCTTGCGGTACTTGGCGTTGCGCAGCTTGAGCAGGAAGCCCGCGAGGACGGCGGCGATCAGGGAGCCGATGAGCACGGCCGCCTTGACCTCGTCGATCATCGCCTCGTCGCCCGCGAAGGCCAGCTCGCCGATGAGCAGGGAGACGGTGAAGCCGATACCGGCGAGGGAGGCGACCGCGAAGACATCGGGCCAGGCCAGATCGTCGCTGAGCTCGGCCCGGGTGAAGCGGGCGGCGAGCCAGGTGCCGGCGAAGATACCGATGGTCTTGCCGACGACCAGACCGAGCACCACACCGAGCGTCTGGGGCTGGGTGAAGACATCCGCGAGCGCGCCGCCGGTGACGCCGACACCGGCGGAGAACAGGGCGAACAGCGGGACCGCGAGGCCGGCGGAGACCGGCCGCACCAGGTGCTCGATGTGCTCGCCGGGGGAGTGCTCCTCGTCGTCCCGCTTGGTGCAGCGCAGCATCAGGCCCATGGCCACGCCCGCGATGGTCGCGTGGATGCCGGAGTTGTACATCAGGCCCCAGATGACCAGGGCGAGCGGGATGTAGATGTACCAGCCGCGGACACCCTTGCGGAGCAGCAGCCAGAAGACCGCGAGGCCGACGACGGCGCCGCCGAGCGCGGCGAAGTTGAGGTCGTTGGTGAAGAAGATCGCGATGATCATGATCGCGAAGAGGTCGTCGACCACCGCGAGGGTCAGCAGGAACGCCCGCAGCGCGGAGGGAAGCGAGGTGCCGAGCACCGCGAGCACGGCGAGCGCGAAGGCGATGTCGGTGGCGGTCGGCACGGCCCAGCCGCTCTGTGAGCCATTGCCGGCGAGGTTCGTGAGGACGTACACGAGCGCGGGCACGGCCATACCGCAGATCGCGGCGACCACCGGCAGGATCGCGGCCTTGGGGTCGCGCAGATCGCCCGCGACCAGCTCGCGCTTGAGCTCGATACCGGCGACGAAGAAGAAGATCGCGAGGAGTCCGTCGGCCGCCCAGTGCTGGATATTCAGCTTCAGGCCGAGTGACTCGGGGCCTATGTAGAACTTGCGGACTGTCTCGTAGCTGTCGCTGAGCGGGGTGTTCGCCCAGATCAGGGCGGCCACGGCGGCGACGAGCAGCAGCACGCCGCCCACGGTCTCGGCGCGCAGCGCATCCGCGACGAAGTTCCGCTCGGGCAACGAGAGGCGGCCGAAGACCTTGCGGTTGTTGGTGGGCGCAGGCGCGGGCACAGGCGATGACCTCCCGGTCGTGTTCGGCGTATGAAGGGTCGTTGGACCCCGTTGCCGACCAGACTTCCCGGCGCACCTGATTTGCGAGTTCTTGTCTTGTCGCGATGTTGACGCGGCAACCACTGTACCGGTCGCCCGTCCGGGTGCATCGGGTGATCTTCACTTTACGAGCAAAAAGGGCACCCGGCGCGTTGCCGGGTGCCCTCTGGGCTACGTACCCATGCGCAGGCCCTGAGCTGGGCTGCGTACCTATGCGTACCTACGCGCAGGCCCTGAGCTGCCTGTGCGGGCGGAGGCCTCGGGTGATCAGTCCTCGGAGCCCGCCGACGGCAGCTTCGTCTGGATCAGGTCCATGACGGACGAGTCGGTGAGCGTGGTGACGTCACCGAGCTCGCGGTTCTCCGCCACGTCCCGCAGCAGCCGCCGCATGATCTTGCCGGAGCGGGTCTTGGGCAGCTCGGCGACCGGCAGGACCCGCTTGGGCTTGGCGATCGGGCCGAGGGTGGCGCCCACGTGGTTACGGAGGTCGGCGACGAGCCCCTCGGCCTCCGCGTCGGCGGTGCCGCGCAGGATCACAAAGGCCACGATGGCCTGCCCGGTGGTCTCGTCGGCGGCGCCGACCACGGCGGCCTCGGCGACCGAAGGGTGCGAGACGAGCGCGGACTCGACCTCGGTGGTGGAGATGTTGTGCCCGGACACGAGCATCACGTCGTCCACCCGGCCGAGCAGCCAGATGTCGCCGTCCTCGTCCTTCTTGGCGCCGTCACCGGCGAAGTACTGCCCCTCGAAGCGCGACCAGTAGGTGTCGATGAACCGCTGGTCGTCGCCCCAGATGGTGCGCAGCATCGACGGCCACGGCTCGGTGAGCACCAGATAGCCACCGCCGCCGTTCGGGACCTCGTGCGCCTCGTCGTCGACGACGGTCGCCGAGATTCCCGGCAGCGGCCGCTGGGCGGAGCCGGGCTTGGTCTCGGTCACTCCGGGCAGGGGCGAGATCATCATGGCGCCGGTCTCGGTCTGCCACCAGGTGTCCACGATGGGGCAGTTGTCGCCGCCGATGTTCTTCCGGTACCAGATCCAGGCCTCGGGGTTGATCGGCTCACCGACCGAACCGAGGACCCGCAGCGAGGACAGGTCGAACTTGGCGGGGATCTCGTCGCCCCACTTCATGAACGTACGGATCGCGGTCGGCGCCGTGTAGAGGATCGTGACGCCGTACTTCTGCACGATCTCCCAGAAGCGGCCCTGGTGCGGGGTGTCGGGGGTGCCCTCGTACATGACCTGTGTCGCGCCGTTGGCCAGCGGGCCGTAGACGATGTACGAGTGGCCGGTGACCCAGCCGACGTCGGCCGTGCACCAGTAGACGTCGGTCTCCGGCTTGAGGTCGAAGACGGCGTGGTGTGTGTACGCGGCCTGGGTGAGGTAGCCGCCGGACGTGTGCAGGATGCCCTTCGGCTTACCCGTGGTGCCCGAGGTGTACAGGATGAACAGCGGGTGTTCGGCGTCGAAGGCCTCGGGGGTGTGCTCGGCGCTCTGCCGCTCGGTGATCTCGTGCCACCACACGTCGCGGCCCTCGGTCCAGGCGACGTCCTGGCCCGTGCGGCGCACCACGAGGACATGCCGCACGTTGTCCACGCGCTCGACCGCGTC
Organism: Streptomyces monticola; assembly: GCF_042665355.1. Taxonomy (NCBI): domain Bacteria; kingdom Bacillati; phylum Actinomycetota; class Actinomycetes; order Kitasatosporales; family Streptomycetaceae; genus Streptomyces; species Streptomyces monticola. Next base: position 159,505 of record NZ_JBHTCF010000015.1, on the reverse strand, counting down.
GTCCACGGCGGGCTTGAGGGCGGCGGGCTTGCCGCGCCGGTAACCGCCGTCGGAGGTGATCACGACCTTGGCGTCGGCGTCCTCGATGCGCTTGGCGAGCGCGTCCGCCGAGAAGCCGCCGAAGACCACGGAGTGCGCGGCGCCGATCCGGGCGCAGGCGAGCATCGCGACCGCGGTCTCGGGGATCATCGGCATATAGACGGCGACCCGGTCGCCCTTTTGAACTCCCAGCTCCAGAAGGGCGTTCGCGGCCTTGGAGACCTCGTCCTTGAGCTCGGCGTAGGTGATGGCGCGGCTGTCGCCCGGCTCACCCTCGAAGTGGATGGCGACCCGGTCGCCGTGGCCCGCCTCGACATGGCGGTCCACGCAGTTGTACGCCACGTTGAGCTTGCCGTCGGCGAACCACTTGGCGAAGGGCGGGTTCGACCAGTCGAGCGTCTCGGCCGGTTCGGTGGCCCAGCTCAGTCGCCGTGCCTGCTCGGCCCAGAAGCCCAGCCGGTCAGCCTTGGCCTGTTCATACGCCTCCGCGGTGACGTTGGCGTTCGCGGCCAGGTCGGCCGGCGGCGCGAAGCGACGCTCCTCCTTCAAGAGGTTGGCCAGGCTTTCGTTGCTCACGACATCTCCCTCTACGGTGCTTTGCCGGGGCGACCGTTGTGTCCCAGGCCACAGCTCATCAGAAGGACCCTGCCGGTGACAAGGGCCTGCCGAGAATTGGTTTAGACCTGTGTGTACGTGTGGCCCCGCGGTGACGGGGCCACACGTACACACGGACGGGAGTTGCCTTGCGCTGGACGGGCCACGACGCACCCGCAGATGCCCTGCCGGACTTCCCGCGGAGCGCTCAGACGGGGGTGCGCGTCAGCCGGCTCGCCGAACCGTTCGCCGAAGCGGCCGGAGCCACCCGGTCGAAGAGCCGCTCGGCGTCGGCGAGCAGATAGGCCTGGGCCTCCCCGACATGGAAGTACATCCCGTGCAGGGCGAGCCGGCCCTCGGCGATCCCGCGCCGCACCGAATCGTGCGCCCGAAGATGCTCCAGCTGCTGCACCACATTGGTCAGACAGAGCTGCTCCACCGCGTCGGCGGGGGCCCTGCCCGAGATCCGCGCCCATGCGTGCTGCTCGTCGGCCATCCGCTCCAGGCTCGGCCGGCCGTGCCGCAGCCAGCGCCGCAACGGCGTCTGACCGCCCTCGGGCGGCGAGTTGAGCAGCGCCTGCATCGCCCCGCACCCGGAGTGACCGCAGACAGTGATCGACTCCACCTGCAGCACCTCCACGGCGTACTCGATCGCCGCCGCCACGGAGTCGTCCCCGCTCTCGGCCCCCGGCAGCGGAACGAGATTGCCCACATTGCGTACGACGAACAGGTCACCGGGCCCGCTCGACGTGATCATCGAGGTGACGAGGCGGGAGTCCGCGCAGGTCAGGAAGAGCTGCGAGGGCCGCTGCCCCTCCCGCGCGAGCCGCGCCAGCTCACCGCGTACATGAGGTGCGGTGTTGCGCTGGAACGAGCTGATGCCATCCGCGAGTTGGCGCCCGCTGCGGGCCACCGGGGTGGACTCGTGGCAGGTGTGGTTGCGCCATGGCGTCCAGGGACGGCAGCAGGAGTGCGAGGCCGACGCGTGCTCGGCGATCCGGCCGCCGGACCGCCCGGTCAGCGTGACCGAGCCGCCGTGTGTGGTGTGTGCGTCCTGCCAGTTCTGCAGGGTCTCGTAGGCGGCGTGGTCCATGAAGGAGCCGTCCAGCTCCACGACGCAGTCCGCCTTGTGGGGGACGAGGTGCAGGGACCGGGTGAGCCGGGGCACGGCCAGGAACGTCAACTGCCCCCGTACGTGCACACGGTGGACCCCGTCGTGCACGTCGTGTGTGATCCGGGTGCGGGCGAGGCGGTGCAGGGCGACGCTCACGGCGACGGCGATACCGAGGGCCACCCCCTCCAGGACGCCGAGCAGGACGACACCGAGCGTGGTCACCGAGTAGACGAGCACTTCCCGGTGGCGGGTCACGGTGCGGATGTGGTTGATGCTGACCATCTGGATGCCGACGGCCATGACGAGTGCGGCGAGCGCGGCGAGCGGGATCAGCTCCAGGACGGACGCCAGGGCGAGGGAGGCCACTACTACCCAAACGCCGTGCAGCATCGTGGAGTTCCGGCTGATCGCGCCGGCTCGGACATTGGCCGTGCTGCGCACCGCGACTCCGGCGACCGGCAGTCCGCCGAGCACCCCGGAGGCGATATTGGCCGCGCCCTGACCAAGCAGCTCCCGGTCGAGATCGGCGCGCTGCGGCGGCGCCGAGAGACCGGACCGCCCCGCCGTCAGCTTGTCCACGGCGACGGCGCCGAGCAGTGACTGCACGCTGCACACCAGCGTGGTGGTCAGAACGGCGGCGACCAGGGCGAGCACGGGCCCGTCCGGCAGCCCGGCCAGCGCATGGCTCTGCCAGGACGGCAGATCGACCTTGGGCAGGCTCAGCCCGGCCAGCGCGGCGACGGCCGTGGCCCCGGCGACCGCGACGAGCGGTGCGGGCACCTTGCGGGCGATACGGCCGGCCCGGCCCGGCATCCGGGGCCACAGCAGCAGGAGCGCGATCGTCAGCGCGCTCGTCGCCAGCGCCGCCGGATGCAGATCCGCCAACTGGGCGGGCAGCTCCCGGACGTTGTCGACCACGGAGCTGTGCGGGTTGCCGCCGAGCACGATGTGCAGTTGCGCCACGGCGATGGTGACGCCGATGCCGGCCAGCATGCCGTGCACGATCGCCGGGCTGACGGCGAGCGCGGACCGCGCCACGCGCAGGAATCCCAGGCCGAGTTGGGCGAGCCCGGCGATCACGGTGATGGCACAGGTGGTGCGCCAGCCGAACTTCTGGATCAGGTCGGCGGTGACCACGGTGAGCCCGGCCGCGGGCCCGCTCACCTGCAGTGGCGCACCGCCGATGCGCCCGGCCACGAGTCCGCCGACGGCGGCGGCGACAAGCCCGGCCTGGAGCGGTGCTCCGGTGGCGAGCGCGATGCCGAGGGACAGCGGCAGCGCGATCAGAAAGACGGCGATCGATGCGGACAGATCAGCGCCGGTGATCTTGAAGCGGCGCCTGGGGCCGTGCGGCGGGCCGTGCGGACGGCGCTCGTCGGCCGGTTCAGAAGAGTCGTCGGTGCGGGTGGGGACGCAGGCAGACATGGTTCCCGTCTCCTCCGGGGCTACGCGGTCGCTTGGGGTCCCCCGGGCGTGCCGGGGGAGTGGGGACGCGGCCGTGGGTCACGGCGTACAGCGGCGGGATTAATCAACTCTCGGTAAACGAATCGTAATGGAGAGTAAAGGTTAGGGCGGGAGAAAGAGTGCAAATGGGGCAATCTTTCACCCCGGCGAGTGAATAAGCCTTTCGTCCGGCTTGTCGGACCAGCTGCCGCTGCGAGGCGTGCGATTTTGGCGACGCCGTAGGTATTTACACCGAATTGCTGCCTTCTGGGCGTTACCTAATGTCACGCCCGAAAACACCGCTGCCGCGTACGTCGACGCCGAAGAGATCCACGCCGACATCGCCGACATCCACGCCGAAAGATCCCGACCCGAAGGAAGAGGTGGGCGGATGATGGCCGCCACCAAGAAGCTCGCCGCGGGCATCACCGTCGCGGCGGCCTGCGCCGTAGCACTCGCCGGCTGTGGAAGCGGCGAACCCGGCTCCACGGAAGGCGCCCACGGCGCGAAGAAGGCGCAGCCCGCGCCCGCCCCCAAGAGCGCGGTCCGGCTCATCGGCGACGGATCCACCGCCTACACCGGGGCGCAGCCGCATCTGCCGAAGCCGGAGCGCCTGAAGCCGGGGCAGAAGCCCCCGCAGTTCGTGGTGTTCTCCTGGGACGGGGCCGGCGAGGACAGCCAGAAGCTCTTCTCGCACTTCCGCAAGGTGGCCAAGGCCAACAACGCCACCATGACGTACTTCCTCAGCGGCGTGTACATGCTGCCCGAGGACAAGAAGCACCTCTACAACCCGCCGCAGCACTCCGCAGGCCGTTCCGACATCGGTTTCAATGACGCCAAGGGCATCAAGGACACCGTGACGCAGCTGCGCGGCGCCTGGCTCGAGGGCAACGAGATCGGCACCCACTTCAACGGCCACTTCTGCGGCAAGGGCGGCGGCGTCGGCGAGTGGTCCGTGGCCGAGTGGAAGAGCGAGATCGACCAGGCCAAGTCCTTTGTGAAGCGCTGGAAGAGCAACACCGGCGCCAAGCAGGCCGATGCGCTTCCCTTCGACTACGACAAGGAACTCATCGGGGCGCGCACTCCCTGCCTCGAGGGCCAGAAGAACTTCATGCGCGCGGCCCGGGAGCTGGGCTTCCGCTATGACACCAGCGGCGTGAACAACCAGCTGTGGCCCAAGAAGAAGGAGGGCCTCTGGGATCTGTCGATGCAGCTGGTCCCGGTGCCCGGACGGGCCTTCGAGACGCTGACCATGGACTACAACTTCATGGTCAACCAGTCGGGCAACACCTCGAAGGGCGACCCCTCGAAGCACAAGTACTGGGGCGACCAGATGCGCGACGGCCTGCTCCAGGGCTTCCAGCGCGCCTACGACGGCAACCGCGCGCCGCTGATCATCGGCAACCACTTCGAGTCCTGGAACGGCGGCACCTATATGCGTGCCATCGAGGAGACCATCGAGCGCGTCTGCACCAAGCGCGAGGTGCGCTGCGTCTCCTTCCGTCAGCTCGCCGACTGGCTGGACGCCCAGGACCCGAAGGTCCTGGAGAAGATGCGCACGCTTCCGGTGGGCAAGGCTCCGAAGGAGGGCTGGCCGGCTTTCCTCTCCGGCCAGCCCGCGCCGGCGCCCAAGGGAGTCCCGGGCGCCCCGGCGGTCAAGCCGGCTGAGGAGCGCAAGGGGCAGCACTGACGCCGGCCGCCCCGGCGCTCTCCCGCAGTACGAAGACGGGGTCGACCTGGTCCGCCAGGTCGGCGCCCGTCTTTGCGTTGCCCCAACTCGCCGCGTTCTTCAGGTGGAAGTGCACCATCTGCCGGGTGTAGCGCTCCCAGTCCCGACGGTCGTACGAGGCGTCGGCGGTGCTCCACATCGTCCGCAGCGCCTCGCGGTTGGCGGACTCGAGCAGCTCGAACCGCGGCGGGCGGCCCTTCTCCATGGCCCGCACCCAGTCGGAGTGCCCGACGGTCACCAGCAGGTCATCGCCCACCTCTTCGCGCAGGAAGTCGATGTCCTCCTGGCCCTGCACCTTGTTGCCGACGACCTTCAGAGATACGCCGAAGTCCCGTGCGTACTCCTTGTACTGGCGGTAGACGGAGACGCCCTTGCGGGTCGGCTCGGCGACCAGGAACGTCATGTCGAAGCGGGTGAACATGCCGGAGGCGAAGGAGTCGGACCCCGCCGTCATGTCGACGACGACGAACTCCTCGCGGCCGTCCACGAGATGGTTGAGGCAGAGCTCCACGGCGCCGACCTTGGAGTGGTAGCAGGCGACGCCGAGGTCGGATTCGGTGAAGGGGCCGGTAGCCATCAAACGGATGGCGGAGCCGTCGAGTTCCACCTCCCGGGCGCACGCGTCGTACACCGGGTTGTCCTCGCGCACGCGCAGCAGACGTGAACCCGCGCCCGGAGGCGTGGTCTTGATCATTGTCTCGGCGGAGGCGATCCGCGGATTGGTCCCGCGCAGATAGTCCTTGATCAGCGGCAGCCGTGCCCCCATGGCGGGCAGCGCCGCGGCCTCCTCCTCGTCGAGTCCGAGGGCGGCGCCCAAGTGCTGGTTGATGTCTGCGTCGACGGCGACGACCGGAGAGCCGGTGGTGGCGAGGTGTCGGATGAAGAGCGAGGACAGCGTGGTCTTGCCGCTGCCGCCCTTCCCCACGAAAGCGATCTTCATGTTCACCAAGAGTAGTGCGGTGATCGCTGTGCGCGGTTGCCGCGCGTGAAGAAGACCACTCCTTCGTGGGGGCGGCCTCTCGTGTGCGTAGGCTGCTTACTTATGAGTACGACAGCCGATCCGCTCGCTGTGCTCGGCTCGCTGCCGGGTGTCGCCGAGTCCGTGGAGTCCGTGCGCAAGAGCGTCGACCGGGTCTACGGACACCGGATCATGCGACGCCGCAGCAACGAGATCACCTCCGAGGCCGCGCTGCGCGGAGCGCGCGGTTCCGCGGCCGTCTCCGGTGCCGACTGGGCGCTCGAAGAGGTGCGCAGGCGCAGTGACTTCGGCGGTGACGACGAGGCCCGCATGGTGGGCGCCGCGCTGCGGCTCACGGCGGAGGCCGGTCAGCTGCTCTCCATCTGGCGCCAGTCGCCCCTGCGCGTCCTGGCGCGTCTGCACCTGGTGGCCGCCGGGGTCCAGGAGGACACGGTGGGCCGGCCCCGGCTCCCGGGCGAACCCGTCGACGAGCCCTTGGTCGAACTTCCCCTTCCGGACGCGGACGAGGTCGCCGGCCGCCTCGAAGGTCTCTCCCAGATGGTCATCGCGGGCAGTTCGGCACCGGCTCTGGTGACCGCCGCCGTCGTGCACGGGGAGCTGCTCGCGCTGCGTCCGTTCGGTTCGTACAACGGGCTCGTCGCGCGCGCGGCCGAGCGGATCGTCCTGGTCGGCAGCGGCCTCGACCCCAAGTCGATCTGTCCTGCCGAGGCCGGCCACGGCGAGCTGGGGCGCGCCGCCTATCTGGCCGCGCTCGACGGCTATGCCTCCGGTACGCCGGAGGGGATGGCGGCGTGGATCGCGCACTGCGGCAAGGCGGTCGAGCTGGGGGCGCGTGAGTCGACGGCAGTCTGCGAGGCGCTCCAGCGCGGAGCGGCGTAGCGCTTACGGCTGACGCTCGGGCGCCACTACGCGCGCGTGGTGGTGGGTGCCTCACATGGTGCGGGTGTCTGGAGAAAGTCCCTGAACAGGGTTGCGGCGGTACCAGTTCTGGTACCGCCGCTGGCATGTCCGCCCAGTTACCATGCGTCCTCGAAATATGTGCCCATCAGGTCGGGGAACTTTGCCCGTTGCCTGGTGCGGCTGGCCCGTAATCGACGGGTCGACGTCGCGTGGGTGCTTGACGGCCATGCTCGGTCCGTGGGGCCTTGGTTGCGTTAAAGGTGATCCTCTCGGATGTCCTTGGTCTCGCGGGCCGTTGACTCCTTTGTACTCCTGTCCTGGGGGAAGCGAAACCCCTGGCCGGAGTTCTTTACTTTTAGGTTCAAATTCGGGCGAAACGGCCATTCGCTGATGCCCTTGGTGCGCCCGGGATCCGAGGGGCCTGCGACCGGGATTCAAGAGGTTGGCGAGCGGCGCCGGTTCGCGTACCAGACGATTCCCGCGGTGGCCGCGGCAGCACCCACCGCCGCGGCCGCGACCAGGGCGGGCTTGGGCGGCACGGACAGCGAGGGCACCCGCTGCTTCAGGCGTACCGGGCGGTGGAAGTCGAGAATCGGCCAGTCGCGGGCGAGGGCCTCACGGCGGAGCGCGCGGTCCGGGTTGACCGCGTAAGGGTGGCCGACCGTCTCCAGCATGGGCAGGTCGGTGGCCGAGTCGCTGTACGCGTAGCACCGCTCGAGGTCGTACCCCTCGGACTTGGCGAGCTCGCGGATCGCCTCCGCTTTGGTCGGGCCGTACGCGTAGTACTCCACCTCACCCGTGAAGCAGCCGTCGTCGCCGACGACCATGCGGGTCGCCACCACCCGGTCCGCGCCCAGAAGTTCACCGATCGGCTCGACGACCTCGGCGCCCGAGGTGGACACGATCACGACGTCCCGGCCCGCGGTGTGATGCTCCTCGATGAGGGACGCGGCCTCGTCATAGATGATCGGGTCGATCAGATCGTGCAGCGTCTCCGCGACGATCTCCTTGACCTGCTGGACGTTCCACCCGCGGCAGAGCGCGGACAGGTATTCACGCATGCGCTCCATCTGGTCGTGATCGGCGCCGCCGGCGAGAAAGACGAACTGCGCATAGGCGGTACGCAGCACCGCCCTGCGGTTGATCAGTCCACCTTGGTAGAACGACTTGCTGAACGTGAGCGTGCTCGACTTCGCAATGACCGTCTTGTCCAGGTCAAAGAAGGCGGCTGTGCGGGGCAAGGAGTGGTTTTCCACGAGCCCGAGCATAGGGGCCCACCATTCGGCGTAAGCTGGGGCGCGTGGGTTTGCCTGAGAAGGCTCTCGGGTACACCATGGAAGTCACGGATCGTTCGCGACCGTGCTAACCCGGTCCGACTCCTCCCCCCCCGAGTCGGCCGTGGGGACGACCCCCGCTCTCCCCCCCGGCGGGGGTCGTCGCATGTCCGGACCCGTTTGGGTCCTTCTTTTTTGATCCTTTGAGCCCGTGCGGCGCCAAGTCGGCGTCTTTCTGCGCTGACCAAGATTCGTAACTGTGTGTAGCGGTTGCGCTGCTCTGTGGAAGAGATCCGGCGTCACTGGTTTGGGTGAGGGGGATATTCACAACCGCTGAGTTGTCCACAGTTTTTGACCAAGATCCACACGATTTTCAGCCGCCGCTCATCGTGATTCCAGCCGCGAAGTCGAGACGCGTTCAGGCACTCGATCGCAGGAGCGGAATCACATCGTTCGCATCGTTCACAAGCGGGCGTTCACAAGCGAGAGGGGGCGGGGTCATGGTCGGATCGATCACTCATGGCCGGGCACCGACGGATGAGACGGGACGCGCCGGGCCGCTGATCGTCACCGAGGACGCACAGCTGCTCGACGACCTGCTGCGGCTGTGCGCCGCGGCGGGCGCTCGGCCCGAGGTGCACCACGGGGTGCCCGAGCGCAGGGGCGGCTGGGAAGCGGCGCCGATGATCCTGGTCGGGGACGACGCCGCGGCACGGGTCCGCGGGGCGACGCGCAGGCGCGGTGTCTGTCTCGTCGGCCACGACCAGGACGACCCGGGAGTGTGGCAGCGGGCCGTGGAGATCGGCGCCGACCATGTGCTCCGGCTGCCCGACGCGGAGCAGTGGCTGGTCAACCGCATCGCGGATGTGGCCGAAGGGGTGGGACGGCCCGCGCTGACCGTGGGCGTGATCGGCGGGCGAGGGGGTGCCGGAGCCTCGACACTGGCGTGCGCCCTGGCGGTGACATCGGCGAAGGCCGGACAGCGGACCATGCTCATCGACGCCGACCCCCTGGGCGGCGGGCTCGACGTATTGCTGGGCGGCGAGACCACGAAGGGGCTGCGCTGGCCCGCCTTCGCCGAGTCCCGGGGGCGGGTGGCCGGCAGTGCGTTGGAGGAGTCGCTGCCCCGGCTGCACTCGCTGCGCGTGCTGAGCTGGGACCGCGGTGATGCCGTGGTGGTGCCCCCGGATGCCATGCGCGCGGTGCTGGCGGCCGCCCGCAGGCGCGGCGGAGTGGTGGTCGTGGATCTGCCGCGGCGAGTGGACGAGGCGGTCGCCGAGGCGCTGGCCCAGATGGATCTCGGGCTCCTGGTGGTGCCGGGCGAGCTCCGTGCCGTGGCTGCGGCGGGGCGGGTGGCCGCGGCCGCCGGGATGGTGCTGCGGGATCTGCGGGCCGTGGTGCGCGCACCCTTCACTGCGGGGCTCGACGGCGCCGAGATCGCCCGGCTGCTCGACCTGCCGCTGGCCGGTGAACTCCCGCAGGAGTCCGGCCTGTCAGGAGGGGACGAGCCGCCCGGCAGCGATGCGCGCAGTGCGCTCGGCCGCTTCGGCGCGGCCTTCTGGACGCGAGTTCAGGCGGAGGGCGGGTCATGAGCGCGGGGCTGCTCGACGGAGTGCGCCAATGGCTCGCCGAGTCCGGCGCCGAGCCGACGCCCGCCCGGGTGGCGCAGGCCCTGCGGGACCAGGGGCGGGTGCTCGGTGACGCCGAACTCCTGGGTGTCGTGCGGGACTTGCGCTCCGAACTCGTCGGAGCCGGGCCTCTGGAACCGCTGTTGGCCGACCCGGAAGTGACGGATGTGCTGGTGTCGGGGCCCGATCAGGTCTGGGTGGACCGGGGCCAGGGGCTGGAGCTGACCGAGGTGTCCTTCACGGACGCGCAGGCCGTGCGGCGCCTCGCCCAACGGCTCGCGGCAGTAGCGGGTCGGCGCCTCGACGACGCGAGGCCCTGGGCGGACGCCAGGCTGCCGGACGGGACACGGCTGCACGCGGTCCTCCCGCCGGTGGCCGTCGGCTCCACCTGCCTTTCGCTGCGCGTGGTGCGGCCCAAGGCCTTCTCCCTGGCGGAGCTGGTCGCGGCGGGCACCGTGCCGCCCGGCGGTGACCGCGTGCTCCGCTCGCTCATCGACGCCCGGCTGTCCTTTCTGATCAGCGGCGGCACCGGCTCCGGCAAGACCACGCTGCTCGCGGCGCTGCTCGGGCTCGTCGGCGCCAAGGAGCGGATCGTTCTCGCCGAGGACTCGGCCGAGCTGCGCCCCGACCACCCCCATGTGGTGCGCCTGGAGGGTCGGCCTGCCAACCAGGAGGGCGCGGGCCGGGTGACCTTGCGCGACCTGGTGCGCCAGGCACTGCGGATGCGCCCCGACCGGCTGGTGGTCGGCGAGGTCCGCGGAGCGGAGGTCGTGCATCTGCTGGCCGCGCTCAATACCGGGCACGAAGGCGGCTGCGGCACCTTGCACGCCAATGCCGCCGCCGACGTGCCGGCCCGCCTCGAAGCACTCGGCACGGCCGCAGGGCTCGACCGGGCGGCGCTGCACAGCCAGTTGGCAGCCGCCGTCTCCGTCGTCCTCCACCTCGTACGGGACGGGACAGGACGGCGGCGCATCGCCGAGGTGCGGGTGCTGGAGCGGGACTCGGCGGGCCTTGTGGTGGCGGTGCCCGCCCTGCGCTGGAGCGAGGAGGCCTTCGCGTACGAGCAGGGCTGGGAGCGGTTGCAGAACCTTCTGGGAGGTGTTCGGTGATGGACGCGGCGGTCGTTGTGGCCGGTGCCGGGGTGACCTCGGCGGGGCCGGTGTATGCCGCGGCGGTGTGCGCCGGGGCGGCTGCCTGGCTGACGGTGGGGCAGGACCGCGGGGTCCGGCGGGCACGGCTGCTGCTCGCGGGAGCCACGGTGCACGAACCGGCGGCGGCGCCGCCCTGGGAGCGGTGGCTCGCCTGGCTGCGGGTGCGCGCCCGGCCTGAATGGTGGTGCCTGGCAGTCGCGTTGATGGTCGCGGCCATGGGGCGATCGGTGGTGCCGCTCGTCCTCGGAGCGCTCGGCATGCCACTCATGGGGCGAGCGCTGCGCGGCCGGGAGCGGCGACGGGCGCGCGAGGCGCGGGCCGACGCGGTGATTGCCCTGTGCGGTGCGCTGGCCGCCGAGGTACGGGCGGGACGGCAGCCGGGTGTGGCGCTGCAGACGGCTGTGGGCTGCGCCGAGGGAGAGTCGGGGCTCGGTGAGGCGGAGACCGCTGTTCTGGCGGCGGCCCGGTTCGGCGGGGATGTGCCGGGGGCGCTGCGGGACGCGGCGCGGGAGCCAGGCGCGGACGGGCTGCTCGGGCTCGCGGCGTGCTGGCGGGTCGCGGTGGACAGCGGCGGCGGCCTGGCCGCGGGGCTCGCACGCCTGGAGAGCGCGCTCCGCTCGGAGCGGGACCAACGCGCCGATCTGCGTGTGCGGTTGTCCACCGCGCGGTCGACGGCGGTGCTCCTCGCCGGGCTGCCCGTGGTGGGTGTCCTGATGGGCACCGGGTTGGGCGCCGATCCGTTGCGGGTGCTGCTGCACACCCCCGCCGGTCTCGGCTGCCTGCTCATCGGCGGATCGCTCGAGGGGCTTGGCCTCTGGTGGGCGGTGCGGATCATGCGGCGCGCGGAGCGGCGATGAGGACGGGGTGCGGGATGAGGCGGTGTGGCGATGTGGCCCTGAGGCGGGGGTCGTGGGGAGGCGGCCGGGGCGCGGAGTTGAGCAGGGCCCGCGGCACGTATCGGGTGCGGACTTGAGCAGGGGCGCGGTGAGGCGGCGTGAGGGGTGCGGACGTGAGCAGCGCCGGAGTGAGGCGGGCCGGGGGACTTGGAGGGCGGGGCCATGGGTGGTGGTGACGGCATGGATGCCGACGTTGTCCACGGGCTGGGGGCGGCGCTGCTGCTGGCCTTGGCGCTGGCCGGTGTGGTGTGGGCGGTGGCGGTGGGGCGGTCCGAGCGAAGAGCGCGGCTGCGGGCGCGACGGGTCTTCGGGCTGCGGCGGCCGCCGAGGCAACGGCTCCGCGCACGGGGTGCCGCCACCCGGTGGGCCCCGGTGGCGGGCGCGGTTTGCGCGGGCTACGCGTTGGCGGGCGGCATCCAGGGATGCCTCCTGGGTCTCATCGCGGGATACGGCGTACGACGCTGGCAGCGCCGGAGCGAACGGCGGGAAGGCGTGGCGGCGCTCACCGAGCCGGACCCCCAACTCCCGCTCGCAGCCGACCTCCTGGCGGCTTGCGTGAGTGCGGGCGCCAGTCCCGTCGCCGCCGCGGAAGCAGTGGGGGAGTCACTTCGGGGGCCGGTGGCCGAACGTCTGGGGCGGGCCGCGGTGGAGCTGCGGCTCGGCGGCGATCCGGAGCGGGTGTGGGGCCGCCTCGCCGCCATACCGGGTGCCGGCGCACTGGCCCGGTGCCTGGAGAGGGCAGGGGCGTCCGGCGCGCCGGCCGCTGAGCAGGTGGCGCGGATCGCGGCTGACTGCCGGGCCGAGTGGGCTCGTGCCGCCGCTGCCCGCGCGCACAGGGCGAGCGTGATGATCGCGGCACCGGTGGGCCTGTGCCTGCTGCCCGCCTTCCTCGCGGTCGGAGTGGTCCCGGTGGTCATCGGACTGGCCGACGGGGTTCTGAACGGCAACTGATCAGACACACATGGGGGTTGGGATGAAGGCTGTGGGAACGCGGGTCCTCGGGACGAAGGCCTGCGGGGCGAAGGTCTACCCGGCGAAGGTCCACGGGGCGAGGGTCTACGGAAGCGCGCTCAGGTTCGTGCGGGACCGGATGCGGGCGGGCGACTCCGGAATGACGACTTCCGAGTACGCGCTCGGCACGGTCGCGGCCTGTGGCCTCGCGGGGGTGCTCTACCGAGTACTGACCTCCGACACGGTGAGGGCGGCACTGGAGTCGATCCTGGGGAAGGCGCTCGGTGTCCAGTTCTGAGCGCGGGGTGCGCGGGGTGCGCGGCCTACGGAGAGTGCGCCGTGTGTGCGGTCGGCCGAGAGCGGCCGACGTGTGCCGCCTTCGACGGAGAGCGGGTGACGGCGGCTATGTGACGGCCGAGGCGGCCACCGTGCTTCCGACGCTGGTGCTGCTGGGGGTGGCGCTGCTGTGGGCGTTGATGACCGCTGCCGCGCAGATCCAGTGCGTGGACGCGGCCAGGGCCGGGGCACGGGCGGCGGCCCGGCAGGAGCCGGCGGGCGCGACCGTGGCGGCAGCGGAGCAGGCAGCGCCCGATGGGGCACGTATCGCCGTGCGGAGGGAGGGAGATCTGGTGCGGGTGGCCGTCGTCGCCCGCTCGCCGGGACCGGGAGCGTTCGCGCTGGAACTCCGGGCCGAGGCCGTGGCCTTGGCGGAGGACAGCGTCGGGGGCGATGGGGCGGACACCGAGGGGGTGGGGGCGTGAGGTGGCCGGATCGCACTCGTGGGGCGGGTGCACGGTGCAGTGAGGATCGTGGGTCGGCGACCTTGTGGGTGGTCGTGATGGCCGCCGCCTTGGGTGTGGTGTTCGGTGCCGTGCTGCTGCTCGGCCAGGCGGTGCTGGCCCGGCATCGGGCGGGCGGTGCAGCCGACTTGGCGGCACTCGCCGCCGCCGACCACGCACTGCGGGGCCGTGCGGCGGCCTGTGCCGGGGCCGCCCGCGTGGCCGGGGCTCAGGACGCCGAGGTGGTGCGGTGCGCCGTGAGCGGGGAGATCGCCGATGTGACGGTGCGGGCCGCAGCGGGCGCCTTCCGGGCCCAGGTGCGCTCCCGTGCGGGGCCACCGGGGGCGGCGCGCCCACCGGCCCCGGCGAGACCTCCGGACCTTGGTGGGCCGCAGGGCTAGGTCCGGCCCCAGCGCCCACGGAACCCCGCCCAGCCGCCCAGCCGCCCAGCCGCCCCAGCGGGTCTAGCCGCCCCAGCCGACCCAGCGGGCCTAGCCGACCGGGCCCCTGCCCGCCGACCCCGCCGACCCCGCCGGGGCGGTCGGCGGGCAGGGGCCCGGTCGGGCGGGACTACGGCGTAGGGGCTGCCTTGAGGAGTTCCGTGAGGAGCCGTACGGCGCCGCGCTTGTGCAGAGGGTCGTTGCCGTTGCCACATTTGGGGGACTGGATGCAGGACGGGCAGCCGGCCTCGCACTCGCAGGAGGCGATGGCCTGGCGAGTGGCGGTGAGCCATTCACGCGCGGTGTGGAAGGCCCGCTCGGCGAAGCCCGCGCCGCCCGGGTGCCCGTCGTAGACGAAGACGGTGGGCAGCAGGGTATCCGGGTGGAGGGGCACGGAGACACCGCCGATGTCCCAGCGGTCGCAGGTGGCGAAGAGCGGCAGCATGCCGATGGAGGCGTGCTCAGCGGCGTGCAGGGCGCCGCCGAGGATCTCCGGGTTCACCCGGGCCGCGTCCAGCTGGTCCTCGGTGACCGTCCACCACACGGCGCGGGTGCGCAGCGTACGAGGAGGGAGGTCGAGTTTGGACTCGCCCAGGACCTCGCCGGTGATCAGCCGGCGGCGCAGGAAGGAGACGACCTGGTTGGTGACTTCGACGGATCCGTAGCAGAGGCGGCCGTCGCCCCAGGGCACCTCCACGTCCGTTTCCAGGACGGAGATGGCGGTGGTGTCGCGGGCGGTGGTGGAGTACGGCGGATTGGCCTCCTCCACGAGCGCCACCGAGTCCTCCAGGTCGAGTTCCCGCACCAGATAGGTGCGGCCCTGGTGGAGGTGGACGGCCCCGGCGTGCACGGCGGTGTGCGAGGCGGAGGCGTCGACGGTGCCGAGGAGGCGGCCGGTGCCGGACTCCACGACCTGTACGGGGCGGCCGCCTTCGCCGCGGATGTCGGTGAGGTCGGCGGCGCGTTCGCGGCGCGTCCAGTGCCAGGCCTTGGTGCGGCGGCGCAGCAGCTTCGCGGCCTCCAGCTGTGGCAGCAGTTCCGCGGCGGCCTGCCCGAAGAGGTCCATGTCCTCGTCGGTGAGCGGGAGTTCAGCGGCGGCGGCGCACAGGTGGGGGGCCAGGACGTAGGGGTTGTCCGGGTCGAGGACGGTGGATTCCACCGGCTGCTGGAAGAGCGCCTCGGGGTGGTGGACGAGATAGGTGTCCAGCGGGTCGTCGCGGGCGACCAGGACCGCGAGCGCGCCCTGTCCCGAGCGTCCGGCGCGGCCCGCCTGCTGCCACAGGGAGGCGCGGGTGCCCGGGTAGCCGGCGATGACGACGGCGTCCAGGCCGGAGATGTCGACGCCGAGTTCGAGGGCGGTGGTGGCGGCGAGGCCGAGGAGCTCGCCGGAGTGGAGGGCGCGCTCCAGGGCGCGCCGCTCGCCGGGCAGATAGCCGCCCCGGTAGGCGGCGACGCGCTGCACCAGGGAGCGGTCGACCTCGGCGAGGCGCTCCTGCGCGATCACGGAGATCAGCTCGGCGCCGCGCCGGGAGCGTACGAAGGCGACCGAGCGCACACCCTGCACGGTCAGGTCGGTGAGGAGGTCGGCGGTCTCGGCGGTGGCGGTGCGGCGGACCGGGGCGCCCTTCTCGCCGTGGAGTTCGGTGAGCGGGGGCTCCCACAGGGCGAAGACGAGCTCGCCGCGCGGTGAGGCGTCGTCGGCGACCTCTTTCACGGGCAGGCCGGTGAGCCGCCCCGCGGCTATGGACGGGTCCGCCGCGGTGGCGGAGGCGAGGAGGAACACGGGATCGGAGCCGTAGCGGGCGCAGAGCCGCCGCAGCCGCCGCAGGACCTGGGCGACATGCGAGCCGAAGACACCGCGGTAGGTGTGGCATTCGTCGATGACGACATAGCGCAGGGCGCGCAGGAAGGAGGACCAGCGGGGGTGGGAGGGGAGTATGCCGCGGTGCAGCATGTCGGGGTTGGTCAGTACGTAGTTGGCGTACTGGCGCACCCACTCGCGCTCCTCGACGGGAGTGTCACCGTCGTAGACCGCGGGCCGCACGGAGTGACCGAGCGGGGCGGCCAGATCCTTCACCGCGCGGCACTGGTCGGCGGCGAGCGCCTTCGTGGGCGAGAGATAGAGAGCGGTCGCGCCCCGCCCGTTCGGCGCTTCGGAGCCGTCGAGGAGGGTGGACAGGACCGGCATCAGATAGGCGAGGGACTTGCCGGACGCGGTGCCGGTGGCGACGACGACGGACTGCCCGTCCAGCGCGTGTTCCGCGGCGAGCGCCTGGTGGGCCCACGGGTGCTCGATTCCCGCCGCGTGGACCGCCGCGATCACTTCGGCCCGGATGCGATCGGGCCAGACGGCATGGCGGCCGGTCCTCGGGGGCAAGTGCTCCGTATGTGTGATGCGCGAAGCCCGGCTCTCCCCCGCGGCGAGCCGGTCGAGGACCGTACGCGGCGAGGGTCGCTCAGGTGTGCCCGTCGGGGCTTGATCGGGACGGAGATTCTTGGCCATCGGCACCGAGTGTGTCACTGGCGTGACGGACAATGGTCCGAAGGCGTCGTGCACGCCCGCCGGTAAGTGATTGAATGCCATCGCGGCTGGCGACCGCCTCAGGCCTGACATCAGGTGTCCGAGGGGCGAGCGCTCGATAGCAAGGTGCTGGAGGATCCGTGGACCTGTCCCTGTCGACCCGTACCGTCGGCGACCGTACGGTCGTCGAGGTCGGTGGCGAAATTGATGTATATACCGCGCCCAAGCTGCGCGAGCAGTTGGTCGAGCTGGTGAACGACGGCAGTTTCCACCTTGTCGTCGACATGGAGGGCGTGGACTTCCTCGACTCCACCGGACTCGGCGTGCTGGTAGGCGGTCTCAAGCGAGTGCGGGCCCATGAGGGTTCGCTGCGCCTGGTGTGCAACCAGGAGCGCATTCTGAAGATCTTCCGCATCACCGGCCTCACCAAGGTGTTCCCGATTCACACCTCGGTCGAGGAAGCGGTAGCGGCCACCGACTGACGGCCGATGCCCCGGGCCGGTCGGCCCGGGGCGGCAAGAGCAGGGGGGTACCGGGCCATCGCGGCCCGGCCCCTTGAAAGCACGCTCATACGCCCGAGGGGGATGCTGCATGGCCACCGTTGAACTCCGCTTCAGCGCGCTGCCCGAGCACGTCAGGACCGCCCGGCTCGTGGCGGCCGCGGTGGCGCGCAGGGCCGGAGTGGACGAGGCCGTTCTCGACGAGGTCAGGCTCGCCGTCGGCGAGGCCTGCACCCGTGCCGTCGGACTGCATCAGAGCAATGGCATCTCGGCGCCGGTGCGGGTGGTGCTCATCGAGGAGGAGAAGCAGTTCTCCATCGAGGTCGGTGACGAAGTGCCGCACGACGGCGCGGCGGCGGGAGCGGGCGGCCCGGTGCCGGGTGCTCGCGGTGGCGCGGACGACCTGGACTCCGAGGGCGAGGACGAGATGGGCCTCGCGGTCATCAGCGGCCTCGTCGACGACGTGGAGGTCACCGCCGGCGAGGACGGCGGACTGATCCGGATGAGCTGGCCGACGGCACCGGCGACGCTGCTGCCCTGAGCCGGCCAGCGCGGCGCGCGCGACCTGCTGCCCGTGCAGTGATCGTTTCAGGCCCTGTTCAACATCGTTGAACAGGGCCTTTTTGCTGCCGAGTTGGCGTTCCCCGTGATCTTCGGGTGCCTGGTCGATCTTGGATGGTTTTCGCAGACGTCCTGGTCGAGAACATATCCCCGGCACATTCCTTGATCGTCGATCAATCGTCAATGCCTTTGAGGCATTAGCCATTTCGAGGGCAATCCCGGGGCGCGATCATTTGCTGAGGAGCAACTGCGGGCCAATTCCGTTTGACGCGCACTGTTTTGATCAGGTCCAGCTCCCTACAATCCGTCCACATCTTGAGCTCAGCCCCAGCGTCAAGGAGGACGAATGGCGGGGCTTTTTTCCCCTCATCAGATCGACCACCCCTCAACCTTCGCAGCCGCAGTACTGACCTCCGACAACCGCCTCATCGTGGTCGCCATCGGTGTCGTCGCGCTCGCGGCGCTCGCGGTGGCCGGAGTCCTGGTGCGCCAGGTGCTCGCGGCGGGCGAAGGAACCGACCGCATGAAGGAGATCGCGGCAGCGATCCAGGAAGGCGCAAATGCCTACCTGGCCCGCCAGTTGCGCACCCTCGGCCTATTCGCCGTTGTGGTGTTCTTCCTACTCATGCTGCTGCCCGCGGACGACTGGAATCAGCGCGCCGGACGCTCGGTGTTCTTCCTGGTCGGAGCGCTTTTCTCGGCGGCCACCGGCTATATCGGCATGTGGCTCGCCGTCCGCAGCAATGTCCGTGTGGCAGCCGCCGCACGAGAGGCGACTCCCGCGGAAGGAGAACCCGCAAAGGATCTGACGGCCGTCTCGCACAAGGCCATGAAGATCGCTTTCCGTACGGGCGGCGTCGTCGGCATGTTCACGGTGGGTCTCGGCCTCCTCGGTGCCGCGTGCGTGGTGCTCGTCTACGCGGCCGACGCACCGAAGGTGCTGGAAGGTTTCGGCCTCGGTGCCGCACTGATCGCGATGTTCATGCGCGTCGGCGGCGGCATCTTCACCAAGGCCGCCGACGTCGGCGCCGACCTGGTCGGCAAGGTCGAGCAGGGCATTCCGGAGGACGACCCCCGCAATGCCGCGACCATCGCCGACAACGTGGGCGACAACGTCGGCGACTGCGCCGGCATGGCCGCCGACCTCTTCGAGTCGTACGCCGTCACGCTGGTCGCCGCGCTGATCCTCGGCAAGGTGGCCTTTGGTGACTCCGGGCTCGCGTTCCCGCTGATCGTGCCCGCGATCGGTGTCGTCACGGCGATGATCGGCATCTTCGCCGTCGCGCCGCGCCGCTCCGACCGCAGCGGGATGAGCGCCATCAACCGCGGCTTCTTCATCTCCGCGGTGGTCTCGCTGGTGCTCGTGGCGGCCGCGGTCTTCGCGTATCTCCCGGCCACGTACGCCGAGCTGAAGGGCGTCACGGACGCGGCGATCACGGCCCACGACGGCGACCCGCGGGTCCTGGCGCTGGTGGCCGTGGCGATCGGCATCGTGCTCGCCGCGCTGATCCAGCAGCTGACCGGCTACTTCACCGAGACCAACCGGCGCCCCGTCAGGGACATCGGCAAGACCTCGCTGACCGGTCCCGCGACCGTGGTTCTGGCCGGTATCTCCATCGGCCTCGAATCAGCCGTCTACACCGCCCTGTTGATCGGTCTCGGTGTCTACGGCGCGTTCCTGCTCGGCGGTACGTCGATCATGCTGGCGCTGTTCGCGGTGGCTCTGGCCGGTACCGGTCTGCTCACCACGGTCGGCGTCATCGTCGCCATGGACACCTTCGGTCCGGTCTCCGACAACGCCCAGGGCATCGCCGAGATGTCCGGCGACGTCGAGGGAGCGGGCGCGCAGGTGCTCACCGACCTGGACGCCGTCGGCAACACCACCAAGGCCATCACCAAGGGCATCGCCATCGCCACCGCGGTACTCGCGGCCTCGGCGCTCTTCGGCTCGTACCGCGACGCCATCGCGGGTGCGGCCAAGGACGTCGGCGAGAAGCTCGGCGACGGGGCTCCGATGAACCTCGTCATGGACATCTCGCAGCCCAACAACCTGGTGGGCCTGATCCTCGGCGCCGCGGTCGTGTTCCTCTTCTCGGGGCTCGCGATCAACGCGGTGTCGCGGTCGGCGGGCGCGGTGGTCTTCGAGGTGCGGCGGCAGTTCCGCGAGCACCCCGGGATCATGGACTACACCGAGAAGCCGGAGTACGGCCGTGTCGTGGACATCTGCACCAAGGACGCGCTGCGCGAGCTGACAACTCCCGGCCTGCTCGCGGTGCTCACCCCGATCGCGGTCGGCTTCACGCTCGGCGTCGGCGCGCTCGGCTCGTTCCTCGCGGGTGCCATCGGCACCGGCACGCTGATGGCGGTCTTCCTCGCCAACTCCGGTGGCGCGTGGGACAACGCCAAGAAGCTGGTCGAGGACGGCCACCACGGCGGCAAGGGCTCGGAGGCCCATGCCGCGACGGTCATCGGTGACACCGTGGGCGACCCGTTCAAGGACACCGCGGGACCGGCGATCAACCCGCTCCTGAAGGTGATGAACCTGGTGGCGCTGCTCATCGCGCCCGCGGTCGTCCAGTTCAGCTATGGCGACGACGCGAGTGTCGGGGTGCGGGCGGGCATCGCCACGCTCGCGATTCTCGTCATCATCGGGGCTGTCTACATCTCCAAGCGGCGCGGTATCGCCGTGGGTGACGAAGGCAACTCCGAGCGGGTCGCGAAGTCGGCCGACCCCGCGGTGGTGTCCTGACCTCGGGACGACACCTGCTCAACAGGCGGGCGGGCGGCGCTTTTTGATGCGTCGTCCGCCCGCCTTGTTGCGCCGTGCGCCCCCTTTTTGTTTCAGTGACTCTCCTCTCCCTTGGTGCAAATGGCTGCAATAGGGCTCTTAGCGGACGCCCGGCACGCGGTTGTCGCCCACTTGGCGTGTATGTTCCGGGGCCGAGAGCCATGGAAGGGACCAATCCGGTGAACAAGAAGCTTGCAGCCGCACTGTCCGGCGGTGCGGTACTGGTACTGGCCTTGTCGGGGTGCAGCGACAACAAGGACGACAAGCTCAACGACTGGGCCAAGTCGCTGTGCGGCCAGATCCAGCCGCAGCTTGAGAAGAGCGTGAAGGCGCAGCAGACCATCGTCTCGACGGCGGCGGACGGCAAGCCCGAGGAGATTCAGAAGGCGGACTCGGAGGCGTTCCAGGCGATCGCCGACGCCGACAAGGCCATCGCCGGTGCCCTGGAGAAGGCGGGCGCGCCCCCGGTCGACGACGGCAAGAAGATCCAGCAGGACGCCATCAAGGACCTCAACGAGGCGTCGAAGTCGTACGAGAACCTGAAGAAGGACGTCGACGGCCTGGACGCCAAGGACGATTCGCCCGAGGGACTCAAGAAGTTCTCGGAGGGCCTGCAGAAGGTCGCCGACGACCTGGGCAAGATCCAGCAGGACGGCGACGGGGCTCTGAAGACGCTGCTCGACGGTGACGTCGGCGCCGCGATCAAGAAGCAGGACGGCTGCAAGGCCGACGCGTCCAAGGCGCCCGCGCCCTCCAAGGCGTAGCGGCAGGCCGGAGGCGCAGCGGCAAGGAGCAGGCAGAGACAGCGATACTCGTTCTCCCGTGAGGGCCCGGCACGCGTGCGTGCTGGGCCCTTGTCGCGTCCCGGTGCCCGCCCTCGGCGCCCTTCGGCGTGGGTGCGGGGTGTGCGGTGGACGGGGAAGAGGACAATGGACGTGTGAGTACGACAAGGCTGCCCGCGAACGACCGCCCAGGAACCGCCGCCCGTCTCAGGGAGGCCCTTCTCGCCGCCGACTTCACGGCCGACGGACTGCTCGAACTGCTCGGCGCCCCGGCGTATGCCGCGCTCGCCCGCAGTGAGACGGTGCCGGCGCTGCGGGCCACGCGGGGAGACGGCCCGCTGGAGGCGCTCGTACGCCTCTTCCTGCTGCAGGAGGGCGTGCCGCACGCGCGCGTGGCGGCGGTTTTGGCGGTGGACGAGTGCCTGTCCGACGGCTGGCTCACGCAGGACGGTGACCAGGTACGGGCGACGGTGGACGTACGGCCGTACGGCGGGCCCGGCGGCGAGGACTGGTTCATCGTCTCCGACCTCGGCTGCGCCGTGGGCGGCGCCGGAGGTATCGGCAGTCACGACGAGGGCGTGGTGCTCGGTGTCGGCGGGGCGTCCACGACGCTCGCGGGCATCACGGTGCGCACGCCGGTCGCGAGCGCGCTCGACCTCGGCACCGGCTCCGGGATCCAGGCCCTGCACGCCGCCCAGCACGCGACGCGCGTGACCGCGACCGACCTCAACCCCCGTGCCCTGCACATCACCCGGCTCACCCTCGCCCTGTCCGGCGCCCATGAGGCGGACCTCAGGGAGGGCTCGCTCTTTGAACCGGTCGCCGACGAGACGTACGACTTGATCGTCTCCAACCCGCCGTTCGTCATCTCTCCCGGTGCGCGCCTGACTTACCGGGACGGCGGCATGGGCGGGGACGATCTGTGCCGCTCGCTCGTTCAAGGGGCGGGGGAGCGGTTGAACGAAGGGGGATACGCGCAGTTCCTCGCCAACTGGCAGCACGTGGAAGGGGAGGAGTGGCAGGACCGTCTGCGCTCCTGGGTGCCGCGCGGCTGTGACGCGTGGATCGTGCAGCGCGAAGTGCAGGACATTACGCAGTACGCCGAGCTGTGGCTGCGCGACGCGGGTGACCACCGCATGGACCCCGCGGAGTACGCGGCCCGTTACGACGCCTGGCTGGACGAGTTCGAGGCCCGCAAGACCAAGGCCGTCGGCTTCGGGTGGATCACGCTCAGGAAGTCGGGGGCGGCCACCCCGTCGGTGACCGTCGAGGAGTGGCCGCATCCGGTCGAGCAGCCGCTCGGCGAGGCCGTGCGCACGCACTTCGAGCGACAGGACTTCCTGCGGGACACCGACGACGCTGCGCTGCTCGCCGGGCACTTCAAGCTGGGTGCCGAGGTCGTGCAGGAGCAGGTCGGGCTCCCGGGAGCCGAGGACCCGGAGCATGTCGTCCTGCGCCAGCACCGAGGGATGCGCCGGGCCACCAAGGTCGACACGGTGGGCGCGGGCTTCGCCGGCGTGTGCGACGGATCGCTGAGCGCCGGCCGCATCCTCGACGCCATCGCCCAACTGGTCGGCGAGGACCCGGTGTTGCTGCGCGACCGCACCCCGCGGCAGATCAGGCTCCTGGTCGAGCAGGGGTTCCTGGACCCTGTGGGGTAACCGGCGGGGCGAGGCGCCACAGGAGTCAGGAGTCAGGAGTCAGAGGCGTACCCGTGGGGCATCGGCCGTACCGGAGGGAAACCGGCCAACATCCACCGGGCGCGTTCACCCCTGATTCGCGCCGATGACGCCCGGATGCCGTCCCGTCGTGCCCTGGACGTGCGCTTGGCGTGTCAGCCTCCGCGTTCTGGACACCCGGGGCGGGGAGGACACGGGCATGGAGAGCGGACCAGCGATCTTCGCGGGAACGGTGTTCGCGCTGTTCGGAGCCGGGCTGCTGATGTGGACCGGCGTCCGCGTGCGGCACCGTGAGCCGGTGGCGCAAGGTGTGAGCCCGGTCGCATCCGCGACGCTCACCGCACTGGCCGGGGCGGGCGCCCTGCTGCTCGGGGTGTGGTGCTTCACGCGCCTTTGAGAGGGGGCCGGGCGCCGGGCCGGGGTTGAATGTGGGAGAGGAGATTCCGGATATCCCCGAAAGGCCAGGTAGACACTCCGGGCGGCAGGAATGGCGGTAGTCGGGTTACCGTTCGAGTGGCCGTTGCGGGCTTTTCCCGTTTGACACGGGGGCGGGATGTACCGTCACACTCCGCAGCGTCACCGTATGAACGCGTACGGCGTCACCGTATGAAGGTGTACGGAGCGCCGTGCGGGACCGTGCGGACCACAAGAGCGACCGCGGAGCCACCGCAGAGCCACCGAGTGCCGACCGGAGAGAAGAGCCAACGTTGTCCCCGACCAGCGAGACCGCAAGCGGCGGCCGCCGACTCGTCATCGTCGAGTCGCCCGCCAAGGCGAAGACGATCAAGGGCTATCTCGGCCCTGGATACGTCGTCGAAGCGAGCGTCGGGCACATCCGCGACCTCCCGAACGGCGCCGCCGAGGTGCCCGACAAGTACACCGGCGAGGTGCGCCGCCTCGGCGTGGACGTCGAGCATGACTTCCAGCCCATCTATGTCGTCAACGCCGACAAGAAGGCCCAGGTCAAGAAGCTCAAGGACCTCCTGAAGGATTCCGACGAACTCTTCCTCGCCACCGATGAGGACCGCGAGGGCGAGGCCATCGCGTGGCACCTCCTCGAGGTCCTGAAGCCCAAGGTGCCGGTCAAGCGGATGGTGTTCCACGAGATCACCAAGGACGCCATCCAAGGCGCCGTCGCGAACCCGCGTGAGCTCAACAAGCGCATGGTCGACGCCCAGGAGACCCGCAGGATCCTGGACCGGCTGTACGGCTACGAGGTCTCTCCCGTCCTGTGGAAGAAGGTCATGCCGCGGCTCTCGGCGGGCCGTGTGCAGTCCGTCGCCACCCGCCTCGTCGTCGAGCGGGAGCGCGAGCGCATCGCCTTCCGCTCCGCCGAGTACTGGGACCTGACGGGCACCTTCGGCACCGGCCGCGGCGGTGACGCCTCAGACCCCTCGCAGCTGGTCGCCCGCCTCACCACGGTCGACGGCAAGCGCATCGCGCAGGGCCGTGACTTCAGCTCCGTCGGGCAGCTCAAGCCCAACAGCGCGAACACCCTGCACCTGGACGAGGCGAACGCCCGGGCGCTCGCGGCGGCCCTGGAGAACTCCCGGTTCTCGGTCCGCTCGGTCGAGTCCAAGCCCTACCGCCGCTCGCCGTACGCCCCGTTCCGTACGACGACGATGCAGCAGGAGGCGTCGCGCAAGCTCGGCTTCGGCGCGAAGGCCACCATGCAGATTGCGCAGAAGCTGTACGAGAACGGCTTCATCACCTATATGCGTACGGACTCCACGACCCTGTCGGACACGGCGGTCTCGGCCGCCCGTGCCCAGGTCACGCAGCTCTACGGCAGCGACTACCTGCCGGACAAGCCGCGTACGTACGCCGGCAAGGTCAAGAACGCGCAGGAGGCGCACGAGGCGATCCGCCCCTCGGGTGACCGTTTCCGCACCCCGGCCGAGACCGGTCTGACCGGTGACCAGTTCCGGCTCTACGAGCTGATCTGGAAGCGGACCGTCGCCTCCCAGATGAAGGACGCGGTCGGCAACTCGGTCACGGTCAAGATCGGCGGCACTGCCTCCGACGGCCGCGACGCCGAGTTCAGCGCCTCCGGCAAGACCATCACCTTCCATGGCTTCCTGAAGGCCTACGTCGAGGGTGCCGACGACCCGAACGCCGAGCTGGACGACCGTGAGCGCAGGCTCCCGCAGGTCAGCGAGGGCGACGGCCTGAGCGCCGAAGACATCTCGGTCGACGGCCACGCCACCAAGCCCCCGGCCCGCTACACCGAGGCCAGCCTCGTCAAGGAGCTCGAAGAGCGCGAGATCGGCCGCCCGTCGACGTACGCCTCGATCATCGGGACGATCCTCGACCGCGGCTATGTGTTCAAGAAGGGCACGGCCCTGGTGCCGTCCTTCCTGAGCTTCGCCGTCGTCAATCTCCTCGAGAAGCACTTCGGCCGGCTCGTCGACTACGACTTCACCGCCAAGATGGAGGACGACCTCGACCGCATCGCGCGCGGTGAGGCGCAGGCCGTGCCGTGGCTGCGGCGCTTCTACTTCGGCGAAGGTGACGCGGAGGGCTCCGCATCGGACGCCGGGAACGGCGACGGGGACCACCTCGGCGGCCTCAAGGAGCTCGTCACCGACCTCGGTGCGATCGACGCCCGTGAGATCTCCTCCTTCCCTGTCGGCGAGGGCATCCTGCTGCGCGTCGGGCGGTACGGCCCGTACATCGAGCGCGGTGAGAAGGGCGAGGAGAACCACCAGCGTGCGGACGTTCCGGACGATCTGGCTCCGGACGAGCTCACCGTGGAGTACGCGGAAGAGCTGCTCGCCAAGCCCAGCGGCGACTTCGCCCTCGGCAAGGACCCGCACAGCGGGAACGAGATCGTGGCCAAGGACGGGCGGTACGGCCCGTATGTCACGGAGGTGCTGCCGGAAGGCACCCCGAAGACCGGCAAGAACGCGGTCAAGCCGCGCACGGCCTCGCTCTTCAAGTCGATGTCCCTGGACACGGTGACCCTCGACGACGCCCTGAAGCTGATGTCGCTGCCGCGCGTCGTCGGCACCGACGCCGAAGGTGTCGAGATCACCGCGCAGAACGGCCGCTATGGGCCGTATCTGAAGAAGGGCACCGACTCGCGCTCCCTGGAGACCGAGGACCAGATCTTCGGGATCACTCTCGAAGAGGCCCTGGAGATCTACTCCAAGCCGAAGCAGCGCGGCCGGGCCGCCGCCAAGCCGCCCCTGAAGGAGCTCGGCGAGGACCCGGTCAGCGGGAAGCCGGTGGTCGTGAAGGACGGCCGGTTCGGCCCGTACGTCACGGACGGCGAGACCAACGCGACGCTGCGGGCGGCGGACTCGGTCGAGGACATCACGGCCGAGCGCGGCTTCGAACTGCTCGCGGAGAAGCGGGCGAAGGGCCCGGCCAAGAAGACCGCCAAGAAGGCGGCCAAGAAGGCGCCCGCGAAGAAGGCCCCGGCGAAGAAAACCGCCACTAAGACGGCGGCCAAGAAAACCGCCGCTAAGAAGACGACGACCGCCAAGAAGACCGCTGCCGCGAAGAAGGCTCCGGCCAAGAAGGCGGCCTCGGCGAAGGTGCCTTCGGAGGACTGAGCTGAGCCTCGGAGGGTCGGTCTTCGGTGGAGTGAGTTGAGCCTCGGAGGGTCGGCCTTCGGCGGGCTGAGGGCTGTTGCGGGTCTCTGGAGCGTGGTGGTCCGGGCGTATGTTCGGGCACTCGCTTCGGGGAGCCCGGGGCTCCGGATAGGCTGGCGGGATGACGCGTGCCGAGCAGCCAACGGTCGTGAACCACGACCCCGACGACGCCCTGGTCGCAGACTCCCGTGAGCGTGCCGTCCGCGCACTGCTGCGCTTCCCGCCGCTGAAGCGGCTGTGGAGTGCGCAGCTGGTGGGCAGTATCGGCGACGCCCTCGCGCTTCTCGTACTCGTCGTCCTGTCCCTGCAGGCGGCGGTCATCGAGGGGTCGTTCGGGGGCGGTTACCGCGGGGCGGCCTTCGCGGTCGCGGCGGTCTTCGGCGTACGCATTCTCGCCACGCTGCTCTTCGGGGCGGTGCTCCTCGGCCCGTTGACCTCGCTCACCTCTGCCCAGGGCCCGCTCGACCGGCGCTGGACCATGATCGGTGCCGACGGTCTGCGGGCCGTGCTGCTGATCGTGGCACCGCTGTGGATCGACTGGACCCCGGACAGCGCGCTCGCCGTGCTGCTCGTCACCGGCTTCGTGGTCGGGGTCGCCGAGCGCTTCTGGACCGTGTCCCGGGAGAGCGCCGCGCCCGCCCTGCTGCCGGCGCCGCCGCTCGAAGGCGCCACTGTGCGCCCGCTGCCCGACCACATGGACGCGCTGCGGCGGCTCTCGCTGCGTACCGCCTTCGTCGCCCTGCCGCTCGCCGCGTTCAGCCTGATCGCCGTCACCCTGGTGAGCAATCTCCTGGGCGCCGGGATCGAGTGGTTCGATCTGCACCAGGCGGCACTCGCCTCGTATGTCGCGGCTGGCCTGTTCGCCGCCTCGCTGTCCGTCGTCTACTTCCTCGAACTGCCCGACACCCAGACGCCGCGCGCCCGTTCACCGCTGGAGGGACTGCGCCGCCCCAAGACCGGTACCGGTGTCGACAAGGGGCGCACGGGCGCGAGCCCACTGCTCGTGCTCGCCTGCGCGGCGGTCGCGGGTGCGATCGCCGCCGCGGTCGCCGTCGCCGTCCTGCACGCCGTGGACCTGTCCGGCGGGCCGGTGCTCTTCGGTCTGCTCGTCGTCGGCCTCACGGGCGGCACGGTTCTCGGGATCCGTACGGCGGCGTCCGTGCTGCCCGCCCTTTCACGGCGCCGGCTGCTCGCGCTCGCCATCGCCCTCACGGGCCTCGGCCTGCTCGCCGCCGGGCTCGTCCCCGATCCGACGACGGTGCTCCTGATCGTCACCCTGTCCGGGTACGCCGCCGGGGTCGCCGCCAACACCGGGCACGCGCTGCTCGACCAGGAGGTCGAGGACTTCCGGCGGGCCCGCACCACCGAGCACCTCCAGGCCGTCGTACGCGTCTTCATCGCGCTCGGCGCGCTCGCCGCCCCGCTCCTTGCCGCGGCGATCGGGCCGCACCGCGTGGAGAGCGGCAAGTTCGTGTTCGCGCACGGCGGCGCCGCGTTCGCGCTGATGCTCGCCGGGGCGCTGCTCCTGCCCGTCGCGGCGCTGGTGCTCGCCCGTACCGACGACCGCTCCGGGGTGCCGCTGCGGCGTGACCTGAGCGAGGCGCTGCGCGGTGGCGGCGACCCCGTGCAGGCGCCCGCCGCCACCGGGTTCTTCATCGCCCTCGAAGGCGGCGACGGCGCGGGGAAGTCCACCCAGGCCGATGCGCTCGCCGAGTGGATCAGGGCCAAGGGCCACGAGGTCGTCCTCACCCGCGAGCCGGGTGCCACTCCGGTCGGCAAGCGGCTGCGGTCGATCCTGCTCGATGTGTCGTCCGCCGGTCTCTCGCACCGCGCGGAGGCGCTTTTGTACGCCGCCGACCGCGCGGAGCACGTCGACACGGTCGTACGCCCCGCTCTTGAGCGTGGCGCGGTCGTCATCACGGACCGCTACATCGACTCGTCCGTCGCCTACCAGGGTGCGGGCCGCGACCTGTCGCCGACCGAGATCGCCCGGATCTCGCGCTGGGCGACGGACGGGCTGGTGCCGCATCTGACGGTGCTGCTCGATGTCTCGCCGGAGACGGCGCGGGAGCGGTTCACGGAGGCGCCCGACCGTCTGGAGTCGGAGCCCGCCGAGTTCCACGCGCGCGTGCGCTCCGGTTTCCTCACGCTCGCCGCCTCTGACCCCGGCCGCTACCTGGTGGTGGACGCGGGCCAGGAGCCCGAGGCGGTGACCACGGTCGTACGCCATCGCCTCGACCAGGTGCTGCCCCTGTCCGAGGCCGAGCTGAAGGCGCAGGAAGAAGCGCGCAAGGCGGCCGAGGAAGAAGCCAGGCGCAAGGCCGAGGAAGAGGCCGCCCGCAAGGCCGAGGAGGAGCGCCAGGAGCGCGAACGGCAGGAGCAGCTCGCCAGGTTGCGCGCCGAGGAGGAGGAGCGCAAGCGG
The DNA here is from genome assembly GCF_042665355.1 of Streptomyces monticola. Taxonomy (NCBI): domain Bacteria; kingdom Bacillati; phylum Actinomycetota; class Actinomycetes; order Kitasatosporales; family Streptomycetaceae; genus Streptomyces; species Streptomyces monticola. The sequence continues at coordinate 130,739 of NZ_JBHTCF010000015.1, read as the reverse complement.
CGCGAGCTGGAGGAGGCCCGCCGTCGCGAGGCCGAGCGCCAGGCCGAGGAAGCCAGGCAGCGCGCCGAGGAGGCCCGCCGTCTCGCCGAGGAGGAGCGCAAGCGGCGCGAGGCCGAGGAGAAGGTGCGGGCCGCAGAGGAGGAGCGACGGCGCCGGCAGGCGGAGGAGGAGTCGCGACTGCGGGCCGAGGCCGAGGCGCGCCGCCTGGAGAAGCAGCGCAAGGCGGAAGAGTCCCTGCTGCGGGCGGAGCAGGCGCGGCGGGCGGCGACGACCGGAGCATCCGCGGCGGCAGCGGCGTCCACGGCCTCCGCGGCCTCCGCGGCGGCGGGCAAGGAAGCTGCCGCTGCGCCGGGCAAGGAAGCCGCGGCTGCGGAAACCGACAGTGAGACGACCGTGCCGACGCCGATCGTCAAGCCCGACGCCGCACCGTCGAGCGCCGCCGACGAGACGACGGTGCTGCCCGTGGCGAACCCCGAGAGAGCCGGCGCGGACAACGAGGAGACGGCCGTGCTGCCTCAGCCGCCCGCTCCTCAGGGCGCGGCCGACGAGACTGCGGTGCTGCCTCCCGTGCGGGACGCCCGCCCGGCGGGCAACGCGGCGAGCAACCCCGCGGACCGGGTGCCGCCGGGGATCTTCCGCGAGGAGCGGCAGCAGCCCTCGCCGGACGAGGACCGCACCCGTGAACTCCCGCAGGTCGACCCGGAGTCGGGCACCGCGCGTCGGCGCCCCCGTTCCGACTGGGCGGAGGAGACGCCGCTCGACGATCTGCCGTCGCTGGCGGACGAGTTGCTGGGGGAGCGGGACGAGGACGAGGGCGGCCGCGGTGGCCGTGGCGGCCGGGGGCGGCGCGGCTAAGGGGCTGCGGCCGGGCTGCCGGGCGGCCGTGGCGGCCGGGTCTCTGGCACCGGTGGTGTCCGGCTGGCATTGGCGTCCCGCCGTCACTGGCCCCCGCTGTCAGACCCCTGCCTCACAATGGAGAGGCAGGGCAAGTGCTGCCGTCAGCGCGCGCAGTCGTGACGCGGCGGTAGGCCAACGGCACAGCAGTGACCGAACGGCACGGCGGTAAGCAGGGAAAGGCGGGGCGACATGCCCGTATGGGACGACCTGGTCGGACAGGAGCGCGTCGCGGCGCAGCTCAGTGCCGCGGCCGGGGACGCCGACGCCCTGGTGACCGCGGAGGCGGCCAGGACTCCCGCCCCCGAGGCCTCGAAGATGACGCACGCCTGGCTGTTCACGGGCCCGCCCGGCTCGGGCCGCTCCACGGCCGCCCGTGGTTTCGCCGCCGCCCTGCAGTGCGTCAGCCCGGACCGCGCCCTGGGCGGGGTTCCGGGGTGCGGATTCTGCGACGGCTGCCACACCTCGTTGATCGGTACGCATGCCGATGTCGAGGTCGTACGGACGGACATGCTGAGCATCGGCGTCAAGGAGACCCGGGAGCTGGTCCGCCGCGCCCAGCTCTCGCCCGCCGGCGGCCGCTGGCAGGTCATCGTCCTGGAGGACGCCGACCGCCTCACCGAGGGCGCGGGGAACGTCCTCCTGAAAGCGGTGGAGGAGCCCGCCCCCCGCACGGTCTGGCTGCTCTGCGCGCCGTCCCTGGAGGACGTGTTGCCCACCATCCGCTCCCGCTGCCGCCACCTGACGCTGCGTACGCCACCGGTGGAGGCCGTCGCCGACATCCTGGTCCGCAGGGACGGCATCGAGCCGGAGGTCGCCGCCGTCGCGGCCCGTGCCACGCAGGGGCACATCGGCCGGGCCCGCCGCCTGGCGACCGACGAGCGGGCACGCGCGCGTAGGGCGGCGGTGCTGAAGCTGCCGCTGCGTGTCGACGACATCGGCGGCTGTCTGAAGGCCGCACAGGAGCTGATCGACGCCGCGTCGGACGACGCCAAGCAGGTCGCCGAAGAGGTCGACGTCAAGGAGACCGAGGAGCTGAAGGCGGCGCTCGGTGCCGCGCAGGGCGGGCGGATGCCGCGCGGCACGGCGGGCGTGATGAAGGAGCTCGAGGACCGGCAGAAGCGCCGCCGTACGCGTACGCAGCGCGACAGCCTCGATCTGGCCCTGGTCGACCTGACCGCGTTCTACCGCGACGTACTGGCGCTGCAGTTCGGCTCCCAGGTCGCCCTCGCCAACACCGAGATGCGCGACGCCCTCGACCGCATCGCGCTCAGCTCCTCACCGGAGGCGACCCTGCGCCGCATCGAGGCGATCGCCGCCTGCCGTACGGCACTTGACCGCAATGTGGCCCCGCTGCTCGCGGTGGAGGCGATGGCGGTGGCGCTCCGCGCGGGGTGAGGCGGCCTTACTCGGAGATGAGGCGGGGCTGGGTCGGACTGCCGTGGCACGGGTGTCGGTGGGGGCGGCACGGGTGTCTGTGTGTGGGGGGACCGTCACTCGTAAGGACTCCGCTGAACACGGAATGTGTGCCCTCGGCCACCTGAGAGTTACGCTCGCCGGATGGACACCAGGCGCCACCTCTTCCGCACCAGCGGCACCCTGCTCACGGCGGCCGCGCTGCTGATCTCCGGCTGTTCGTCGGGGAGTTCGTCGTCCAGCGCCGTGGAGTCCGCGCTGCCGGCCGAGACACCGAAGGCCCTGACGGCGTACTACGGACAGGAGTTGAGCTGGCGCGAGTGCGGCGTGCCCGGCTTCCAGTGCGCGTCGATGAAGGCCCCGCTCGACTACGACAAGCCGGGGAGCGGCGACATCAAGCTCGCCGTCGCCCGCAAGAAGGCCACGGGGCCGGGCAAGCGCCTCGGCTCGCTCATGGTCAACCCGGGCGGCCCGGGCGGCTCCGCGATCCAGTACCTGCAGACGTACGCGGGTATCGGCTACCCGGCGCCGGTGCGCGCGCAGTACGACATGGTCGCCGTCGACCCGCGCGGCGTGGCCCGCAGCGAGCCGGTCGAATGCCTTGAGGGCAAGGCGATGGACGCGTACACGCAGACCGACGTCACTCCCGACGGCCAGCGCGAGACAGACCAACTGGTGGCCGCCTACAAGGAGTTCGCGCAGGGCTGCGAACGGCGCTCGGGCAAGGTGCTGCCCCATGTCTCCACGGTGGCAGCGGCCCGTGACATGGATGTGCTCCGCGCGGCGCTCGGTGACGAGAAGCTGAGTTACGTAGGGGCGTCGTACGGCACGTTCCTGGGCGCGACGTACGCCGGTCTCTACCCGAAGCGCACCGGCCGCGTGGTCCTGGACGGCGCGATGGACCCGTCCCTGCCTGCGCGCCGGATGAACCTGGACCAGACGGCCGGATTCGAGACGGCGTTCCAGGCGTTCGCGAAGGACTGCGTGGCCCGCAAGAACTGCCCGCTCGGCACCGGAAGCCCCGAGGACGCGGGCAAGCGTATGAAGGACTTCTTCCGTGACCTCGACAAGGCGCCGGTCCCGACCGGCACCGACCGCAGGCTCGGCGAGTCCCTGGCCACGACCGGCGTGATCGCCGCGATGTACGACGAGGCGGCCTGGCCGCAGCTGCGGGACGCCATCGCGGCAGCCATGGAGAAAGAGGACGGCGCCGGTCTCCTCGCCCTCGCCGACAGCTACTACGAGCGGGAGCCGGACGGGAAGTACGCGAATTTGATGTTCGCCAACGCTGCCGTGAACTGCCTCGACCTGCCCCCCGCCTTCAAGGACCCGGACGCGGTGAAGTCCGCTCTGCCGGAGTTCGAGAAGGCCTCACCGGTCTTCGGCGAGGGTCTCGCATGGTCCTCCCTCAACTGCGCGTACTGGCCGGTGCGGGCCACCGGCGAGCCGCACCGCATCAAGGCCGAGGGCGCGTCCCCGACCGTGGTCGTCGGCACGACCCGCGACCCGGCCACCCCCTACAAGTGGGCGGAGGCCCTCGCCGGCCAGCTGGACTCCGGCCACCTCCTGACCTACGACGGCGACGGCCACACCGCCTACGGCCGGGGCAGCGACTGCATCGACAGCGCGATCAACCGCTACCTCCTGCGCGGCGATGCGCCGCCGGACGGCAAGAAGTGCTGAGCCGTCCGACGGCCGGTCCGGGGGGCGGGGCCGCGGGCTGATCGGGGGCTGTCCGGGCGGGCCGGGGGCTGGTCAGGGGCACCCCGATTAACCCTGTAGACTTGGCGGCGCTGCTGATGCGAACCTCTTCCTGCGCGGAAGAGACGTCATCTCCGTAGCTTGCCGCCTTAGCTCAGATGGCCAGAGCAACGCACTCGTAATGCGTAGGTCTCGGGTTCGAATCCCGAAGGCGGCTCGGAGAAACCCCAGGTCGCATAGCCCGTGACCTGGGGTTTTGTGTTGCTCGGGGCATGCGGCGCCACGCGGCTGGGGCGCCGCGCGGCTGGGGCGCCGCGACTTTGCTTGCGTGAGCGATGCGTGAGCGGAGCGCACAGGAACCTACTTCTTGGGCTTCCGGCGCTTGGCCTTCTTCGCGGCTTCGGCGTGAGCGTTCGCCCTGCCCTTCGGCTTGCGACCGTTGCCCTTGCCAGCCTTGGCTTTCGCCTTCTTCGCCGCCTTGCGGGCCGCTTTTTCCGCCTCGGTCTTGCGCTGAAGCGGGACCAGCTTGGCGGTGGCTTCGGCGGCGCTCTTGCCGACCTGGGGCAGAACGCTCTGGTAGATGTCCCGCGTGATGCGGGTGTCGCTGTGCCCGAGGGTGTCCGACACGATCTTGATGTCGATGTCGGCGGCCAGCATGAGGGTGGCCGCGCCGTGGCGCAGGTCGTGCAGTCGGATCGGCGGGAGGCCGGAGGCGGCGGCGAGGCGCTCGAAGAGGTCGGTCACCTTGCCGGGGTGGAGCCAGGAGCCGTCTTCCTGGGTGAAGACGTGGCCGGTCTTGACCCAGGCCGAGCCCCACTCTGCGCGGGCTTTGTCCTGCCGCTCGCGGTGCCGCTTCAAGACGTCGACCGTGTCGTCGTCGAGCGCCACCACGCGGTAGCCGCTGTCCGTCTTCGGGTCGGATGCCTCGACCTCCCAGCCGTCCTGCACGAGCTGGGCGGAGACGGTGAGGGAGTGGGGGACGTCCGCCGAATCGCCGCGGAGAACGGCGATCTACTGCAGACCAACAAGTCAGCCATCTCGCACTGGGTCAACGGCACTCGCCAGCCCACCGGACAAGTCGGCCGCTACCTCGCCGAGGCGCTGTCCCGTCGTACCAGACGCACCGTCACGCAGAGCGAGATCGGACTGCGAGCCGCCGAGGACACGGCGGACGAGACCGACCCAGTGATCGCTGCAACAGACTTGGGGCGAGCGGATGTTGAGCGCAGACGCTTCCTCGCCATCGCCGCGTTCACCACAGCCGGCGTAGCGATGCCTCTTGCCTACGAGCACGAGGCGACCGCCCGCATGCTCCGCGCACGCACCGGCCGCATGCTGGTCGGCGCCGAAGATGTAGACGTCGTACGCCACATCACCGCCGCGTTCAGCGCAGCCGACGAGCGCCTGGGCGGCGGCCACGGACTGACCACCGTCACCGCCTACCTGGCCGACACCGCAGCACCCATGCTCCGCGCCCGCTTCCCCACCGAAGCCTTACGCCGGACCGCCTTCGGCGCGGTGGCCGAACTCGCCTACCTGGCAGGCTGGAAGCACCACGACCTTGGCCAGGAAGGCGCCGCCCAGCGCTACTACCAGGTCGGGTACCAACTCGCCTGTGAGGCGGACCCACGAGGCCACGCCGCCTGGATGATGCGCGCCCTCGCCCACCAGGCCCTCAGCCTCAAGCAGCCCGACCACTGCATCGACCTCGCCCAGGCAGCCCTCGCAAACGGGATCGGCCACGTCGACGGCCAGACCGAAGCCCTGCTCCACATCACCCACGCCCGCGCATACGCCGCCTCCGGAGAAAAGCCTTCCGCCGCCCGCGCCCTGCTCGCCGCCGAGGACGCCCTGCTCCGCGACGACGGCCCTCAGCCCAGCTACTCCCGCGTCAGCGGCCCGGCCGCCGGCACCGTGGCCAGCCACACCGCCCGCACCCTGACCGACCTCGCCGACCACGTCGGCACCGAGCAGCAACACCGCGACGCCCTCACCCGCTGGGACCCGGAGAAGTACAAGCGCGTCCACGCCCTCACGTACGCCGACCTCGGCGACAGCCTGGCCGCCCGGGCCCGCGCCGACGAAGCCGTCGCCGCCTGGAGCCAGGCTCTGACCCTCATGGAGGGCATGACCTCCGACCGCACCCGCAAGGCGATCACGTCGCTCAGATCCACCCTCGCGGTCTACCAGCGCCGAGGTGTCCCAGGAGCCGCCGAACTCACACGCCGCGCACGCGAAGCGCTCGCCTAACATGCCCAACAACCCGGTCGACGAAGGGACCATCGTGGCTCAGCCGACAACCGACGCCCAGCAGCCGAAAGCCCTCAAGCCCGCACTCGAATCCATGACCCTGCTGGTCGCCGCCGTCATCGTCCACGACAAGGCCACTGATCGCGTCGTCCTGCTCCAGCGCAGCGAGAACGCAAAGTTCGCCCAAGGGATGTGGGACCTGCCGGTCGGCAAGAGCGAGCCGGGCGAGCCCGTCACGGAGACTGCGGTGCGCGAGCTCTACGAAGAGACCGGCCTAACCGTGAAGCCCGAGTCCCTCAGGATCGCCCACATCATCCACGGGGCATGGGGAGTTGAAGCACCCAACGGCTTCCTCACCGTCGTCTTCGCGGCTGAGGAGTGGACGGGCGAACCGGCAAACCGTGAGCCTCGCAAGCACGCCCAGGTCCGGTGGGTCGAAGCAGACTCGATCCCCGAGGAGTTCGTTGATACCACCGCCAGTGCTCTGCGCTGCTACCTGACCGGGGGCCCTCAAGTCTCGCTCGATGGCTGGGATTAGTGCAGCCGCGCACTCTTGCCCCGGCCGAGGGAACGTACGTACGATCGCGGTAGTTTCAGAAATCGAACCTCGATTGAGGTACGATTTCTGAAACTCAAGTCGCTTGGAGGGAACGAACCTTGGCGCAGCTCGACCCCCAACAGCACGCGCGGCAGCTGGCCGAACTCGGCGTGTCAGAAGATCTGTTCACCTTGGCCTTAGGCATGGCTGTCGAGGACGTACGCGGCTGCACGGACTTTGATGCTCCTGCTGCACGAGGGTTCATTTTCTGGAGCCGGGTGAACCGCTACCTGGCCGAGATCCTCGTGCCTGACAGCTGGGGGCGCACGTCTCGAGACAGCATCTTGCGGGTGATCCACCCCGAGCGGACTCACGCCATTACGGCGATCAGCGCTGAGGGCGGTGTCGCCAACCTGAAGAAGCCCGTGAGGTCCAAGAACCCCAAGGGCCCCGCGATGGCACGCATGGTGGAGAAGAACGTACAGCTCTCGTTCGTATCGCGAGACGAGCTGCTGTACGGGGTTGAGCTGGACCAGATCCCGACCTGGTGCCTCCTCTACAAGCGCGCTGAGGGGGAGATCCTCGCCGAGCTGTCGTTGCCAGTGAAAATGAAGGGCAAGTACGTCGACGAGTGGCTCACGCGCATACCGATCAGCCTGCCGCCCTTAGACGACCCGGGCTTCGACATCTCGCTTGATGATCCTGGCGACGACGAGGGCCCGGAGGTCGTCGTGGAGTTCTTGGGAGAGAATTAGCTGGTCGGAGCAAGATATGGGAGTTGAGGCACGTGTTCACGCCGGAGCGACTGGTCCTCGCGCGCAAGCGGCGGCGCATGACCCAGGCAGCCTTGGCGGCGTCCTCTGGGCTCTCCGCACAGAGCATCAACGCCTTCGAGAAGCATCGGAAGACGCCATCCGCGGAGACGCTGTCCATCCTGGCGGACATTCTCGACCTTCCCATCGCGTTCTTCCGAGCGCCGCCGGCACCAGAGATGCAATTGGACGCCGTCAGCTTCCGTGCGCCAACGAAGATGAGCGCCCTGGAGCGGGACGCCACGCTCAGTTCCGGTGCCATCGCTGCCAGCCTCAACGCGTGGCTGCAAGAGAGGTTCCGTCTACCCGCCCCAAACGTTCCTACCTACCCCCACCTACCAACTGAGCAGGCCGCTGAGCAGGTCAGAGCTGCGTGGGGGCTAGGCGAGGCACCCGTGCCCAACCTCGTCCATCTCCTAGAAGCCAACGGCGTACGAGTGTTCTCTCTGGCACCGGACTGCCTTGACGCCGATGCCTTTTCGACTACGCATGCTGGCACCCCCTACATCTTCCTGAACACCCGCAAGACGGGCGAGCGGGGACGATTCGACGCTGCCCACGAGTTGGGGCACCTCGTACTGCATTCCGAGTACCGGCTCCCAGGGGGCCGTGCGGCCGAACCAGAGGCCAACGCCTTCGCTTCCGCCTTCCTCATGCCTAAAGCAGGCATTGTCGCTCAGCGACTGGCCGATGCTTCGGTGGACCGGATCCTGAGCGCCAAACGACGCTGGGGAGTATCGGCCATGGCGCTTGCCTATCGTCTGCGGGACTTGGGTCTTCTCTCCGAGTGGAAGCACGGGCAGACGGTCAAGAAGCTTGCGCAGATGGGCTACCGCAGCGGTGAGCCCCAGTCCCTCATGGCCCGTGAGAGCAGCCAGCTCCTAGCCAAGGTCTTCGACGCTCTGCGGGACAGAGGTATGCATCCCGCCGAGATTGCAAGTCAGATGGGAATCCATCCCGAGGACCTCAATGACTATGTCTTTGGCCTCGTGCCGATCGGTGTTCAAGGTGGCGGGCAGGTCTCTGATTCACCGCGTCCGGGACTGCGGCTCGTCCACGGCTGATAACCGTCAGGCACGCATGCCGCGTTAGTGAGCGAGGGCGTCTCGCTGCAGGCTGGACATCATCGACCCGTCTGAACGCATGCTGACCAATGACGTCTCCGAGTGTTCAGTTACTACCCTCGATCGGTGCCGTTCCTGCCTTTACTGATACGTGAGGGCCTCTCGTCGGCGACAATGTTCCGGGTGACAAGCGCAGACTCCGGGCAGCACAGCCCGATCGTGAACCACCGCACGCCGACTGCGGGAACGGTAAAGAAGCTCTACGGGACGGCATTTCGATGCGCCGAGCCTGCATGCTCGCGACCCCTGTACCGCCAGAACAACGAGACGGGCGAACTTCTCCTCAACAGTCACGTGGCACACATCCATGCGCGCAGCGAAGGGGGACCGCGCTGGGACCCAGACATGCCGGAAGAGCAGAACCGCGGCGCAGGCAACCTGCTGTTGCTCTGTTTCGATCATGCCACCGAGGTAGATGACACACCGGAGCACTTTCCCGCGGAGTTGCTGCGGCGGTGGAAGACGGCACAGCTTGACGAGTATGCCGAGATAGGTCGGTCCTGGCCGCTAAGTGATGTTGAGGCGGAGGAAGTGGCCGTCGCTTCCTTCGACTCGCGGCAGGTGGGCATTGCGACGGCTGGCGCGAAGACGGTCTTGGCGGCAGCTCGATGTGTCGGACAGTTGGCTTCTACGGCTCATCAGAAGAGGCGTCTCCCACGTGATGCAGCCCAGGCATGGCAGGCGTTGCGCGACCGCACAACGAGGTCGATACCCGCTTATGACGCCAATGGTGAGCGCCGTCCGGTGGAGCCGTCCCACATGGAGGCGAAGCCATACCACGACGCTCTGGAATCAGCCCTCGCCGAGAGCGTGGCCACCCTGGAGCCGCTGGTCATCAATCTCGTAGCGGAACTCCACGCAGTTTCTGCAGCTGACAAACGGCTGGCGCCCTGGTGCGACTGGGTCGAGAGACAGTCCGGGAAACTGTTGTCTGCCTCTGGCCGTTGGCCTGGAAGACCACCATCCAAGGATGACGATGTATTGCCCGAGGCGATTGCCAAGTTGCAGCACGCGTCGCGGCAGCTCAGCGCAGCGTGGCGTGGCGATGACGCATCCAACCCTCCGGAGCCTGAGGCGCCTGTTTCTGCGCCTGTTGAGATGGAACAGCAACGTGCTGTGAGGGAACACTGTGAACTGCTGGATGCAGCGGGACCATGGGCGAGAGCCACTCATCGGGATTATGACGCCGAGTTGTACAGCCGGCTAGTGGAAGCAATGCAACGCGTAGTAGATCTACCTCATGTCCCATCGACGCTCACGGTTGGACTGGACGCGACGGCTCGACGCGCTGCAAAGGTAGCCCGCAATGCCGACGATGAGACGTACCGGGCACTGATTCATCAGGCCACGGAGCAACGACCTCTTGCATGCGCCGTATCCCTTCTTCGCCATCTCATGTTGACCGCAAAGGATTCCGAACGCCACACATTGCAGGCCGAGGCAATGGAGGAGGCAGCGAAGGCTCTTCGAGCCGAATCCTGGCAGACGCCTGACGTGTGGGTAGACAACCGGTTTCACTCACGCCTACTACTCGCCGCTTCAGCCGAAATCAGCAGCGCAGCGACAGTGCGACAGGTATTGGCTGATGCGATCGAAGGCGATTCGGAGTTGCTGCATTTGATGCTTGGTGGCGTAGCGCAGTGGAGCGAGCAGCGCGACTCAAGGACCTGGGAGCATTCCGGGGTTTCCTGTCAGATCGCTGAGCTTCCAACGTGGTTTCCCACGGAGGAGATCGCGGCCATCATCAGAGAGGAACTGCCCGACTTGGAGCCGGCCGATGAAGATGAGAGCGAAAGGCACAGAGACGATCTTCATCGCCTTGGATCGCAAGTGCTTTGGATCGCCGCAGGGCATGAGTGTGAGTAGTCAGTAGGAGGGAGGTGTTGCACATGTGTGCGTTCTCCGTGCCAACTTTCGAGTACCTGTGCGCGACTCGCATCGCGTGACCTCGGGACTGAGACTCCAACAGCGCGGCAGCGGAAGGGGATCCGCTCGGCGGTTGTCAGGGGCCACGTGGGGTGGATAGCCTGCCCGTGAGCAAGGAGTTCGGGATAGGACCTGAACCACCGCTGATCTCTTCGAGGCATGGAGCGTCGGAACGCGCCCTCGCCACCGCCTCTTTCCGTAACCTCTTCACCTCTTCCGCCGCCGGGGCTTCAGCCTCCGCGGCCGAAAGGCGTCTGCATGACCATCTACTGTCAACACGCGAACCGTGGGAAGACACAGATCCTGGCGGTCTACCAACGCGGAGACGACACAGTTTCGTCGACTGTGACGAGCCTAGGCTCCGCGCGTCTCGCGGCACCGATCGTCGACGCACTCAATCGGATCTCCGCACTCGCCACAGTTCCCCTGGGACTGTTTGACGAGCGACGGAAGCGAGTAGCCAGGTACCCCACTGAACATCTGGCGGCACTCACCGACCGAGCAGCGCGCGCCGGGCTCCTCAAAGGCACGCACAGCCTCTGGTACGAGTGGGTCTGCCTTGATCTTCACCAGGCGCTGGTCGACTTGGACGAGGCCGTCGCCGCCGCACCCGCTCCGATCCGTATCGCGATCGACGCGGAGCTGGAGGCAGAGGAACGCGAGCTGCGCGACGCGCTCGCTGAGTACTCGGAAGCAGTGCCTGTGCCTGAGGAGAACCAGCGTTCCTGGGATTCTGATTTCCCGTTCGTTCCCTACCGCGGCGGTATGCATCTTCTGACGCGCGAAGCACGGCAAGACTTGGACCGTCTTGAGGAAGGAATCACCCGCGGGGAACGGGAAGCGGCAGTTTCGGAGCTGCGGCTCCTGGTCACCGCCTTCGACCAGTGGTCAGCTGCACAGGCGGACGACGGGATGTTCTCGCTCGAGTACCCCCAGATCTTCGCCGAGCCGTACGACGCGGATCACCACTTCCTGACGGTCTCCGCGCCGGATCCGGGGGGCGAGGGTATGGGCGCCTGGCACATTGATGTGTGCCGGTGGGTTCCCGATGATCCCGAGGAGGAGGGGGAAGAGGAGTACACCAGCGCCACCGGTGAGCCACTCCTGCGATGCAGGCTGCCCGCGGCTCCTCGCACCGATGACGTCACCAAGCTTCTGTCCAGGGTTTGTTCGGAGCCAGCAGCACTCAAGGCGTGGGGTCAGACGAGTGTGGGGAACCCGCTTGAGGGGACGACGTTCGTGGTCACTTCACGCCTCACCGAATGAGCCTTGAGGCAGCCCGCGCGGTGCGCCCTTCGCAACGCCGGCGGCGGTTGCGGCATGTCAGGGACTATTGGGTCCGCTGATCTCCGCGAGCACATAGGAGGTGTCACGCGAGAGACCATCCGCTGGCGAAGTCGCACTGGGTATCGGTCCATCGGCACTGATCGGCAGGTGTATAGCCCGGCTGCTCGCGAAGGTGTGGGAGGGCGTTGACCCAACGCTCCCATGGGCCGTCGGGAGGCGTGAATCTGGCAGCGTGTTCGGTGCCGAGCTGGGCGTCGAGGCGCAGCAGTGCGCCAAGTGCGTCAGGTTGGTCGTAGCGGAGATCGAGCTGCGGCAGATAGCGGTCCAGGTACGCGGTGAGGATCTCTGCGTCCTCGTGTGTACCGAGGCGTGCCAGGGCGAAGCAGTATCCCCGTCCTGCGTAGGTGAGTTCGCTGGCGAGCAGCAGATCGGCGATCTGCTGGCGGAACTCGTGGCGCCGGGCAACGCCGACCAGCCAGGACGCGGTGAGGCGGGCCCGCCACTCGAAGCCGAAGAGCGCGGCCAGTTCATCGTTCGTGATCGTGGCGGCGTCGTGGACCATGGCGCGCACGAATCGCTTGCGAGCGGCTCCTTCCTTGCGGATGTAGTGGCCGCTGAGTATCTCGCCGTAGCGTCCGAGGGGGCGGAACGGCCGCGCCCGGTCGTGACGTATCGCTCGATGACGTACCCGAATCCGATGTCGCCGGGGTGCTGAATCGGCATGCCCGTCACCCAGCGTGCGGCGTGAGTCGGACGAGGCCGAACGAGGTGCGCGGGTTCGGCTCGACGTTCGCGTACTCGGCCACGTAAGTGCCGGAGGGCAGGTCGATGGACAGGTGGTTGTCCGGCTGGTGGTCAGGCAGGTCGGTGCCGGACCAGGCAGCGTCGAAGAGGACGACCGGGCCGGCGGGGACCGTCCACTGCACCGGGGATTCCCATTCGGCCACGTCGAGCGCGGAGTCGAGTGCGGCGAGGATGTCGTTCTCGGAGTCGGCCCCGCCCCACCGGATGAACAGCATGCGGTTCGGCAGGAAGGTCGTGGAGTCAGGGCTGTCGGCCAGTACCAGGGCCTCGGCGTCCCCTACGTGCAGGGTGCCGATGTACTCGTCGACCTGGCAGGCCCGGTCGTAGTCGCCCCAGTCGCTGGACTCGTCTGCGCTCGCAGCTTCCGTACCCGTCCGCCAGGTACCCAAGGCGGATTCGGACACGATGACCAGCGGACCGCCGCCGGACTCGACCCACAGCAGCGGCTTGTGCACAGTGGCATCAGACATGCCGGGAAGGCTAGTCGGCGATCACCCATGGATGTAGGTCGGTGTGGTCGATCCATTCGATGGTGACGACGACGTCGTGAGCAGCAGGGGCTTCGGTGGCTTCGAGCAGTGCCCATTCGCGGGCGGACTCGACCAGCTCTGGCCAAGGCGCAGTCCAGTCGAGTTCCCAGTCCGCCTTGGGACCGGATATCCGGTAGATGCTGTCCCCCTCGATCTTCCAGAACTGACAGCAGAGGACGGCCTGTTCATGGTCCGCGAAGTCGTTCACGATCTCGCGGTAATGGACCGACGGCCACCCGGGCACGTCGCCGACCATCGTGGTGCGCAGGCCGGCCGTGAACGAAGGCAGGACCGGATTGCGGGCGCCGAGTTCCGTCAGAGCCCAGCGGATGCCACCCGGCTCGCTCCAGTCCGGCGGCGTCGTCCGCTCCACGCAGGCGCGGTACGCACCCCACAGCGGCTCGACCGCCTCGCAGATGCCCAGGTCCCCGAGCGCGAGCGCCGCCCACTCCCGGACCGTGCTGTTCTCACTGGCCAACAGAGCGATCAGCGCATGCCCGCAGCGGACGTCTCGGACTTCTTCGAAGACCTCGATGGCAGTCAGCTGGCCGAAGGCGCCGAGAGAGGGCAGGCCGTCGATGATGACGGGGATGGCGGGGCGCCCGATGTGGATCAGCTCGGCGCGGGCATCCATGGACTCGTCAGCAGGGCCATCCATCTGCTGGACGAGGGCTTCAATGTGGGATGCCATGCGGGGTGCCTCTCGGGTGGGTGTGGGCTCAGTCTGCGTGAGGCGCGATGTCGCGACGCCAGAAGGTCGGCAGCCACCAGCACAGCACCGAGCGGTCGTCGGGCCATGGGGCCCGCTCCTCTGCGTCCCAGTCCTCGAAGGAATCGCGGGCCGGATCAATGGGGCGCCAAGTCGGATCGAGCGGTTCGTCCTCGGCCGGCAGACGGACATGGGCCAAGCCTTGCCGGTCGCAGGCGCCGAAGTCCTGGTAGTTGCGCTGGGCTTCGATGAGCGAGGTCTTGTTGGCTCCGCCGGCCACAGTCGGCCAGCGGAACTGAACACCGTCGTCTTCCCAGAAGCAGACGGGACAGATCTCGTAGAAGCCGGGCATGCGGTCGAGAACGCGATGCCCACAGCACGGACACGGGTAAGGGCTGCTCATCGGTGCAGTGTGGACGGGAGCTCGCTCGCCTCACCACTGGGTTTCCGAGCTGGCCACCCCCGTTGGCTGGCCGATCGGCCAGAAGGGCGCTCATTAGTCGGTGGAGCCGGTCTGCAGCGTCCCGTACGGTCGATCCGTGATGATCCAAGCGGGCGCCCCGCGCAGCCTCGGCGTCCCTGCGCCCGAGGCCCGGTTGCGCTTCGACACCGAATTGCACGAGATCGGCGGCGGGCCACGGCGCCGCTTGCTCATGGTCGACGATGAGCCTGCCTTCGAGCTCAGCTTCTACTGCGGAACGTGCCCGTTCCTGTTCCGTCGGCTGGAAGGCGCGCGCGAGAAGCTGTCCCTGGAGGACGTGCAGGAACGGCTCACCAACGCGTTGGACGATCCGGACGCCTGTGGAGTGATCGACGCGTTCGGCATGCTGCTGCCGCAGGGCGAGTACCTACCGCTGCTCCTCGAGGTGGAACCCCGCCTGATCGTCCCCGGCAAAGAAGGCGACTACTTCAGCGGCGAGCAGGTAAGCACATGGGGTATCGATCAGTTCTGGGGCCTCCCGGAGTACCCGCACACCCCGTACTACCGGACCTTCGAGACCACCGTCGACGCGGACACTCACCTCTACGAATTCGTCGTGCCCATGGTCCCCCCGACGTGGAACGAGAGAGAGCGCGTCGAGGAATACGTCACGCTCATGGGGCAGGGAACAGCCCCCACGGCGGTGGCGATCTCCACGCTCGACGTGTGCGAACCCGCCACCGGGATGCCGATCGACCACTACCAGCACTGGGGCCTCACCCACTTCCTTCTCGACGGCCACCACAAACTGGAGGCCGCTGCCACGGTCGGCCGGCCAGTACGGATCCTCTCCCTCATGGCCCTGGGCGAGGGCCTGGCCGGAGCAGAAGACTGCGCCCGGCTACCGGCCCTGCGCGCCCTGCCCCGTTCGGCCCGAGCGAGCGGTACCTGAACCAGCGCCGACCGTCACGGAGCCTCATCAGTTGCGTGAGCGCTGCGTGAGCGGACGGGGCAGCACACGTTGGATCACGCGGCACGAGCGGGAGCAGCACCACGCTCCTGACCAGGCAAGACAAGACCCAGCACGCAACCACGGCACCACCCGTCACGATCTTTCAGGCCCTCGTAATGCGTAGGTCTCGGGTTCGAATCCCGAAGGCGGCTCGGATCAGCCCCAGGACTCACTCGCCGTGACCTGGGGCTTTTTCATGTCTGGGGTGTTCTGGCGCCGAGGACGGCGCCTCCGTTCGTGCCGGGAGATCCAAGGGGAGCGCGAGGGGAGCGCGTGAGCGCAATGGGAGTGCCGGGGTGCGCGGCGGAGGCAATCGCGCTGCGGGCCGAGCGGGCTTCGGCGGGTTTCCCACGTGGAGCATCGGTTTTGTGGAGGTGCTCCAATCCGTCCTTCTAGGGGTGAAGGTTGTGGCAGAGCCGATGGACACGCTCCCTGTCAAGGCGCTGGTGGCGCAGACGAGCGCCGTGCTGCTGACGCACGGTGTCGAGGTCGAGCCCACGTCGGTGCACGGCGTGGCGACGCACTGCGTGGAGGTCATGGCTGGGCAAGTGGGCGTAGACCTTGAGGAGGCCGTCCATCTGGTCACCCCGGAGGCCGTGGCCGAGATCATCATGGCGGCGGCCGAAGAGGAGCATGGGGTGTCAGGCCCGCACGCCATGCGCCCGGTTCGAGTCGACGACCGCACGGTTGGCGTCCCCGTCGAGGCTGTGGGGCACCTGGTCATGGCCGCATCGCAGGCCGGCAAGTACGCCGGGGTCAACGGCGACGGAGCAGCCTCGGCACACTTGCTGGACCTTGCCACCGAGCTCGGTGCCGCACTGGTGAAGCGTTACGCCGAGGGTGCTGCCGAGATCCCGGTAGGGGTGCTCGACGAGGTGGCGGCACTGGTGGACACCACTGCCGACCGGATCGAGTCCGAGGAGTGGAGCCTGTGTCCTTGTGGCGAGGAGCACGGCCAGAGGGAAATGTGGACGCCGGCACCGTGCCGGTGATGCGCCACCATGCCGCGCTTGCTCGCGGTCTGCGTGAACAAGCCGAGTAGCGAAGGTGTGTCGGCCCGGCTGGCCTCGGTGGCTGTGACCTTCGAAGGCAGCTCCACCGCCCGATGCGAAGGTACGGGCCTGTTTCCGCTCCTGCCGTCGCTCATTGAGCTGCCCCATCTTGAAGTAGCAGGTCAGAGTCGTGGCGTGATCGTTGAGGGCCGCACTCACCCTGGCCGTGGGTGGCGGTCCGCGCTCCGGGGCAGGTGAGCAATCGGACAAGGGGTCGTGTCCGTGGAGCGGGACCTGTGCCCTGGTGGATACGGGACATCTGCTCCTGGCCGGACCGATGCGAGCCTGGCTAGCCTTCGATCATGCCCATCGCCGCCCGTCTCGCTCCTGGTTGCCGCCCGCGCGGCTGCCGGGCTCCGGCGCGTCGGGTGCACGGCCGCCGGGTGCGGTACGTGATCGGTTCCGAGCGCGGCCAGGTGAACGGGATGCGATGGCTTCCCGCGCCGTATGCCGATCTGCCCTTCCCACGTGTGGGTGTGGGTGTGACCTTCCTTCGGTGAGCGGAGGCGGTCCGCGCCGCCCGCCTACGTTCACCTGGACCGCTGCCCGATGCCCACCACTGCACTCCCTCCCCGTTCCGAGCAGGCAAAGGACCAGGGAAGACTCCCCCTGTCCCCGCTACTGGCGCTGGCCCTGGCGGCCTTCATGACCGTGCTCACCGAGGCCCTGCCCGCCGGAGTCCTACCGGAGATGGCCCGCGACCTCTCCGTGAGCGAGTCTGCGATGGGCCAGTCCCTGACCATCTACGCCCTCGCCACCGGTCTCTCGGCCATTCCGCTGGCCAGGGCCATGGCCGCCTGGCGGCGCAAGAGGTTGATGCTGGCTGCGGTGGCGGTCTTCGCCCTTGCCAACACCGCCACGGCCGCCTCCTCCTGCTACCTGGTGACCATGGGACTGCGCCTGGTCGCGGGCATCGCCGCCGCCGTGGTCTGGTCCGAACTCGTCGTCTACGCCCGCCGCCTGGCACCGCCCCACCTGCGGGGCCGGGCCGCCGCCGTCGCCCTGGCCGGCATCCCGCTCGCCCTGTCGCTGGGCATCCCCCTGGGTACCCTGCTCGGCTCCCGGATCGGCTGGAGGAGCACCTTCCTCCTGGTCACCCTGATCACCCTGGCCCTGCTGGGCTGGATGTCCGCCGTGCTGCCCGACTTCGCGGGACGACCCCCCGAACAGCGCCAACCCATCCTGCAGGCGCTTCGGCTCCCCGGGGTCCTGCCGGTCCTGTTCACGGCAGCCGCCTTCATGCTGGCCCACAACATCCTCTACACCTACGTTGCCACCTTCCTCGACGCACACGGCATGGGCGCCTCCCGCGAGAGTGTGCTGCTCGTCTTCGGCGCGGCCTCCGTGGCCAGCATCCTCGCCGCCGGCGCCCTGGTCGACCGTCACCTGCGCACCCTGACCATCACCAGCGTCACCCTGTTCCTGACCGCATCGACTCTCCTGGCCACCCTGGCGGACACCCCCGCCGCGGTCTACGCGGCCACCGCCCTGTGGGGTCTGGCCTGCGGCGGCATCGCCACCCTCTTGCAGACCGCGGTCGCCGATGCCGGCGGCGACCAGGCCCAGGCCCTGTACGTCACCGTCTGCAACTCCTCCATCGCCGGCGGCGGCGCCCTCGGCGGGATCCTCCTCGCCGCCTTCGGCCCGGCCTCCTTCCCGCACAGCTCCCTGCTGCTCCTCGTCCCGGTGCTGATCATTGTGGTGGTCGCCCGCACGCACGCCTTCCCCTCGGGACGTCGACGAGCGGGCTGAGACCGTAGGGGGGCGGACAAGGCTGGCACGGCAGTGCTGGGGAAGATCAGAGGCGTAAGCCCCATCACCTGATCAAGCAGTGTGTACGGGGCGGGCGGCTGCCCCACAGGTGCACTCGCAGGAGCATCCGGGCGAGGCGCCGAGGGGGATTGAAGGTCGCGCGGCGTGCAGCTCGATCGCCGAGCGGATGGCACGTGGGGCGCGGGGGACGAGTTTGACCACGGCTTCGGCTGCCGCTCGGGCGAGGTCGTCGAGGACGGCCTGGTAGACGTCGCGTGTGATGCGCGTGTCGCTGTGGCCCAGCGTCTCGGAGACGACCTTGATGTCGACGCCTGCGGCGAGCACGAGGGTCGCGGCGCCGTGGCGCAGGTCGTGGAGGCGGATGGGCGGGAGGCCAGCCTCGGTGATCAAGCGGTCGAAGAGATCGGAGATCTTGCCGGGGTGGAGCAGGGAACCATCCTCCTCGGTGAAGATGCGGCCCGTGTCCTTCCAGGCATCACCCCACTCGCGCCGCTCCTTCTCCTGGAGGCGCCGGCGTACCTCGACGAGGTCGACGGTCTCCTCGTCGAGCGCCACGGAGCGGATGCCGCTGTTGGTCTTGGGGAGTCCTTCGAGGATTTCCCAGCCGTCCTGGACGAGCTGTGTGGCGATCTCCAGCGATCGACTCTTCTTCGAGAAGTCGATCCACCGTGGTGCGCAGCCTTCGCCACGCCGCAGGCCGCGGAACGCGAT
Source organism: Streptomyces monticola (assembly GCF_042665355.1). Taxonomy (NCBI): domain Bacteria; kingdom Bacillati; phylum Actinomycetota; class Actinomycetes; order Kitasatosporales; family Streptomycetaceae; genus Streptomyces; species Streptomyces monticola. The sequence goes on along the minus strand of NZ_JBHTCF010000015.1, from coordinate 111,779 downwards.
CAGCCGCCACATGGCCTCCAGGCGGTGGCCGGTGACATGGTCCAGGAAGATGCCGGTCTGCTCTGGCGTCCAGACCATCACCGGGCTGGGCTTTACCCCGGTGGCCAGCCAGCGGTCACGCGCTCCTCGGTCCAGATGAGGGCCTTGGGCTTGGTGCCGGGCTGCAGCTCGACGTGTTCCGCCGGGTTGTAGTTGGGGATGATGCGCTGCGCGATGGCCGTGTTGAGCGCGGCGCGCAGGGTGGCCCTGATGTGGTGCTGCGTGTTGACGCTGGTCACCCGACGGAACGGCGGCATCTCGTCGATGGCGGCCTTCACCCACTTGCGGCGAGCCCGGTTCTCCGCACCCATCCACGGGATGGCCTTCAACTCGGCTACTGCCGCGTACCGTTGAGCGTTCTGCTCCTGGATCTCGATGTTCGCCTCGTTGATGACGTCGAACATGCGGTCCAGATGGGGCACGTTGAGCCTGTCGAGGCGTATCTCGCCCAGGTGAGGCTTGAGGTGGACGCGCACGTCGACCTCGTAGCGGGCGTAGCCGCCGGCGCGCAGGCGCTTCTTTCGCGCAGGGCATGTGGGACCTGCCCAGTCGGCAAAAGCGAACCGGGCGAGCCGATCACCGAGACCGCGGTGCGTGAACTGTACGAGGAGACCGGTCTGACGGTGAGGCCAGAAGCCCTGAAGGTTGCCCACATCTTCCACGGGGCATGGGGAGTTGAGGCCCCCAACGGCTTCCTCACCGTCGTCTTCGCCGCACATGAGTGGACCGGCGAGCCCGAGAACCGTGAACCGCGCAAGCACGCCCAGGTCCGCTGGGTTGCCACCGACACCATCCCCGACGAATTCGTGGACACCACCGCGAGCGCTCTCCATCGTTACCTCGAGGACGGCCCTCAATTCTCCTTGGATGGCTGGCAGTAGGGCGGCTCGTGCACGAGTGGCCAGTGTCGACGTCCGGCACCCGGATGAACTCTCGGGCGTGCTGACAGTCAGGTAGATCCCCGCGCGCTGTACTGACGTTGCGGCGCCATGGTGGCCGGGGAGAGCCCGGCACACCCGCTATCGAACGGGGCATGAAACAGCGCCGCCTCCCAGTCCACTCCCATATCGGTTGACGGGCGTGAGTCTCCCCGAACGCAGCGTGCGGCCCGTGTCCTCCAGGTGCGGCCAGTCGCCTGCGCTCCTGAACCGGTGAGCGGAAGATCGCATATCGGCGGCGCCGACCCGAACCCCGAGGGCAAGACAAGTACGACGGCATCAGCAGGGCCTCCGGTCACACGAGGTGGCTTCCGCCGCCGTCGCGCTGTAACCAGAGGCCCTGCCTCACATAGCTTCCCGGCCGAGCTCGCCCAGCCAGGAACTCTCCCCATGGTTGATGGGGAGAGACAAGTTTCCTACTTCTTGCCGTACTTCGGCGGGCAGTAGGTGCGGGCCACCTTCGACGGCTTGGAGGTCGCACCGTCCTTGGTGACCGTTGCGGTCAGCTCGGTGCACGGCGGCAGCGGCTTGCCCGGCGGGCAGGACCACTTGCCGTCGGCGCCCACGGTCGCCGTGCAGACGACCTCGCCGGTCTGGGTGCGCACAGTCACCTTGCCGGGGGACTTGCTGGTCCCCGTGGGCGGGGAGGGCTTGGTGATGACCGGCGGCTGGGGCGGGCTGATGCAGGGCTGGCCGGCGTTGAACGTGATCTTCTCCGGCTCGGAGGTGACACCGCCCTTCTCCTGCGTGGCCGTCAGCTCGTTCGGACCGCAGGGCAGCGGCTTGCTCGGGGTGCAGGACCAGCTGCCGTCCGCCTGGACCTTGGCGGTGCAGATGGTGTTGCCGTTCTTGTCCTTCACCGTGACGGTCGCGCCCGGCTCGCCCGTGCCCTTGATCGGCCCGTCGCCCGGAGCGCTGGAGCCGTCGGCCGGGCCGGTGATGGCCGGGGGCTTCAGCTCCTTCCACTGGATCTTGACGGTGCCGTTGGTGCCGTCCTTCTGGTTGGTACCGCCCGCGCCGCCACCGCCGACCGTGGTGGTGCCGTTCACGCCGGCACCGGTGTTGACGTAGCCGGAGCCGCCGCCGCCACCACCTTCACCAAACGGGTTGGCGTCGGGGGAGCAACCGCCACCGCCGCCGCCGAACCAGCCGCCGCCACCACCGCCGGCGGCGTCTTGGGTGCCGCTCATGCCGATCGTGCCGCCGTTCCCGCCCTTGAGCGCGGTGCCTGCCTGACCAGCGATATTGCAGTGGCCCATCGGAGTGCCGCCGGCGCCGCCGGCGGTCTGCGTGCCGCCACCGCCCACCGCGGGGATGGTCAGACCCTGTCCGGCCGTACCACCGCCGTCGCCGCCGGCGGCCCCGGGCTGTGCGCTGCCGCCCGGCGCGCCACCGCCGCCACCGGCGATCACCAGCTGGGTGGTGCCCTTGGCGACCCCGCTGAGGCCACCGCCGCCACCGCCGGAACGCCCCGACCATCCGCCGTGCCCGCCGCCGCCGAAGCCGCCGCGTCGCTGTGTGCCCGCCGAGTTGGTGGTGGACCCGGTCCGGCCACCGCCGCCGACCGTGATGGTGAGGTCGTCGCCCGGCTTCACCGGCAGGGTGGCCTTGGTGGTGCCGCCGTCACCGGCCTGCTGGTCGCCGCCGGCGGGGGCCGCCGCGGCGCTGCCTCCGCCGCCCGCGCCCTTCAGCTCGGCCTCGACCTGGATGGCGCGGTCCGGGACAGGGAACGTCTGCTCGGCGCCGGTGAACGTGAACTCCTGGCACCCCGTGTACGGAGCCGTGGGGGTGCACGCGGCTCGGCCACGGGCCAGGTCGGTCTGTTCCGGTGCGGCCTGCACCGCCAGTGCCGACTGCCCACCGGCCGCCAGGGCAGCCGCGGTGGTGATCGCCACCCACACGGATCTGCGTTGCAACAACATGCGCATCTGTCAGGGTCTCCTGCGAATCGAGGACGGGAGGTCCGAAGTGCCCGCGGTATACCGCTCGTCACACCTCGGACCAACCGATATCGCCCCGCATGGACCGGCTCTTCCGCGCCATCAACATAAGAGGCTCTTCGGGTGAGACAAGCAACCCGGTAGGCCCTGCGCCGGGCCCCGCTTGCGCCACGTCTGGCCCAGCCCTGCGTCAAGGCCAGGTGCCGCCGCCCTGCGGGCCGGAGAGGCCAAACGAGGGGCCGCGCCACACAGGTCGGCGCGCCAGCCCATCGGATGATCGCACCGCAGTCTGTGATGGACCGGCACCCGACCCGAGGCCACCGCCCCCCACTGGAGCCGCACCGTGTTCGTGACCTCCCCACCGGCCCTTCGTCCTTCGCTGTGGGCACCGCTCGCCCTCACCGTCGCCGGCGGCGCACTCGCCACGGTCCTCGGCGCCGCGCCGGCCCAGGCCGCCGAGGCGCCCAAGCGCTGCGTCGTGGATGTGGCGGGCCCGTACCAGAAAGAGGTCGAGCGGCTGCTGAGGCTGCGCGTCGACGGGCACCAGTCCTCGGCGGAGTGCGCCGCGATCCAGGCGTTCCAGCGGCGCGAGGGCATCTCACCGGCCAACGGGTACGCGAGCGGCGCGACCCGGTACATGGCCGTGGTGGCGCAGGCCCGCAAGAAGCCCGGTGTCGGCTCCCGCTGCCCGGTCCGCAAGCGCCGGGTGGCCTGCGTGGATCTGACGCGTCAGCTGATGTGGGTGCAGAAGGGCAGGAAGATCACGTACGGGGTGGTGCCGATCCGTACCGGACGCCCGGGCAAGGAGACGCGGCGCGGCTGGCATCAGGTCTTCCGCAAGAAGAAGAACGAGATCTCCACCCTGTACGACAACACCCCGATGCCGCACTCCCAGTACTTCTCCGGGGGCCAGGCCCTGCACGGCTCGTACAGCAATCTCTTCTCCGGGCCGGGCTCGGCGGGCTGCATCAATCTCCGGCCCAAGGACGCGGCTCGCCTGTGGAGGGCGCTGGGCGTCTGGGACTACGTCTACGTCTTCGGGCGCAAACCTCTGCGGTGAGTACGGCGTTCAGCGAGCAGGCATCTCCCTCTTCTTTCTGCCTCGGAACGAAGGCCGGGCCAGCAAGCATCCCGCTTTGTTGAGGACGAACAAGAGGCACTCGAGTCCAGGACGGCGGTGGCTGCCTGGCGTGCCGTAGCTACGAAGCGGACTCAGGGGAGCGCAAGGGGAGCGCGGATGCCTGTGGACAGTGCGGCACGGGATGTACGCAGCCGGACGGCGGCAGGTGCTCTGATCTGCGAAAACGGGACCTGCCGCGACCGCGCGGCACATGCCGTCATGATCGCTACCGTCCTCGTAATGCGTAGGTCTCGGGTTCGAATCCCGAAGGCGGCTCGGATCAGCCCCAGGACTCACTCGCCGTGACCTGGGGCTTTTTCATGCCCTGAGTCGGCCGAGGCGGAACTCGGTGGGCTTCGTGCGGCCCATGGGGTATGAGTATGTAGGAGTTTGCATATTCATTCGAGGTGGAGAGGTGGCGTGGGATGGGTCCGCAGGGGTTTCGTGGGGTGGCCGGGCGGCTCGGGGTCAAGGGTGGGGGTGATGACTTCGCCGTGGTGGTGTCCGAGGTGCCGGCGCGCTCCGCGGCGGTGTTCACCCGGTCGCGGTTTGCCGGGCCGAGCGTGGAACTCAGCCGGCGGGACGCCCCGTTGCAGCGGAGCCGGGGGATGGTCGTCATCTCGGGCAACGCCAATGTCGCCAACGGTGCGGTGGGGGCGCAGGACGCGGCCGAGGTGCGCGGCGCCGTCGCCGGGCTCGCGGGTGTCGCGCCCGAGGAGCTTGTGGTCGCGTCGACCGGGGTGATCGGGCGGCGGTATCCGATGGAGCGGGTACGGGAGGGGATCGCGCGGCTCGAACGGCCGCTGCCCGAGGCGGACTTCGGGGCGGCGGCCGCGGCGATCATGACGACGGACACCCGCGCCAAGCTGGTGACCGTGCGCTGCGGGGACGCCGTGCTCACCGGTATCGCCAAGGGCGTGGGCATGATCGAGCCGGATATGGCCACGCTGCTCACCTTCTTCTTCACCGACGCCGAGCTGCCGGCGGACCGCCTCGACGCGCTGTTCCGGCGCGTGATGGACCGTACGTTCAACGCCCTGAGCATCGACACCGACACCTCCACGAGCGACACCGCCGCCGTTTTCGCCAACGGCCTTGCCGGTCCTGTGGATCCCGGCGCTTTCGAGCAGGTGCTGTACGCGTGTGCGCTGCGCCTCGTGCGGGAGATCGCGTCGGACGGCGAGGGGGCGAGCAAGCTCATCGAGGTGCGTGTCACCGGGGCCCGGGACACCGCGCAGGCCAAGCGGGTCGGCAAGAGCGTGGTCAACTCGCCCCTGGTCAAGACGGCGGTGCACGGCTGCGACCCGAACTGGGGGCGGGTCGCCATGGCGATCGGCAAGCTGGACGCCGAGAGCGATATCGATCCCGGGCGCGTACGGATCCGGTTCGGGGACATCGCGATGTATCCGGAGGAGGTGACCGAGGCGGTGCTGGACGAGGCCGCCGCGTATCTGGGCGGGAGCGAGGTCGTCATCGGGGTCGAACTGGGCATCGGTGAGGGGGAGTTCACCGTCTACGGGTGTGATCTCACCGAGGGGTACGTGAAGATCAACGCCGATTACACGACCTGAGGGGCGGGGCCGGGGCGGGGGTGAGGGGTGAGGGGTGAGGGGTGAGGGGTGAGGCCTGGCTGGTCGCCCGCGGGCGCCCGTCAGCGGATCATCAGCCCCTCCGAAGGGCTCCGGAGCAGAGTCATCCCTGTAAGCGGAGGAACCGAACGCAGCCGCGGAGCTCAGCGCGCGGCACGCACCACACCCGACAGGGAGCCCTGAGATGACCACGACCGCCGCCGCCCCGGAAGCGCAGCACGTCCCCGCCGCGTCCCGCCTCTTCGAGCCCGCCCGCCTCGGGGCGCTGCGGCTGCCCAACCGGCTGGTGATGGCGCCGATGACCCGTAACCGGGCCGCGGCCGACGGCGTACCGCAGTCGATCATGGCGACCTACTACGCGCAGCGTGCCTCGGCCGGCCTGATCATCGCCGAAGCCGCCACGCCGAACGCCGTCGGGCAGACGTACCCCAACATCACCGCGATCCACAACGACGCCCACGTGGCCGGCTGGCGCCAGGTCACCGGGGCGGTACGGGCCGCCGGCGGGCGGATGTTCCTGCAGATCCAGCACGGCGGGCGGGTCGGGCACCCCGACAACAGCGGGCACACGCCGGTCGCGCCGTCGCCGGTCCCGCTCCCGGAGGGCATCCACACTCCGAGTGGTCACCAGGACGCGGTCACACCGCGCGAGCTGACCCTCGACGAGATCCACGCGACGGTGGCCGACTTCGCGGCCGCCGCGCGCAGGGCGATCGACGCGGGCTTCGCCGGGGTCGAGGTGCACGCGGCGAACGGCTATCTCATCCACCAGTTCCTCGGGCAGGGCACCAACCGCCGGACCGACGCGTACGGCGGTCCCGTGGCCCACCGCATCCGGTTCGCCCTCGAAGTGGTCCGCGCCGTCGCCGCCGAGATCGGCCCCGAACGGGTGGGCGTGCGGATCTCGCCCGGACTCACGGTCAACGGCATGGACGAGGGCGACACCGACAGCATCTACCGGGCGCTGGTGGGGGAGTTGGCGGGCGCGGGCCTCGCCTACCTGCACGTCGTCTTCGCCGAGCCGGACTCCGCCCTCTTCCGGGAGATCCGTGCCGCCTGGCCCGGCACGCTGATCGCCAACCCGCTGCTCGGCTGGGGCGTGCCGCTGCCCGCGGACGGCGGCAAGCAGGCCGGTGAGCGGCTGCTCGCCGCGGGCGCCGACCTGATCTCGCTCGGCCGCGCGTTCCTCGCCAACCCCGACCTGGTCGAGCGTCTCGCCATCGGGGCGCCGCTCAACCCGCTGCGGGACAAGGGCCAGATGTACGCGGGCGGCGCGGACGGGTACACGGACTACCCGACCCTGGACGCGACCCTGGGCGCGACTTGGGCGGAGGCGTCCCCGGAGGCCGCCCCGGTGCCCGAGATCTCCGCCGTGCCCGAGGCCGCCGCTTTCTCCGAGGTGTCCGCGGTGCCTGTGGCGTCCTGAAGGGCCGGGGCGCGGCGGTGTGCAGCTCCAACTGGCCGTCCGCCAGGTTGTGCTGAGGGCCGGTCTGCCCACCTGGGGCCCATCAGGGACCCGTAGTCCCCCGAGTGAGCAGCAACAACGCGTCCACCAGTTCCTCGGCCGGTGAGCCCGTCGCCAGACGGCGCAGTTGCTGGCCGAAGACCAGGGCGACGGCGGTGGCCGCGAGCCGGTCGGGGTCGGGGACGCCGAGGGCGGTGAGGATCTGGGCGGCGAGGCGGTCGTACGCCGCGAAGCACTCGGCGGCCGCGGCGCGCAGCCGTTCGTCGCGGCCCGCCTGGATGTAGAGCTCGAACGGTGCGATCTGGGTGCTGTCGAACTCCGTACCGCCCGCGACCTGGCCCACGAGCGCCGCGGCGCCCGCGAGGTCGACGCCGTCGGCGCGTGAGCGGTCGGCGAGTTCGGTGAAGCGCCGGGTCTCCTCGGCGACGAAGTGCAGCAGGGCCTCGCGCAGCAGCTCGTCCTGGGCCGTGAAGTGATAGGTGACCGAGCCGAGGGAGACCCCGGCCTCCTTCGCGATCCGCCGGTTGGTGACCGCGGCCACGCCGTCCTCGCCGATGATGCGGAGCACGGCGTCGACGATGCGCTGCCGGGTGCCGCTCTTGGCCGCTTGCGCCTGTGCTTGCACGGGCGCCTGCGCTTGCACGTGCACGGGCGGTTGCGGGCGCGGGCGCGTGGGCTCGGTCATGCCGATCACTATTTCGCGTCCGCGTAGCACTCCACCACCGCCGGACTGAACGGAAAACGCACCGGCGTCTCGCCGAAGACGATCCGCCCGGCGCGCTCCGAGGCCCGCGCGATGGCCTCGACCACTGTCTGCGCCTCCTCGGCCGGACAGTGCACGATCACCTCGTCGTGCTGGAAGAAGACCAGCTCGGCCGCCATGTCCGCGGTCTCCTGGCGGAGCGCGGCGAGCAGCACCAGGGCCCAGTCGGATGCGCTGCCCTGGACGACGAAGTTTCGCGTGAAACGGCCGCGGGCGCGGGTGTTGGTCGAGGCGTACCCCGGCACCCACTCATCGGCGGTGTCCCCCGCACCGTCCACCGCCGCCGCGCCCTCGTCGGCCGGCACCGGAATGCCCGCCTCCTCCGCCTCACCCGCACCCACCGCGGGCGGACAGGTGCGGCCGAGCCAGGTGCGTACGAGCCGTCCCTCCTCGCCGGCCCGCGCCGCGTCGTCGACATACGCCACCGCGCGCGGAAAGCGCCGCCGCAGCAGCGCCAGGTTCTTCAGGCCGTCGCCCGACGTCTGGCCGTACACCGCGCCGAGCACGGCCAGCTTGGCCATCTCGCGGTCACCGGCGAACGCCCGGTCGGAGACCGTCTGGTAGAGGTCGTCCGTGCGGCCCGCGACCTCCATCAGGCCCGGGTCGCGGGAGATCGCCGCGAGCACCCGGGGCTCCATCTGGTCGGCGTCGGCGACCACGAGCCGCCAGCCCGGGTCCGCGACGACCGCACGCCTGATCACCTTGGGGATCTGCAGCGCCCCGCCGCCGTTGGTCACCCAGCGCCCGGTGACCGTGCCGCCCGGCAGATACCCGGGCCGGAAGCGGCCGTCGCGCACCCAGTCCTGCAGCCAGGACCAGCCGTGGGCGACCCAGATGCGGTACAGCTTCTTGTACTCGATCAGCGGGGCGACGGCCGGGTGGTCGATGCCCTCGATCTCCCAGCGCCGGGTGGACCTGATCCGGATGCCCGCCTGCGCGAAGGCCTTCACGACATCCGCGGGCAGATCGGGGCGCACGCGCCGGCCGAACGCCGTGGACACCTCGTCCGCGAGCTCGGCCAGGCGGCGCGGCTCGCCACCGCCCGCGTACCGCTCCCCGAGCAGTTCGTGCAGCACTTCCTTGTGCACGTCCGCGCTCCACGGCAGGCCCGCCGTGTTCATCTCGGCGGCCACCAGCATGCCCGCCGACTCGGACGCGGTGAGCAGCCGCATCCGGCCGGGGTGTGCGGCCCGCTCGTGCCGTGCCAACTGGTCGGCGTACACCTCGATGAGGCCTTCCAGCGGTACGTGCACGGGGCCGGGCTCGAAGAGCGAGGACTGCGCGCCGGGCTCGGCGGAGCGCTGCGGCGGATCGGGCGGCACGGGCCTGTGGTGGAGCCGGGCCCACGCGGCGGCCGCGGACCGGGGCTCGCCGAGCCGGCCCTCGTGGCCGAGGAGCAGCTGCTCGGCGTCCTCGATGTCGTAACACCGCTCCACGCGCACGCCCGCCGCGAGCAGCAGCGGATAGATCTCCGCGGTGGACCGCCACACCCACCGCGTCACCTCCGGGCGCCGCCGCACCGCCTCGGCCGCGTCCGGCTCCTCGGCCACCTCGCCCGACGGGCGCCCGTCAGCGGTGAGCGGGACGAGCTGCGCGCCGCCGTCCGCCGTCAGGGCGATCACCCACCGCTCGCTCATGAGCCGAGTGTGGCAGGGGGTACTGACAGTGAGGCTGTACGCCAGTACGCCAGTACGCCTGTACGGCGCCACATCCGTGCGTCGTGGACGACACGAACGTCACGTATCCGTGGACGACACGAACGTCACGTATCCGTGGATGCCACGAACGCCACGTACCCAGGAGCGAGGAGCGGCGGTATGAGAGCGATCCGCTACGACCGGTTCGGTGGACCCGAGGTCCTGTGCCTCACCGAGACCGGGGCACCGCAGCCGGGCCCCGGGCAGCTGCGCCTGCGGATCGAGGCCGCCGCGGTGAACCCCATCGACTACAAGATCCGCAACGGCTGGATGCAGCCGTATATGCCGACCCCGCTGCCCGCCGTGCCCGGCAGCGAGGCTGCCGGTGTCGTCGACGCGGTCGGGCCCGGCGTCACCGCGTGGAGCGTCGGCGACGAGGTGTTCGGCTGGACCGAGACCGGTGCGTACGCCGAGTACGCCCTGGCGAGCGCGGTCGTCCGCAAGCCCGCTGGACTCGACTGGGCGCAGGCCGCCGCGCTGCCCGTGGCCTGCGAGACCGCGACCCGGGTCCTGGACCTCCTGGGCGTCGGCGCGGGGGACACGCTGCTCCTGCACGGCGCCGCCGGGGCCGTCGGCTCGGCGGGTGTGCAGCTCGCCCTGGCCCGCGGCGCCCGGGTCATCGGCACCGCGTCGCCCGCCAATCACGCCTATCTGAGCTCCCTCGGCGCGCTGCCCGTCGCGTACGGCGAAGGCCTGGTGGACCGCGTACGCGAGGTCACCGCCACGGTGGACGCGGTCTTCGACGTCGCCGGCAGGGGCGCCCTGGAGGACTCCGTCGAGCTGCGAGGCGGTACGAAGGAACGCATCGTGACCATCGCCGACATGGCCGCGCCCGGCCTCGGGATCACCTTCTCGCGGGGCGGTGCGCATGACGCGGCGGCCGTCGAGGCGGTACGGCGTGCGGTCGAGGCGGGGGTACGGGTACCGGTCGCGGGGACCCGCCCGCTGGCCGAGGCGGCCAAGGCCCTGGAGCTGAGCGAGGCCGGACATGTGCGAGGGAAGCTGGTGCTGCTGCCATGAGCTGCTGCCATGAGCGGCGGACGTACGTAACGTAGAGGGAGAAAGTGGACGGCGGGGGATACGTGATGAGGGAGCCCCGATGCGTGTGGCCCTTGCGCAGACCGACTGTGTGCTCGGCGAGGTCGAGCAGAACCTCGGCACCGCCCGTGAGCAGATCGAGCAGTCCGTGGCGCAGGGCGCCGACCTCGTCGTCTTCCCGGAACTCAGCCTGCACGGCTACCACCTCGGCGGCCTGAAGCGGGATACGTCCGTCGAGGCGAGGGACCCGCGCCTGCTGGAGCTGAGCACGCACGGCGCGGATGTCCTCGTGGGCCTGCACGAGCACACGAGCCTGCGCGCGTACAACACCTCGGCCTACTACGCGCAGGGCGAGCTGCTGCACCCGCACCGCAAGCTGTATCTCCCCAACTACCTTGCCTGGGAAGAGCGCAAGCACGTCAGCCCCGGGCAGTCCCTGCGGGCGTACGACCTGCCGGGCGGGCACGGCCGGGCGGCGACCCTGGTCTGCAACGACGCCTGGCAGCCGGTCCTGCCGTGGCTGGCCGTGCAGGACGGCGCCGAGGTCATCGTCGTACCGACGAACAGCGCCGCGAGCCTCGACCCGGAGGCCATGGACACCGGCCTGTACTGGGACACGCTGCTGTCCTACACGGCCCGCATGCTGCAGGCATGGGTGGTTTTCGTGAACCGCGTAGGCAACGAGAACGGGGCCTCCTTCTGGGGCGGTTCGCGTGTCGTCGACCCGCGCGGCACCGTCGTCGCGCAGGCGCCCAAGTGGGAGCCCGCGCTCGTCACCGTCGACATCGACGTACACGAGGCGCGGCGGCAGCGGCGCGCGGTCCCGCTGGTCGCGGAGGCCAGGCTGGGGATGGTGGACCGTGAGGTGCGCCGCTTGATCGACGAGGGCGGCGACAGTTAGGCGCCCTGCGCGGCCCGATGGTCCGCCTGCGCCGCCCGGACCGTCCGCGCATACACATCGAGCGCCGGTTCCGGCGCACGGCCGAGCAGGGTCCGCAGCGCGCCGGCCGCTCGCGGGCCGATCGAGGCGCCGTCCATGAAACCGCCCGCGATCGAGGAGTACGTACTCATCAGCATCGGCACCTGGAACGGCAGCGCCTGCCCGGCCGCCGTGATCGCCGCACGGGTCGCCGCGAGCCCCGAGGGCTCGTACGTGCCGCCCACGGCGGCCGCCAGCTCGGCTCCGCCGAGGGCCACTTCACCCACCAGCTCGTACACTTTCCCGGCGTGCGCCGCGCTGTCGGCCGCCACGCGCGCGGCCACTTCCGCCAGGTCGGCGCGGGCCACCGCCGCGAGCCGGCCCTCGCCGAGCGGGGCCGCGATGGTGCCGTCGGCGCCCGGCGCGGCGACGGCGGCGAGGAACTCGGCGTACAGGCCGTTGCGCAGGATCGTCCACTGCAGCGAGGAGTCGCGCAGCCTGCGCTCGGTCCAGCGGTGGGCGAGTGCGTACGTCAGATGGTCGCCGTCGCCGCTCAGGCTGGTGTAGACGATCTGGCGCACGCCGGCCTTCTCGGCGGCGGATATGAGGGCCTCGTGCCGTGTGATCACGACATCGTCCTCGGCGGCGCCCGCGGAGATCATCAGGACGGTGTCCACACCGGAGAGACCGAAGGAAGGGCTGGAGGAGGAGGCGCTGGAGGAGGAAGGGCTGGAGGAGGAAGGGCTGGAGGAGGGGCCGGGGCCCAGGGAAGCGGGGTCGTCGAAGTCGATACGGCGCTGCCCGGGGCCGGGGGAGCGGGTGCCGACGACGACCGGTGGCACATCGTCACGGCCGGTGAGGCGTGCGGTGACGAGTCTGCCGAGTGCGCCCGTGGCGCCGGTGATCAGAAGCATGGGGATTATCGTGCTCGGCGGCGCGTGGTCGCGTAAGGAGGCACTTTCATGTCAGCAGGGCACACCGAGGTAACCACCCCGGGCCCCTCAGGCCCCTCAGGCCCCTCAGGTCCCCCGGGCCCGGTCCCGGGCCGGATCGCCGAACCGGTGATCAGCTGCGAGACCCCGCAGGACGAGTGCGGGGTGCGGGACGTCCTGGACCGCCTCGGCGACAAGTGGTCGGTGTACGTCCTGGTCGAACTCGCCGCGGGCGTACTGCGGTTCAAGGAGCTGCAGCGCCGCATCCCGGGGCCCGTGTCGCAGCGCATGCTCACCCTGACGGTGCGCCGCCTGGAGCGCGACGGCCTCCTCACGCGCACCGTGTATCCGACGGTGCCGCCGCAGGTCGAGTACGAACTGACCGCGATGGGCCACAGCATGACCCATCTCCTCAAGGCGCTCTCGGACTGGTCCATCGCCCACCGCCCGGCCATCGCGGAGGCCCGCGCCGCCTACGACACCCGCAAGGCCGCCGACGGCACCCGCACGCCCGCCGACGAGGCGCAGGCCGCCCCGTGAGCGATGCCGTGAACGACGCCGGTACCGAGGCGGTGACCGATGCCGTGGACCGGGCCTTCGCGACCGCGCTGTACGCGGGCGGTGAGGCAGGGGCGGGCATGGGTGCCGAGGCCGGGGTGGACGCGGGCGCCGCCCTGCTCACCGCCGGCCCTGCCCATGTGCGCGAGGCGCTGCGCCGCGGCGAGGAGTTCGTGCGCGCCGCCTGGCAGCGCGGCTGGGAGCCCGCCGACATCGTCCGGATGGTCCGCCGCGAGCTGGCGGAACGGCACGCGGAGATCGCGGCGGAGCTGATCAGGAGCGAGGTGCGGCGCTATGTGAAGCAGGGCCTGCCGCCGCGCTGGGACGCCCAGGTCGCGGAGCTGCCCGTACCCGGCCCGCGCGGTGACCGATTCCTGTACGCGACGGCCCTGTTGGAGCTGTACCGGCTGCTGCTCCGGCTGCCCGCGATCGAGCCGGTGGGTCCCGCGCCCGGCACGCCCGTGCACGTGCCGTCCACGCATGCGGAACCCCGGATGCTGTCGCGGATCCGGGCCCTGCTCGCCAAGGCCGAGGCGACCGGTTACCCGGAGGAGGCGGAGGCGCTCACCGCGAAGGCGCAGGAGCTGATGGCGCGGCAGGGGATCGACGAGGCGCTCCTGGCCCATCGTGCCCACGCCACGGACACCCCGGCCGCCCGCCGGATCGGCGTCGACGCGCCCTACGAGGCGGCCAAGGCGATCCTCCTTGACGCGGTGGCCGAGGCGAACCGCTGCCGCGCGGTGTGGAACGAGGCGTTCGGCTTCTCGACGGTCGTCGGTTTCGAAACCGACCTGGACGCGGTGGAGTTGCTCCACACCTCGCTGCTCGTGCAGGCGACATCGGCGATGACCAAGGCGGAGGCGGCCCAGCGCGCGGGCGGCCGCAAGCGCACGAAGACGTTCCGGCAGTCCTTCCTGCTCGCCTACGCCCATCGCGTCGGCACCCGGCTGACGGCCACATCGGCCGAGGTCACGGCGGTGGCCGCGGACGACCTGCTGCCCGTCCTGGCCGCCCGCGACGTGGCGGTCGCGGGCCGCACGGAGGAGATGTTCCCCCGGACCACCACCACCCGGGTCCGCTCCGCCCAGGACGCGGCAGGCTGGACGGAGGGCACAGCGGCAGCGGACCGCGCTCACGGGGTGTGACCCCGAAGGCCTCGCCTGCCCTTGGAGCCCCCAGCCCAGCTTGTCCCGGAATACGACGTATCCTCACGGAGTGAGCTGGCTACGAGCGTTGAAGGAGACCGCCCGCTCGGGCCTCAAGGTCGAGCGGCGGCGCCTTGAGCCGCTCATCACTCTCCGCGCCGCCGCGGGGCTCGCGATTGTCGTGGGCGTCAGCCTCGCCCTGTTCGGCCCCGCCGTCGCCGTGAGCTCCGCGTTCGGTGCCTTCCAGGCGGCCATCGCCACGTTCCAGCGGAGCTGGCGCCCGCGCCCGGTGCTCGCCCTCGCTTCCGGTGTGAGCCTCGGCATCAGCACCTTCCTCGGCTATCTCAGCGCCTCCCACCTGGTCCTCTTCATGGCGCTGCTCGCCCTGTGGACCTTCCTCGCGGGACTGAGCTGGTCCGTCGGCCCCACGGTCGGCATCATCGCCTCGTCGAACGTGGCGATGATGCTGGTCACCGTGACCCTTCCGACGACGGTCGCCGCGGCCGCGGGCCACGCGGCGATGATCGCGGCCGGCGGCCTGGTGCAGGCCACCCTCATCGTCCTTTTCCCGGTACGCAGATGGGGCGCCCAGCGCGACGCCCTCGCCGACGCCCTGGCCGCCGAGGCCGACTACGCCCGCCGTCTCCGCCACGACCCGGTCGCCCCTTTCGACCCGGCCCCGCTGATGGCCGCCCGCGACGCTGCCGCGGTCACCCCGCGTCAGGCCCGCCGCCGCCCCGCCGAACTCCACGGCGCCCGCGGCCTCGCCGAACGTGTCCGGCCGGTGCTCGCCTCGCTCGCCGACCCGGCCGTCGGCGTACCGGCGGAGGGCGTGGAGCGCGACCGCGTCCGTGAACTCCTGGCCGCCGCGGCCGCCGTGCTCGACGCCGCGGCCCACGCGATCCGCCACGGGGAACCGCCGCAGCTGCCCGCGGCGGCCCTGGCGGCTTTGAGGACCCCGGACACCGGCGCGATCCTGACGGGCCCCGCGGGCCGCGCCGCCACCCGTCTCGCGGCCCTCCTCGACGACGTCATCGAAACGGCCGACCCGCCGAGCGCCGCGAAGGGCAGGCGCTGGCTCCTGACCCTGACGGGCCGCCGCTCCTCGACCGCCCCGACCCGGGAACCCGCTCCGGAGCCTGCATCTGGCCCCGCACCGCAGCCCGAACCTGGACCCGCACCGCAGCCCGAACCTGGACCCGCACCGCAGCCCGAACCTGGCCCCGCACCGCAGCCCGAACCTGGCCCCGCACCGCAGCCCGCGGGCCACACCACCTCCGACACCCGCCCCATCGCCCTCGTCCGCCCCACGGTCCCGGCGCTCGCCCCCGTCGCCGCCCGCACCCTGCGCCGGGAACTCACCGGCGACTCGGCGGTGAAACGGCACGCCATCCGCGTCACCACCGTGGCCGTCGTCGGCTATCTCATCGGCCACGCCCTCCCGTTGGGCCACGGCTACTGGGCGCCCATGGCCTCCGTCATGGTGATGCGCCCCGACTTCTCGCAGACCTTCGGACGCGCCGTGGCCCGCTTCGGCGGCACCCTGATCGGCGTCGCCGTGGCCACCGGCATCGTCCAGCTGACCGACCCGGGCCCGGTGCTCTCCGCGACCCTGGCCATCTGCTGCGCGGGCCTGACGTACCTCCTGATGCGCACCGGCTACGCGGTCTCCCAGGTGACGATCTCCGCGTACGTCGTCTTCCTGCTCGGCATGGGCGGTACGGAGTGGACGCAGACCGTGCCCGAGCGTGTCGTCCTCACCCTGGTCGGCGGGCTGCTCGCGATGCTGTCGTACGCCGTCTACCCCGCCTGGGAGACACCGCGGCTGCGGACCCGGCTCGCCGACTGGCTGGTGGCGGACGGGCGTTACGCGGCCGCCGTCGTGCATCACTACGCCGAACCCGCGGGCCGTGCCTGCGCCGACGTAAGAGAATCCCTGCTGCAGGCGCGCGACGCCCGTATCGCCTGGCAGGACGCCGTGCACCGGGCCAAGGACGAACCGGTGCGGCACCGCGGTCTGTCCCGGGCCGCGGCGGACGGCGCCGAGCACGCGCTCGCGCAGATCGCCCGCGTCGCCATGCTGATGGAGGCCCATCTTCCGGAGCGCGGCACCACCCCGGTGCCGCCCGCGGCCGACCTCGCCGACGCCCTGCGGCAGGCGACCGAACAGGCCGCCAAGGACGTGCGCGAACGCCGCGCACCCGACTGGGAGCCGGTGCGCAAGGCGCTGCGCGAGTGGGACGGCGAGGGCGTACCCGACCGGGTCGTACGCCGGGCGGGGCGGCTGCTCCTCGAATCGCTCGAGGAACTCTCCGACGCCCTGGACGCCCCACCGCGCGGGGCACCCGAAGACCGCGGACACGACCGCGGGCCGCAGCCCCCGAAGGGGACAACGGCCCGCCAGTAGAGAGGAGTTCAGGTCAGGACTGCGGCAGCCCCTCCGTGGGGATGCCCTCCGGCAGCTGCCCGTTCTCGGTCTTCTTGAAGTCGTCGGTGCCGGCGCCCTCCCACGCGACCTTCATGGAAGTGGCGTCCACGGACTCGACCCGGCCCATCTCCCGCTGGCCGCCGCCCTTGCAGGTGAGGTGGATCATCTGCGTACCCGCCTCCGTACCGGCCTTGCCGACGCAGGTGACCCCCGTGCCGGAGCCGACGCCGAGCTCGGCGAGCGCGGCCACCTTGCCGCCCTTGGAGATGGTCAGCGCGACGGACTTGCCGTTGGCCACGGCCACCCAGACCCCGTCCAGGCTCCCGCCCTTGGCGTCGGAGCCGGTGCCGCCCGAACCGCCGGTGTCACCGGCGTCGCCGCCCGGAGTTTCCTGCGCGCCCTCGCTCGCCGCGGGCTCGTCGCCCTTCTTGCCCTTGCCGCCGCCGTCACCACTGCAGCCGGTCAGTGCGAGAGCGGCCGCCACGGCAGCGGCGGCGGCACAGATGCGTACGTGCTTCAGCACGGTGAAGTCCCCCAATGTGCTCGGCTCAACGAAAAAGCCGGGCCAAGCTACCAGGACGACTTACGGACCCCGGGCAGAAATCCGGCGTGCGCCTGCTCACGCAGATTCACCCTGGACAGTCCGAAGGTGCGCAGATATCCGCGCGGACGCCCGTCGACGCTGTCCCGGTTGCGCACCCGGGTGGCACTGGCGTCCCGTGGCTGCCTGCTCAATTCCCGCTGGGCAGCGAGCCGTTCGGCCTCCGGAGTGGAGGGCCGGCGAAGGATTTCCTTCAGCTCGGCGCGGCGCTCGGCGTAGCGCGCGACGATCTCCCGGCGGCGCTCGTTCTTTGCGATCTTGCTCTTCTTGGCCATCAGACCTTCACCCCGCGGGCACGGATCCTGGCCACGGCGGCCTCGATCCCGATCGTGTCGACGGTCTTGATCCCCTTCGTGCTGAGCGTCAGCCGCACATGCCTCCCCTCGCTCTCCAGCCAGTACCGCTTGCGCTGGATGTTCGGGTCGAAGCGGCGTGAGCTGCGCCGGTGGGAGTGGGAGATCGTGTTGCCGAATCCGGGCGCGCGGCCGGTCAGCATGCAGTGCGCGGACAAGGTGATGCACCTCTCTGTGGGCTCGTCTCAGAACGAGCTTGGTAATGGAAACCATTTTCATTTACTGTAGCCCACATGGCCCGCAACGAACTACGCCCCGTCATCAAGCTCAGGTCCACCGCCGGTACCGGCTACACGTACGTCACCCGCAAGAACCGCCGCAACGACCCCGACCGGATGGTGCTCCGCAAGTACGACCCGGTCGCAGGGCGGCACGTCGACTTCAAGGAGGAGCGCTGACATGCAGCCCGGAATCCACCCCGAGTACGGCCCCGTCGTGTTCCGCGACCGCGCCGCGAACTACGCCTTCCTGACCCGCTCCACCGCCACCAGCGACAAGACGGTCGAGTGGGAGGACGGCAACACCTACCCCGTCATCGACGTGGAGATCTCGGACCGGAGCCACCCCTTCTACACCGGCACCGCACGTGTCCTGGACACCGCGGGCCGGGTGGAGCGCTTCGAGCGCCGCTACGGCGCGCACAAGGACCGCTGATGGCCGCGGACTTCGGTGTCGCCCTGGTCGGCGGCCTGCACGCGGACGCCCGCAAGGCCGCCGTCGAGCGGCTGCTCGGCACGGTGGCGGGCAGCGTCGCGCTCCATCACGATCTCTCGACCGCCGTGCAGGGCACCGTCGTCCGCACCGTGCGCGACGCCACGGGCGTGCTGTCCACCGGCGAGGCGCCGCTCGTCAACGACTGCGCCTGCTGCGCCCTGCGCGAGGACCTGGTGCCCGAGCTGGAGCGGCTCGCGGACAGCGGTCTCACCCGGCTCGCGGTGGTCGAGCTGTGGGACTCCGTCGAGCCCAAGGCGATGGCGGAGGTGGTCGCATCGGGCGGACTGCGCGTCACCTCGGTCATCACGGCCGTGGACCCCGCGCTGCTCCTGCCGTATCTCGGCAACGGCGACGACCTGATGGAGGCGGGACTTGCGGCCGCCGCCACCGACCAGCGCACGGTCGCCGACACCTGGGCGCGGCAGCTGGAGTACGCCCCCGTCCTGGCCGTCGTCGACAGCGCGGAGGCCGACGCGGAAGACCGGGCCCTGCTCGCCCAGCTACACCCCACCGCCCGCCAAGTGTCCGTCGAGGAAGGCGACTTGGCGGGAGCGGCGCTCGCCGGCTTCGACATCGAGGCGGCCGCCGCGGCCCAGCATCCGGCCTGCGCGCTGCTGCCGCAGGAGGCGGACGAGGCCGGCGTGGGCACGTATGTCTGGCATGCCCGCCGCCCCTTCCACCCCGAGCGGCTCTACCAGGCCCTCGAAGACCTGACCTGCGCGGCGGCCCGCAGCCGCGGCCGCTTCTGGCTGGCCGACCACCCCGACACCCTGCTCGCCTGGGACGCGGCGGGCGGCGCCCTCTGCGTCGAGAACGCGGGGCCCTGGCTCGCCTCGCTGCCCGACGCCGCCTGGGAACTCGTACCGCCGGTGCGTCGGGCCGCCGCCGCCCTCGACTGGCACCCCGAGCACGGGGACTGCTGCCAGCACCTGGTCTTCACCTCACCGGGCCTGGACCGCGAGGGGCTTCAACACGTCCTCGAATCGTGCCTGTTGACCGACGCCGAGTACGCCGCGGGCCGCGAGGCCTGGAAGCGGCTGCCGCCCGCCTTCGACACCCTCCTGGAGGTCTGACTCCCCATGTCCCCCCGCAAGCCCGAACGCAAGCCGGTCAAGAACCGCCCCAACCCCCTCGACCAGGCAGGGATCACCTACATCGACTACAAGGACACGGATCTGCTCCGTAAGTTCATCTCCGACCGCGGCAAGATCCGCAGCCGCAGGGTCACGCGGGTGACGGCACAGCAGCAGCGGCAGCTGGCCCGCGCGATCAAGAACGCCCGGGAGATGGCCCTGCTGCCCTACTCCAGCCGATAGCCGCCCCGGCCCGCCTCGCGCCCGCCCTGGCCCGGACCGGCCCGCCTCGCACCGCCCTGGACCGGCCCGCCTCGCACCGCCCTGGCCCGGCCCGCCCCGCTTCGCCCGCCCACCCCGTCACGATAGGTAGGAATTTCCCTACGTTTGACACGTAGGAAATTCCCTACCTATCGTGGACGCCATGAACATCACCCACGCCTCTTTCGTCACCGTCCCCGTCTCCGACCAGGACGCCGCCCTCCGCTTCTACGCACAGACCCTCGGCTTCGAGGTCACCGCGGACCGGCAGATGCCCCCGGGCCGCTGGCTCCAGGTCGCCCCCAAGGGCGCGCAGACCGTGCTCACGCTCTCCGGCCCCGGCATGGGCGGCTTCACGCCGGGCAGTGCACAAGGGATCATGTTCGTCACGGATGACGTCGACGCCGACTGCGAGCGGCTCGCCGCGGCCGGTGTCCGGGTCGAAGGACCGGACGAGCTGCCGTGGGGCAGGATGGCCCAGTTCGCCGACCCCGACGGCAACCGCTTCATGCTGCTCACGGAGAAGGAAGGCTTCTGACCGCGTGGTCACCAAGAGCGCCCCGCACGGCCAGGGCAGCGCAGAGGACCGCCTCTTCGCCGCCCTCGCCAACGCCACCCGCCGCGAGGTCCTGACGCTCCTGCGGGAGCAGGGCCCGCAGCCGGTGCAGGCGCTCGCCGACCACTTCGACATGCGCCGGCCCAGCCTCTCGGAGCATCTGAAGGTGCTCAGGGACGCCGGCCTGGTCTCCGAGGAGCGCCAGGGCAGGCAGCGTATCTACCGCCTCGAGGCCGCCCCGCTCGCCGAAGTGCAGGACTGGCTCCATCCGTACGAGCGATTCTGGCGTGACCGGCTCAAGGGCCTGGGCGATCTCCTCGGCCGCATGCCGGACGATGAGGCATGACAAGCCCGCACCCGGACGACGACGACCTCACCACACTCCGCGTCGACCAGTTCCTCGCCCACCCGCCCGCCAAGGTCTGGCGCGCCCTGACCGAGCCCGAGCTCATCGCCCAGTGGCTGATGCCCGGGGCCGGTCGCGGAGCGGCCGACGAGTGCTTCCGGCTCGAAGTCGGGCACCGCTACCGGATGGCGGCGATCCCGCGCCCCAACACCGGCTTCTCCGGCACCATCAGTGCCGAGGTGCTCGCCTTCGAGCGTGAGCGGATGCTGTGTGTCCGCTGGCAGGACGCCGATCCCGCGGGCTCCGCCAACCCGGCTGACTGGACGATCACTTGGACCCTGGAGCCGGAAGGGCGCGGCACACGTCTCTTCCTGGTACACGAGGGATTCGATCCGGACGACCCGGCCCAGATGATGGCGCACAGGATCATGGGGCAGGGCTGGCGCTCGTATGTCCTGCGGGCACTCGAGGCCGTCCTCGCAAAGCTGTAACCAGCTCACCACCCCGCGTGCACGTGCATCTGCCCATGCAGCCGCATGTGAACAAGGCTATGATCCGGGGCAGTTGACCGCTTGGATAACACGAGTCACAGCACCACCGGGGAGCGACCTGTGCACCACGTGTACAACGGCATGGCGGCCACGGAGCTTCAGGGTGTGGTCTGGCAGAAGAGCTTGCACAGTAATTCGCAGGGCTCCTGCGTGGAGTTCGCGAAGCTGGCGGACGGAAGTGTGGCGGTACGCAACTCACGCCATCCGGACGGTCCCGCCCTCGTCTACACGCGCGCCGAGATAGAGGCGATGCTTCTGGGCATAAAGGACGGCGAGTTCGACCATCTCATAGCGGGCTGAGCCGACGGGCCCGGCGCAGGCAGCCGGGCCGTACCCCCTCGGGCTCCCTCCGGCTGAGGAACCCTCCGGCTCAGGAACCCTCCGGCGCGAGCCGGAACAGCGCCCACACCACCTTGCCGCTGAGTGCGCCCGCGAGCGGGTGCCAGCCCCAGCCGTCGGCGAAGGAGTCCACGAGGAAGAGCCCGCGCCCGGACTCCGCGGAGAAGTCGGCGATCTCCGCGTCGTCAAGGGCGACAGGGCTCTCCGGACTCGGGTCGCGCACCGCGCACACCAGGCGCGAGGTCCAGCGCATCAGATGCAGCCGCACCGGCGAGTCCTCGTCGCGCGGGGTGTCGGCCGAATCGGGAGGTGCGGCCCGAAGGGTCTCGTTGGAAGGGTGGTGGCGGGCGAGGGGCAGGCCGTGGCGCAAGGCGTTGGTGACGAGTTCGGAGACGACGAGCGCGATGTCGTCGAAGCGCTCCTCCAGGTGCCACTCGCCGAGCGTGCGGCGGGTGAACTGCCGTGCTCCGCGCACTGCTTCGTAGCGTGCGGGCAGAGCGCACGACGCGGCGTTCGACACCGCGGAGGGGTCGATCGGAGGCAGCCCCTGCCGTAACGGCTCGAGCATGGTCGATCCATTCGTCCCCATGCGAGGCACTCCCCGGTTTCGCGGCCAGTCAGCCAGTAGCGATGTTGCGGTGGTGCGCGCGGCCCATCGTTCCGAATGCGTAGGGCGGATGCAAGGGCAGATGCACGTGCACGCGCCGGAGTTGGACCTTCCCGTACCGGTTCTTGCTCATTTCTTCCTCCGTCCTCTTTCGTAGCTGTTCTGTGAGGGGACTGTTTCTGTAATCGATTGAGTACGGGGAGGAGCGTTTTAATGGCAGACTTCGGCTCCTGGCAACGGGGGGAGCTTCGGTTCACGGCGCCGGGAAGCTCCGGTTCCTGAGAACGGGGAGGATGGGGAGGGTGTCGACGTGACCGCGGAAGAGTCTGGCGGTTCCGTGTCGAGCGGCTCAGTGGTGCGGCGCATCTTGCTCGGATCGCAGCTCAGGCGGCTGCGTGAGGCGCGCGGCATCACGCGCGAGCAGGCCGGCTACTCGATCCGTGCCTCCGAATCGAAGATCAGCCGCATGGAGTTGGGACGGGTGAGCTTCAAGGCGAGAGACGTCGAAGACCTCCTCACGCTCTACGGCGTCACGGCCGAGGCCGAGCGCGGCCCGCTCCTCGACCTCGCCAAGGAGGCCAACGTCGCGGGCTGGTGGCACAGTTACTCGGACGTTCTACCCGGCTGGTTTCAGACATATGTCGGCCTGGAGGGCGCCGCCTCGCTCATCCGCGTCTACGAAGTCCAGTTCGTGCACGGTCTGTTGCAGACCGAGGCCTATGCGCACGCGGTGGTCAAGCGTGGCGCCCCGGGCCTGAGCGCGGCGGAGACCGAGCGCCGGGTGGCCCTGCGCCTGGAGCGCCAGAAGGTTCTGGTGTCCGAGCGCGCGACCCGTTTCCACTGCGTGCTCGACGAGGCCGCACTGCGCCGCCCCTACGGCGACCGGGCCGTGATGCGGGGGCAGTTGGAGCATCTGATCGAGGTCTCCGAGCGCCCGAACGTGACCCTTCAGGTGATGCCGTTCAGCTTCGGCGGGCACGCGGGGGAGTCCGGTGCCTTCGCCCTGCTGCGCTTCCCGGAGTCCGACCTGTCGGACATCGTCTATCTGGAGCAGCTCACCAGCGCCCTGTACCTCGACAAGCGCGAAGAGGTCAGTCAGTACGAAAGGGCCATGGAACGCCTCCAGAAGGACAGCCCGAGCCCTGATGAGACCAGGGATTTGCTTCGTGGTCTACTCCAACTTTCCTGAAACACAAGTACGATGACGTGCCATCAGGAGTTGTACACGGAGCGGCCATGGCAAGGATCACGGCACTGACCATGTCGATGACGCACCCGAATCAGCGGTAAGGGGTCGTATGTCCTTCTTCACCGACCTTGCCCATCAGTACATCGACGGCGAGTGGCGGACCGGCAGCGGCTCGTGGGACATCATCGACTTCAACCCGTACAACGGCGAGAAGCTCGCCTCCCTGACGGTCGCCACCCGCTATGAGGTCGACGAGGCGTACCGCGCCGCCGAGCGCGCCCAGAAGAGCTGGGCGGCGGCGAGCCCGTACACCCGGCGTGCCGTCATCGAGCGGGCCCTGCGCGTCACCGAGGACCGTGAGGACGAGATCGTCGAGGCGATCATCGACGAACTCGGCGGCACCCGCCTCAAGGCGGAGTACGAAGTCCACCTGGCCAAGGAGTTCTTGCGCGAGGCCAGCCAGCTGGCCCTGCGCCCGGAGGGCCGGATCTTCGCCTCGACCACCGACGGCAAGGAGAACCGGGTCTACCGTGTCCCGGTCGGTGTGGTCGGTGTGATCAGCCCCTTCAACTTCCCGTTCCTGGTGACGCTCAAGTCCGTGGCCCCGGCCCTCGCGCTCGGCAACGCCGTCGTGATCAAGCCGAACCAGAACACCCCGGTGGTGGGCGGCGGCCTGATCGCCAGGATCTTCGAGGGCGCGGGTCTTGAGGCCGGCCTTCTGAATGTCCTCGTGACGGATATCGCCGAGGTCGGTGACGCGCTCATAGAGCACCCGGTGCCGAAGGTGATCTCCTTCGCGGGCTCGGACCGTGTCGGCCGCCATGTGGGCGCCGTGACGGCCAGTCACTTCAAGCGCGCCATCCTGGAGTTGAGCGGCAACAGCGCCCTGGTCGTACTCGACGACGCGGATGTGGACTACGCCGTGGACGCGGCGGTCTTCAGCCGCTTCGTGTACCAGGGCCAGGTCTGTATGGCCGCCAACCGCATCCTCGTGGACCGGTCCCTGGCGGCCGAGTTCACCAAGAAGTTCGTGGCCCGGGTCAAGGACCTCAAGACGGGTGACCCGCGCGACCCGGACACACAGATCGGCCCGGTCATCAACGCCTTCCAGGCCGACGCCCTCACCACCCTGGTCGACCAGGGCCTGGCCGAGGGGGCCACCGCCCTGGTGCGCGGCCGTACGCTCGGCAATCTCGTCGAGCCCACCGTGCTCACGGACCTGCCCGACGACTCCCCGATCCTGCGCCAGGAGATCTTCGGCCCGGTGGCGCTCCTGGTCACTTTCGACGACGAGGAGCACGCCGTACGCCTGGCCAACGACACTCCGTACGGCCTGAGCGGCGCCGTGCACACCGCCAATCTGGAGCGCGGTGTCAGCTTCTCGCGCCGGATCGAGACGGGCATGATGCACGTCAATGACGGCACCGTGCACGACGAGCCGTTCGTGGCCTTCGGCGGCGAGAAGTACTCGGGGCTCGGCCGGCTCAACGGCGACTCGACGGTGGACGCGTTCACCACCCAGAAGTGGATCTCGGTACAGCACGGCAAGAGCCGCTTCCCGCTGTAGCGGCCGCGGGCGGTTTTCGGGGCGGCCTCAGTCGTCGTCGCCGGGGTGGTGTTCCTTGGTCGCGTACGGGTTCTCCTCGCCCTGGGCGAGCACGCCCACGAACGGTTCGCCCTCGCCGGAGAAGACGTACGCCCCCTGCTCGATGCGTTCGATGAGCCCGCGGGTCCACTCCGCCCCCGCGTCCGCCGAGTGCACCCAGAAGTTCATGATCTCCCCGATGTGGCCCAGCTGTTCGGGCCCGTCCTCCGGGGTGTAGTAGTCGGTGACCGACTTGCGCCAGCCCTCGAGGCCCTCGATCCGCTTCTTCAGCAGGGCCACGGCCTCCTCGCGCGGCAGATCCACGATGAACCCGATCCCCGCCGACAGGATGTCCAGCTTCTGGTCGTACGAGGTGAGGGCGTCACGCAGCAGCGACAGATACTCCTCGGTGCCCTTGTCGGTGATCTCGTACTCGGTGCGCGGCGGGCCCCCCGCGGTCGAGGGCGCGATCTCGTGCGCCTTGAGGAAGCCCTGCTTCGCCATCTGCTTCAGCGCGTGGTAGATCGACCCGGGCTTGGCGTTGGACCACTCGTGGGCGCCCCAGAACTCCAGATCGTTGCGCACCTGATAGCCGTGCGCCCGGCCGTGCATACGTACGGCGCCGAGGACGAGGAGCCTGATTGCGGACATGGAGCGGATCCTTTCTATTCAACTTTGACTAGCATACTGGGCATGCCCGAAAAAGTGATCCCCATCCTGCCCTGTCAGACCCTGCAGCCGGTGCTCGACTTCTACACGGCGCTCGGCTTCGAGGTGACCTTCCAGCAGAAGAGCCCCAACCCGTACGCGTGCGTCGAGCGCGGCGACATCGAGCTGCACTTCTTCGGCATGAAGAAGTACGAGCCGAGCGAGTCGCTCAGCATGGCCTATGTCCTGACCGACGACGTGGACGGCCTCTATGAGTCCTTCCGCGGCGGACTCAAGGCGGCGTACGGGCGGATACCGAGCCGCGGCATCCCGCGGATCGGCCCGTTGAAGGACATGTCGTACGGCGTGCGGCAGTTCCTCATGACCGACCCCGGCGGCAACGGCATCCGGATCGGCCAGAAGATCAGCGAGGACCAGAGCCACCGGCCCGCCCCCAAGGAGACCTTCGCGAAGGCGCTGCACAACGCCGCGCTCTTTCTCGACTCGAAGGAGGACCCGGCGGGCGCCGCCAGGATCATCGACCGGGTCCTGGACCTGGACGGCGAGCGCCCGACAGCCGTGCAGCTCGTCCGGCTCCTTGTGCTGCGCGGCGATGCGGCCCTGCGGACCGGCGACGACCGGGCGGCGGCGCGCGCTCTGGAACAGGCCGCCGCGGTCCAACTCGCCGATGAGGAAAGGGAGTCGGTCCGCAGCGAAGTGGAGCGCCTGCGTGAACTGATGGCCTAGGTCCCGGGCCGGGCGGCCGTCCCGTCAGCCCCAGGAGTCGCCCTGCTCCTGGGCCACCAGCTCGAAGGCCGTCTTGCCGTCGAGGGTCTCGCGGATGATGTCCGCGTGGCCCGCGTGCCGGTCCATCTCGCTGATCAGGCGGAGAAGCAGCCAGCGCAGCGAGACCCGCTCCTTGGGGAACCAGGGCTCGTCCGGCAGCGGGAAGGTCTCGTCCAGGCTCGGCGCCGAGCGGATGAACTCCTCGGTGTCCTTGGCCACTTGCTCCCAGTGGGCGAGCTGCGAGGCGACCGTCTCCGCGCCGATGAGCCGGAAGGTCTCGTCCCAGTTGGACTCGTCGCGGGCGATCGCCGGCTCCTCGCCCTTGGCCCGCGCCACCCAGCCCTGCTCGGCCTCGGCCACATGCTTGAGCAGCCCGGACAGGGAGAGCTCGCTGGCGCTCGGCTGCCGCGCCGCCTGCTCGTCGGTCAGGCCGAGCAGGGCCCGGCGGATACCGCCGCGACCCTCGTCCAGGAAGGCGAGAAGTGCGCCGCGCTCGTCGCCGTGGGCCTCTGCGGGAACGTGCATGACCATGATCGGGCCGCCTTTCTGTGACCGGCTTTCCGGTGTTCGCCGGGCTTCTTGGATACGACGTTACGGACCCTTGCGGTCAGGTTCTGTCCGCAAGGGCAAGGGCAAGGGCAAGGGCAAGGGCAAGGGCCTTGAAGGGCAGGTCGGAGAACTTGAGTCTGCGGCTACTCAAGTTTGACTAATCCCTGGCGCCCCGCTACCTTCGATCCTCATTGGTCAAGTTTGACTAACCGCCAGGAGGAGGCGCATGAGCGACGCGATCGTCGTCGAAGGCGTACAGAAGAAGTACGGACCGAAACGGGCCCTGGACGGTCTGGACCTGACCGTCGGCCGCGGCACCGTGCACGGCGTGCTCGGCCCGAACGGCTCGGGCAAGACCACCGCCGTACGCATCCTGGCCACGCTGCTGCGGCCCGACGGGGGCCGCGCCGAGGTCCTCGGGTACGACGTCCGCACGCACGCCCGGGAGGTCCGGCATCGCATCGGTCTCCTCGGCCAGCACGCCGCCGTCGACGAGGACCTCAGCGGCCGGCAGAACCTCGACATGTTCGGACGCCTGCACCACCTGGGCGCCCGCAAGGCGGCCGCCCGCGCGGACGAACTGCTCGACCGGTTCGGCCTCGCGGACACCGGGCGCAAGGCGGTCAAGCAGTACAGCGGCGGCATGCGGCGCCGCCTCGACCTCGCGGCGTCCCTGATCACCGACCCCGGGGTGCTCTATCTCGACGAGCCCACCACGGGGCTCGACCCGCGCGGCCGCACCGAGGTGTGGAGCGCTGTCAGGTCCCTGGTGGGCGGCGGCACCACCGTCCTTCTCACCACGCAGTACCTGGAGGAGGCGGACCAGCTGGCCGACCGGATCTCGGTGCTCGACGCAGGCCGGGTGATCGCGGACGGCACGGCGGACGAGCTGAAGGCCAAGACCGGCGGCGACCGTATCGACGTGGTGGTGCACGACGGCCGTCAACTCCCGTGTGTGGCGGACCTGTTGCGCGCCTTCGCGGCGGGCGAGGTGACGGTGGACGAGGACCGGCGCCTTGCCGGCGCGCCCGTGAGCGACCGGATGGCGGCGCTCACCCAGGTCGTACGCGCCCTGGAGGACGCCGCCGTCGAAGCCGAGGACATCGCGGTGCGGCGGCCGACGCTCGACGAGGTCTTCCTGCATCTGACGGGTACGGACGGCGAGCGGGGTGAGGCGGCATGAGTACCTCGCTGAGCTGGGCGCTGACCGACTCCTGGACCATGACCCGGCGTGAACTCGCGCACTGGGCCCGGCAGCCCGTGCAGGTCGTGGTCGGCCTCGCCTTTCCGGTGATGCTGCTTCTGATGTTCGGCTATCTGATCGGCGGCGGCGCCGGCATCGAGGGCGACTACCGGGAGTACCTCGTCCCGGGCATGTTCGCCCTGACCATGGCGTTCGGCCTGGACGCCACGATGGTCGCGGTCACCCAGGACCTCAACAAGGGCGTCATCGACCGCTTCCGCTCCATGCCGATGGCCAGTGGCGCGGTCCTGGTGGGGCGTTCGGCAGCGGACATGCTGCAGTCCGCGCTCTCGCTGATCGTCCTGATCGGGGTGGGGCTCGCGGTCGGCTGGCGCTGGCACGGCTCGTTCGCGGCGCTCCTGGGCGGCGTCGGGCTGCTGCTGCTCTTCCGCTTCGCCATGCTGTGGATGGGCATCCACCTGGCGATGATCGCGGGCAAGCCGGAGCTGGTGATGGCCGTGCAGATCATGGTCTGGCCGGTCGGCTTCCTGTCCAACGCCTTCGCGACCCCCGAGTCCATGCCGGGCTGGCTCGGGGCGGTGGTGGAGTGGAACCCCATGTCGGCCACCGCCACATCGGTACGGAACCTGTTCGGCAACGATGGCGGCGTGACCCCCGCGTCGTGGGCGGCCCAGCACGCCGAACTCCTCGCGGTGCTATGGCCGCTGGCCCTGCTGGCGGTGTTCTTTCCGCTGGCGGTACGGAGGTTCGGGAGGTTGAGCAAGTAGCGGTCGCGGCGTGCGGGGCGCTCTGTGGCGGGGCGCCCCGCACGGCTCCGAGCGGCTTGGGCGAAGTCCGGTGCGGTTCGTCGTGCCCCGAAGGGGCACGGGGCTGTGTCGATATGCGGCTCCGCCGCGCTGCGGGTACCCCCAGCGGTAGCTGGGGGAGCGACAAGCCACGACGCACCCGCAGGTGTCGTACCGGACTTCCCGCGGAGCGCTCAGTGATGGAAGGCAGTCGCCTTGCTCGTATCCCTGCCCAGCGGCCCCCGCTGCCGCCGCAACTCCCGCAGCAGCCGCTCCAGATCGTCCACGAACATCCCCGCCAGATCCGCCGAGAACCCGTTGCGGCACACCACCCGCAGCACGGACAGATCCTGCCGGTTCGCCGGGAAGGTGTACGCCGGGACCAGCCACCCCCGCTCCCGCATCCGCCGCGACACGTCGAACACGTCGTACGCCGTCACATCGGCCGCCGTCGTGAAGGCGAAGACCGGCAACTCGTCGCCCCGGGTGAGGAGTTCGAAGTCTCCCAGGCCCTCGATCCGCTCGGCGAGCCCGCAGGCGACATCGCGCGAGGCCTGCTGCACGGCCCGGTAGCCCTCGCGCCCGAGGCGCAGGAAGGTGTAGTACTGCGCGACGACCTGTGCGCCGGGGCGGGAGAAGTTCAGGGCGAAGGTGGGCATGTCACCGCCCAGGTAGTTCACCCGGAACACCAGCTCCTCCGGCAGTTCCTCGGCGGAGCGCCACAGGGCCCAGCCGACTCCGGGGTAGACCAGGCCGTACTTGTGGCCCGAGGTGTTGATCGAGGCCACCCGGGCCTTGCGGAAGTCCCAGGCCAGGTCCTCGTCGAGGAAGGGCGCGACCATCGCGCCCGACGCGCCGTCCACATGGACCGGGATGTCGAGGCCCGTGCGCTCCTGCAACGCGTCGAGCGCGGCGCACAGTTCGGCCACCGGCTCGTACGACCCGTCGAAGGTCGAGCCGAGCACGGCCACCACGCCGATGGTGTTCTCGTCGCAGAGCGCGGCCGCGGCCTCGGGGTCGAGGTGGTAGCGGTCGCCCTCCATCGGCACCTGGCGGGCCTCCACTTCCCAGAAGTTGCAGAACTTCTCCCAGCAGACCTGCACGTTCACGCCCATGACGAGATTGGGGCGGGCCTCACGCGAGGGATAGCGGTCCGCGTTCCGCTTGGCCCAGCGCCGCTTGAGCGCCATACCCGCGAGCATGCAGGCCTCGCTGGAGCCGGTCGTCGAGCAGCCCACCGTCGCCTGCGGGTCCGGCGCGTGCCACAGGTCGGCGAGCATCGCCACACAGCGCCGCTCCAGCTCGGCGGTGCGCGGGTACTCGTCCTTGTCGATCATGTTCTTGTCCCGGCACTCCGCCATCAGGACGCCGGCCTGCGGCTCCATCCAGGTGGTGACGAAGGTGGCCAGGTTGAGCCGCGCGTTGCCGTCCAGCATCAGCTCGTCATGGACGAGTTGGTATGCCGTCGTGGGCGGCAGCGGCCCGTCGGGCAGCCGGTGCCGCGGCGGGGCCGAGGCCATCCCGCCGACCGGATCGGCCTCGCCGAAGAACGGGTTCGGCGGGAGCCTGCTCTCCTGCGGACCGTCCTGGGGGTGGGTGCCGCCTTTGTGCAGGGTCATGACGCCACCATAACGGGGCAACCAGGGCATAAGCCCGTCGTGGCCGCCCAGGGGAGCGCGGGGACCCTCCGGAAAATTGGACTTGCACCTCACGTCACGTGAGGCCCCAGGCTGATCCGCGTACCGAGAAACACCGAGAGGAGCGGGTGGCGATGAGCTACTCCGTGGGACAGGTCGCCCGATACGCCGGCGTCACGGTGCGCACGCTGCACCACTACGACGAGATCGGCCTGCTGGTCCCCAGCGAGCGCAGTCACGCCGGGCACCGGCGCTACAGCGACGCGGACCTGGACCGGCTGCAGCAGATCCTGTTCTACCGGGAGCTGGGCTTCCCGCTCGACGAGGTGGCGGCGCTCCTTGACGACCCGGACACGGACCCGCGCGATCACCTGCGCCGGCAGCACGAGCTGCTGACCGCCCGGATCGCCAAGCTCCAGGAGATGGCCGCCGCCGTCGAAACAGCCATGGAGGCAAGGAAGATGGGGATCAACCTCACGCCCGAGGAGAAGTTCGAGGTCTTCGGCGACCACGACCCGGACCAGTACGAGGAGGAGGTGCAGGAGCGCTGGGGCGATACCGACGCCTACGCCGAGTCCAAGCGCCGCTCCGCCTCGTACACCAAGGAGGACTGGCAGCGGATCATGCGCGAGGGCGACGAGGTCACGCGCCGCTTCGTGGAGCTGATGGAGGCGGGCGCGGGACCCGAGTCCGACGAGGCGATGGACGCCGCCGAGGCGCACCGCCAGTGGATCTCGCGGAACCACTACGAGTGCTCGTACGAGATGCACACCTGTCTCGGCGAGATGTACGTGTCGGACGAGCGCTTCACGCACAACATCGACCAGGCCAAGCCGGGCCTCGCCGCCTACGAGCGCGAGGCGATCCTGGCGAACGCGATCCGGCATGCGTAACCGGTAAGGGGCGCCCCGCAATTGGGGGCGCCCCTTACCTGTGCGGGTTACCTATGCGGGCGCGATCACGACAGCGGTGCCGTACGCGCAGACCTCGGCCGCCCCGTCGAGCGCCTCGGTCACATCGAAGCGGAACATCAGGACCGCGTTGCCGCCACGCGCGCGTGCCTGCTCGACAAGGCGCTCCATGGCCTGGTTGCGGGTCTCCACCAGCGTCTTCGTGAGGCCCTTGAGCTCGCCGCCGATCATCGACTTCAGGCCCGCGCCGATCTGGCTGCCCAGGTGCCGGGAGCGGACGGTGAGCCCGAAGACCTCGCCGATGACCTGCTGGACCTGGAATCCGGGTACGTCATTGGTCGTCACGACCAGTACGTCCGACTGTGGGGCCTGTCCGCCGCCGAAGTCCTCGATGCCCATGAACGTCCACCTCCACAACAGCCCCCACAGGGACACGGCCCCCCAGCAGTACAGCTTTGTCCTGTTTGGTACGGGGTGCATCCTGGGAAGTCCGGTGGAACCTGGTCCCGTCTCCTTGCGTTGATAACTTTGGGCGGCCACTTCGCCGTTTCAGCCCACCGACACCCCAGGAGCCCGGACCCGTGATGACGACGCTTGCGCTCGGACCAAGCTGGCTCGATCCGGACTTTCTGTTGAACAAGTTCGGGCTCATCGGCCTGCTGATCATCGTGTTCGCCGAGTCCGGCCTGCTGATCGGCTTCTTCCTGCCGGGTGACTCGCTGCTGTTCACCACCGGACTGCTCGTCACGACGGGCGTCCTCGATCACCCGCTGTGGCTGGTCTGCACCCTGATCTGCCTCGCCGCGATCCTCGGTGACCAGGCGGGCTATCTCTTCGGCCGCAAGGTCGGGCCCTCGCTCTTCAACCGCCCGGACTCCCGCCTCTTCAAGCAGGAGAACGTGACGAAGGCGCACGAGTTCTTCGAGAAGTACGGCCCGAAGTCGCTGGTCCTGGCCCGCTTCGTGCCGATCGTGCGCACCTTCACGCCGATCATCGCGGGCGTGAGCCGGATGAACTACCGCTCGTTCATCACGTTCAACATCATCGGCGGCGTCCTGTGGGGCGCGGGCGTCACCCTGCTCGGCTCCTGGCTCGGCCAGATCGACTTCGTGCACAAGAACATCGAGGCGATCCTGATCGGCATCGTGCTGCTCTCGGTGGTCCCGATCATCATCGAGTTCCTGCGGGCCCGCTCCAAGAACAAGAAGGCGGCCGCGACCGCTGGCGGCACCGCGGCGCAGCAGCCCCAGCGCGGCCGCCACGCGAAGCGATAGCGGTAGCCCGGGGAGCGACAAGCCGCTACGCACCCGCGGTACCGGGCTTCCCGCGGAGCGCTAGAAGCCGCGTGTCCGCTTGGCCGCGCGGCGCCCGACCGGGCTCTCCGCGCCCGGCACCTTCAAGAAGAGCCGGGCCAGCTCGCCGCCCAGGTTCACGCCGATCGCGATGGCGAGGGCCAGGGCGGCCGCCTTGGACAGCTGGGCCAGGCCGTGGTTGAGCTCGTTCTGCGCGATGTCGAGCAGTCCGAAGTACGTCGAGGAACCGGGCAGCAGCGGACCGATCGCTGCGGTCACATAGGGCAGCGCGGAGGCGAACCGGTAGCGGGAGAGCAGCTGCCCGAACAGCCCCACAAGGCCCGCCGCGGCCGCCGTCGCCGCCACCGGCGAGAGCCTGCCGGCGCTGGCGATGGCCCCGTACACCACCCAGGCCACCCCGCCGTTGAGCGTCACGAGCAGCACGGTGGAACGTTCCTGCTGGAGCAGGACCGCGAAGGCCAGGCTGAGCGCCATGGCCGCCAGGATCTGGATCACCGGGCGGCTCGAGGCGTGGATCGTCGTCTCCGGGTTGAGCCCGGCGTCGAGCCGCACGCCCAGATACAGCACGGTCAGTACGCCGATCACGATGCCGACGACCAGATAGCCGACTTCCAGGAGCCGCGCCGCCGCGGTGATGTAGTAGCCCGTCAGACCGTCCTGGACACCGGCGACCAGGGCCCGCCCCGGGATCAGCGCGAACAGACCACCGGTGATCACCGCGGAGGCACGGACGTCCGGCAGGTCCAGGAGGCTGATCGCCACACCCATCGCGGCGGGCGGCATCGCGGCCGCGATGAACTGGTAGAACTCCGGCAGCCCGCGCCCCGCGCACAGCCAGGCGAGCCGGTCGCCCAGCATCGCGCCGAGTGCCGCCGCGATGAACACCACGACACCGCCGCCGACCAGCGTCGCCGCCGACCCGGCGAGCAGGCCCGCCGCCGAGGTGAGGGCCCAGCCGGGATACGGGTGCCGGTTACGGCGGATCTCCGCGAGACCGCGGTACGCCTCTTCCAGGGAGACGTCGATGTCCTCGGAGCCGATGTCGTCGACGAGCTGGTACACGGCCGCGAGCCGGGTGTAGTCGGTGCCGCGGCGGCGTACCGTCCGCGAGGCCGTCACCGGGTCGTCGACCAGGGACGGCTGGTGCGAGATGGAGAGCAGCGTGAAGGTGACGTTCGGCTCGCACCGGTCGAGGCCGTAGGCGCGGGTCACGGCGAACATCGCCGCCTCCACGTCCTCGGCGCCCTCGCCGCCCGCGAGCAGCAGCTCCCCGATACGCAGCGTCAGGTCGAGGACGCGCGGGACCGCGGGCCCCGTCTCGTCGTCGTTCTTCTGCGTCGCCTCGGGCGCGGGCCGGTCGGCGACCGGGGTGCGCAGCATCGTGCGCATCCGGTCCTGCCAGGGCGCCTCCTTGGTCAGTCTGACCAGGGGGATGCCCTCGGGCGGCGTGAAGGCCGCGGCCTGGCGGGCGTCGTAGCTGGGCGGCGGCTTGAAGGCCGAGCTCTCCTGGTCCTCGGGAGCGGGCGGAATCCGCAGTCCCTGGGGGATGGTGAACTCGGAGGTCGGCTGCTCGTCCTCGGGAGGAGCCGACGGAGTCCCGGCGCCGTCGACCGGAGCGAACGCGCTGTGCGCCTCGTCCGACTGCGGCTTGCGGTCTTCCTCCTCCGTGGTGTCAGCCACGTGTAGCCACCCTCTGCTTCCTCGTACTTCCGACTTACGCACCTCCGGTAAGGCCAGTATGAGCATGGACACGCGAAGAAGGCCGCGCGGACCCCCTTGTCAGGGGTGCGCACGGCCTTCTCCGGTACGGCTGTGGCGAGGGGGTCAGTGACCGCCCTCCTCCTCGAAGCGCTTGTACGAGCGCTCGATCTCGGCCTCGGCGTCGGTGCGGCCGACCCAGTTGGCGCCCTCGACGGACTTGCCGGGCTCCAGGTCCTTGTAGACCTCGAAGAAGTGCTGGATCTCCAGGCGGTCGAACTCGGAGACGTGGTGGATGTCGCGCAGGTGCTCCACACGGGGGTCGGAGGCCGGCACGCAGAGCAGCTTGTCGTCGCCGCCCGCCTCGTCGGTCATACGGAACATGCCGATGGCGCGGCACTTGATGAGGCAGCCGGGGAAGGTCGGCTCGTCCAGGATGACCAGGGCGTCCAGCGGGTCACCGTCCTCGCCGAGGGTGTTCTCGACGAAGCCGTAGTCGGCCGGGTAACTGGTCGAGGTGAACAGACGACGGTCCAGACGGATACGACCGGTCTCGTGGTCCACCTCGTACTTGTTCCGCGAACCCTTCGGAATCTCGATCGTGACGTCGAACTCCACCGGATGCTCCTCCATGATCAACACAAACAACGGACGGTGCTGCGTCCTCCCGGGGGACAACCCCACGGACGTCCGGCCCTTTTATGTGGCCGGACCCACCGCGGTGCGATCCCGCGGCAAGACGCAGTGATTAAGTGTCCCTCACGCAGGTGTGTGATCGCGAAAGGGGCTGGTCGGTGGTGCCTGAGCTCAAGATCAGGGAGCTCCCCGGCCTTCGGCGGCTGCGACAGCCGGTGAAGCCGCCCCGGCTGCCCCGGCCCCCGCGGCTCAGGGCGCTCACGACCTGGCAACTCACGGCGGGCGCAGCCACGGTAGGCCTCGCCCTCTCGGCTGTGGCGGTGACCGCGGCCGGACCCTGGGACTCGGGTCAGCGTACGGCCGAACGCGCTCTGGCAGCCGATCGTGCCCGCGACGGTGGCGCAGATCACGGCCGCGGCAAGGACCCTTCGGCCGCACCGAGCGCCCCCGGCGTGCTCAACGGCCTCGGCGCCCCCGCGGGCGGCGCCCCCGCCCCCACCGGGCGCGCGCTTGCCGACGTACTGGATCCGCTCCTCAAGGACCCCGCCCTCGGCTCGCAGCGCACCGCGTCCGTGGTCGACGCGGCCACCGGCACCGAGGTGTACGCCGCGGGGGCGGGCGAAGCCGTCACACCCGCGTCCACCACCAAGATCGCCACCGCGGTGGCGGCGCTCGCGGCACTCGGACCCGACCACCGCATCGCCACGAAGACCGTCACCGGCGCGGACTCCGGCGCGGACCCGGGTGAGGTCGTCCTGGTGGGCGGCGGCGACCCGACCCTCACCGCCCGCAAGGGCTCCCAGGGCAACGCCAGCCTGCACACCCTGGCCGACGAGACCGCGCACGCCCTGCGCACCCGGGGCCTCGACAAGATCAAGCTCTCGTACGACACCTCCGCGTACTCGGGGCCCGACCAGCACCCCATCGGGCCGAACGAGAACATCGCGCCGGTCAGCGCCCTGATGGTCGACGAGGGCCGGATGGACGACTCCACCAGCGGCCCCGCGCAGCGCACCGCGGACCCGGCCCGTGACGCCGCCGGCACCTTCGCCGACCTCCTGCGGGACCGGGGCGTCGACGTGACGGGCGAGCCGGGCCCCGGCAAGGCGGGGGAGCGGGCCGAGACCCTCGGCAAGACCGAGTCGGCGCCGCTCGCCGCCCTGGTCGAGCGGATGCTGACGCACAGCGACAACGACATCGCCGAGCACCTGGCCCGCCAGACGGCCATCGCCGACGGCGAACCGGCCAGCTTCGAGGGCGCCGCCAAGGCCATGGAGGACCAACTCCGCAAGCTCGAACTCCCCCTGGAAGGCGTGAAGTTCGCCGACGGAAGCGGTCTGAACCGGGACGACAAGCTCACCGCGAAGCTGCTCACCGCCCTGCTCGCCCGCGCCGCCGACCCGGCCCGCGCCGAGCTGCGCCCCGCCCTCACCGGCCTGCCCGTGGCGGGCTTCACGGGCACGCTCCGCAACCGGTACGAGGACGGCTCGCCCGGCACGGGCCTGGTCCGCGCCAAGACCGGCACGCTGACCGGCGTGAACACCCTCGCCGGCACCGTCGTCGACGCCGACGGCCGCCTCCTCGTCTTCGCCTTCACGGCCTCCGGCACGGCCGACCCCCGATCGGCCCAGTCCACCCTCGACCGCCTCGCCTCCACGGTCGCCAACTGCGGCTGCCGCTGAGGAACCGAGAGCCTGCGCGCCGGTACCCCGGATCCGTCGCGAACTGCGGCTGCCACTGACAAACCGGAAGCCGTACGCCGGTATCCCGGATCCGCGCACCACTCCGGACAACCGGGAACAGCCCAGGCCCACCCGTACCGCCCAGGGCAAGCCGGGCGACCGCATCCCTCACCGTTGGCGCAGCCGACAACGTACGGTTGACGCATGACGAGCATCGGTGGTGCGGAGATGGTCGACTGACTGTGTCCTCCCGGGGGCGACCCCCGGACCCCCGGCCGGTAGGGCGGGCCCCCTCACACCCCACCGTGCAGCGAGCCGACGACGT
Source organism: Streptomyces monticola (assembly GCF_042665355.1). Taxonomy (NCBI): domain Bacteria; kingdom Bacillati; phylum Actinomycetota; class Actinomycetes; order Kitasatosporales; family Streptomycetaceae; genus Streptomyces; species Streptomyces monticola. The sequence continues at coordinate 74,859 of NZ_JBHTCF010000015.1, read as the reverse complement.
ACGGAGACGCATGACGAGCATCGGTGGTGCGGAGATGGTCGACTGGAATCTCGCGGTGGCGACCGCGACCCGGCTCGTGCGGCCGGGGCCCGAGGTGAGCCGGGACGAGGCGCGCGCCGTCGTCTCGGAGCTGCGCCGGCACGCCAAGTCCTCGGAGGCGCACGTCCGTTCCTTCACGAAGATGGGGACCGAGGACGCCCATGACACCCCCGTCCTGGTCGTGGACCGCGCGGGCTGGGTGCGGGCGAACGTCGCCGGGTTCAGGGAAGTGCTCAAGCCCCTGCTCGAGAAGATGCAGGAGCGCCGCGGCGGCGGCCCCGGCGGTGCCGTGCTCGGCGCGGTCGGCGGCAAGGTCACCGGTGTGGAGCTCGGCATGCTCCTGTCGTTCCTCGCCTCGCGCGTCCTCGGCCAGTACGAGACCTTCGCCCCGCCAAGCCGCGAGCTGCCCGCGGGCGGCCCCGGCGGCGGCCGGCTGCTCCTCGTCGCGCCGAACATCGTCCACGTGGAGCGTGAACTCGACGTGGACCCCCATGACTTCAGGCTCTGGGTCTGCCTGCACGAGGAGACCCACCGCACCCAGTTCACCGCGGTGCCCTGGCTGCGCGACCACCTCGAAGGCGAGATCCAGTCATTCCTCGGCGAGACCGAGGTCGACCCCATGACGCTCCTCGAGCGCTTCCGCGAAGCCGCCTCGTCCCTCGCGGGCAACCGGCCGGAGGAGGACGACGAGGGCGGCCGGTCCATCGTCGAGGTGGTGCAGACCCCCGCCCAACGCGAGATCCTGGGCCGCCTGACCGCCGTGATGTCCCTGCTCGAAGGGCACGCGGACTACGTGATGGACGGCGTCGGACCCGAAGTCGTGCCGTCCGTCGGCGAGATCCGGGAGAAGTTCAAGGAGCGCAGGGCCAAGGGGGCCTCGCGCCTCGACCAGGCCCTGCGCAAGCTCCTCGGCCTCGACGCCAAGCTGCGCCAGTACCGCGACGGCGAGCGGTTCGTGCGCGCGGTCGTCGAAGACGTCGGCATGGACGGCTTCAACCGGGTCTGGACCTCACCCAACACCCTCCCCACCAAGGCGGAGATCGCCAAACCGGCGGACTGGGTCGCGAGGGTGCACCGTAAGGCAGAGTCGTGAGCGGCATGCCGCCGGCGGCAGGAGCAAGCCGCCGCAATCACCCTTCCGAGGGACCGTGAGCCATGGGTAGGCGTGCAATGCTCGGGTAACGGCTCGGCTCTGTCACCATCGACACACTCTGAGTGACTGATCCTGAGTGGCGATCTCAAGAGAATCCAGGAAAGACCTCTTGAGGGCGCGCTCAAGTGAACGATCTCGAGCGAAGTGACTGAACCGAGGCACACCCCCCGAACTTCACGAAGGGAACCGGGCAATGGGTCCCCATCCTGCGGTCGCGGCGATACGCCTGGCGGTCCGCCGCGTACTCCACGACGTCCTGACCGATCTAGCAGCACGCGACCTCGCGGCGCACTCCGCACACACCGCATCCGGCGCGCCATCCGCGCCTGCGCGGGGCGCTCGCCCGCCATCCGAGCCGGGCCGTTCCCCGCTCGTGCTTGTCGCCTGCTCCGGCGGCGCCGATTCCATGGCGCTCGCCTCCGCTCTCGCCTTCGAAGCCCCCAAACTCGGCATCCGGGCCGGTGGCGTGACCGTCGACCACGGTCTGCAGCCCGGCTCCGACCTGCGTGCCGCCGAAGTCGTCACCCGGCTCACCGCGCTGCGACTCGACCCCGTCGAGTGCGTCGCCGTGCACGTCGGGCGCGAAGGCGGCCCCGAAGCCGCCGCCCGGGACGCGCGCTATGCCGCGCTCGACGAAGTCGCCGAACGCCACGGCGCCGACGCCGTCCTGCTCGGCCACACCCGCGACGACCAGGCGGAGACCGTCCTCCTCGGCCTGGCCCGCGGTTCCGGTATCCGCTCCCTGTCCGGCATGGCCGCCGTCTCCGGCGGGCCGGGCGCCAGCGGACGCTATCGCCGGCCCTTCCTGCACCTGGACCGGCAGACCGCCCGCAAGGCGTGCATGGTGCAGTCCCTGCCCGTCTGGGACGACCCGCACAACGCCGACCCGGCCTACACCCGTTCGCGGCTTCGTCACGAAGGCCTGCCCGCGCTCGAAAAGGCCCTCGGCAAAGGCGTCGTGGAAGCGCTCGCCCGCACCGCCCAGCTCTCCCGCGACGACGCCGACGCCCTCGACACCTGGGCCGCCCAGGCCGAGACCTCCGTACGCGACGAGGCCGGCCTCCTGGAGTGCGCCAAGCTCTACGCCCTGCCGCCCGCCGTGCGCCGCCGCGTCCTGCGCCGGGCCGCCATCGCCGCGGGCTCGCCCGCGGGCGCGCTGTTCGCCCGGCACATCGAGGAAGTCGACCGTCTGATCACCGGTTGGCGCGGCCAGGGGGCCATCAACCTCCCCGGCCGGGTGGAGGCCCAGCGGCAGGGTGGCAGACTTGTCATCCGGCAGGGCTGACAGACGGCGAACCGAAAGTGATGTGCGGGTGGACGCGAAAGACATGGGCACCGACCTGAAGTCGGTGCTCATCACCAAGGAAGAGATCGACGCGAAGCTGGCCGAGCTGGCCGCGAAGATCGACTCGGAGTACGCGGGCAAGGACGTCCTCATCGTCGGTGTCCTCAAGGGCGCCGTGATGGTGATGGCGGACCTGGCGCGTGCGCTGTCCACTCCGGTCACGATGGACTGGATGGCGGTGTCCTCGTATGGAGCAGGCACCCAGTCCTCCGGTGTGGTCCGGATCCTCAAGGACCTCGACACCGACATCAAGGGCAAGCACGTCCTGATCGTCGAGGACATCATCGACTCCGGCCTGACCCTGTCCTGGCTGCTCTCCAACCTCGGCTCCCGCGAACCCGCGTCCCTCGAGGTGTGCACCCTGCTGCGCAAGCCGGACGCCGCGAAGGTGGCGATCGACGTGAAGTGGGTCGGCTTCGACATCCCCAACGAGTTCGTCGTGGGCTACGGCCTCGACTACGCCGAGAAGTTCCGGAACCTGCCGTTCGTCGGCACGCTGGCTCCACACGTATACGGCGGCTGAAACCCCGGCCCGTATCCCGCGGGAACCCTTGCCGGGTTCCCGCCGTTGGAGCATGGGAAGACGGGATTGCCCGCCGTCCCCTGCGGCTTCGGGTGACAATGCTGGGGTACCGTCCGAAGAACAGTCTTTATCAAACTCACTATGGCAGGAGGGACGGGGCGGCACCGCTCCGTATGGATGGACGTGAAGCGATACTTCCGTGGGCCGGTCATGTGGATCGTGCTGGCCGTCCTCGCCGTGGTCGTGTTGATGCAGGTCGTCGGCTCGTCCGGCGGCTTCAAGACGGTGGACACCGCCCAGGTCATCAAGGCCATCGACGACAAGCAGGCCCAGACCGCCAAGCTCACCACCGGTGACGAACAGACCATCAAGGTCGAGTTGAAGGATGGCGCCGACAAGGACAAGTACGGCGGCAGCGCCAAGATCCAGGCGAGCTACATCGGCGACCAGGGCGCCCAGCTGGCCACCAAGCTGCAGCAGAACTACGAGAACGGCGACATCAAGGACGGTTACACCGTCTCGCCCTCCAAGCAGAACCCGTTCGTCGGGATCCTGCTCTCGTTGCTCCCGTTCGTACTGATCGTCGTTGTCTTCCTGTTCCTGATGAACCAGATGCAGGGCGGCGGCTCCCGAGTCATGAACTTCGGGAAGTCCAAGGCCAAGCTCATCACCAAGGACACCCCGAAGACGACCTTCTCGGACGTCGCGGGCTCGGACGAGGCCGTCGAGGAACTCCACGAGATCAAGGAGTTCCTGCAGGAGCCGGCCAAGTTCCAGGCCGTGGGCGCCAAGATCCCCAAGGGCGTGCTGCTCTACGGCCCGCCCGGTACCGGCAAGACCCTGCTCGCGCGTGCCGTCGCGGGTGAAGCGGGCGTTCCGTTCTACTCGATCTCCGGCTCCGACTTCGTCGAGATGTTCGTAGGTGTCGGTGCCTCCCGTGTCCGTGACCTCTTCGAGCAGGCCAAGGCGAACGCCCCGGCGATCGTCTTCGTCGACGAGATCGACGCCGTCGGCCGGCACCGCGGTGCGGGTCTCGGCGGTGGCCACGACGAGCGCGAGCAGACCCTGAACCAGCTGCTCGTCGAGATGGACGGCTTCGACGTGAAGGGCGGCGTCATCCTGATCGCCGCCACCAACCGGCCCGACATCCTCGACCCGGCGCTCCTGCGCCCCGGCCGCTTCGACCGGCAGATCGCCGTCGACCGCCCGGACATGCAGGGCCGTCTGGAGATCCTCAAGGTCCACCAGAAGGGCAAGCCGGTCGCTCCGGACGTCGACCTCTCGGCCGTCGCCCGTCGCACCCCCGGCTTCACCGGCGCCGACCTGTCGAACGTGCTGAACGAAGCCGCGCTCCTCACCGCGCGCAGCGACAAGAAGCTGATCGACAACTACTTCCTCGACGAGGCGATCGACCGCGTCGTGGCGGGCCCGCAGAAGCGGACCCGGATCATGTCGGACAAGGAAAAGAAGATCACCGCGTATCACGAGGGCGGACACGCCCTGGTCGCGGCGGCCTCACCGAACTCCGACCCGGTCCACAAGATCACGATCCTCTCCAGAGGCCGTGCCCTCGGCTACACGATGGTGCTCCCCGAGGAGGACAAGTACTCGACCACGCGCAATGAAATGCTCGACCAGCTGGCGTACATGCTGGGCGGGCGCGCGGCCGAGGAGCTCGTCTTCCACGACCCGACCACCGGTGCCGCGAACGACATCGAGAAGGCCACCGCCACGGCCCGTGCCATGGTCACGCAGTACGGCATGACCGAGCGGCTCGGCGCCATCAAGTTCGGCGGCGACAACACCGAGCCGTTCCTCGGCCGCGAGATGGCGCACCAGCGCGACTACTCGGAAGAGGTCGCCGCTCTGGTCGATGAAGAGGTCAAGAAGCTCATCGAGACCGCGCACAACGAAGCCTGGGAGATCCTGGTCGAGAACCGCGACGTTCTCGACAACCTCGTCCTGCAGCTCCTGGAGAAGGAGACGCTGGGCAAGGAGCAGATCGCCGAGATCTTCGCGCCGATCGTGAAGCGCCCGGCCCGCCCGGCCTGGACCGGCTCCTCGCGGCGTACGCCGTCGACGCGGCCGCCGGTCCTCTCGCCCAAGGAGCTGTCTCTGACCAACGGCGCCAACGGCACGGCGCCCGCGGTGACCGCTTCCGCGAGCGACTCGGCGCCGGCGGACCTGACCAAGGCCCCGGCTCCGGAGGAGCGACCGGAGAGCTGATGCCGCGGTCATGAGGCCCGGGGTTCTCCCCGGACGCCTCAGCAGGCCCGGAATGGATGCCGCGCCCCCCAAGTTTTAGCCTTGGGGGGCGCGGCATCTTTGTGCGCCGCATGTCAGACGTACAGGCGCCATGCCAGTCGTAACAGGAACGAGGCACAGATGACCGACCCGGTGACGCTGGACGGCGAGGGCTCGATCGGCGAGTTCGACGAGAAGCGAGCCGAGAACGCCGTGCGTGAGCTTCTCATCGCGGTCGGAGAGGACCCGGACCGTGAGGGGCTGCGGGAGACGCCGGCGCGGGTGGCGAGGGCGTACAAGGAGATATTCGCCGGTCTGTGGCAGCAGCCCGAGGACGTCCTGACCACCACCTTCGATCTCGGTCACGACGAGATGGTGCTGGTGAAGGACATCGAGGTGATGAGCTCCTGCGAGCACCATCTGGTGCCCTTCGTCGGAGTGGCGCACGTCGGGTATATCCCGTCCAACGACGGCAAGATCACCGGTCTGTCCAAGCTGGCCAGGCTCGTCGACGTCTATGCCCGGCGTCCCCAGGTGCAGGAGCGGCTGACCACGCAGATCGCCGACTCCCTGATGCAGATCCTGGAGCCGCGCGGAGTGATCGTCGTGGTGGAGTGCGAGCACATGTGCATGACGATGCGCGGTGTGCGCAAGCCGGGCGCGAAGACGATCACGTCGGCGGTACGGGGGCAGCTGCGGGACCCGGCCACGCGGGCCGAGGCGATGAGCCTGATCATGGCGAAGTGAGGCGCGGCGCGCGGCCTTTTGAGGTCTGCGGGCAAGGGCAGGGGCAGGGGCAAGGGCAGGGCAGGGACCGGGGTTTCCGGGGCAGGGGCAGGGGTTTCCGGGGGGCAGGTTCGGTCGCGCCTCGGTGAACTCGGGTTCTGCGCCCTGGAGTTCGGGGCGGCGCTCGGTCCTGCGCCTGCGCCCTACGCCGCGGCCGCGCCGACCTCGTCCTCGTCGTCCGGGAGCCGGCAGACCCGCTCAAGGAACAGGGCCGCAGCGATCACGCCCACGCCTGCCAGGACCGCGAAGCCGGCATAGATGGCCTGGTCGCGGCGGGCGGGGACGTCGAGGAGGCTGAGCAGGAAGACGCCCGCGCCGCCGTACACCCCCGTGACCAGGGCTGCGACCAGGGCGCTTGCCTGGCCGAATACCAGGGCGCGGGCCGCCATCATGGGTTCCACGCCCTTGGCCCCCGGCCTGCGCTCGCGCTGGGCGCGCAGGCGGGCACGGATGGAGAGCGCCGTCGCCAGCAGGACCGCGGCGATCACGGCGAGCACGATCGGGGCGGCGAGGGGGACGCTCGGCAGATCGCCGAGCGAATCCCAGAGCCGGGCGCCCGCCCAGGACAGCACCCCCGCGACCACGAACAGTCCGATCAGCGTCCGGATGCGCAGCTGCTTCACGGTGGCGGTCGCCTCTTCCTCGTCTTGCCTCGTCCTCGGGGTCCCTGTGAACCCGTACGCGGGCCTGTGCAGACCCTAACGACTACTCGGGCAGCCGGAGTTCCAGGTCGCCACGGGCTGCGACACCCTGGCCCATGACCTGGCCGAGCAGCTCGGCGACGGGACCGCGGCCCGGAATCTGCGCCTCCGGATCGACGTCGTGCCAGGGGGCGAGCACAAAGGCCCGCTCATGAGCGCGCGGGTGCGGCAGCGTGAGGGCCGGGTCGTCGGAGATGACGTCCTGGTACGCGACGATGTCGACGTCGATGGTGCGCGGGCCCCAGCGCTCGTCGCGGACGCGGTGGAAGGCCTCCTCGACGGCGTGTGCGCGCTCCAGGAGCGAGGACGGGGGCAGGGTGGTCTTGATGACCACCACGGCGTTGAAGTACGCGGGCTGTGAGCCCGGCTCGACGCCCCAGGGCTCCGTCTCGTACACCGGCGAGACGGCCTTCACGCGCAGGCCCGGGGTGTCCTCCAGGGCGTCGACGGCGCCCTGGAGGGTCTCCAGGCGGTTGCCGAGATTGCTGCCGAGGGCGATGACGGCGAATTTGGGGTTGCTGAGGGTGACGTCCGCGGCATCCACCTGTTCCACCACGGAGGCGGGCACCGGCTGTACGGTCGGGTCGCCGAAATCACCGCGCCGCGAAGCGGCTCCTTCAGGGGCGGTGGCCGGGTGACGGGAGGGCTTCATACTCGGCTCCGGGTGATGGTGATGGTGACGTCGTCGAAGGGCACGGTGATCGGTGCGTCCGGCTTGTGCACCACCACCTCCACCTCCTCGACGCCTTCGTGTTTCAGGCACTGCTGTGCGATGCGCTCGGCGAGGGTTTCGATGAGGTCGACGGGGTCGCTCTGGACGACCGCCACGACCTCTTCGGCGACGACGCCGTAGTGCACGGTCTTCGCCAGGTCGTCGTCGGCCGCGGCCGCCCTGGTGTCGAGGCCGAGCACCAGGTCCACGATGAAGGTCTGGCCCTCTTCGCGTTCACGGGGGAAGACACCGTGGTTCCCACGGGCCTTGAGGCCGCGCAGCGCGACACGATCCACGCGAATCACTCCTGCAATCGTCGGTTCGGCAGGCCCATGCCGAGTGCGGTCGGCACACGAGGCCCATTCGAATCTACCTGCGAGCGCCGACACTGCTTGCCCACGGGGGCTATGGACAATCCGGGCTGCGGCTGGTAGCCGCCCATACCCAAGGGCCCAAGATTCCAATCCCCACGGGTCCCCTACCCACTCAGGCGGGTGTTTCGCCGCCTTCTGTGTCCTCTTCGTCATCAGTTTCGGCGAGCACCGGCGAGGCGTGGTGGGACCACATCTTCCAGCCGTCGGATGTGCGACGGAACACATTTGTGGCGACCACGAGCTGGCCGACCAGCGGGCCGAGTTCGCCGCTCTCCTCGGCGGGGCCGCCGCTGAGGATGTTCTCCGTGCAGCTCACCAGGGCGGTGTCACCGTGCACCCCGACCTTCACGTCGGTGAGGAAGAACTGGATGTACTCGGTGTTCGCCATGATCAGGGCGTACGACCTGAGCACCTCGCCGCGACCGGTGAGCACGGGCCAGCCGGGGTGCACACAGGAGACGGTCTCGGCCGCCCCGTCCTCGTCGTCGTCGGAGACCCAGAGGTCGGAGAGGCCCTCGAAGGCGCCCTGCTCAAGTGCCTCGTAGAAGGCGGTGTTGGCACTTTCGACGGCTTCGATGTCCGTACGTGACGTCACTGGGCTCCTTCTACGGCGCGGGCTACGCGCACGGCGTCGGCGGTGGCCCGCACCTCGTGGACGCGCACGGCCCAGGCGCCCTCGTGTGCGGCGATGGCGGAGACGGCGGCGGTGGCGGCGTCCCGCTCGCGGGCGGGTGGCGGGGCGGCGTCGGGGCCGGCGAGCACACGTCCGAGGAAGCGTTTGCGGGACGCGGCGACCAGGACCGGGCGCCCCAGGGAGCGCAGTTCCTTCATTCCGGCGAGCAGGGTCAGGTCGTGGTCGGCCTGCTTGGCGAAGCCGAGGCCGGGGTCGACCACGATCCGCTCCGGGGCGACACCGCCGGCGACAACCGCCTCTACGCGCGCGTGCAGCTCGGCGACGACTTCGGCCAGCACGTCCTCGTACACCGCGCGGCTGTTCATGTCCTCGCTGAAGCCGCGCCAGTGCATGACGACGAACGGGGCCCCGGCGGCGGCGACCGTGGGGATCATGGCGGGGTCGGCGAGACCGCCGCTGACGTCGTTGACGAGGACGGCGCCCGCCGCGAGTGCCTGTTCGGCGACCCGGGCGCGCATGGTGTCCACGGAGACGGTGACACCCTCGGAGGCGAGACCGCGCACCACGGGGACGACGCGGCGCAGCTCCTCGGCCTCGTCGACACGGCTCGCGCCGGGGCGGGTCGACTCGCCGCCGACATCGACCAGGTCGGCGCCCTCCGAGACCAGATCGAGGCCGTGCTTGACGGCGGCCGTGGTGTCGAACCAGCGGCCGCCGTCGGAGAAGGAGTCAGGCGTCACATTGACGACCCCCATCACCGCACAGCGGTCCCACTCCGGAAGGCCTTCGACCGAGCCTCGGCCGCGCAACGTACTCATGCCTCCAGCCTAGGCCCGGACGGCGGGCGGCCAGTACGGAGCGGGCGCCGCAGCCCGGTCCGCACCAGTGCCCTGCCGCCGGGTGCGGCGGTGCTCAGACCGTCTGGACCTCGCGCTCGCGCTCCGTCGCCCGTTCCTGCCGCTCGACGGCCGGAGTGTGCGGGCAGGGGCGCTGCGGGCGCGGCCGGGGGCGCAGGAAGCGCGGCATCGCGAGCGTCACGAAGCCCTCGGCCTGCATCGCGGCGATACCGATGCGGGGCAGGTCACGGGTGGTGCGGAAGACCACGAATCGGGGCTCCCAGCGGGGCCGGAACTTGGCGTTGAACTTGTACAGGGACTCGATCTGGAACCAGCGCGACAGGAATACGAGCAGTCCGCGCCAGGTGCGCAGGACCGGGCCCGCGCCGAGCTTCTCGCCGCGGGCGAGCGCCGAGCGGAACATCGCGAAATTCAGCGACACGCGCGCGATGTTCAGCTTCGGGGCCGCCTGCAGGGCCGCCACGATGAGGAGTTCGTTCATGCCGGGGTCGGCGGAGCGGTCCCTGCGCATCAGATCGAGCGAGACGCCGTCCTTGCCCCAGGGCACGAAGTGGAGGACCGCCTTCAAGTCGCCGTAGGGGCCGGGGACTTCGTCCTGTTTGTGGGCCGTGGCGATCAGGCAGTCGCCGTCGTCCGGGTCGCCGATGCGGCCGAGCGCCATGGAGAAGCCGCGCTCCGTGTCGGTGCCGCGCCAGTCGGCGGCGGCGCGCTGGACGCGCTCCAACTCCCCTTCGCTGAGGTCACGTACGCGCCGTACCCGGGTTTCGTAGCCATTGCGCTCGATGCGCTTGACCATCTGCCGCACGTTGCGCATCGCGCGCCCGGTGAGGGAGAAATCCACGACGTCCACCACCGCCTCGTCGCCCAGTTCGAGCGCGTCGAGGCCGGTCTCGCGGGTCCATACTTCGCCGCCCGTCTCCGAGCAGCCCATGACGGCGGGCGTCCAGGAGTGCTTCTTCGCCTCGTCCATGAAGCGTTCGATGGCGCCCGGCCAGGCCTCGACGTCCCCGATGGGATCGCCGCTGGCGAGCATCACACCGGACACGACGCGGTAGGTGACGGCGGCCTTGCCGCTGGGCGAGAAGACCACGGCCTTGTCGCGGCGGAGCGCGAAGTGGCCGAGGGAGTCGCGCTCCCCGTGCCGCACGAGCAGCTCCCGCAGCTGTGCCTCGTCGTCCTGGGTGAGCCTGGCCGCCGGGTGCTCGGGCCGGAAGGCCAGATAGATCGTGGTGATGGCGGTGAGCAGGCCGAGGGCGCCGAGCGAGTAGCCGACGGTCCAGGACGTACGTCCTGTGTAGTCGATGGGGCCTTCGACGCCGAACAGGCCGTATACGACGTGCGTGAGGTAGTCGGCGAGGCTCGGGTCGCCGATCACCTTGTGCGGGTGGGTGCCGACGACGACCGTGCCGAGGCCCAGTGAGAAGGTGCCCATCAGGAAGAAGTTGGCAAGGGCACGCCAACGGCTGCGGGGATCGGGGAGCGCGGAGAATTCACTCCGATGGCGCAACAGGAGGGCGAGGAGCAGACCGGCGATCACGACGCCCAGGATCGAGTGCCGGTACGCGAACTGCGCCACGGCACCGGCCGGGAGCAGCACCACGGCGGCCCGCCAGGCCCGCTTCTTGTGACGCCTGAGGCCGTGTGCGAGCAGCAGCAGGAGGACACCCGCGCTGAGCGCCAGGGCGGCGGCGAAGGGGCCGAGGGCGCCCGGCAGGACCTCGGCGATGGCATGGATCCGGCTGTGCCGGAATCTCGGGAAGACCCCCGCGGCGATGTCCAGGAGGCCTACCAGGGTGCAGGCGGTGGCGACCAGGGACGGAACCTTCTCGGGGCTCGGCCCGCGCAGTATGCGGCGGGCCCTGCGAGAAATGGCTGCAACCCCACCCGACATTTCCCCATCTATCCTGACAGACATCGCATCCCGTAGTTCTGCGAGAGAGCTGGAGCCCGGCTCCTTCATTACGCCGGACAAATTGCGCCCTCTAGGACGGCACAACAGGGAGACGGGTTCACTCTCCGCCCGGAAAACCGGTGCAGAGGCCGGAAACCGGCGAAGACGCCGGAGCCGAACCGGCGGTGCCCCAGCGGGTGCCGCGCCGGACGGACACCGGCGTAGGACGGAAGCCCGGGCGTTCGCCCGGCAGAAAGCGCAGGCAGGAAAACCCCATGGGTCTCAAGAGCAATCTCGTGCTGGTGTTGGCCGCCGCTCTGGCCGTGTTGCTGTTCGTCGCGACGGTATGGCTGTGGCCGAAGCTGGCGGGCCGCAACTGGCGTGCCGTGCTCGGCCGTATCGGCCTGCTCGCGGCGACCCAGGTGATGGTGTTCGCCTCGGTCGGGCTCGCCGCCAACCGCTCCTTCGAGTTCTACGCCTCCTGGGCCGATCTCTTCGGCCAGGAACAGGAGATGGGCGTCGTCGTGGACCACGACAAGGCCGGCGGTGCCAACGGCTCGGTCAAGGTCGTCGGCACCCAGGCCGTGACGAACGTGACCGGCGGCTCCAAGCCCACCGTCGGCGGCCAGATACAGAAGATCGACGTGGTCGGCAAGGACTCCGACATACGCTCACCCGCGTATGTCTACCTGCCGCCCGAGTACTTCAAGGACAAGGACCGCCAGTTCCCCGCAGCCGTGGTGATCACCGGCTACCCGGGCACGGCCGAGAATCTGCTCAACGGACTTCGCTACCCGGCCACCGCCCACAACCAGGCCAAGCAGGGCAAGATGCAGCCGATGATCCTGGTCATGCTGCGGCCCACGGTGGCGCCGCCGCGCGACACCGAGTGCGTGGACGTCCCGAACGGCCCGCAGACCGAGACCTTCTTCGCCAGGGACCTGCCGGCCGCGATCTCCGACCACTACCGGGTCGGCACCAAGCCCGAGAACTGGGGCGTCATCGGCAACTCCACCGGCGGCTACTGCGCGTTGAAGATCGCCATGAAGCACCCCGACAAGTTCGCCGCGGGCGCCGGTCTCTCCGCCAACTACCGGGCGCCCATCGACGACACCACCGGTGACCTCTTCCAGGGCGACAAGAAGGTGGAGCAGCGCGCCGACCTGCTGTGGCTGCTCGACCACGAACCCGCCCCGAAGGTCGCGCTGCTGACCACCAGCAGCAAGCAGGGCGAGGGCAACCTCAAGGAGACGGAGCAGTTCATCGACAAGGTGAAGTCCCCGACCCGGGTCTCCTCGATCATCCTCGACAGCGGCGGCCACAACTTCAACACCTGGCGCAGGGAGATCCCGCCCGCCCTGGTGTGGCTGAGTGACAAGGTCAGCGCGAAGTAGAAGTAAGCGACAAGGTCAGCGCGAAGCAGCCGTCGCCTCAGGGGTGGTGGTCAGCGAATGGTCACCGTCTCCAGGTCGACCTCCGCGCGGGAGATGTCCCGGGCGTCCGCCGTGGTCGAGCGGCGCAGCGCCTCGTGCAGGGTCGCGGGGGTCAGGACCCCCAGGAAACGGCCCACCGCCGCCTCGTCGATCACGGCGATCCAGCCGGCGTCGTGCTGCAGCATCGTCGAAAACGCCTGCTTAAGAGAGGCGCCTACCGGCAGCCAGGCCTCCATGCGGCGGGCCTGATCGCGCACGGTGCCGTCGCTCAGGGTGTGTTCGGCCGAGATCCAGCCGTGCAGATGGCCCTCTTCGTCGAGTACGACGGCCCAGTGGGCGCCTTCCGCGCTCAGCTGCGCCGCGGCCTCGCCGAGCGGGTCGTCCAGGCGTACCACCGGCGGCTGCTGCAGATCGCCCTCCTCGATGGGGGTGACCGAGAGCCGCTTCAACCCACGGTCCGCACCTACGAAATCCGCCACATAGGGAGTGGCGGGGGCGCCGAGAACGGCGGCAGGTGCGTCGTACTGCTCGATACGTCCGGCGCCGTAGACGGCGATGCGGTCACCGAGCCGGACCGCCTCCTCGATGTCATGTGTGACAAAGAGCACGGTCTTGCGCACCGCCGCCTGCAACTTGAGGAATTCGTTCTGCAGATGCTCGCGGACCACCGGGTCGACGGCGCCGAAGGGCTCGTCCATGAGGAGCACCGGCGGGTCCGCGGCCAGTGCGCGGGCCACACCGACGCGCTGGCGCTGGCCGCCGGAGAGCTGCTCGGGGTAGCGCCCGCCGTAGACGGACGGGTCGAGGCCGACCAGGTCGAGGAGCTCGGCGGCGCGCTCACGGGCCTTGGAGCGCTTGACGCCGAGGAGATGCGGGACGGTCGCGGTGTTGTCCAGAACCGATTTGTGCGGGAACAGGCCCACTTGCTGGATGACATAGCCGATCCGGCGCCGCAGTTCGACCGGGTCGACGGTGGATATGTCCTCGCCGTCCAGGTGGATATGGCCCGAGGTGGGTTCGATGAGCCGGTTCACCATCTTCATCGTGGTGGTCTTGCCGCAGCCCGAAGGGCCCACAAGCGTGACCAGTTCGCCCTCGGCAACCTCGAAGGACAGGTCGTCGACGGCCGTGGTGCCGTCTGCGTAGCGCTTGGTGACGTGCTCGAACCGGATCATGGCTCCCCATTGTGGTGGGCGTTCTGTGAACCTCATGTTGCTGCAAGACGACGGCTCTCGGCGATTGTCAGTGCCGGGGTTTAGGGTCGCCAGACATACGACGGATGTACGGACGGGCGTACGAAGGTGTTCGGGGGAGGCGGGCGGGCGATGGCCGAGCAGAACTGCCTGGTCACCAATGACTGGCTGTGCGGGGAGTACGTCCGCTCCCGCGGCCAGGAGTTGGTCGACGCCACGGTCCAGCACATCGGCATCACGGCCGCGTCGGTGGTGATCGGGCTCGCCGTGGCCTTCCCGCTCGCCCTGCTCGCGCGCCGCAGCCGCACCTTCGCGGGACCGGTGCTCGGGGTGACCACGGCGCTGTACTCGGTGCCGTCGCTCGCCATGTTCTCGCTGCTGCTCCCGGCGTTCGGGCTCTCCGTGGCCCTGGTCGTCACCGGCCTGGTGCTCTACTCCCTGACGATCCTCGTGCGGAACATCCTGGCGGGGCTCGAGGCGGTCCCCGAAGAGGCCAGGGAGGCGGCCCGCGGGATGGGTTACGGACCGGGGCGGCTGCTCTGGGAGGTGGAACTCCCGCTCGCGCTGCCCGCGTTGCTCGCCGGCGTGCGCATCGCCACGGTCTCCACGATCGCCATGACGACCGTCGGCGCGATCGTGGACTTCGGCGGCCTTGGCGGCCTGATCATGTCCGGCCTGCGCAGTGACTTCAAGGCGCAGGTGCTGACCGCCTCGCTCCTGTGCGTCCTGCTCGCGATCGCCGCCGATCTGCTTCTGCTCGCCCTGCAGCGGTGGCTGACCCCCTGGACCCGAATACGGACGGTGCGTGGCGGCCCCCGCGCCGAGCGCACACCGAAGGTGACGGAGCCCGCATGAACGCGATATCGGGTGCCTTCGACTGGCTGGCCGACGGTGCCAACTGGCAGGGCGAAAAGGGCGTCTGGAACCGGCTGGCCGAGCATCTCGACTTCAGCGGGACCTGCCTCGCCGTCGCCTGTCTCATCGCGCTGCCCGTCGCGCTCGTGCTCGGGCACATCGGCAAGGGGGGTGCGCTCGCGGTCAATATCTCCAATGTGGGGCGCGCCGTTCCCACGCTCGCGGTGCTCGTCCTGCTCTCGCTCACCCCGCTCGGCAAGCTCGGCGATCTGCCCACCCTGATCGCCCTGGTGCTCTTCGCCGTGCCGCCGCTGCTGACCAATGCCTACGTCGGTATGCGCGAGGTGGACCGTGCGGTGGTGGAGGCGGCGCGCGGCATGGGCATGAGCGGCCGCCAGCTCTTCCTGAAGGTGGAACTCCCGCTGGCCTACCCGCTGGTCATGACGGGCCTCCGTTCCGCCGCGGTGCAGGTGGTCGCGACGGCGACGCTCGCCGCGATGGCGGGGGAGGGCGGCCTCGGCCGGATCATCACGGCCGGCTTCAACCTGCAGGACACTCCGCAGGTCGTCGCCGGTGCGGTTCTCGTCGCGGCGCTGGCTCTCCTGGTGGAGGGGGTTCTCGTGGCCCTTGGCAAGTGGTTCGATCCGATGCGGCGCAGGGCCGCGGCGTAAGGCTCCGCCGGGGTATGCCGCCGGGGTACGGGCCCGTCGTGCGATGCTCCGCCGCGCGACGCTCGCGCAGTGCCGCCTAAGCGGCGCCGCGTAAGTAGTGCCACGTAAGTGATGTAAAGCGACTTCAGACGTCATACGACAGCGAATGGTGGTTCCCCATGAAGAAGTTTCCGCACGGCATACGGACGGCCGCCGCCGCGGCCGCCGTGGTCGGCCTTGCCGCGGGGCTGACCGCCTGCGGCGGCGACAGCCTTGAGAACAAGGGCTCGGAGAAGGGCGGTGGCGGCAAAAAGGGCTCCCTGGTGGTGGGTTCCGCCGGCTTCACCGAGTCCAAGGTGCTCGCCGAGCTCTACTCCCAGCTGTTGAAGGACGCCGGATACGGCACGTCCATCAAGACCGTGGAGAACCGTGAGCTTTACGAACCGTCCCTGGAGAAGGGCGACATCGACGTAGTCCCCGAATACGCCGCGACGCTCGCCGAATTCCTCAACGCCAAGAAGAACGGCCCGAAGGCGAAGCCGGTCGCCTCCAGTGACGTCGAAGCCACCGTCGCCGCCCTGGAGAAGCTGGCCGGACCGCGCGGACTGAAGGTCCTGCCCGCGGGCGCGGCGGTCGACCAGAACGCCTTCGCGGTGAGCAAGGAATACGCGCAGAAGAACAAGCTCAAGTCGCTTTCCGACCTCGGCAAGGCAAAGCTGAAGGTGAAGATCGCGGCCGGTGACGAGTGCGAGGTGCGGCCGTTCTGCGCACCGGGTCTGAAGAAGACGTACGGCATCGACGTCGCGGGCGTCGACCCCAAGGGCGTCGGAACCCCGCAGGCCAAGCAGGCCGTCAAGGACGGCGAGGACCAGCTCGTCCTGACCACCACGACGGACGCGACGCTGGAGAACTACGACCTCGTCCTGCTCGAGGACGACAAGAAACTGCAGAACGCCGACAACATCCTCCCGGTGGTCAACAGCAAGGAGGCGGGCGACAAGGAGATCGCCGACGTACTCGCGAAGCTGACCGAGACGCTGTCCACACAGGATCTCGTGGAACTCAACCGCAAGGTGGACGCGGAGCGGGTCAAGGAAGCCGACGCGGCCAAGGAGTACCTGGAGTCCAAGGGGCTCATCAAGAAATGATCTTGAGCTGACCCGCAAAGGGCCTCAAGTGGTGGGGGATGGCGGTTGGTTGCCGCTTGAACCGTATGGGGCGTACGTAACCACAAGGGAACAGATTCCCGGGCGGGGGTTCGTCCGCTCTGCACGCGCGGTAAGTTTCTGGCCATGCCACGTGGACGTCACCGCCATTCCCCACCCCTGCACAGGCTGCTTCCCCCCTCGACGGTCGCCGGCGTATCGCTCGTCTGCGCCGCCGGAGCTTGGCTGGTCGCGGAACCCGTGGTGCTGCGCGGCCTGGTCGGCGCGGCCGCGGCCGCGGCCGTCGTGGGTTCGGTCGTCATGCGCCGCTGGGACCGGCTCGCCGGCAAACGCGTCGCGGAACTCACCCGGGCCCGGGCGAGCGACGAGTGGAAGCACGACGAGCGAATAGCCGAGCTGGAGTCCGACCTCGACGAGTCGCGCGAACTGCGCGGCAAGCTCGAGGGCAAACTCCGCTCCAAGCGTGCCGAACTGGCCGCCCTGCGCAGCGAACACGCGGCGCTCCTGCGGCGGTACGCCACCGCGGAGACCGAGCGGGCCAGCGCGCTCGAAGGGCGCCGCCGCCTCGCGATCGAGGCCGCCGCCCCGGCGAAGGCCCTGCCGCCCGCGGGCGCGGACACCGCGAACCGGACCCCGAGCCCCGCGCTCTATCTGCGCGCAAGCACGGCACTTGAGCGCCTGGAGCGCAACGCCGCGGCGCAGCAGAACAACGCGGCCGCCGCTGCCGCCTCATCGAACGGTGCGGGAAGTGCCGCCGGCGGCGCGTCCCGTGAGGAGGTCGAGGCCGCGCAGGGGAAGCCCGGGGCGGTCGACGCTCACGAGCGCCCGGCCGCCGCACCCCAGGGCCCTCGGCACTACTCCGTGCCCGCCGCCGCGGCGGTGGTACCGCACGCTCCGGTACGACGTACCGCCGTGGGCGGATTCGACTTCTTCGGTACGCAGACGGGGCCGGCGGCGAAGGCGGTGCAGGCGGGCCCGAGCCCGGCCGCCATCGAAGCCGTACGCGCCGTGCAGGACGAAGACCTCGCCGATGTGGTGGGCGAGGAGGCGCTGGCCGCCCACAGGGCGGAACTGGGGGCGCGCGAAGAGCTGGGCGAGACGGGGGAACCGGGCGAGGCCGGGGAGCCGGGTGAGGCGGATGCGCAGGGCGTGGAGCATGGCTCGGGCACGTCGTCGTCGGCGCAGCGCGGCCCGGTGGGAGAGGTCATCGACCTGACCGCCCACGACGACACCGAGCAGATCGATGTGGCGGATCTGCGCAGCGCGATCTCGTAGCCCGATCTCGTAGCCCGATTTCCCGGCGCGGTTACCTGCGGCGGTGACGGCGGTGGCGATTGTTGCGGCTGTGGCTGTGGCTGGGGCGAACTCGTGGGGGACTTCTACGGCTTGGCCATCCACCGGTCCGGCCGTGCCGTCCGGCGGCCCGTTCGCGAGCGGTCGGCCTGTGACTGGAGCAGCGCGGACGCCTCGGTGGTGTCGCGCAGCCGGGCCGTGACCGAGGTGTTCGCACCGGTTTCCACATGGATGTCCGCCACGCCCTTGTGGCGTTCCCAGGGGCCCTGAGTCAGTCGCACACTCTGCACCTTCGCGTGCGGGACCAGGGCGAGGGTGCGGCTGAGCAGTCCGTGCCGGGTGGCGAAGACCGTCTCCGTCACGGCCAGTCCGTGGCCGCGCCACCAGATCGGTACGCACCACGCGGAGCGCGCCGGGGGCCGGAACAGCTCGCGCGGGACCGTGACCCCCGGCAGGATCCGGGCGATCACCGACTCCGCGAGCGCACGCGGGGCGACCGGCACCAGAATGCTGTTGGACGAGCCCGCGACATCCAGCTCGACCCGCACCCAGCCGCGCCGCCGCCACAGCAGCGGCTCCACGATGCGCACCGCCTGCACACGGCCCGGCGGCACCGTCTCGTGAGCCTTGTCGAGCAGCCCGTGGTCGAGCCGCAGCCCGTCGGGGGATTCGCCGACCTTCCAGTCGTACTCCTTGATGAACCGTCCCACCGTGCTCGCGCCCGCGGCTCCGAGCAGCGGCAGGCCCGTGCCGATGAGCAGTCCGACGCTGTGTGTGGCCAGCCACAGCAGCGGCGGCACGGCGAGGGCGGCGATGAGCAGCACCCAGGTCGTGCCCGACAGGAGCAGGGCGACGGCCAGCTGGCGCGGCGGCACGTGGACCAGGTTCGCGACCGGGGCCTCGCCGACCTCGGAGGCCGACTCGGGGGCGAACCCGGCGGCGCGGGCGAGGAGTTCGGCCCGCAGGGCGCTCGCGTCCTTCTCGCTCAGGTACGCCAGCTCGTCCTTGGAGTCCGTGCCGATGACGTCCATCTTGAGCTTGGCGACGCCGAGGAAGCGGGCCAGGAGCGGCTGGTTGACATCGACGGCCTGCAACCGGTCGAGCCGGATGTGCGCGGTGCGCCGGAAGAGCAGGCCGGTGCGGATGCGCAACTCCGTGTCGGTGACGGCGAAGTGGGTGAACCACCAGGTCAGAAAGCCGTAGAGGGAGGCCGCCAGGACGAGGAGTATGCCGCCGATCAGCAGGGTCTCGGCGGCCAGATCGGACACCCGGCGATACGCGCCGTCCGGATCGTGGACCGCCCAGCCGGCCCCGACGGCCATCGGCGCCCAGGCGCGGCGCAGCGGCGTGACGGGGTGAAGACGACGCTCCGGTACGGGAGACTCCTCGGCGCCCGGCTCGTCCGGTCCTTCCGGGTGTGGCTGGTCTGCGTCCGGTCCTTCCGGGTGCGGCCCCGCGACCTGCTCCGGCTCCTTCGCGTGCCGCACCTCGTCCGGCCCTTCCGCGTGCCGCCCCGCGACCTGCTTCGGCTCCTTCACGTGCCGCCCCACGTCCCCGTCTTCCGCGCCGCTCACAGCCCCGCCGATCGTGCTTCGCCCAGCTCCGTGAGCCGGTCGCGCAGTCGCTCCGCCTCCTCGGGGTCGAGGCCGGGAATGGTCGCGTCGGTCGCGGCCGCGGCGGTGTGCAGCTGCAGGCTCGCCAGGCCGAACTTCCGCTGCAGCGGCCCGGATTCGACCTCCACGAGCTGCATCCGGCCGTACGGCACCACGGTCTCCTCGCGCCACAGGACCCCGCGCTGGATCAGCAGGTCGTCGGCGCGCTCCGCGTACCGCCACGAGCGCCAGTTGCGCGCGAGCATCGGCCAGCCCCACACCAGGAAGAAGGCGGGTACCGCCGCGAAGGCCGCCCAGACGGGGCCCGCGAAGATCCACAGCAGCACTCCGGTGGCCACGGTCAGGGGCACCATCCACACCACGAGCAGCAGCCGCCGCAGCCGGAGCATGGACTCGGGGAGCCCGTTCCATACCGGTTCGTCGGGAGTCGTCCGTGGGGCCGTACTGGAAGTCATGCCCGTCTCCCTCGCGTATCCGTCTCGGTATCCGTCCCCGTCTCCATCAATGTGCCCTCCGTACGAGAGACTGTTCGCCATGAGTCCCAAGACGGAGACCATGGTTGGTATCGGCGGCGCCGCGGAGAGTACCGACATGGTGCTCAACATCGGCCCCCAGCACCCGTCCACACACGGCGTCCTGCGCCTGCGCCTGGTCCTCGACGGTGAGCGTATCCAGCAGGCCGAGCCGGTGATCGGCTATATGCACCGGGGCGCCGAGAAGCTCTTCGAGGCCCGCGACTACCGGCAGATCGTGATGCTGGCCAACCGCCACGACTGGCTCTCCGCCTTCTCCAACGAACTGGGCGTGGTCCTCGCCGTCGAGCGGATGCTCGGCATGGAGGTCCCCGAACGCGCGGTGTGGACGCGCACGCTGCTCGCCGAGCTGAACCGCGTGCTCAACCATTTGATGTTCCTTGGCTCGTACCCGCTCGAACTGGGCGGAATCACCCCGGTCTTCCATGCCTTCCGGGAGCGTGAGGAGCTCCAGAACGTCATGGAGGAGGTCTCCGGCGGCCGGATGCACTACATGTTCAACCGGGTCGGCGGCCTCAAGGAGGATCTTCCGCTCGGTTGGACGTCGCGGGCCCGTGCCGCGGTTGCCTCGGTGCGCTCACGCATGGACGTCTACGACCGTCTGGTCCTCGGCAACGAGATCTTCCGCGGCCGTACGCGGAACGTCGGCGTCCTTACGCCCGAGGCCGTGCACGCGTACGGCGTGAGCGGTCCGATCGGCCGTGCCTCCGGGGTCGACTTCGATCTGCGCCGGGACGAGCCCTATCTGGCGTACGGCGAGCTGCAGGACGTCCTGAAGGTCGTGACCCGGCAGGAGGGCGACTGCCTGGCCCGCTTCGAGTGCCTCCTGGAGCAGACCCATGTCGCGCTCGACCTCGCCGACGCCTGTCTCGACCGGATCGCGGACCTCCCGCCGGGGCCGATCAACCAGCGCCTGCCCAAGGTCCTCAAGGCCCCCGAGGGCCACACCTACGCCTGGACCGAGAACCCGCTCGGCATCAACGGCTACTACCTCGTCTCCAAGGGCGAGAAGACCCCGTACCGGCTGAAGCTGCGCTCGGCCTCGTACAACAACATCCAGGCCCTGACCGAACTGCTGCCCGGCACGCTCGTCGCCGACATGGTGGCGATCCTCGGGTCACTGTTCTTCGTCGTCGGCGACATCGACAAGTAGGGGCTCCGCGCCCGCCCGGAGGCCGACCGGCTGCAGGAGCCAGCCGAAGTCGCCGAGGCCGCCGGATGCCGTGAGTTCGGCTGCCTCGCCGGCGGTGGCGAGGGCGCGTACGTACGCCGTGGGATCCGTGGACGCCAGGGACAGCGGGGGGCGGCCGCCCGACACCCCGAGCGCGGCGAGGGCCTCGCGCTGGGTCAGCAGGAGCGCGTCGGGGCGGGCGCAGGCGTCGAGCGCCACATGGGCCGTGATGTCGCACGAGCCGTCCGGCACGGGGCGGCACTCGCGGCCGTCACGGAAACCGGTCAGCGTGCCGAACGCAGGCCGCGCCACGCGCGCGTGGCAGTAGTCCACGGCCACCGCGAGGCCCCGCTCCAGGCCCGCGACGGCGCTGGCCCAGGCTTCGTCCCTGGGGCGCCCGATTTCGGCGCGCAGACCGGGCTCCCCACGCGCGCCGGGTTCCTCGCGCAGACCGGGCTCCCCGTGCGGGCCGGGTTCCGCGCGGGCGACGGATTCCCCGTGCGGGCCGGGTTCCGCACCGAGGGGCCACCATCGCTCCAGCCACCGCGCGTCTGCACCGCCGGGCGTGGGCTCGGGCCCCTGGGTCTCGCTGCCGTCCTCCCGTACGAGCACCAGGCGCGGCACTCCGCGTGCGTCCGTCTCGACGACGTCGAGCGGGACGTTGTCGAGCCATTCGTTGGCGAAGAGCAGCCCGGTGACGCCGTGCGGGAGGGAGGCCGTCCACTCGATCCGGGGATCGTCGAGCGCCTCGGGGCGGGCGGCGCGCTCCACGGCGTACGCACGCACGCGTGCCGCGACTTTTGCGGGCAGCGCCTCAAGGACCCCCGTTGTCAGCTCGCCGCGGCCCGCGCCGACATCCACGAAGGCGAGTTCGGCGGGCGCCCCGAGGGCGGCGTCCACCCGGCACAGGAGCCGGGCCACGGCCGCCGCGAACAGGGGTGAGGCGTGCACCGACGTACGGAAGTGGCCCGCGGGCCCCTCGGGCCGCAGATAGAACCCGGCGGGTCCGTAGAGCGCCTCCTCGGCGGCCACCCGCCAGCCGCGCGCCCCGCACGCGTCAAGGCCCGCAGTCCCTGCCTCAAGGCCCGCACGCTCCACGAGTCACCCTCTCCCGCGCTCTTACCGCGCTCTTTCGTACCTATGACGTTTCCGGTCGTCCCACCGCAAAGGCTAGGCGCCCTCCACCTTGGGGAGTACGAGCCGGGAGCCCGGATCGAACCTGCGGTTGACCCACGCACGTATGCCGCGTACCTACGCTGGGTTATGTGCAGCGCCTCTACGACTTCCTCCGCAGACACCCGACGGGCGTCGACTCCTTCTGGGCCGTCGCGCTGTTCCTGGTGTCCCTGGTGGGCATGGCGTCGGTGGCGAACGGCGAGGGGCATGCTCCGGAGGTCCTCACCGCCCTGCTCATCGTCGTCCTGAACGTCGCCGTCGCGCTGCGGCGCAAGGCGCCGGAGAAGATGCTGCTGCTCGTGGCCGCGGCGGGCGTCGCCCAGGTGGTCCTGGACGTACGCACGATGCCCGCCGACTTCGCGATGCTCGTGCTGATCTACACGGTGGCGGCGGAAGGCGCCTCCTGGGCCCGCAGACTCGCGCTCGTCGGCGGGCTGCTCGCGGCGCCGATCGCCCAGGTGCGCTGGTTCAACGAGCACACCGGCGTCTGGGGCAACATCCTCTTCGCGGGCTTCTCGATGGTGCCCTTCGCGCTCGCCTGGACCCTCGGTGACTCCATCCGCACCCGGCGCGCCTACTTCGCTCAGCTCGAAGAGCGCGCCGCCCGCCTTGAACAGGAGCGCGAGGCGCAGTCCAAGGTCGCGGTGGCCGCCGAGCGCGCCCGGATCGCCCGCGAGCTGCACGACGTCGTCGCGCACAACGTCTCGGTCATGGTGGTGCAGGCCGACGGCGCCGCGTACGTCCTGGACACCTCCCCCGACCAGGCCAAGAAGGCCCTGGAGACGATCTCGGGCACCGGCCGTCAGGCGCTCGCCGAGATGCGCAGGCTGCTCGGCGTGCTGCGCACCGGCGAGCAGCGGGAGAGCGGCGAGTACGTGCCGCAGCCCGATGTCGAGCAGATCGACGAACTGGTCGAGCAGGTACGGAACTCGGGCCTCACCGTCGACTTCAAGGTCGAAGGCACCCCGCGTCCGCTGCCCAGCGGCGTGGAGCTCACCGCGTACCGCATCGTGCAGGAGGCCCTCACCAACACCCGTAAGCACGGCGGCGAGAACGCGGGGGCGAGCGTGCGCATCGTGTACTTCGACGACGGCCTCGGCCTGCTCGTCGAGGACGACGGCAAGGGCGCCCCACACGAGTTGTACGAGGACGGCGGCGCGGACGGGCGCGGCCACGGACTCATCGGGATGCGGGAGCGCGTCGGTATGGTCGGCGGCACCCTGGACGCGGGCCCGCGTCCGGGCGGTGGCTTCCGGATCAGCGCGCTGCTGCCGCTCAAGCCCGCCCATTGACGCCCGCTGACACCTGTCAGCCCCGCTCGGCCCCGCCGCTCGACCCGCCCGCCAAGCTCCTCGCCCGTCCCCGCTCAGCTCCTCGCCCGTCCCCGCTCAGCTCCTCACCAGTCCTGCTCCTCCCGGAGGGAACCCGGAATGCCGATCCGCGTAATGCTCGTAGATGACCAGGTGCTCCTGCGCACCGGCTTCCGTATGGTCCTCGCCGCCCAGCAGGACATGGAGGTCGTCGCGGAGGCCGGGGACGGTGCCGAGGCCATCGAAGTGCTGCGGTCCACGGCGGTCGACGTGGTCCTGATGGACGTACGGATGCCGAAGCTGGACGGCGTCGAGGCCACTTCCCGTATCTGCGCGCAGCCGGACCCGCCGAAGGTGCTGATCCTGACCACTTTCGACCTGGACGAGTACGCCTTCTCCGGGCTCAAGGCCGGGGCCTCCGGCTTCATGCTCAAGGACGTGCCGCCCGGTGAACTCCTCGCCGCCATCAGGTCGGTGCACAGTGGCGACGCGGTCGTGGCGCCCTCCACCACCCGGCGTCTGCTCGACCGCTTCGCGCCGATGCTGCCGCAGAGCGGACCGCAGCCGCAGCACAAGGAGCTGGAGCGGCTCACCGAGCGCGAGCGCGAGGTGATGATCCTGGTCGCCCAGGGGCTGTCCAACGGCGAGATCGCGGCGCGCCTGGTGCTCTCCGAGGCGACGGTGAAGACCCATGTCGGCCGCATCCTCACCAAGCTGGGCCTGCGCGACCGGGTCCAGGTGGTGGTGCTCGCCTACGAGACGGGCCTGGTGCGGGCGGGAGGCGGGGCGTAAACCGTGCTCCTGTGGATCAACGGCCCTTTCGGGGGCGGCAAGACGCAGACCGCGTACGAACTGAACCGCCGCCTCCCCGGCAGCGTGGTGTGCGACCCGGAACGGCTCGGCTTCGGCCTGCACCGGATGCTGCCGCCCGGTCTCCGCGGTGACTTCCAGGATCTGGCGGCCTGGCGCCAGGGCGTCTTCGAGGTGCTCGACCTGACCTTGAGGAAGTACGAGGACGGCCCGGTGATCGTGCCGATGACGGTGGTGGAGCCCGCCTACTTCGCCGATACGGTCGGGCGGCTGCGCGAAGCCGGCCACGACGTACGGCACTTCGCCCTGCTCGCGTCCCGGGAGACGGTCCTGCGGCGGCTGCGGGAGCGTGGCCTCGGGCACGTCGTGCAGTACGTCGCAGGCAAGGACGCACCGCTGCGCCGTGAGTCCTTCGCGGTGCGCAAGCTCGACCACTGCCTGGAACGGCTCGCGGAGCCCGGGTTCGGGGAGCACCTGTGGACGGACCGCGTCACGGTCCCGCAGGTCGCCGACCACATCGCGGCAGCCGCGGGCCTGCGCCTCGCGCCGAACACGGACGGGCCGGTACGGCACTGGCTGCGCAAGGCGGGTACGGGAATCCGGCACATCCGGTTCGACTGAAGCCCTGAAGCTCGGCCGGAGCTCGGCTGAAGTTCGACTGAAGTTCGACTGAACTCGGGCCGCTTCGGGTGGGTTTCGGCAGCGCACCCTCGATTACCGCAGTACGCCCTCGATGAAGTCGCTGCCGAGCCGGGCGACGGCCGTGAGGTCCAGCTGGTGCAGGACGTAGCGCCCCCGGCGGCGCGTGCTGATCAGGCCCGCCTTCTTCAGGGCGGTGAGATGGCGGGAGATCTCGGGGGCGCTCAGGCCGTATGTGTCCACCAGCTCGCTGGTCGTGTGCGGGCCGCGCGCCAGACTGCGGCACAGCCGCATCCGCACCGGGTGCGCCAGCGCCTCCATGCGCTGCTGCACGTCCTGGACGGTGAGCGTCTGCGGCGCCTGGTGCCCGGCCACCGGGTACTGGAGCACCGGCCGCCAGCCGACGGGGTGGGCGAGCGTGAGATGGGGGCGGCCGAAGACGGTCGGCAGCAGTGTGACACCGGGGTCGTCGGGGTCGGCGAAGGCCGAGGCCCTGCCCGTCGTGAGCTTGTCGATGTGGACGCGCTGTCCGTCCTCGTCCAGGCGCAGCGCAGGGGACGCGGCGGTGAGCGCGTCCGCCAAACCCTTGTGGCGCAGGAGTTCCGTCTTGTGCCGGGCGTCGGCGGCGAGCTGCACCCTGACCCGCTCCCAGGCGTCCCCGAAGAAGGCCTGCTCGCAGTCCTCGAAGAGCCGCCGCAGCCAGGCCCGCAGACCGTCCGGGTCGAGCAGCATCCGGCCCACGAAGGCCGCTTGCCGCGGGCCGCGCGCGGCCGCCTGCTCGCGTACGCGCCTGCGCTGGTCCTCGTCGACGAGCGGGGACGGTGTGGAGATCTCGTACCGGCCCGTGCAGGTGATCTCGAAGGCGGTGGCCACGAACGTCTCGTCGTCGATGCGGTCCAGCTGGTCGAGCTCATCGGCGAGGGTGTCACCGGGACGGGCCGGCAGCAGCAGGTCGCAGCGGATGGACGACCACAGGAACTCCGCCTCGCACAGGCGGTCGGCCAGGTCCGGCTTGAGCGCCGAGGCGGTCGCCGTGGCCCAGCCGTGCAGGGCGGGGTGGTGCGCGGGCTCCGCGAGGACATGCAGCGCGGAGCCGAGCTCGGCCAGTGGCGAGAGCGCGAAGACGATGCGCTCCTGGGGCAGCCCGTGAAGGTCGAGAACGTTGGCCATGGCCCCATCCTGCCCGCTCCGCGCGAGGCGCTCGGCGTCGATTGACGGGAGCCGTCAATCGACGCGACAGCCGCTTCCCACCTGGGCAGTCTTGAGGCATCGAAGAGAACGGGCTTTCCGCGGGGCCCTCTCACCCACAGCCCGAGCAAGCCTCAGAACCACCCGAGAGGTGACCTGTCATGAGCATTACGCAGCAGTACATGATCGACTCCTACCGCGCCGCCCAGCACGGCACCCCGCAGCCGCCGGCCCCCGGCCGGAACGAATGGCAGGTGCTGCGTGAACTGCGCGACCGCCGCCGGTTCGAGGCCGTCACTCATGAACACGCGGCACACGGGCGGCTGCGCCTGGCCCTGGCCCGCTTCTTGAGGGCGGGACGAGCAGGGCGGGCGGCCCACTAGGCGGGGTACGGGGAAAACGGCCCACTAGGCGGGTCACGGGGTGCGGCGTACGGAGTTCCCGGGGTACGGGGGTCCCCGGGGCCCGTCGTCGGTTTCGTTCGTACGAGGCTCCAGAGCCGCCGTATCTCGGACGAGGGTCCAGAGCCGCCGTATCTCGGACGAGGGTCCAGAGCCGCCGTATCTCGGACGAGGGTCCAGAGCCGCCGTATCTCGGACGAGGGTCCAGAGCCGCCCGTAGTTTCGGACGAGGGTCCAGAGTCGCCGTAGTTTCGGACGAGGGTCCAGATTCGCCGTAGTTTCGGACGAGGGTCCAGAGTCGCCGTAGTTTCGGACGAGGGTCCAGATTCGCCGTAGTTTCGGACGAGGGTCCAGAGTCGCCGCAGTTTCGGACGAGGGTCCAGAGTCGCCGCAGTTTCGGACGAGGGTCAGAGCCGTCGTACGAACTCCGCCACCGCCGCGATCACGTCCTCCGCCTTCCACTCCAGGCCCGGCTCCGCCACCGTGACCTCCGTGACGGCGAGTCCGGGCGGTCCGTCCGCCGTCCAGCGCCGGAACAGGGCGGTGCCCGTCTCCTCGGCCTGGGCGACGGAGGCCTCGTTCAGGACCTCGGCGGCATACGGCAGCCAGACCTGGAACTGGTGCGTGTGCGGCACTTCCGGATGCACCCGGGCCCAGGGCACACCCGCCTTGGCGAAGCCCTCGCGCAGCGCTTCCGCCACCACGCGCGCGTGCGCAACGTACGACGGCAGCTTGGGGAGTTCGCGCTCCAGGCCGAGCAGGGCCGAGAGTGCCGTCGGGAACTGCTGGAAGAGCTGGCCGCCGTACCGGTGCCGCCAGGTGCGGGCCTCCGCCACGAAGGACGCGGGCCCGGCGAGGGCGGCGCCGCCGAGGCCTTCCAGCGACTTGTAGAACGAGACGTACACGCTGTCCGCGAGCGCCGCGATCTCGTCCAGCGGGCGCTCGAAGTGCGGGGTGCACTCCCAGAGCCGGGCCCCGTCGAAGTGCACGACGGCATCGCGCTCACGGGCGGCCTCGACCACATCGGCCAGCTCTTCCCAGGAGGGCAGTACGAAACCCGGCTCTCTAAGCGGGAGTTCGAGCATCAGCGCCCCGAAGGGCTCCTCGAAGTCCCGCACTTCGTCCGCGTCCGGAAGCCGTGGCTCGGCGGTGAGGTGCACCGTCCGCAAGCCGCTGACCGCCCCGAACGCACCGCGCTCGTGCCGCTCCGGGTGGCCGAGCGGGTGCAGTGCCACCGTCGCGTTCCCGGTGCGGCCCGCCCAGCAGCGCAGGGCCACTTGCTGCGCCATGGTGCCGGTGGGGAAGAACGCCGCGTCCTCCTTGCCGAGGAGTGCGGCCACACGGTTCTCCACCTCCGCGACGACTCCGTCGCCATAGAGGTCGACCGTGCGCTCCAGGTCGTACACCTGCGCCGCGTCCGCCGCGAGCCGGGCCAGTCGCTCCCCGATCACGGCGTCGGCCCCCGGCCGCGCGAGGATCCGCCGGGCCGCGCGCAGCGCCGCGAGCCGCCGCTCCCGCTCGTCGGGAACGTCTGGGCCGGTCCCGGCCCGTTCGGCCCTCGATCCGGCCCCGGATCCGGATCCGGCCCCTGATCCGGTCCTTGATTCGGTCCCCTCGGGGGAGTGCTGCTCGGTCTCCTCGGGGGAGTGCTGCCCGTTCTCGCTCATCCACAGATACTCGCGCACCGGCTCTCGTACGTGCATACGGAATTCCCACAGCCTGTGGACAACTGTCGGAACCCGGCCCCCGTACCGCACAGCCTGTGGACAGCTGGAGACCTCGGCACCCCCTCGCGTTAGCATGACGAGAAATCGTCCGGTACCCCGAGCGGACTGGAACGGAAGGCACTCCCCGAGTGAACACACCGCAAGCGGATCCGAAGGACCGACCGGCCCGTCTGGCCGTCGGCGTCGTGGGAGCGGGCCGGGTCGGACCCGCGCTCGCGGCCGCGCTGCAGCTGGCCGGGCACCGCCCGGTGGCCGTATCCGGGGTCTCCGACGCCTCGGTGCGCCGAGCCGCGTCGCTGCTGCCCGATGTGCCGATCGTGCCGCCCGCCGAGGTCCTGCAGCGCTCCGACCTCGTCCTGCTCACCGTCCCCGACGACGCGCTGCCCGGTCTGGTCGAGGGCCTCGCCGAGACCGGCGCGGTCCGCCCCGGCCAGCTCGTCGTGCACACCTCCGGGCGGTACGGCGTGGGTGTGCTCGAACCCGCGCTGCGCGCCGGTGGACTGCCGCTCGCGCTGCACCCGGCCATGACGTTCACCGGCACCCCGGTGGACGTGCAGCGGCTCGCGGGATGCTCCTTCGGCGTGACCGCCCCCGATGAGCTGCGCCTTGCCGCCGAAGCCCTGGTCATCGAGATGGGCGGCGAGCCCGAGTGGATCGCGGAGTCGGCCCGTCCGCTCTACCACGCGGCACTCGCACTGGGGGCGAACCACCTGGTCACGCTGGTCGCCGAGGCCATGGAGCTGCTGCGCCAGGCCGGCGTCGGCGCCCCCGACCGCATGCTCGGCCCGCTGCTCGGAGCCGCCCTAGACAACGCCCTGCGGTCCGGAGACGCGGCCCTCACAGGCCCCGTCGCGCGCGGTGACGCAGGCACCGTCGCCGCGCACGTCGCGGAGCTGCGCAAGCACGCCCCCGGCACCGTCGCCGGCTATCTGGCGATGGCCAGGGCCACCGCGGACCGCGCCCTGGCCCACGGCCTGTTGAAGCCGGAGCTCGCCGAAGACCTCCTCGGGGTGCTCGCCAACGGCACGGGCGCTCCGGGTGGCACAGGCACGTCGGGCGGCACGGACGGGGACCGCTGATGAGCACCCGACTGCTGCGCACGGCACCGGAGCTGCGGAAGCTCTCCTACGACGGACGGCGCGCCGTCGTCATGACGATGGGCGCCCTGCACGAGGGCCACGCGACCCTGATCCGGTACGCCCGCCAACTGACGGGCCCGCGCGGCCAGGTGGTCGTCACGGTTTTCGTGAACCCGCTGCAGTTCGGTGCGGGCGAGGACCTCGACCGCTATCCGCGCACCCTGGACGCCGACGTCCGGATCGCCGAACGGGCGGGCGCGGATGTGGTGTTCGCCCCCGCTGTCGACGAGGTGTACCCGGGCGGTGAGCCGCAGGTCAGGATTGCCGCGGGCCCCATGGGCGAGCGGCTCGAAGGCGCCGCGCGGCCGGGCCATTTCGACGGGATGCTCACCGTCGTCGCCAAGCTCCTGCACCTCACGGCGCCCGATGTGGCGCTCTACGGCCAGAAGGACGCGCAGCAACTCGCCCTGATCCGGCGCATGGTGCGCGATCTGAACTTCCCGGTCGAGATCGCCGGCGTACCGACCGTGCGCGAGCCCGACGGCCTCGCCCTGTCCAGCCGTAACCGCTACCTCTCCGAGGGAGAGCGCCGCACCGCGCTCACCCTGTCCGCGGCCCTGTTCGCCGGCCGCGACCGCCTCGCGGCCCAACAGGCCCTGCACGCACGCGCCCAGGCCGCCCCCGCCTCACGCGCGCGTGCCGACGCCCTGACCGCCCTGGGCGAGGCCCGTGCCGCTGCCGACACCCATGCGGTGGCGCAGGTGGCGCTCTGTGGCCCGGCCGCCGTGCGGGCCGCCGCCCGCGCGGTGCTCGACGACGCGGCCCGTTCCCAGCCCCCGCTCAAGCTCGACTATCTGGCGCTCGTCGACCCGTCCGACTTCACCGAGATCCCGGACGACTTCAAGGGCGAGGCGGTTCTCGCGGTCGCCGCCCGAGTCGGCACCACGCGCCTGATCGACAACCTCCCGCTCACCTTCGGCCCCCACACCTCCGGCATCCCGGCCCCGGATCAGCAGACTCCCGAGGCCTCCGCCCCGGATCAGCAGACTCCCGAGGCCTCCGCCCCGGATCAGCAGACTCCCGAGGCCTCCGCCCCGCACCGACAGGCCCCCGAGGCCTCCGCCCCGGACCAGCACGCCCCCGAGGCTGAAGCCCCGGCTCAGCAGGCCCCCGAAGCCCCTGGGCCCGCCCAGAACGACACCCCAGGAGCCGCCGTATGACCGCCCCCGGAACAACCGGCATACGCCTGCACGCCCCTGTCCCCGGCTGGGCCCGCGAATCAGATGTGATCGTGGTCGGCTCCGGGGTGGCGGGACTGACTGCGGCGCTGCGCTGCGCGGCGAGCGGTCTGCGGACCGTCGTCGTCACCAAGGCCCGCCTGGACGACGGCTCCACGCGCTGGGCGCAGGGCGGCATCGCGGCGGCACTTGGCGAGGGCGACACCCCCGCGCAGCACCTGGACGACACCCTGGTGGCGGGCGCGGGCCTGTGCGACGAGGAGGCGGTGCGCACCCTCGTGACCGAGGGGCCCGACGCCGTACGCCGCCTCATCGAGACCGGCGCCCACTTCGACACTGCCGACAGTGGCGAGATCGAGCTGACCCGCGAGGGCGGCCACCACCGGCGCCGGATCGCGCACGCGGGCGGCGACGCCACCGGAGCGGAGATCTCCCGCGCCCTGGTGGACGCGGTACGCGCGCGTGGGATCGAAACCATCGAAAACGCCCTGGTCCTGGACCTGTTGACGGATGCCGAAGGCCGCGCCGCGGGCGTCACCCTGCACGTCATGGGCGAGGGCCAGCACGACGGTGTGGGCGCGGTGCACGCCCGCGCGGTGGTGCTCGCCACCGGAGGCATGGGCCAGGTCTTCTCGGCGACCACCAACCCCTCGGTCTCCACGGGCGACGGCGTGGCACTCGCCCTCCGCGCGGGAGCCGAGGTCAGCGATCTCGAATTCGTCCAGTTCCACCCGACGGTGCTCTTCCTCGGCCCGGACGCGGAGGGCCAGCAGCCCTTGGTCTCCGAGGCGGTACGCGGCGAGGGCGCCCATCTCGTCGACGCGGACGGCGTGCGCTTCATGGTGGGACAGCACGAGCTGGCCGAGCTCGCCCCGCGCGACATCGTGGCCAAGGGCATCACGCGCCGTATGCAGGAACTCGGCGCCGAGAACATGTACTTGGACGCACGGCACTTCGGCGCCGACATGTGGGCGAACCGCTTCCCGACGATCCTCGCCGCCTGCCGTGCCCACGGCATCGACCCGGTGACCGAGCCCATTCCGGTCGCCCCCGCCGCCCACTACGCCTCGGGCGGCGTCCGCACGGACCACCACGGCCGCACCACGGTCCCGGGCCTGTACGCCTGCGGCGAGGTCGCCTGCACCGGCGTGCACGGCGCCAACCGCCTCGCCTCCAACTCCCTTCTGGAGGGCCTGGTCTACGCGGAGCGGATCGCGGCGGACATCGCCCGCGCCGCCACGTCCCATGACACCGCCACGTCCCGTGACACCTCCGCGCCCCGTGACACCGCCACGCCCCGCGAGCCGGTCCCGGTGGCGTACACGGAGACCCCCGCACACCCGCTGCTCCCGCCCGAGGCCCGTCTCGCCATCCAGCGGATCATGACCGACGGCGCCGGAGTGCTGCGCTCCGCCGCCAGCCTCACCAAGGCGGCGCGGGCGCTCGACGAGATCCACGCGGCCGCCCGCGGCGCCCTCGTGGAGAACGGCAAGACCGCCGAGCCGGGCACCGACACCTGGGAGGCCACCAACCTCCTGTGCGTCGCGCGCGTGCTGGTGGCCGCCGCCCTGCGCCGCGAGGAGACCCGCGGCTGCCACTGGCGCGAGGACCACGCGGAGCGCGACGACGACACCTGGCGCCGTCACCTCGTCGTCGCCCTGAACCCGGACCGCACTCTCGCGGTACACCCCACCGAGTCCCAGGACTTCCCCCCGACCCGGCCGTCCCCAGCCGCCCCTCAGGAGCAGTGACCGAAGTGACCGACCACCCCGAACTCCCGCTCGCGGCCACCGGTGGCTGCGGCGACGCCTGCGGCTGCGGATCCGCGCAGTACGACGAGGAAGCGGCCCTGATGGAGTGCGGCCTCGACCCCGCACTCGCCGGGCTCCTCGCCGAGGCGGGCCTCGACCCGGTCCTGGTCGAGGACATCGCGCACATGGCGATCGCCGAGGACCTGGACGGCGGCGTGGACGTCACCAGCGTCGCCACCATCCCCGAAGAGGCCGTCGCCACCGGCGACTTCACCGCCCGCGAGGCCGGCGTCGTGGCGGGCCTGCGGGTCGCCGAGGCGGTCCTGTCGGTGGTCTGCGAGGACGAGTTCGAGGTGGAGCGCCACGTCGAGGACGGCGACCTCGTCGCCCCCGGCCAGAAGCTCATCAGCGTCACCACCCGCACCCGCGACCTGCTCACCGGCGAGCGCAGCGCCCTGAACCTCCTGTGCCGCCTCTCCGGCATCGCCACCGCCACGCGCGCGTGGGCGGACGCGCTGGACGGCACGAAGGCTGGTACACGGGTTCGCGACACCCGCAAGACCACTCCGGGCCTGCGCGCCCTGGAGAAGTACGCGGTGCGCTGCGGCGGCGGTGTCAACCACCGTATGTCCCTCTCCGACGCGGCCCTGGTCAAGGACAACCACGTGGTGGCGGCCGGCGGAGTGGCCCAGGCCTTCGAGGCCGTACGCGAGCGCTTCCCCGACGTACCGATCGAGGTGGAGGTCGACACTCTGCACCAGCTGCGCGAAGTGGTCGACGCGGGCGCGGACTTGATCCTCCTGGACAACTTCACGCCCGGCGAGACCGAGGAGGCGGTCGCCCTGGTGAACGGCCGCGCGATCCTGGAATCCTCCGGCCGCCTGACCCTGGAGAACGCCCGCGCGTACGCCGAGACCGGCGTCGACTTCCTGGCGGTGGGCGCCCTGACCCACTCCTCGCGGATCCTCGACATCGGCCTCGACCTGCGTGCGGCAGGCAGCGAGGCGGTGGACGCCTGATGCTGCTGACCATCGACGTGGGCAACACCCACACCGTGCTCGGCCTCTTCGACGGCGAGGAGATCGTGGAGCACTGGCGCATCTCCACCGACGCCCGCCGCACCGCCGACGAGCTCGCCGTCCTGCTCAACGGCCTGATGGGCATGCACCCGCTGCTCGGCGAGGAACTCGGCGACGGCATCGACGGCATCGCGATCTGCGCCACGGTCCCCTCGGTCCTGCACGAGCTGCGCGAGGTCACCCGCCGCTACTACGGCGACGTCCCGGCCGTACTGGTCGAACCCGGCATCAAGACCGGCGTACCCATCCTCATGGACAACCCCAAGGAGGTCGGCGCCGACCGCATCATCAACGCGGTCGCGGCGGTCGAGCTCTACGGCGGCCCGGCCATCGTCGTCGACTTCGGCACGGCCACCACCTTCGACGCGGTCTCGGCGCGCGGGGAGTACGCGGGCGGTGCCATCGCCCCCGGCATCGAGATCTCCGTGGACGCCCTCGGCGTCCGCGGCGCCCAGCTCCGCAAGATCGAACTGGCCCGTCCGCGCAGCGTGATCGGCAAGAACACCGTCGAGGCCATGCAGTCCGGCATCCTCTACGGCTTCGCGGGCCAGGTCGACGGCGTCGTGAACCGTATGTCCCGCGAGCTGGCCGACGACCCCGACGACGTCACCGTGATCGCCACGGGCGGCCTCGCCCCCATGGTCCTCGGCGAATCCTCGGTGATCGACGAGCACGAGCCCTGGCTGACCCTGATCGGCCTGCGCCTGGTCTACGAACGCAACGTCTCGCGCAGCTGAGCGCTCCGCGGGAAGTCCGGCACGACACCTGCGGGTGCCACCCGTGGGCGCGCACCCGACGGCGCGCCCACGGGAATGGCGTTTAGTCGATTTTGTCCGATTAGCGCTTATCGTCGGCCCATGCCCACGCCATACGGATCCCGCGGCGGCATGGCGTTCAGCGCAGACGAGCTGCGTGTGCTCCGACGCGCCCTCGCCGTCGCCCTCCACCCCAGCAACGCTTCCGCCGAGGACGTCCAGGACTGCCTCCGCCTAGCCGACGGCGTCGACGAGGCGGTCCGCGAGAGCGCCCGCCTGCACGCCTTCCTCCTCGCCGACCTGGGCCGCTACCGCGCGGCGCTGCCCGGCACGGCCACCAGCTATCTGGAGCTGCTCGCCGACGCCCTGGCGGCGGGCCACCGCCCCGAGGCCGACGACCTGGTCGCGCTGCGCGCCCTGCGCGGCAACCCGGTCGCCGCCGCCCTCCTCGACCGCTGCCGCACCCTCGCCGAGGAGGACGTGCGTGCCAGACTCGCGGGCCGCCAGGTGCCGCCGTCACGCACCCGCCTGCTCGCCCTGCCCGGCGGCCGGGCCGACGAGGCCAAGCCGGCCCCCGCACCCAAGAAGCCCGCCCCGGAACGCCCGGCGCCGGCGCGCCCCGTGCCGACCCCCGCGGAGGTCTTCCCGCCCAAGCGGCGCCCCGCCGCCCCCGGCGCCCCGGGTCATCCGGAAGCCCCGCCGCAGAAGCTCGCCGCCGGATAGCTACGCTGGGGGGCATGGACTACGTCTCCGCGCTCCTGCCCCCCGTAGTGATGGCGGTTTTCTTCACCGCGCTGATCGTGACGATCGTCAAGACGCAGGGTGGCGCCAACAAGGCCAAGGAAGACGCGGCCGTGGACGCCGCCGTCGCCCGCGCCGAGAGCGTGCGCCAGTCGGCCCCGAAGGCCCCCAAGACCGGCGACGCCTGACCGTTCCCTCGCCTCATCCTTCGCGTACGGCTCACTCAATTTCGAGCCGTACGCCCTTTTTGTTCCCGAAATCGGGACAACTCCCACTATTGTTCTGGTGTGCCTCGCCCATTGGGAGAACTCGAAGACGCCGTCATGACGAGGGTTTGGAAGTGGAACCGCCCGGTCACGGTTCGAGAAGTCCTGGAAGACCTTCAGCAGGAACGGTCCATCGCGTACACCACGGTCATGACCGTATTGGACAATCTCCATCAGAAGGGCTGGGTGCGCAGGGAAGCGGAAGGCCGCGCCTATCGATATGAGGCGGTCTCCACACGAGCCGCCTACGCCGCCGCACTGATGAACGAGGCCTGGTCGCAGAGCGACAACCCGGCGGCCGCACTCGTCGCCTTCTTCGGCATGATGTCGCCGGAACAACGCGAAGCACTCAACGACGCCGTACGCATGGTGCAAGGACCCGAGAACCCCGGCGCGGCAGAGGGCTCCGCGGGGCGATAGCGTCCGGACATGCCCGCAGAGATCCCCGCGTATCCCGATGCACCTGCTAAAGCCGTCACCATCCGCCGGGCGCGCACCGGCGATGTCCCGACGGTGCGTCAGCTCCTCGACTCCTACGCGCGCGGCGGCATCCTGCTCGACAAAGCGACCGTGACGCTTTACGAGGACATCCAGGAGTTCTGGGTGGCGGAACGCGACGACAACGCACAGGTCGTCGGGTGTGGTGCTCTGCATGTGATGTGGGAAGACCTCGCAGAAGTCCGCACTCTTGCGGTGAACCCCGAGGTCAAGGGTTCCGGAGTGGGTCATCAACTCCTGGGCAAGTTGCTGCAGACCGCCCGCTGGCTCGGTGTGCGACGGGTTTTCTGCCTCACCTTCGAAGTCGACTTCTTCGCCAAGCACGGGTTCGTGGAGATCGGCGAGACGCCGGTCGACGGGGATGTCTACAGCGAGCTGCTTCGGTCCTATGACGAAGGTGTCGCCGAGTTCCTCGGTCTCGAACGAGTGAAACCGAACACCTTGGGCAACAGCCGGATGCTTCTGCACCTGTGATCGAGCCGCGCGTTTTTACCAGAGTCGCTCGCCGGTCACCGGGTCAAGCGGTGGCTATGTCCGAAACGCGCATGTTTCAAGGGCTCTTGAGGTCTCGGTCTCTCCCCAGGGGTTTGTGTTTTTCCGGCAAAAGCGGTTTGCTTTCCGACGTACTCCATATAACCGGGGCCCCGGAAACAGCGGCGGACGCGTCGTCGAGAGCGGGCCTTGAAGTTATCGATGAAAGGAAATCCGGTGGCACAGAAGGTTCAGGTCCTTCTTGTCGATGACCTCGACGGCGGCGAGGCGGACGAGACCGTGACGTTTGCTCTGGACGGCAAGCAGTTCGAGATTGACCTCACCACTGCCAACGCGGACAAGCTCCGTGGTTTGCTCGAGCCTTATGTGAAGGGTGGCCGGCGCACCGGAGGCCGCGCTTCGGGTGGTCGCGGCAAGGCGCGCGCCGCTTCCGGCGGCAGCGAGAACACCGCGCAGATCCGCGCCTGGGCCAAGGAGAACGGCTACGAGGTCAATGACCGCGGCCGCGTCCCCGCCTCGATCCGCGAGGCCTACGAGAAGGCCAACGGCTGAGCGCTGCGCGCCCGCAGCAACCGGAGCCGGTGGCACTCAGTGGCCGCCGTCTCCACAAGTCGTACGAGATCGGGGCCGGCGGCGCAGCCGCCCTTTGAGGCTGTCGCGCGCTCCCCGAGACTGGTGAGAGCCGGCAGCGTCGGCTCCACCTCGCACCCCGGCCCGGGGGGCCGCAGCCACACAGCGGCTTCCCGGGGGCCGGACCAGCCGGGCGGCAGCGGGGCCGAAATCCGGCCTCCCGCTCCCACGGCCCGCAGATCCCGCGCCAGAGCGCCCCACTCGAGCCAGTCGAGCAGTCCGGGCAGCTCGTCCGCGCTTCCCGCGGCGACCAGCAGCCGCATCGTGCCCCCCTCCATCGCCACCGGGCCGGTGGGCACCGCGGTTCCCAGGCGCCGCAGCACGGCGAGCCCCGCCTCGGCGGGCAGCTCGAGCACATCGAAGCGAAGCCCTGTCAGCAGCTGCGCGGGCGGTCCGCACACCGCCGCCCACCCGAGTGCGTTCTCGTACCACTGCTGCACCGGGTCACCCGTGGTGACCGGCCGGCGGGGGAGCGGAACTTTGTGGGGCATGCCAGGAGCAACTCCCAAGCGGGCCAAGGGTTACGCAGCGTGCGTTGATGGATGCGCAGAGTGTCCGCAAAGGGAGCGTACGCGTGCCTTCGGGGGCGCAAAGTTGTTCGCCCATAGCGGAGGGAACCGGTGCGCGCCGCATGGAGTGTCAGTCCTTACGGGTAAGACATTCCTAGTGGGGAGGGGCGACACGCAGTCTCGGACGTCTCACGTTCGCCATCGGCGTACTGGCGAAGGGGGTAACTGTCTGGCCTGCGGGAACATCGTCTCGCACCATCGGGTTGGAGCAGATGTCGGCGTTCGGGGCACAGGAGGCACCCTTGTTCTCGGCCGGGTGTCGGCAGTTGGAATGAGCGGTCCCCGCTTGCGGGACTAAGCTGCGGAAGGACAGGGAGGGGACCGACCCCTTTACTGCCTGACCGCTCTGAGGAGCGATTAACGATGTTCGAGAGGTTCACCGACCGCGCGCGGCGGGTTGTCGTCCTGGCTCAGGAAGAAGCCCGGATGCTCAACCACAATTACATCGGCACCGAGCACATCCTCCTGGGCCTGATCCACGAGGGTGAGGGTGTCGCCGCTAAGGCCCTGGAGAGCCTCGGGATTTCGCTCGAGGCGGTCCGCCAGCAGGTGGAGGAGATCATCGGGCAGGGGCAGCAGGCCCCGTCCGGGCACATCCCCTTCACCCCCCGTGCCAAGAAGGTCCTGGAGCTGTCGCTCCGCGAGGCCCTTCAGCTGGGCCACAACTACATCGGCACGGAGCACATCCTGCTCGGCCTGATCCGTGAGGGCGAGGGCGTCGCCGCCCAGGTCCTGGTCAAGCTGGGCGCCGATCTCAACCGGGTGCGGCAGCAGGTCATCCAGCTGCTCTCCGGCTACCAGGGCAAGGAGACCGCCACCGCCGGCGGTCCTGCCGAGGGCACGCCCTCCACGTCCCTGGTCCTCGACCAGTTCGGCCGGAACCTGACGCAGGCCGCTCGTGAGTCCAAGCTCGACCCGGTCATCGGGCGCGAGAAGGAGATCGAGCGGGTCATGCAGGTGCTGTCCCGCCGCACGAAGAACAACCCGGTCCTGATCGGTGAGCCCGGCGTCGGCAAGACCGCCGTCGTCGAGGGCCTCGCCCAGGCCATCGTCAAGGGCGAGGTGCCCGAGACCCTCAAGGACAAGCACCTCTACACCCTCGACCTGGGTGCCCTGGTCGCCGGCTCGCGTTACCGCGGTGACTTCGAAGAGCGCCTGAAGAAGGTCCTCAAGGAGATCCGCACCCGCGGCGACATCATCCTGTTCATCGACGAGCTGCACACGCTCGTGGGTGCGGGTGCCGCCGAGGGCGCCATCGACGCGGCTTCCATCCTGAAGCCGATGCTGGCCCGCGGTGAGCTGCAGACCATCGGCGCCACCACGCTCGACGAGTACCGCAAGTACCTGGAGAAGGACGCCGCGCTCGAGCGCCGCTTCCAGCCCATCCAGGTCGCGGAGCCGTCGCTGCCGCACACCATCGAGATCCTCAAGGGTCTGCGCGACCGGTACGAGGCGCACCACCGCGTCTCCATCACGGACGAGGCCCTCGTCCAGGCCGCCACCCTGGCCGACCGGTACATCTCGGACCGCTTCCTGCCGGACAAGGCGATCGACCTGATCGACGAGGCCGGTTCCCGGATGCGTATCCGCCGGATGACCGCGCCGCCGGACCTGCGCGAGTTCGACGAGAAGATCTCGGGTGTCCGCAAGGACAAGGAGTCCGCGATCGACTCGCAGGACTTCGAGAAGGCCGCCTCTCTGCGCGACAAGGAGAAGCAGCTCCTGGCCGCCAAGGCCAAGCGGGAGAAGGAGTGGAAGGCCGGCGACATGGACGTCGTGGCCGAGGTCGACGGCGAGCTGATCGCCGAGGTCCTCGCCACCGCCACCGGCATCCCGGTCTTCAAGCTGACCGAGGAGGAGTCGAGCCGCCTGCTGCGCATGGAGGACGAGCTCCACAAGCGGGTCATCGGCCAGACGGACGCCGTCAAGGCGCTCTCGAAGGCGATCCGGCGTACGCGTGCGGGCCTCAAGGACCCGAAGCGTCCCGGCGGTTCGTTCATCTTCGCCGGCCCGTCCGGTGTCGGTAAGACCGAGCTGTCCAAGGCGCTCGCCGAGTTCCTCTTCGGCGACGAGGACGCGATGATCTCCCTCGACATG
This sequence comes from Streptomyces monticola, assembly GCF_042665355.1. Classification (NCBI taxonomy): domain Bacteria; kingdom Bacillati; phylum Actinomycetota; class Actinomycetes; order Kitasatosporales; family Streptomycetaceae; genus Streptomyces; species Streptomyces monticola. The sequence continues at coordinate 35,247 of NZ_JBHTCF010000015.1, read as the reverse complement.
TCGGAGTTCAGCGAGAAGCACACCGTCTCGCGGCTCTTCGGCTCGCCTCCCGGCTATGTCGGATACGAAGAGGGCGGCCAGCTCACCGAGAAGGTGCGCCGCAAGCCGTTCTCCGTGGTCCTCTTCGACGAGGTCGAGAAGGCCCACCCGGACATCTTCAACTCGCTCCTGCAGATCCTGGAGGACGGTCGTCTGACCGACTCCCAGGGCCGGGTCGTCGACTTCAAGAACACGGTCATCATCATGACGACCAACCTCGGCACCCGTGACATCTCCAAGGGCTTCAACCTGGGCTTCGCGGCGCAGGGCGACACGAAGAGCAACTACGAGCGGATGAAGAACAAGGTCTCGGACGAGCTGAAGCAGCACTTCCGCCCCGAGTTCCTCAACCGTGTCGACGACGTCGTGGTCTTCCCGCAGCTCAGCCAGGACGACATCCTGCGGATCGTCGACCTGATGATCGACAAGGTGGACGAGCGCCTGAAGGACCGGGACATGGGCATCGAGCTCTCCCAGTCCGCGAAGGAGCTCCTCGCCAAGCGGGGCTACGACCCGGTGCTCGGCGCGCGGCCGCTGCGTCGCACGATCCAGCGCGAGGTCGAGGACAGCCTGTCGGAGAAGATCCTCTTCGGTGAGCTGCGCCCCGGTCACATCGTGGTCGTGGACACCGAGGGCGAGGGTGAGGAGCAGACCTTCACCTTCCGCGGCGAGGAGAAGTCGGCGCTGCCCGACGTTCCTCCGGTGGAGTCCGCGACGGGCGGGTCGGGTCCTGACCTGACCAAGGGCTGAGGAGTGCCGCGCGTATGACGCCCACGGGCTGACGCGCAGGACGGCAAGAGGGGCCGGCCCCGGACCGCATGGCGGTTCGGGGCCGGCCCCTTTTTCGCGTCCAGTGGTTCCTGAGGGGGCTCAAGGGCGCCCGGCGGATGAAAGAGCCAAGAGGGTGTCGGCTGTCCTCTGGGGGCGTGTGAGGGACGCTCACAGACCTGAGACGGCCGCCCGCCCGCGGCCTGTCGGGTGGGCCCCATATGCCGGCCCGAAGGCCGGGTACGCCAACGGCGCCGGAGTAGCGCCGGTCACATCGCCGAGGCCGTGGATCTTGCTGCTCGGTGACATGACGCACAGGCGATTTGTTCGTTACTAGGCGGAATAGTGGACACGGGGCGGTTCGGGACAGGTCTTTCGGCGGGCAACCCGTGGGACCGAGGTCCCGAACCGGGGTGACACGGGCAAAACTCGGCAGCCAGGGCCCCGGGCACCTTCGCGAAGTGGGGTTAAACCTTCCGCTGCAGAAGAATTCCGACGAGTCGGAGTAAGGGGGCGCGAGGGCGTCAAGGGGACGTAGTTCCGGGATCCGGCTACGAGCGGGGGTAGTAGGAGGGCTGTTTGAGCCGCGGCGGGGGCGCGGGTTACCAAAGTGGAGCCATCCCGGTCGCAGGGTCTGCGCGGCCGGGTCCGTTCATGTCTTGACTCCGGGCGCCTCGCGTCCGGTCTCGCCTGTCCGACCACGGAGGTCATCCGCGATGTCGAAGTCCGCCAAGTCCCACAGTCCCAAGCCGTCGCTGTTCCGCACCCGCGCGACGGTCCTCGCCGCCGGTGTCGGTATGGCGGCGGTGCTCGGCGCGGGGATCTCGGTGGCCGCGGAGGACGGCGCTGACGACGGTCTGTCGGCCGCCGCCGCTTCCGTGGAGGCGCAGGCTCAGGCGCAGGCCAAGGCGGCCGACGCCGCCAAGAGCAAGGCCGACGCGGCCAAGCAGGCCGCGGCGAAGAAGGCCGCCGGCTGGGAGGACCCGGTCGAGGACTACACGCTTTCCGCCGGCTTCGGCCAGGGCGGCAACATGTGGTCGCAGAAGCACTCGGGCCAGGACTTCGCCGTGCCGGTCGGCACCCCGGTCGAGGCCGTGCACTCCGGCACCGTGGTCAAGGCCGGCCCGAACGGCGCCGGCGACGGCCCCGCCTACGGCAACGCCGTGGTGATCAAGCACGACAACGGCCGCTTCTCGCAGTACGCCCACCTGTCCCGGGTCGACGTCAAGGTCGGCCAGACCGTGACCACCGGCCAGGAGATAGCCCGCTCCGGCAACACCGGTAACTCCAGCGGCCCGCACCTGCACTTCGAGATCCGTACGTCCGCCGACTACGGCACCGCGATCAACCCGGTCGACTACCTGCGCGGGCTCGGCGTGACCGTCTGACCCACGTCAGGGTCTCTAGCCTTTCTCCCCCTGGCCCGCGTTGGCCTGGGTGACCAGATCGGTGGCGACCTCGAGGATGGCCTTGCGCTTCTCCTCGGGGTCGCTTTCTGCGTCCCGGAGCACGAACATCCCGGCGTGCATCGAGAACAGCGCACTGAAGCAGCGGACCTGATCGGCCAGGGCCGCGTCCGGCTCCCTGAGCATTTCGAGCAGACGCAGCATCCGCTCCTTGAAGTCCTCGCCGGTGCGCAGCTCGCGCACCGCGGCCTGGTTCTCCTGGATGAACCGGAAGAGGCCCTCGGCTCCGGCGAGTGCCGCGCTGTAGCGGCGCAGGATCTCGTGCTTGGTCTCCAGGGTGCGGGGCTGCTCCTTGGCCCACTCGATCAGCTCGTCGACCGGCCTCGCCAGGTCCTCGAAGAGGCCGATCAGGATGTCTTCCTTGGTCTTGAAGTGGTAGTAGAGCGCCGCCTTGGTGACATCGAGATGCTCGGCGATCTCCCGCAGCGAGGTCTTCTCGTACCCCTGCTGGACGAAGAGCTCCAGGGCGACGTCCTGGATCCGCTGTCGCGTATTGCCCCTTCGGCCGCCCCGCGTGCCTTCGCTGCTGGTCATCGTCGTCTCTCCTGCGGCTCGCTTCGCGCTCAAGCAAAACTTACTTGACGCCCGGCTAGTTTACGGTCTACCTTCCGTCACTGTAAAGAACTAGCCGGGCGGCAAGTAAGTGCCAGGGTCCAGGGAGTGATGAGGATGGCGATAGCCAAGCGGGAGAAGGCGGGGGAGCCGCCGAAGCCCCCGAAGCAGCAGAAGGCGGAGCCGCCGCAGCGCAGTGTGCGCGTGGTGCTGCTCGCCCTGATGATCGCGATGCTGCTCGCGATGCTGGACAACATGATCATTGGCACCGCGATGCCGACGATCGTCGGTGAGCTCGGCGGCCTGGAGCACCTGTCCTGGGTGGTCACGGCCTACACGCTCGCCACCGCCGCGTCCACCCCGATCTGGGGCAAGCTCGGCGACATGTACGGGCGCAAGGGCACGTTCCTCACGTCCATAGTGATCTTCCTGGTCGGTTCCGCGCTCAGTGGAATGGCCCAGGACATGGGCCAGCTGATCGGTTTCCGTGCCGTTCAGGGTCTGGGCGCCGGCGGTCTGATGGTCGGCGTGATGGCGATCATCGGCGATCTGATTCCGCCCCGTGAGCGCGGCAAGTACCAGGGCATGATGGCCGGTGTGATGGCCCTCGCCATGATCGGCGGCCCGCTCGTCGGCGGCACCATCACGGACAACTGGGGCTGGCGCTGGTCCTTCTACATCAACCTGCCGCTCGGTGCGATCGCCCTCGCGATGGTCACCGTCGTCCTGCAGCTGCCGAAGAAGCGCTCGCAGACGCGGATCGACTACCTCGGCGCGATCCTCCTGACGGTCGGCATCACCTCGATCGTCCTCGTCACCACCTGGGGCGGTACGGAGTACGCCTGGGGCTCGACGATGATCATCGGGCTGATCGCGGTGGGCGTCGCCGCCCTCGCGGCGTTCCTGTACTCGCAGACCAGGGCCCCCGAGCCGATCATGCCGCTGCACATCTTCCGCAGCCGCAACTTCACGCTGATGTCGGTGATCGGCTTCCTGGTCGGCTTCGTGATGTTCGGCGCGACGCTCTTCCTGCCGCTCTACCAGCAGTCGGTGCAGGGCGCTTCGGCCACCAACTCCGGTCTCCTGCTGCTTCCGATGCTGCTCGCGATGATGGTCGTCTCGCTGATCGCAGGCCGGATCACCACCAACAGCGGCAAGTACAAGATCTTCCCGATCGCGGGCGGCGCCCTGATGGTCGTCGGACTCTTCCTGCTCGCCCAGATGGACACCGGCACCTCCCGGCTGACCTCCGGGATCTACATGGCGGTGCTCGGCGCCGGCATGGGCTTCCTGATGCAGATCACGATGCTGGTCGCGCAGAACAGCGTCGAGATGAAGGACATGGGCGTCGCGTCCTCCTCGACCACGCTGTTCCGCACGCTCGGCAGCTCCTTCGGTGTCGCGATCATGGGCGTCATCTTCAACAACCGGGTCGCGCACGAGATGACCGAGCGCCTCGGTGGCTCGGGCGCGCTGCCCAACGCCCAGCTGGACGCGGCGAGCCTGGCGAAGCTGCCGGAGAAGATGCGTGACGCGTACCAGTTCGCGGTCTCGTCCGGTACGCATGCGGCGTTCCTGGTCGGTTCGGCGCTTGCCTTGATCGCTTTTGTGGCGGCGCTGTTCGTCAAGGAGGTGCCGCTGAAGGGGGCGGGCCCGCAGAAGGAGGAGTCGGCCGCCGGGAAGGAAAGGGTTCCTGAGCCGGTGTGACGCCGACTCCGATCCCGCCCCGATCCGGATCCCGACTCTGCTCTCGATCCCGATCCCGATCCCGATCCCGATCCCGATCCCGATCCCGATCCGGATCCGGACCCTGCTCCCGATCTCGATCTCGACCCTGAACCAGGCCTGAGCCCGGCCTCCTGGCCCCCGGCGCCGCGCGGCGCCGGGGGCCTCGTGCGTGCCTCGGCAGCGGCTCGTGCGGGAGCGCGGCAGCGCAGCGGCCTGTGTCAGTGCCCCGTGGCAGCATCGGAACGTGGACACCCCGAAGAACGCGGACCGCCGGAGGGACGCGGACCCCCTGAGGGACGCGGCCGCTCCGAGGGACGCGGCCCCCCTGAGCGCGACGCCCCTCACCGGGCACCTGGTCCATCTGCGGCAGCTGCGGATGGCCAAGGACGCGATGGACCGGGACTGGGCCGATCCGGGGCTCGATCTGGACGCGGTGGCGGCGCACGCGGGCTATTCGCGCTTCCACTTCGTCCGAGCGTTCAAGGCGGTCTACGGAGAGACGCCCGGGCAATACCTTTCGCGCCGCCGTATCGAGCGTGCCGAGGAAATGCTGCGCTCGGCCGATCTGGCGGTCACCGAGATCTGCCATCTGGTCGGATTCACCAGCCTCGGCAGCTTTTCCGCCCGGTTCAAGCGGCAGACCGGGCTGAGCCCGAGCGAATACAGGAGGAAGAACGTCGGCCGCGGTGCCGCGCTCATTCCGGGCTGTTACGCCCTGCTGTGGGCCGGCGGATTCAAGCCGCAGCGGTCGCCGCAGCCCAGCAATTCTGAAGAAGCCGGATAAACCGGCCGCTGCCTACGGTGGACGGGCAGACACACCCCAGCCGAGGAGCAAGGAATGATCAAGGGCGTCGGGCTCATCACCATCTGGACCCTGGACCAGGAGCGGACCAAGAAGTTCTTCACCGAGAAGCTCGGCATGGAAGCCCGCACGGATATGCCGATGGGCGACATGCGCTGGGTCACCGTGGGTGCCAAGGACCAGCAGGAACTGCAGCTGGCCCTGATGCGGCCCGACGGGCCCGGTGTCGACCCCGAGTCGGCGAAGGCGCTCACCGAGCTGGTCACCAAGGGCGTCATCGGCGCCTGCGCCCTGACCACGGACGACTGCCGGGGCGACTACGAGACCTTCAAGTCCAGGGGCGTGGAGTTCCTGCAGGAGCCGCAGGAGCGTCCCTACGGCATCGAGGCGATCTTCCGCGACGACAACGGCAGTTGGTACTCGCTGACCGAACCGAGCGCGGAACTCGACTTCAGCAAGGACTGGGCCTGAGCCCACAGCCACGGCGGCCGTTACGAGTCGCCGCAGTCCAGAACGAAACGAGCCGCTACGGCAGATCCGGCAGGTCCGGCATCGGGAAGCTGCCCGTGTTCGTCGGCGCGTGCTCGGGCAGCCAGAGCACGGCGACCGCGCCCTCGGCCGGACCGTCCCCGTGCTCGGGCCCCACATTGCGGAAGGTGAGCCGGGCGCCGAGCACCCGGGCCTGGCCGGCGGCGATGGTGAGGCCGAGGCCGTGGCCATGGCCCGCGCGGTCGGTGGAGCCGGTGCGGAAGCGGCTCGGGCCGTCGGCGAGCAGCTCGTCCGGGAAGCCGGTGCCGTGGTCGCGCACCCGGATCACCCGGCCCTCGACGGAGATCTCGATGGGCGCCCCGCCGTGCTTGGTGGCGTTGGCGAGCAGATTGCCGACGATGCGCTCCAGGCGGCGCGGGTCCGTCGTCACCTCGGACTCGTGCACCACCCGCACCTCCACGTCCGGATACGCGGAGGCGACCCGGCGGGTGATGAACTCGCCGAGCGTGATGTCCTGCAGCTCGGCCCGCTCGGACGCGCCGTCGAGCCGGGCCACTTCGAGTACATCCTCGACGAGGGTACGAAGGGCCTGCGCCCGGTCCTTGACCAGCTCGCTCGGCCGCCCGGGCGGCAGCAGCTCGGCGGCGGTGAGCAGACCCGTCACCGGGGTGCGCAGCTCGTGCGCGATATCCGCGGTGACCCGGCGCTCCGCCTCGTAACGCTGCTTGAGGGCGTCGGCCATGGCGTCCACCGCGCGTGCCAGGTCGTCGGTCTCGTCACGTACGACACCGCCGATGGCGTCCCGCACCCGTACGTCGGTCTGTCCCTGGGCGACCATGTGCGCGGCGCTCGCCGCCTCGCGCAACCGGCGGGAGAGCTGGCCGCCGATCAGCACGCCGAGCGCGCAGCCACCGAAGACGACCGCGATCGAGCCGATCACCAGGGCCTGGTCGAGGTCCTTCATCACGGCCGCGCTGCGGTCGGTGAAACGGGTGTGCAGCGACAGGATGCGGCCGTCGCTCACCGGGGTCGCGGCCCAGATGTCGGGCGCGCCGCCGTTCTCCTGCACATAGGTGGCACGGCGGCCCGCCTCGGCCTTCAGGCGCAGTTCGGCCGGCAGTTCCGGGTCGTCGATCTTCGAGTTCAGCTTCGGCTGCCGCTTCGAGGTCTCGTAGAGGCGCTGGGCGATCTGGAGTCGTTCGTCCTGCAGATCGCGCGCGTTGTCGAGCATCGAGACCCGGGCCGCGTTGTGTACGACCAGGCTGAGGGCGAGCGCCACCAGGGCGCCGACCAGCGCGATCGCCGCGCTGAGCTTCCAGCGCAGTCCTGTCCGCAGCCCCTTCGGCAGCGCTGTCAGCCTCATCCCTTGAGCTTGTAACCGAAGCCACGGACCGTCTCGATGCGGTCCTGTCCGATCTTGGTGCGCAGACGCTGCACATGAACGTCGACGACGCGGGTGTCGCCACCCCAGCCGTAGTCCCAGACCCGCTCGAGGAGCTTGTCCCGGGAGAGCACGGTGCCGGGGGCGTGGGAGAACTCCAGGAGCAGCCGCATCTCGGTGGGCGTCAGGGCGACCGGGTCACCGCCGCGGCGCACCTCCATGCCCTCCGTGTCGATCTCCAGGTCGCCGAAGTGCAGCACACCGGTGCTCACCGGCTCCAAGTCGTCCTCCGCGGTGCCTGCCGAGCCGCTGCCGGGGCCGCCTGCGTGCCCGAAGCGGCGCAGGACCGCGCGGATCCGGGCCACCAGGACGGCGCCGTCGAAGGGCTTGGTCACATAGTCGTCGGCGCCCGCCTCGAGGCCGAGGACCACGTCGATGGAGTCGGCCCGCGCCGACAGCATGATCACGGGCACCGTGGACTCATCGCGGATCCGCCGGCACAGGGAGACCCCGTCGAGCCCGGGCACCATCACGTCGAGCAGGGCGATGTCGGGCTGGTCGGCCCGGAACGCCTCGAGCCCGGACAGGCCGTCGGGCATGGCGGTGACCACGAAGCCGTCGCGCTCCAGGGCGAGCTGCGTGGCCTCGCGGATGACATCGTCGTCCTCGACGAACAGGACGTGGGTCTGCTCTGCCATCCGCTCGCTCTCAGTTCTCCTCGGGCGCGGGCTGGGCTTCACCCGCGCTGCTGTAATCGGTGCTCCACGCCTTCACCTGGACGAAGGCGTCGTTGCTCCAGTTGTAGAGCTTGATGTCCTCGCCGGAGGGCAGGGCCACCGAGTCGTCCTTCTCGTACGTCTGGGTCGTGACCATCAGACCGTCCCGGTCGATCTCGGCGTAGGACGCGGGGACCTCGGTCTGGAAGACATTCTTGTACGAACTGCCCTCGGGGCGATAGACGTAACTGCCGACTCCGATGGCATCGCTGCAGGTCAGGACGTTGACCACCACGTCGTTGCGCGCTGCGCCGGTCAGGTTGCCGTAGGACACGTCCACCGGGTACTCGTCGCCGCTGCAGGGCTTCAGGTCGGCCTTGACGGTCGCGCTGACCTTCGGGTCCTTCTTGACCAGGGCGACGGCGTCCACCTGCTGTTCCTTCACGGGCGTGGTCGACGGGGCGGGTGAGGCCTGGGGGACCGGTTCGTTCCGGGCGGCCCCCTCGTCACGGGTGCCCGTGCCGCCGGTGGAGCAGGCGGTCAGCGCGGCCACGGAAAGGCCGACGGCGGCGAACGCAGCCACTGCCGTGTTCCCCGCCTTCTTGCCTTTGAGCCCGCTAGGGCCGCTGAGCCTCTTCAGGCCGCGCAACGCTCCCGCTCCTCACGTTCGAGCACCCGACCCGTCGCCATTTCGGCGTTGCGGCTCTCCAGCTCCTGGCGGAGCCGGGCGAGCGCCCGGTGCAGCGTGCTCTTGACCGTACCGGCCGACATCCCGAGGGCGGCAGCCGTCTCCTCGGTGGACATCTGCTCCCAGTGTCGCAGGACGACGACGCTGCGTTGCTTCGGGGCGAGAACCTTGAGCACATCCATCAGCAGGGCGCGGTCGGCGTGCTGCTCGGTGGAGTCCTCGACGCTGGCGTCCGGCAGCTGCTCGGTGGGGACCTCCTCCAAGCGGCGGGCCCGCCACCACTCGGTGCGTGTGTTGATCATCACGCGGCGGAGATAGGCGTCCGCGAGGCGCTTGTCGGCTATGCCGTCCCAGCGGTGGTACGTCCGCACCAGCGCGGTCTGCAGCAGGTCCTGCGCGTCCACCGGGTCCGGCACGAGGCGACGAGCGCTGCGCAGCAGGGCGTCCTGCCGGGTACGGACGTACTCTTCGAACTCGAGCACCTCGCCGTGCGCCATTCTCAACCGCCTCCGTTCGTCACACCTGGTGTCCGCATTGGACCCATTCGAAGTGGAACCGGATCTCTCTCCGGTACATCTACGAAGCTACGGAGGCGGTGTAACGGGGCCTTGCGAAGCAGCCTTCGGCCGACGCACGGCTACCCCTCGGTTGTGTAACAGGCCTAAGGGCAACCTAAAAAACGCCGGTGATTTGCCTGATCAGCCCGCATTTGGGCGGTGTATGGGCGGCGTATGCACAGCATTTCCAGGTGTACGGCCGTTGATGCACTGGATCTGTCGGTCAGAGCCTCCGCGTACGGCCGGACGTACGAGCACCCGGCTAACTCAGCGGCAGCCGGTAAAGCCCGTCCGGCAGCGGCTCCACCAGCCCGTCGGCCACGAGTCCGTCGAGCGCGCGGGCCCGCTGCACCGGCTCGTGCCACACCTGGTCGAGCGCGGACTGCGGCACCGGCGCCACGGCCTCGCGCAGAACGGCCAGAAGCTTGCCGCGTACCTGCCGGTCCGTACCCGCGTACGTCTGACCGCGCCGGGCGGGGCCCTCGTGCGCCGGCTTGCCCGCGAGGCGCCAGGCGCACTGCGCGGCGATCGGACAGCGCGCGCAGTTCTCGTTCTTGGCGGTGCAGACGAGGGCGCCCAGCTCCATGGATGCGGCGGCCCAGCGCGCTGCCGTCTCCTTCTCCTCGGGCAGCAGCGCCCGCGCGAGCTTGCGTTCGGCGGCGGTCGTCGCGTTCGGCGGGTACTGCACCCCGGCGGCCGCACGCGCGAATACCCGGCGCACATTCGTGTCGAGCACCGCGTGCCGCTGTCCGTACGCGAAGGACGCCACGGCTGCCGCCGTGTACTCGCCGATGCCGGGCAGTGCGAGCAGCTGGGAGTGCTGCTCGGGTACGTCACCGCCGTGCCGTTCCGTTATCGCGACGGCCGCTCCGTGCAGGCGCAGGGCGCGGCGCGGATAGCCGAGCCGGCCCCAGGCGCGCACGGCCTCGCCGGGCGGCTCCTTGGCCAGGTCCGCCGGGCGCGGCCAGCGCGCGAGCCACTGCTCGTACACCGGCAGGACCCGGCTCACCGGGGTCTGCTGCAGCATGAACTCGCTGACCATCACGGCCCAGGGGCCCGCGTCGTGGCGGCGCCAGGGCAGATCGCGCGCGTGCTCGTCGAACCACGCGATCACGGGCTCGTGAAGGGAGTGCAGCGAGTCGGGGGCGTCGGGGACTTCGGGGGTGAAAGCGGTCGCAGTCATGGCAGGGCGAGTGTCCCATGGGGGAGTTGGGCGGCGGTGCAGGGCGTGCCGGGACGACGGCCGCGCCCCGGCGGCCGCAGTCAGTCCCGGCCCCGGCCCTGTCCTGCGCCGGGCGCCGTGCCGTGAGCGGCGGCGGCCGCTTCCGCGGGGTGCGGCGTCTGCCCGGCACGGTCACCGGGACCGGCGAACCACCGCACCGCCGGCGTTGACGACGAGCGCATCGAGTCCACGATCCGTGCGCACGCGCGCGTGCCACCCCGTACCGCGAGGAAGGCCACCACCGCGCCCAGGGCGAGACCGATCGCCACGTCGTGCGGGTAGTGCACGCCCACGAAGACCCGCGAGAAGGCCATCAGGACCGCCATCGGCAGGGTCAGCCAGGCAAGGGAGCGCCAGGCGAGGGCCAGGGCGACGGCTGCGGCACCCGCGATCGTCGAGTGGTTGCTGGGGAAGGACCAGTCGCCGGCCGGAGGGCACTGCACCAGCGAGGCCGCGGCGCCCGCGACCGCCCGGCACGGACGCTCCTCGTCCACCGCCGACTTGAGCAACTCGCTGACCACATAGGCCACCGCCGTGGCGAGCGGCGCCAGGACCGCTATCGCGAGCGCCCGGGAGCCGCGCCGCCTGGCCCGCCACCAGGCGGCCACGAAGAGCACCCCGAAGAGCAGCAGACCCGCCTCCGTCCACACCTCGGCGAGGTGCTGCAGCCACGTGGGGGTGTCCTGCGCGAAGCCGGTGATGTCGCGGTAGAGGCCGGAGGTGTCGATCGGAGTGTTCGGGTCCATGGCATCCATGATCACGGACTTACGGAGAGGCGTGGCGCCGTCACATCCTGCGACGGGCGGGGCCGGCACCTGACGAAAGCCGGGCTCCGAAGGTCACGGAGGTGTCGCCGCAGGCTGATGATCCGGAAAAGTTGGGGCTCAGGGCGGCGGGTGGGGGCGGGAGTTGGGCCGATCTCTCGTAAGGTTTGGGCCGTGGGATCTCTGCGCAATCCGATCGGGCCGCTTCCCTCCTCCATCTACTGGCGACGGAGGGCCGTCCTGCTGTCCGTGGTCGGGGTGCTCGTCCTGCTGATCGTGTGGGCCGTCACATCCGGCGGTGGCGGCGACGGCGCGGACACCCCCAACGGCAAGGGCCCCGCGCCCTCCATCACCCCCGGGCCCTCGGGCTCCGGGCCCGCGATCAGCGAACAGCCCGGCGGGCGCGACGAGTCGGGGGACGGCGACGGGTCGGGTGACGGATCGGGCGCCGGCTCCGGGGACGGCTCCGGCTCCGGGGACGGCTCCGGCTCCGGTAGCGGCTCGGATTCCGGGTCCGGGGACGGCAGCGGCAGCGGTGACGCCAAGGGCGGCGGAGGCTCGGGCGCGGGGCTTCCGGCCGGCTCGAACATCCCCAACTGCACGCCGTCCACGGTGAAGTGGAGCCTGCGCAGTGTGCGCAACGAGTACGCGCCGGACCAGAAGCCCAAGGTCGAGCTGATCGCCGAGAACACCTCGGGCGCGGCCTGCAAGGTCGATGTCGGTCCGAAGGAAGCGGTACTGACGATCACTCAGGCCGATGCGGACGACCCGATGTGGTCCTCCGACGACTGCCCGAGCGGCGCCGGCAGCCTGCTGCTCCGGGTGCCGGCCGGGCAGCGGATCACACACGCCGTGGAGTGGGACCGCAAGGCGAGCGAGAAGAACTGCGCCACGCCGCGGCCCGGATCGGCGGAGCCCGGCACCTACCTGGTGGAGGCGAAGGCCCCGGGCCTGCCGACGGTCCGGACGTCCTTCGTCCTCAAGGAAGACTGAGCCCCGCCCCTCAAGACGGCTTCAAGACAGGGGGCGGCGGCCCTACGGCGTGCCTGCCTATACGTAGCGCTCCAGGATGGACGATTCCGCAAGGCGTGACAGGCCCTCGCGGACGCTCCTCGCGCGGGCCTCGCCCACGCCGTCCACCGTCTGCAGGTCGTCGACGCTCGCCGCGAGCAGCTTCTGGAGACCGCCGAAGTGCTCCACCAGGCGGTCGATGATCGCCCCTGGCAGGCGCGGCACCTTCGCGAGCAGCCGGAAGCCGCGCGGCGAGACCGCCGAGTCGAGCGTCTCCGGGGAGCCGCTGTAGCCGAGGGCCCTTGCCACTATGGGCAGTTCGAGCAGCTCGGTGTGGGTCAGTTCGTTCAGCTCGAGCAGTGCCTCGTCGACCGTGCGGGAGCGCTTGGCGGTGGGCTCGGGGACGTAGTCACGGACCACGAGCTCGCGCTCCGGCTCCACGCCCGCGATCAACTCGTCCAGCTGCAGGGCGAGGAGACGGCCGTCGGTGCCCAGCTCCACGACGTACTCGGCGATCTCCGTGGCGATCCGGCGGACCATCTCGAGCCGCTGCGCGACCGCCGTCACATCGCGGACCGTCACCAAGTCCTCGATCTCCAGGGCGGAGAGCGTGCCCGCGACCTCGTCGAGCCGGAGCTTGTAGCGCTCCAGGGTGGCCAGGGCCTGGTTGGCGCGGGAGAGGATCGCCGCCGAGTCCTCCAGGACGCGGCGCTGGCCGTCGACATACAGGGCGATCAGGCGCATCGACTGGGAGACCGAGACGACGGGGAACCCGACCTGCTTGCTGACCCGGTCCGCGGTGCGGTGGCGGGTGCCGGTCTCCTCGGTCGGAATGGTCGGGTCCGGCACCAGCTGGACACCGGCCCGCAGGATCTTGGAGAGGTCCGACGACACCACGATGCCGCCGTCGAGCTTGCACAGCTCGCGCAGCCGGGTCGCGGTGAACTCCACATCGAGCACGAACCCGCCGGTGCACATCGCTTCGACGGTCTTGTCGGAGCCGAGCACGATGAGTCCGCCGGTGTTGCCGCGGAGGATGCGCTCCAGGCCGTCGCGCAGCGCCGTACCGGGCGCGACCGCGCTCAGTGAGGCGCGCATCAGCCCATCGGTGCCGGAGCTCCCACCCGACTTGCCGGGAGCTGCCGCCCGGTCATTGGCTGCCACTGCACTCCTCCGGTCGCGGTTGTCCTTGCCCTGGGTGCGTACGGAACCTCGGTGCGGAGGTGCGTACGGACCCCATCCGTACGGCCCCTGGTTCGTACGGATGGGCGAGACCGGGGCAAAGTCTACCGGCGGTCATCGGCCTCCCGCGGGGCCTCTCTGCGACGGGATCTCGGGAGCACCCGCAGCGCGTCCCCCATGTCGGCGACTTCGGTGACCTTCATACCGGGCGGCACCTTGCCGGGGTCGCTCGGCACGAGCGCGTGCGTGAAGCCGAGACGGGCCGCTTCGGCAAGGCGGCGCTGGACTCCCGTGACCCTTCTGACCTCGCCCGCGAGCCCCACTTCGCCGATCGCCACCAGGTTCTTCGGCAGCGGAGTGTCGCTCGCGGCGCTGGCCAGGGCGAGGGCCACGGCGAGGTCGGCGGCGGGCTCGGAGAGCTTCACTCCGCCGACCGTCGCGCTGTAGATGTCCCGCTTGCCGAGGGCCGTGATGCGGCCGCGCTGCTCCAGGACGGCGAGCATCATCGAGACGCGGGAGGTCTCCAGGCCCGAAGTCGTACGCCGCGGGGAGGGGATCTGTGAGTCGACCGTGAGCGCCTGCACCTCGGCGACCAGAGGGCGGCGGCCTTCGAGGGTGACGGTCAGACAAGTGCCGGGGACCGCCTCGGCGCGGCGGGTCAGGAACAGGCCGCTGGGGTCGGCGAGGCCGGTGATGCCCTCGTCGTGCAGCTCGAAGCAGCCGACCTCGTCCGTCGCGCCGTACCGGTTCTTGACGCCGCGCACGAGCCTGAGCCTGGCGTGGCGGTCGCCCTCGAAGGAGAGGACGACATCGACGAGATGCTCCAGGAGACGGGGGCCCGCGATGGCGCCGTCCTTCGTGACATGGCCCACCAGGAGCGTGGACATGGCGCGCTCCTTGGAGGCGCGGATCAGGGCGCCCGCCACCTCGCGGACCTGGGCCATGCCGCCCGGGGCGCCGTCGATCTCCGGCGAGGCGACCGTCTGCACCGAGTCGAGGATCAGGAGCGAGGGCTTCACGGCGTCCAAGTGGCCGAGCACCGCGGCCAGATCGGTCTCCGCCGCCAGATACAGGTGGTCGTTCAGAGCGCCGATGCGGTCGGCGCGCAGGCGGACCTGGCTCGCCGATTCCTCACCCGTCACATAGAGGGTGCGGTGGTCGTCGCTCGCCGCCTTCGCCGCCACATCGAGCAGGAGCGTGGACTTGCCGACGCCGGGCTCGCCCGCGAGGAGCGCCACCGCGCCGGGGACGAGGCCGCCGCCGAGCACCCGGTCCAGCTCGTCCACACCGGTCGAGCGGGCCGTGGCCTGGCGGCCGTCGACCTGGCCGATGGGCAGGGCGGAGGAGGTGACGCGGCCGGGGGCGGTGGTGCGGACCGCGGGCGCGCCGTACTCCTCGACCGTGCCCCAGGCCTGGCATTCCGGGCAGCGGCCGAGCCACTTGGCCGTCTGCCAGCCGCACTCCGTGCAGCGGTACGACGGACGGTCCTTGGTGGATTTCGTACGGGCAGCCATGTGCGAAACCGTAGCGGTGACCTCTGACATCGGACCCGGCGGCCGCTCGCCGACGGTCGCGGACGGTCGCCGGACGACCGTGCTTCCTTGCGCCCTGTCACAGTGGAGGCCATGGAATGTGGGGTTCCTGTCCCCTTTTGAGGGATCTGTTCACCCGTAAGGATTAAAGGTCCCCAAGGGGGCGGACCCTTGAGGGGCCTGGCGCCTACGGTCGCACGGGTGACGACAAGCAGTCCGGAGCACCCCACGCACACCACCGGCGCACACCGGGCGCACCGTCGTGCGCCCCGGACCGTTCCGCAGGCCCCGCCCGCGCGCTACGAGCCTTATCTGGACGGCCTGTTCACGTACTGCCTGTCCGTGCTGTGCGATCACGACGCCGCGACCACGGCACTCGGCGATGTCCTCGCGCTCGCCGAGCGCCGGTCCTCGCGCTTCCCCCAGGAGGCGTCCGAGCGCCGCGCCTGGCTGTACGCCCTCGCGCGCTGGGCCTGTCTGCGCCACCTGGCCGAGGCGAAGCGCCGGCGCCAGGGCGCGCACGTGGCGGGCAAAGGAGCGCAGCACGGCACCGGGAAGCCGCCCGTCTCCGACGAGGCCGACCAGGAGCGACGGCGTGAACTCGCCCTGCTCGCCTGGCCGGAGGCGGCCGGCACCACGCCCGAGCAGCGCGAGGCCCTGGAGCTCGCGGTGCGCCACCACCTGGGCACCGCCGAGGTCGCCGCCGTCCTCGGCATGGAGACCCCCGCCGCGCGCGAGCTCCTCGCGGCCGCCGCCTGCGAGGTGGAGCGCACCCGCGCGGCGCTCGCCGTGGTCGAGACCGGCACCTGCCCGAGCGTCGCCCGCCTCACCGGTGACAACCAAGTACTCCTGGGCGCCGCCCTGCGCCGTGAACTCGTGCGGCACGTCGACGACTGCCCGCGCTGCCGCCGCACCGCGGAGCGGGCCGGTGCCGGGGCCTGGCCGGGCACCGCCGTCACGCCCGCCGAACTGCCCGTCGTCGAGGCACCCCGCGCGGCCGTGCACGTCGCGATGGCGCATACGCCACGCGCGCGTGCGCACGCCCCCCGCTTCGACCGGCGCGGTTTCCCCATGGACCCCAAGGACCGTGCCGCGCGCCGGGACCGGCTGCGCGCGCGTGCCGTCACCACCACCGTCGTCGCCACGGTCGTCGCGGCCCCGGTGCTCGCCCTGTGGGCGGCGTACCGCGGAGCGCCGCTGACCGGCGAGGGGCAGGACGGCCGCTCGGTCAGCGCCAGCGAGGCAGGCGGCACCGGCGGGCTCGACGGCGACGAGGCACAGAACCCCTACGAGAACGCGGGGAACGCGCGCGGTGAGCCGGATTCCCGCTTCACCGCGGGCAGTCGGGCCCCGGATGTCTCCGTCGAGGTGATCAGTCACGACGGCGGACCGAGCCGGCCGGGTGTCGGACCCGGGCGGCTCACGGTCGACGCACAGCCGAGCGGGGGCACGACCCTCATCACCCTGACGGCGTCCGGGGGTTCGCCGGTGGAGTGGTCGGCGTACGAAGGCGTCTCCTGGCTGTGGCTGAGCCGGTCGTCCGGTGTGCTGCGGCCGGGGGAGTCCACGACGATCCGGGTGTACGCCGACTCCGCGCGGGAGCCCGCCGGGGCTTGGAGCGCGCGGGTCCGGATCGGACCCGGGAACTCCGTTGTGGTGATCGACGGTTATGGGGCCGGGTCGCCCTCGCCGTCCGACCCCACGCCGTCCGATCCGTCGCCCTCGGATCCCTCGCCCTCGGATCCCTCGCCGTCCGACCCGGATCCGACACCGTCCGACCCGTCGCCCTCGGACCCGTCACCGTCCGACCCCTCGCCGTCGGACCCGGACCCCACGCCGTCCGATCCCTCGCCGTCCGACCCGTCACCGTCGGACCCGGGCACCACCGACCCGACGCCCACGGCATCGGACTCCGCGCCCGGTGACTCCGAATCCCCGAGCCCGTAGGGCTGAGCCACCCCGGCCCCCAGGCGGATCCCGGGCGCTGAGCGCGTCAGTCCGCCGGGTGCGGGGCCACCAACGGGAGTTGGGAGGCCAGACGTTGTTCGCAGAGTTCGGTGAGGCGGTCATAGCCCGCCTTGCCCATCAGTTCGATGAGTTCCGGGCGGTACGACACGTAGACGGGGTCACCCGCGCCGTGCGCCGAGGTGGCGGAGGTGCACCACCAGTGCAGGTCATGGCCGCCGGGACCCCAGCCGCGGCGGTCGTACTCACCGATGGAGACCTGCAGGACACGGGTGTCGTCGGGCCGGTCGATCCACTCGTAGGTGCGCCGGACCGGGAGCTGCCAGCAGACGTCCGGCTTGGTCTCCAGGGGCTCACGGCCCTCCTGCAGCGCCAGGATGTGCAGCGAGCAGCCCGCGCCGCCGGCGAAACCGGGGCGGTTCTGGAAGATGCACGAGCCGTTGTACCTGCGGGTCTGACGGTCGCCGTCCTCGTCCTCCTCGGTCCAGCCCGACTTCGAGCCGACATCGTGGTGCTGCCAGATGTCCGGCGTGAGCTTGGCCACATATCCGGCGACCCGCTTCTCGTCGTCCTCGTCCGAGAAGTGCGCCCCGAGCGTGCAGCAGCCGTCGTCCGCGCGGCCCGCCTGGATGCCCTGACAGCCACTGCCGAAGATGCAGTTCCAGCGCGAGGTCAGCCAGGTCAGATCGCAGCGGAAGACCTGCTCGTCGTCGGCCGGGTCGGGGAACTCGACCCAGGCGCGGGCGAAATCGAGGCCCTGCTCGTCCCGCACGGGCTTCGCTCCCTTCGGGTTCTTCGCGATCGTCGCGTGCTTGGTGTCCTTGCCCTGCGCGTCGCTCCGGGTGTCCTTGCTCTGCTTCGGCGGCGCGGCCTTCGGGCGCTTCCCGTCCTTCTTCGAGGCCTTGGAGGATTTGTCGGTCTTCGCCTTTTTCGTCTTGGGCACACCTCAAGGGTATGCGCGGCGGCGGCCGTACATGGACGGGCGGGCGCCCAACGCGCAGTAGCGTTTTCCATATGAGACTCGGTGTCCTCGACGTGGGATCGAACACGGTGCATCTGCTGGTGGTGGACGCGCACCCCGGCGCGCGCCCGCTGCCCGCGCACTCGCACAAGGCGGAGCTGCGGCTCGCCCAACTCCTCGACGCGGGCGGTGCGATCGGCCCCGAAGGCGTCGACCGCCTTGTCACCACCGTCCGTGACGCACTCGAAGCCGCCGAGGACAAGGGCTGCGAGGACGTGGTCTCCTTCGCCACCTCCGCGGTGCGCGAGGCGGGCAACGCGGACGAGGTGCTGCGCAAGGTCAGAGAGGCCACCGGCGTCGACCTGCAGGTGCTCACCGGCGAGGAGGAGGCCCGGCTCACCTTCCTCGCCGCCCGCCGCTGGTTCGGCTGGTCCGCGGGCAAGCTCCTCGTCCTCGACATCGGGGGCGGCTCCCTGGAGATCGCGTACGGCATCGACGAGGACCCCGACGCCGCCGTGTCGCTGCCGCTCGGCGCGGGGCGGCTCACCGCGGCCTGGCTGCCCGGCGACCCGGCCGACCCGTCGGATG
Source organism: Streptomyces monticola (assembly GCF_042665355.1). Classification (NCBI taxonomy): domain Bacteria; kingdom Bacillati; phylum Actinomycetota; class Actinomycetes; order Kitasatosporales; family Streptomycetaceae; genus Streptomyces; species Streptomyces monticola. The sequence continues at coordinate 16,836 of NZ_JBHTCF010000015.1, read as the reverse complement.
TCAAGGCGCTGCGGCGCCACGTCCGTGCTCAAATCGCCCGTACGGTCGGGGAGTTCAGCCGCTTCGGCGCCCCTGACCATGTGGTGGCGACATCGAAGACGTTCAAGCAGCTGGCCAGGCTCGCCGGGGCCGCGCGGTCCGCCGAGGGGCTTTATGTGCAGCGGGAGCTGAAGCGGAAGTCCCTGGAGGACTGGGTTCCGCAGCTCGCGGCGATGACCGAGGCCGAGCGCGCCGAGCTGCCCGGGGTGTCCGAGGGCCGGGCCGGGCAGCTGCTCGCCGGGGCCCTCGTGGCCGAGGGTGCGATGGATCTGTTCGGGGTCGAGACCCTGGAGATCTGCCCGTGGGCGCTGCGCGAAGGCGTGATCCTCAAGCGCCTCGACCATCTGCCGGAAGGGGCCGGGTCCGCTGGGTGAGCCGGAAGGAGCGGATCCGCCAGGTGAGCCGGAGCCGGACGGGTCGGGTCGGGCCGGGTCCGCTGGGTGAGCCGGAAGGAGCGGATCCGCCAGGTGAGCCGGAGCCGGACGGGTCGGGTCCGCCAGGTGAGTCGGAAGGGTCGGGTCCGTCGGGTGAGACAGCGCGGTTCGGACGGTCGTTCGACGGCTTGAGGTCGCCTGCCGGTCGCCGCCGCGCGGCCCGTACCCTGTCCTTCGTGGCAGAACCAGTGGTGCGCATCCCGGATGCGAAGGTCGCCCTGTCGACGGCCTCCGTCTACCCGGAGTCGACGGCGACGGCCTTCGAGATCGCCGCGCGCCTCGGCTACGACGGTGTCGAGGTCATGGTGTGGACGGATCCCGTCAGCCAGGACATCGAGGCCCTGCGCCGGCTCTCCGACTATCACCGCATCCCGATCCTCGCCGTGCACGCGCCCTGCCTGCTGATCACGCAGCGCGTGTGGTCCACGGACCCGTGGGTGAAGCTGCAGCGTGCGCAGGCCGCCGCCGAGAAGCTGGGCGCGTCCGCCGTCGTGGTGCATCCGCCGTTCCGCTGGCAGCGGCAGTACGCCCGGGACTTCGTCAGCGGCCTCTGGCGGATGGCGGACGAGACGGATGTGCGGTTCGCCGTGGAGAACATGTACCCGTGGCGCTACCGCGACCGCGAGATGCTCGCGTACGCCCCCGAGTGGGATGTGACGAAGGACGACTACCGGCACTTCACGGTCGACCTCTCGCACACCGCGACCGCCCGCACCGAGGCGATGGAGATGATCGACCGCATGGGCGACCGGCTCGCCCATGTCCATCTCGCCGACGGCAGGGGCTCGGCCAAGGACGAGCACCTGGTGCCGGGGCGCGGCACCCAGCCCTGTGCCGAACTCCTCGAACGGCTCGCGCTCGGCGGCTTCGACGGCCATGTCGTCATCGAGGTCAATACGCGGCGTGCGATGTCCAGCGCCGAACGTGAGGCCGATCTGGCGGAGGCCCTCGCCTTCACGCGCCTGCACCTGGCCTCGGCGCTGAACAGGGCCTCTTCGGAGCGGTCGTGACCGACGCCGCGCCGCGCCGCCGCGGCCGCCCCTCCCGTACGGAGGCGGAGCAGGGCCCGGCTGCCCGGGACCGGATTCTCGCCGCCGCGCGTGCGGAGTTCTCCGAGCGCGGCTACGACAAGACGTCCGTACGCGGCATCGCCAAGGCCGCCGGGGTGGACCCGGCGCTCGTGCACCACTACTTCGGCAGCAAGGACGAGGTCTTCGCCGCCGCCATCGAGATCAGCTTCGAACCCGCCCTGATCGTCCCGGCCGTCGTGGGCGAGGGGCCCGAGGGGGTCGGGGAGCGGCTCGCCCGCTTCTTCTTCGGCATCTGGGAGAACCCGGCGACGCGCGCCCCGATGCTCGCGGTGATCCGTTCCGCGGTGACCCACGAGGCCGCGGCGAAGGTGCTGCGGACCTTTGTGCTGCGGCGGCTGCTCGAACGCGTGGCGGTCGACCTCGACGTACCGGAGCCGAAGTTCCGTGCGGAGCTCGCGGCCTCGCACATGATCGGGATCGCCTTCGTGCGGTACGTGGTCAAGGTCGAGCCGCTGGCATCGGTGGACAAGGAAGAGATCATCGCGATGGTCGCGCCCACCCTGCAGCGCTATCTGACCGAGGCGTGAGCGGTGCCGTCCCGGCGGAAGTGACCGAGGTGTGAGCCGGGTATCCCGTATTCCGGACGGCCTGTCCGGATCTTGGATCTTCGGCGTACGCTCGACAGCAGTCATATCTGTTACTGAGGAGCGAGCGACGATGCCCGAGCTGAGGTCCCGCACAGTCACCCACGGCCGCAACATGGCGGGCGCCCGCGCCCTTATGCGGGCTTCCGGTGTACCTGGTGCGGACATCGGCCGAAAGCCGATCATCGCCGTAGCCAACTCCTTCACGGAGTTCGTGCCGGGCCACACCCACCTGCAGCCGGTCGGCCGGATCGTCTCCGAGGCGATCACGGAGGCGGGCGGCATCCCGCGCGAGTTCAACACCATCGCCGTCGACGACGGCATCGCGATGGGCCACGGCGGCATGCTCTACTCGCTGCCGTCCCGCGACCTGATCGCCGACAGCGTGGAGTACATGGTCGAGGCCCACTGCGCCGACGCCCTGATCTGCATCTCCAACTGCGACAAGATCACGCCGGGCATGCTCAACGCCGCCCTGCGCCTGAACATCCCGACGGTCTTCGTCTCCGGCGGCCCGATGGAGTCCGGCCGGGCCACGCTCGTCGACGGCACCGTGCGCACCCTCGACCTGGTCGACGCGATGTCGGACGCCGTCAACGACAAGATCTCCGACGAGGACATGCTCCGGATCGAGGAGAACGCCTGCCCCACCTGCGGCAGCTGCTCCGGCATGTTCACCGCCAACTCGATGAACTGCCTGACCGAGGCGATCGGCCTGTCCCTGCCGGGCAACGGCTCGGTGCTCGCCACGCACACCGCCCGCAAGGACCTGTACGAGCGCGCGGGCCGCACCGTCGTCGAGCTGACCCGGCGCTACTACGACGAGGACGACGCGAGCGTCCTGCCGCGCAACATCGCGACGTTCAGCGCCTTCGAGAACGCCATGGCCCTCGACATCGCCATGGGCGGCTCCACCAACACGATCCTGCATCTGCTCGCCGCCGCCCAGGAGGCGGGCGTGCCCTTCGGGCTCGACGCCATCGACGCGGTCTCGCGCCGCGTGCCCTGCCTGGCCAAGGTCGCGCCGAACGTCGCCAAGGACCGCACGTACTACATGGAGGACGTGCACCGCGCGGGCGGCATCCCCGCCCTGCTCGGCGAGCTGCACCGCGGCGGACTGCTCAACAAGGACGTGCACACCGTCCACTCCGCTTCGCTCGACGAGTGGCTGGGGGAGTGGGACGTGCGCGCCGCGTCGCCGTCCGCCGAGGCGCTCGACCTGTGGCACGCGGCGCCCGGCTGCAAGCGCTCCGCCGAGGCCTTCTCGCAGTCCGAGCGCTGGGAGACCCTGGACACGGACGCCGAGGGCGGCTGCATCCGCTCGGTGGCGCACGCCTACTCCAAGGACGGTGGACTGGCCGTCCTCAAGGGCAACCTGGCGGTGGACGGCTGCGTCGTGAAGACCGCGGGCGTCGACGAGTCGATCTGGACCTTCGAGGGCCCTGCGGTCGTCTGCGAGTCCCAGGAGCAGGCCGTCGAGAAGATCCTCACGCAGCAGGTCAAGGAGGGCGACGTGGTCGTCATCCGGTACGAGGGCCCCAAGGGCGGCCCCGGCATGCAGGAAATGCTCTACCCGACCTCGTACTTGAAGGGCCGCGGCCTCGGCAAGGCCTGCGCCCTGGTCACCGACGGCCGCTTCTCCGGCGGCACTTCGGGCCTGTCCATCGGCCACGCCTCGCCCGAGGCGGCGTCCGGCGGCACCATCGCGCTGGTCCAGGACGGCGACCGGATCCGGATCGACATCCCGAACCGGCAGATCGAACTCCTCGTGGACGACGCGGAGTTGAAGCGCCGGGAGGCCGCGCTCGACGGCGTGTACGCCCCGGCGAACCGCGAGCGCAAGGTTTCCGCGGCGCTGCGCGCGTACGCGGCGATGGCGACCAGCGCGGACAAGGGCGCTGTGCGGGATGTGAGCATGCTCGGCTGAGGCCGTGAGGCCGTGAGGCCGCTGAAGCGTGTGGGCCCGGCTCCTTCTTCTGGGAGCCGGGCCTTCGTGCGTCCGTCTGCGAGCCGGGCTTCGTGTGTGCGCTTACGGGGACATCGACGGCCGCGCCTCCGGGTCCGCCGGACTCACCGAGAACAACCGCTGCCCCGTGCCCACGATCAGCGCGTCCCGTACCGTCATCAGCTGCGTCTGCCCCTTGGGCCGCTTGCCCTTGGACCAGCGCGCCGGGGCTTCCCACCGCAACTCACCGGTCTTGCGGTCGACTCCGGAGAGGGCGCCGTCGAGATTGCCGAAGTACACCGTCCGGCCGTCCGTGGAGAGGGCGGGCGTCGGCATCGTCACCACGTTGTATCCGTCGCCCTCGTGCAGGTCCCACAGTTTGCGGCTCCACATGTGCCGTCCGGTCCGTGCCGAGACGGCGGTGACCGAGCCCTTCGTCGTCATGAAGTAGATCGTGCCGCCGACCACCGCGGGTTCGGCGAGTTCGGAGGGAGCGGCGCTGGAGATGGGCAGGCTGCTCAGGGAGCCCGTTTCCACGTTCATACGGACCAGCACCGTGTAGCCGCCGGACTCGCCGTCTCCGCGGTCCTCGAACCCGAGGAACAGCGCCGCCCCGTCGTGGTAGCCGGCCGTCTCGGCGTGGTAGTAGAACTTGGCGAGCACACGCTGCTTCCCGGTGCGCGGGTCGAAGCGCAGAATCCGCCTCGGCGCGGCCGAGGTGGCGCCGGCGTCGTCGGAGTCGCAGTGCGCGAGGATGGCGGAGCCCATGATCATGCCGCCGCAGTAACCGCCTTCCGGCAGCCGTGAATTCCACTTCTGCTGACCGGACTTCAGGTCCCAGGCCACGAGGTGGTTGCCGTCCGGAGTCTCGGCGACCACGAGGTCGCCGGAGAGGCCCACCCAGGTCCAGGACGAGGGCAGGCGGTGCGACCAGCGCCGCTTGCCGGTCTCGGTGTCGTACGCCACCACTTCGAGGAGCCTGTCCGACAGCTCCTGCTGTACGACGACGACCCCGTCCCGCACACCGACCGGAGGATGCGGGGTCTTGGTCTTTCCGGCTCGCCACAGCACCGTGCCGGTGGCGGCGTCCACGCTGACCACGGCGTGCCGGAGGCTGCCGCAGTACACCTCGGTACCGGCCGGCAGGCATCCCGGTTCCGCGACGTCGGAGACCTTGGTCGCGGCGGAGTCGATCGTGGTGTCCCAGGGGTCCCACGCCTCCGGCAGCTCCGGGCCGTTGCCCGTCTTCTCCGACTTGAATACGGAGGGGAAGCCCTTCGGCCCCAAGGTGAGCACGGCACCCACGGTGAGCGCGCACACGGCGATCACCGAGCCGATGACGGTCATACGTCTCTTGGCGGTACGGGGGCGGGGCTCGGCCGTCGTGGGGGCGGGGGCGGCGGTCTCCGCCTCCGATTCCGGCTCTGATTCCGGCTTCGGCTCGGGAATCGACCTGGGTTCGGTCACCGGCTGCGGCTGCGGCTCCGGCTGCGGCTGCGGCTCCGGCTCCGGAATCGGCTCGGGTTCCGCCCCCAGCTCCAGTTCAAGTTCGGGTTCGGGTTCCGGTTCCGGTTCCAGTCCCAGCGACTCCGCCCGCAACGCCCGGAATTCCGCGAGGAGTTCGGCCGGCGCGGGCCGTGTCTGCGGGTCCTTTTCGAGGCACGGCTCTATCGCGTCCCGCAGCGCCGCCGGCAGGTTCTCCAGGCTCGGCGCCTCGTGCACCACCTGATAGGCCGTCATGTACGGGCTGTCCGCGTCGAACGGCCCGCGTCCCGTCGCCGCGTACACCAGGACGGCGGCCAGGGAGAAGACATCGGACGCGGGCGAGACCTCGCGCGGGGTCTGCAGCTGCTCGGGCGACATGAAGGGCGGGGTGCCCATCACCCGGCCCGTCATCGTGAGCGTCTGGTTGTCCGCGGCCCGCGATATCCCGAAGTCGATGACGCGCGGGCCCTCTTCGGACAGGACGATGTTGGCCGGTTTGAGGTCACGGTGCACCACGCCCGCGCGGTGGATGTCGCGCAGCGCCTCGGTGAGGCCGACCGCGAGGCTCCTGAACTCGTCCCCGCGCACCGGCCCTTGCTCCTTGACCCGGGAGGCGAGGGTCGGTCCGGTGATGTACGACGTGGCCATCCACGGACGTACCGCTTCCGGGTCGGCGTCGATCACCGCGGCCGTGAACGCGCCGCTCACCCGGCGTGCGGCCGCCACTTCCTGCCGGAAGCGGATCCGGAACTCCTCGTCGTCGGCGAACTGCTGGTGCACCACCTTTACGGCGACCCGTCGCCCGGACGACGAACGGGCGAGGTACACGACGCCCATGCCTCCCGACCCGAGCCGGTCGAGCAGCGAGTAATCGCCGATGCGCTCCGGATCGTCTGTGCTCAGCGGCACGCCCCGTCTCCTCCCCCGCAGGTTGACGCGTACAGACTAGATATGGCGGGAACCGGCCGGTGCGCGGGCCCCGTCTATGGTGTGAGGGACATGCCAACGGCGGCCGTACGCCGCCAGCCACGGGGGAGAGCAGCATGACCGAGAACGTCACCAGAGCCACCACCACTGGCGCCACTGCCGGCACCACCACTGCCGGTGCCACTGCCGGTGCCGCCGACGAAGCGGCCGTCGAGGCCACGGCGGCCCGCAGCTACACCGTCGTCGCCGACGTCAACGTCCGCTCAGGGCCCAGCACTTCGTACGCCAAGGTCGGCCGCCTCTCAGCCGGTTCGCAGGTCACCATCGGCTGCCAGACACCCGGCCAGCTGATCGTCGGCCCGACCGGCACCTCACGCATCTGGGACCGGATCGGCGCGGGCCGGTACGTCTCGGACACGTATGTGCGCACGGGCAGCGACGGGTACGTGGCGCCGCGCTGCTAGGCGGTCAGGGGCAGGTCGTGCCCCGAAGGGGCGCGGGGCTGTGTCGATGTGCGGCTCCGCCGCGCGGGCGCGACCAGCCACGACGCACCCGCAGATGTGAGCAATTCGGCCGCCCTGGGCACCTCTCGGCCACCGGGGCCGCCCCGGGCACCTCTCGGCCGCCCCGGGTGACAACCCCGCTACTCCACTTCGGGCGGCCGCTTCGCGTCGATGCCGAACACGGTGTTCCCGGCCGCGGTCACGAACACGGCGCGGCCGGAAACCTTCACCCTGCCCGTGGCGCGGGCCTCGCCACCCGGGCTCTCCGCGCGCGGGTCGGTGCTCCACAGCCGGTCGCCGTCCCGCGCGGACAGGGCGGCGACCCGGCCGCTGGCCGAGCTGAAATACAGCACGCCGTCGGCCGCCGCAGGACCCGAGGCCCACTCCACGCCGGTCTGCCGGCTCCACTTCTGCCTGCCGGTGTCCGGGTCGACGGCGCTCACCCGGCCGTCCCGCGCCGTGAAGTAGAGAGTGCCGCCCACCACCGCCGGATCCGCGCCCGACGCCTGCCGCACGGGGTGCCGGCGTACGCCCCCGGTCCGTGGATCGAGCACCGCGACGCCCGACCAGCCGGTGAACTCCGCGCCCTGGTAACGGTCTTCGACGAGCACCAGCGCCCCGTCGGCCTCGCCCGCGGGACGCAGCCGGCCCTTCAGGCGTACCGCCGCCCCCAGCTCGCCGCTGTCGGGATCGATGGTGTGCACCACCGGGTTGCGGACCACTCCGGCCGTCTCCTCGGCCTGCGGGGCGCACACCGCGTAGAGCCGCTCGGCATCGGGCCCTGCGGCGTACGGAGTGCACTCGGTGCCCGCCGGGAACGGCGTCGTCCAGCGCGGCGAGCCGTCGCCACGCGCCGCGCGGGACTCGATACGGGTACCGGCGGCGTCCACGGACAGGACGGCGCCGCGATGCAGCACGGCCTCCTGCGTACGGCCCAGCAGCACAGCGGAGCCCGAACCGAGCGGCGTCGACCAGAGCTCCTCGCCGTCCTGGGTCAGGGCGACGGCCTTCGAGGGGCCGCCCGAGTCGAGGGCGGGCTGGCGGTAGCCGACGACGGCGGTGTCGGCGCCGCTGCCGGTGACGCCGACGAGATGCATGCCCACCGTCGGGACGCCGGGGCTCTTCACCGTCCACTCCGCCTTGCCGTTGGAGACCTTCAGGCGGGTGGCGACGACCCCGCCGCCCCCGCAGTACAGCGCCCCGGCGTGCGGTTCGCAGCGCAGCTCGTCGGGCACGTCCGCACCGCCGCGCACCGTCACCTGCCAGGGCTTGAAGCCCGCGGGCAGCGCCTCGCCGGTGGCCGTCACCGAGCGGGGCCCGCCGTCGGCTCCCTGCGCGGCGTCCTGGCCGTCGCCGCCGCCCGGCCTGAGCAGCGCGACGCCGCCCGCGATGGCGGCGACCGCGACGGCGGCGGCGAGCACCGCGCGCCAACGGGTGCGCAGACCACGGCCGATGGCGGTACGGCCACGACCGCGTTCCCCGGGGGCGGCCGTCGTTTCGGTGCCCGACCGGCGCCCCGCCCCCGACAGGAGCCGGGTCTCCGTGTCGTGCGGGCCCCGTGCCCCGGCGTCGGCGGCAGCCGTCGGCGCCCCGAACTCCTCCGGCAGCGCGAGCAGCCCGGCCAGGAGCTCACCGGCGGACGGCCGGCCCGCCGGGTCCTTGCTGAGACAGGGCTCGACGACCCTCCGCAACGGCTCGGGGACCGCCCCCAGCTCCGGTGCCTCATGGACCACTTGATACGCGGTCATGTACGGGCTGTCCGCGTCGAAGGGCCCCTGCCCGGTCGCCGCGTACACGAGCAGCGTGCCGAGGGAGAACACATCGGACGACGCGGAGACATCCCGCGGCGACTGCAGCTGCTCGGGCGACATGAACGGCGGGGTGCCGATGACCCGGCCCGTCATGGTGAGTGTCTGGTTGTCCGCGGCCCGCGAGATACCGAAGTCGATCACCCGTGGGCCCTCGCCCGACAGGACGACGTTCGACGGCTTGAGGTCGCGGTGCACGACGCCCGCGCGGTGGATGTCGCGCAGCGCCTCGGTCAGGCCGACCGCGAGCGTGCGCAGCTCGCGGCCGCCGAGCGGGCCCTCGTCGGTGATCCGCTGGGAGAGCGTGGGGCCCTCGATGTACGCCGTCGCCATCCACGGGTGCTCGCCCTCGGGGTCGGCGTCGACGACGGCCGCGGTGAAGGCGCCGCTGACCCGCCGGGCCGCCGACACCTCCTGCCGGAACCGGGTCCTGAACTCCTCGTCGTCCGCGTACTGCCGGTGGATGAGCTTGATCGCCACCCGCCGCCCCGACGCCGTACGCGCCAGATAGACGGTGCCCATGCCGCCCGCGCCGAGCCGTCGCTCGAGCGGATAGCCCCCGATGGCCTCCGGATCGCCTGACCGCAGCCGCACAGCCACCGACCTCCCCCGTCTCACGCGGCCGCCCTCTGCCCTGAGTCCGCTCCGGATCCGCCCTGTGTCCCGGACCACGGCCGCCGCACCAAACTAGCGGTCCGGCGGGGGAGCCAGGGCGGCGCGGGGGCGGTAGCAACCACTCCGTATCCGCCCGAGATCCCTCCGAAGGGCCGTGCCGGGCGATAATCGAGGGCGTGAGCGACGAAACCGACCGCAGTCAGGTCCCCGCCGGCGGCCCCGAGCCCGAGTCCATCCGTTTCTTCGGTACGACCTGGGTCGACCACTCCGGCGGATACGCCCTGCGTCGCGCGGGCGTGGCCGTCGGCTCCCTCGCCGCGGCGGCCGCGGGCTGTTTCCTGCTGCGCTTCGCCTACCAGGGCCTGGAGATCGCGAAGGTGGGCAGCTTCGTGAACCTCCTGGTCGTGGTGGTCTTCGCGATCTGCAGCGCCATCGCGTTCCGCCGCACCTGGGACTCGTACGGCAAACGCCTCGACCCGCAGCAACAGCAGTCGCTGCGCACGATGATGGCCATCGGTTTCGTCGGCGTCCTGCTCGCGTACTTCTTCCGCTCCCTGACGGAGGCCCCGGGCGAGAAGCTGCGCCGCGGTGAGTACGAAACGGCCCGCGAGCAGTACGAACGCCGCTCCGCCCGGCGCACGGGCAACCCGTCGGGCCGCAAGAAGAAGCGGAAGTAACGGCCTGCGCGGGGTGCCGCACCCGACCATGGCCGCATGCCGCACCCGACCATGGCCGCATGCCGCACCCGACCATGGCCGTATGACGGACTTCGCGCTCTCCTTCGACACGGTGGCCGCCCAGTACGCGGACGCACGCCCCGGCTATCCGCCCGAACTCCTCGACGCCGTCGAGGAGTTCATCGGCCGTCCGCTGCTCGGCGCCCGCACCCTCGACGTCGGCGCGGGCACCGGCATCGCCACCCGTCTGCTCGCCGGGCGCGGTGCGCGGGTCGTCGCGGTCGAACCGGGACCCGGTATGGGTGCCCAGTTCGGCGCCGGGCTCCCGGACGTCCCGCTGGTGCGCGCGGTGGGCGACGCGCTGCCGTTCGCGGACGGCACCGCCGACCTGATCACCTATGCGCAGGCCTGGCACTGGACCGAGCCGGAGCGCTCGCTCCCGGAGGCGAGCCGGGTCCTCGCCCCCGGCGGCGCCCTCGCCCTGTGGTGGAACTTCCCCGACCCCGCCGTCGACTGGTGCGCCGAGCAGGAACGCCGCCTCAAGCGCACCCTGCCCGGCTACCACGCCCGCGGCATCGCCCCCGAAGCCCCTGCGATCATCGCCCGTATCGCTCCCGAACTGCGCCCGGTGCAGCGGCAGTTGCACTGGAGCCGGCGCGTTCCCCTCGACCTCCACATGGCTCACCTGGGCAGCCGTTCCTACTTCGCCGCGATAGGCCCGGAGGCCGCCGCCCCGCTTCTCGCCAGGGAGCGGGCCGAGGTGCTGCGGACCTTCCCCGACGCGATGGTCGAGGAGGCGTTCGCGGTGGATCTGACGGTGGGCGTGCGGAGTTGAGGGGTGCGGTGGGCGTGCGGAGTTGAGGGCCGCGGTGGGCGTACGGAGTTGAGGGCTACGGTGCGGCCGCACCTGGCCGGGGTGGGTCGCACCGCCGCCCGCATCGGCTGGCATGATCGGTTCATGGCGGAACTCGCGCTCTTCGAGGAACACCGCCCCCGCCTGTGGGGCATCGCCTACCGCATCCTCGGCTCGGTCGCCGACGCCGACGACGCGGTCCAGGACACCTGGCTGCGCTGGCAGTCCCTGCCGGACGGCGAGGCCGATGACCCGCGCGCCTACCTCACGACCGTCGTCAGCCGTATCTGCTACGACCAGCTGGGCTCGGCCCGCGCCCGCCGCGAGTCCTACGTCGGGCCCTGGCTGCCCGAGCCCGTGGTGAGCGGGGCCGCACAGGCGGCGCCCCTGGGGAGTCCGCAAGCACCGGGACCCGAGGACCGGGCGACACTCGACGAGTCGGTGGGCATGGCCGTCCTCACCGTTCTGGAACGGCTCACTCCGGCCGAGCGCACCGCCTTCGTCCTGCACGACGTGTTCTCGGTGCCGTTCCGCGAGATCGCCGACGTGGTGGGCCGCACCCCGGACTCCGTACGGCAGTCGGCGTCCCGCGCCCGCAGGCGAGTACGAGGCGAGGCGCCGCGCCGCTCGGTCGACCGGGGTGAGCACCGCAAGGCGGTCGACGCGTTTCTGGCGGCCGCGGTCGAGGGGGACATGGACGGGCTCCTGCGGGTGCTCGACCCCGAGGTCGTCTGGCGCTCGGACGGCGGCGGCAGGGTGTTCGCGGCCCGGGTGCCGGTGCTCGGAGCGGAGCAGGTGGCGCGCTTCGCGGCCCGTATCGCCCGCGGCCTGGACCCGGAGACGGGCCGGGTGGCGGTACGTGAGGTCAACGGCGCACCCGGCCTGGTCGTGGTCGTCCCGGAGCGGGACCTCGCGATGGTGTTCGCGTTCACGGTGTACGCGGGCCGGATCACGGCGGTCGACGCGGTCCTCAACCCGGACAAGCTCGGCCACCTGGACCTGAGCGAGGTCTGACCCCTGGGGCCGTGTCACATCGCAAGCGGCTGCGTCGTCCCCTCGATATGACGACGACTCCCGAACTTCGAGCCCGGCACCCCCGCCCCCGGCACCCCCGCCCACACGTCGTGGTCCTCGGCGCGGGCTACGCGGGCCTCCTGTCCGCCCTCCGTATCGCCCCGCACGCGCGCGTGACGCTGGTGGACCCGAGCGACCGCTTCACGGAACGCGTCCGCCTGCACGAACTGGCAGCGGGCCGCCCCGAAGTCACCCACCCTTTGAGCGTGTTCACCGTGCGCAGGGGCATCGAGCACCTCGCGGCACGGGCCACCGGAATCGACCTCCACGCGCGCGCAGTGACCACGGACGACGGCCGCAGCCTCACGTACGACCGCCTCGTCTACGCCCTGGGCAGCCGCACCGCCATCCCGGCCGTTCAGGACACGGTCCGCGACGGCGACGCCAGTGGCAGTGGCAGTGGCAGTGGCAATGGAAACGGCCATGGCGATGGCAACGGCGACCCCCGCGCCTACACCGCCGAATCCGCCGCCGGACTCCACAAGCGCCTGCTGGACGGCCCGGGCCGGATCGCCGTCGTGGGCGGCGGTCTCACGGGGATCGAGATGGCCGCGGAACTGGCCGAGTCCCACCCCGCCTGGGAGGTCGAGCTGCTCTCCAGCGGCCTGGCGGAGAGCCTCTCCCGCAAGGGCCGCGACCATGTCCGCGCCGCCCTCGACACCCTCGGCGTCACGGTCTCGCTCACCGAGGGGCGCCGGGTGTCCGACCCGGCCGAAGTGGACGCGGACGCGGTCGTCTGGGCGGCCTCGATGATCCCCAACACCGAACTCGCGGCCGCCGCCGGGCTCGCCCTCGACCCTGTCTCGCGCCGTATCGAGGTCGACGCGACCCAGCGCTCCACCTCGCACCCCGATGTCTACGCTGCCGGCGACGCGTCCGCCCGCCGGGCCCGCGACGGCAGTCTGCTCCGGATGGCCTGTGCCACGGCCCTGCCCACCGGAGGGCAGGCGGCGGCCTCGGTCATCGCCTCCCTCAAGGGCACGGCCCCACGTCCTCCGCGCTTCGGCTATCTCATCCAGTGCGTCAGCCTGGGCCGCCACGACGGCGTGATCCAGAAGGTCCGCGCCGACGACTCCCCACGGGAACTGATCCTCACGGGCCGCCCCGCCGCCGTCACGAAGGAACAGGTCGTCCGCAACACCGTCCGCCTCCTCCACACCGTGTCCCGCCACCCCGTGGCCGCCCGCAGGGTCCCCTACCTCGGCTGAACCGGCCGGGGCCGGACCAGGCCCGGGCAGCCCCGGCCCCCGACCGCGGCAGGGGGCCGGGGCCGGGGCCGGGCCCCGTGTCCCCTTGACGCTTCACCCGGCCAGGCGCATTATTCATCACATGATGAATTATTCGGCGTCCGCGCCGGAGACGGCGCCCCCGGACCCGGCCGCTCCCGCCATCCACGCCGATGGCCTCACCGTCGTACGCGGCCCTCGAACCGTTCTCCACCAGCTCGCCTTCGATGTGCCAAGGGGCCAGATCACCGGCCTGCTCGGCCCGTCCGGCTGCGGCAAGTCGACCCTGATGCGCGCCATCGTCGGCACCCAGGCCAAGGTCACCGGCACCCTGGAGGTCCTCGGCCGCCCGGCGGGCGACGCCGCACTGCGCTCCCGCATCGGTTACGTCACCCAAGCCCCGTCCGTCTACGCCGACTTGACGGTCCGCCAGAACCTCGACTACTTCGCGGCGATCCTCACCCCGGGTCGCGCGGCCGCTCAGCGCCGCCACGCCAACGTCACCGACGTCATCGCCGACGTGGACCTCACCTCGCACGCCGACGCGCTCGCCGGGAACCTCTCCGGCGGCCAGCGCAGCCGCGTCTCCCTCGCGGTCGCCCTGCTCGGCAGCCCGGAGGTCCTCGTCCTCGACGAGCCGACCGTGGGACTCGACCCGGTGCTCCGCCGCGACCTGTGGAACCTCTTCCACGCCATCGCCGAACGCGGCACCACCCTCCTGGTCTCCTCCCACGTCATGGACGAGGCCGAGCGCTGCCACCGCCTGCTGCTCATGCGCGAGGGCGAGATCCTGGCCGACGACACCCCGGACGCCCTGCGCACCCGTATGAACACGGACACCGTCGAGGCCGCCTTCCTGCGCCTCGTCGACGAAGCCAACGCCCGCCGGGGCACCGACCAGCCGAAGGAGTCGGCGCGATGACCACCACAGCGACCACCGCCGCCCCCGCCGGCACCGGCACGACCTTCTCGGCGGCCCGCACTCTCGCCACAGCGGCCCGGGTACTGCGGCAGCTGCGCCACGACCCGCGCTCGATCGCCCTGATGCTGCTCGTCCCCTGCGTGATGCTGCTGCTGCTCCGCTATGTCTTCGACGCCAGCCCGCGCACCTTCGACGGCATCGGCGCCTCGCTGCTCGGCATCTTCCCGCTGATCACGATGTTCCTGGTCACGTCCATCGCCACCCTGCGCGAACGCACATCGGGCACCCTCGAACGCCTCCTCGCCATGCCCCTCGGCAAGGCCGACCTGATCGCCGGCTACGCCCTGGCCTTCGGCACCCTCGCGGTCATCCAGTCCGCCCTCGCCACCGGCCTCGCCCTGTGGGCCCTCGGCCTCGACGTCATCGGCTCGCCGTGGCTGCTGCTGCTCGTCGCGCTCCTCGACGCCCTGCTCGGCACGGCACTCGGCCTGTTCGTCTCCGCCTTCGCCGCGTCCGAGTTCCAGGCGGTCCAGTTCATGCCGGCCGTGATCTTCCCCCAGCTCCTCCTCTGCGGCCTGTTCACCGCCCGCGGCAACATGCACCCCGTCCTGGAGCAGATCTCCAACGTCCTGCCCATGTCGTACGCCGTCGACGGCATGAACGAGGTCCTGCGGCACACCGACGTCACCGCCGACTTCATCCGCGACGTCCTCATCGTCGCCGCCTGCGCCCTGCTCGTCCTCGCCCTGGGCGCCGCCACCCTGCGCCGCCGCACCACCTGAGCCGCACGGCGTACCGCCCATCGGACACCCCGGCCGACCACCGGACCCCGATGCGAGGATGGCCGGGGACGACTCACGGAAGGCAGCCGCTCATGACCCAGAAAGTCGCAGTCCTCGGCACCGGCAAGATCGGCGAGGCCCTGCTCAGCGGAATGATCAGGGCCGGCTGGGCCCCCGCCGACCTCCTGGTCACCACCCGCCGTGCCGAGCGCGCCGAGGAACTCCGCACCCGCTACGGCGTCGACCCGGTCAGCAACGCCGACGCCGCCAAGCAGGCGGACACCCTGATCCTCGCCTGCAAGCCGCAGGACATGGGCAAGCTCCTCGACGAACTCGCCCCCCACGTCACCGCCGACCGCCTGGTCGTGAGCGCGGCCGCCGGTATCACCACCGCCTTCATCGAAGAGCGCCTCGCCGACGGCACCCCCGTCATCCGCGTCATGCCGAACACCCCGGTCCTGGTCGACGAGGGCATGTCGGTCATCTCGGCCGGCAGCCACGCCTCCCGCGACGACCTCACCCACGCCGAGGAGATCTTCGGCGCCGTCGGCAAGACCCTGCGCGTCCCCGAGACCCAGCAGGACGCCTGCACCGCCCTCTCCGGCTCGGGCCCGGCGTACTTCTACTACCTGGTCGAGGCCATGACCGACGCCGGCATCCTGCTCGGCCTGCCCAGGGACAAGGCCCACGACCTCATCGTCCAGGCCGCCATCGGTGCCGCCGTGATGCTGCGCGACAGCGGCGAACACCCGGTCAAACTCCGCGAAAACGTCACGTCCCCCGCCGGCACCACCATCAACGCCATCCGTGAACTCGAGAACCACGGTGTACGCGCGGCCCTCATCGCGGCCCTCGAAGCCGCCCGCGACCGCAGCCGCCAGCTCGCCTCCGGCAACGGCTGACCACTCGCTAGGAACGTCCGTCCGGCCGGGCCACCAGGTGCAGCTGCTCGGCCACCTCGCACCCGTGCCGCAGCCGCCGCTCCACCTCGGCCGTCTCCGCCGCACGCCCGCCGTTCTCGTGCAGCCGTACGAGCTCGCTCTCCAGCTGCGCGTTCACACGGTCGAGAACCCGGGCCCGCAGCACGGCGATGTGCTCACCGCCCTCCGACACATGAGCCCCCGCAGGCGCCGCCGACACCGCCAGAGCCGCGGCGACAGCGGCGGACACTGCGGCGATACGTCGGGGAAGGCACGGCACAGTCGACAAGGTCGGGCTCCAGCCAGAGGCGATCGGACAGCCTTCCACGCTAGGAAACAGCTCCCGCCCGGAGATCGGCCGAACGGCCACGACCGCTGAGCCTTAGGTACCGCACCTCCCGGGCCGGCCGTCACAGGCCCTTATGACGGCAAGGCGAGGGCCGTACGCACCGAGTTGACACGCCCTACGCGTCTACGTAGAGTCCTGCGAGTTGTCCGACGTGAGCACCGACTCCGGTTGGTCCCCGGACAGCCATTCAGCAAGAACTCTCGAAGCGAACCGCGCCAGTCGCGGTCTTCTTTTCGTGCGCTTTTGCGGAATGAGGAATCCGCGTTCGAGAGAACGCACCCCGATTAGGTCCGGGGCCGCGATTCCGCTAAAGTCTCACTCGTCGGAACGGCCCAACAGCCGCAAAGACAAGCCCAGTTGACTGGGAATCAGGCCCGAAAGGATCTGATAGAGTCAACACCGCCGGAAGGCCGAAAGGCCGGAAAGCGAAACCCGCTTCGACCGGGAATCGGACACGAAAGAGTCTGATAGAGTCGGAAACGCAAGACCGAAGGGAAGCGCCCGGAGGAAAGCCCGAGAGGGTGAGTACAAAGGAAGCGTCCGTTCCTTGAGAACTCAACAGCGTGCCAAAAGTCAACGCCAGATATGTTGATACCCCGTCT